>JAKPJZ010000249.1 GCA_029553955.1 Chloroflexota bacterium
TGCACGACCGCGTAAGTACTATCAAATAACAGCGCCTCGCCCGTCTCGACGGAGCCGGCGATTGGAAATCGCGCCTGGGAGCCCCCGTTGGCGGCCAAGGGGGCGCTGCGGCGCCCGGCGCCCACCTGCGTGGGCTGGTCGCCACGGCCGCGTCGGCGCAGGCCGACGCCCGGCCCGCAGGCCCTCTAGGCGCGACTTGCAGTCGCCCGGCTTATTCGAACTGTATTGGGGCTAGGCTGCGTCGTCTATACGAATGCTTGACCGATGTTCTAAGGCCTTGTGCCCGTACTGCCCCGCCATGGCGCGGAGTTCGCCTGCGGGCGACGCCCACAAGGGGCTAAGCTACGGGTTGCAGAAGACGGTGTTGTTGGGGTACATGCCGTCTTCGTTGAGCCCGAAACGCGGTGCCGAGCAGAGATCGGGGTACACGATCTTGGGATTTCGGTATTGCGTTTCTTCGTCGAACAGGCTGAGCTGGGAGCCGCCGGAAAAGTCGGGCCCGATGAGCGAGTTGCCGCATTTGATGTTGGCGCCGAGGGCGGTGGTGAGGCGCCACTCGCCGCCGGGGGCCTGGCACAGGGCGAGGTTGCGGACCAGGAGCTCGCGCCAGGATTCGATCTCCTTGAGGAAGGCGGCGTCGACCTCCGCGGTGCCGCGCTTGGCGCGGGCCGAGTCGGCATAGCGGTCGAACGAGCCACGCCAGACGGCGTCGCGGGAAAAGATGGCGGCGATGTCGTCCCAGCGCTGGAGATAGTCCTGGTAGGTACAGAACATCACGCGGGCGATGGCGCCGCCGATGCGGAAGCAATAGTCGGGCGCCTTGGTGGCACCGTCGATCTTGATGGCATCTTCGTGGACGACCTCTTTGTAGGCTTCGGCGTGGCCCTGCGTATTCGTGACGTCCCAGCCGAGGGCCTCGAAGAGAGGGTCGAGGAACTCGCGGCGGAGCTGGGTTTCGTTATACTGCCCGGCGCGGTAGGCGGCGCGGTTGCGATCAAAACGCTCGACTCAGCGGATGGCCCTGACGCCGGCGCTGGCCTGGGCGCGCCTGACCTCGGCGAGGACGAGCCGCTCGTCGGCCATGGTGGTGTCGCCGGGGGTCTCTTGGACGAGAATGCCGTGGGCGGCGCCCCACTGGACGGCGGTAGCCAGGTCGTGGCCCTTGAGCAGTGCGGCGAGGACGCCGGAGGCGAAGGAGTCGCCGCCGCCGGTGCGGTCGGCGATGGGCACGTCGCGGCGCAGGGGCGCCTGGTAGAGCTCGCCGGCTGCGGTATCGTAGAGGACGGCGCCCCAGCTCACCAGGTCGGCGTTGGTGGCGCCGCGCCACTGGGTGCCGATGAGGCTGAGGTTGGGATAGTCGCGGGCGACGGCGCGCACCAGCTCGCGGTAGGCGGGGAGCCATTCTTCGTAGGGGGCATCGGGGGCGACGCCGATGTCGTAGCCGAGGGCGTCGTGCAGGTCGCCGTCGTTGCCAACGAGGAAGCCGAGGTGCGGGGCGAGGCGGCGATTGATCTCGTGGGCGCGGGGCTTGTTGGGCTCCACTTTGGCGCGGTAGTTGAGGTCGGCGGCGACAAAGGTGCCGTGGGCGTTGGCGCGCTCCATGGCCTGGAGGGCGAGGTCGGGCGCAGCAGGGGAGATGAGAGCATAGATGCCGCCGGTGTTGAAGGCGCGGACGCCTTCGCGGGCAAAGAGCGCCTCCCAGTCGACGTCGCCGGGGCGCAGCTCGCGGATGGGGGTGTGGGCGCGGTAGTACAGGGTGTCGGAGGGGAGGACGCCCCGGCCACGGAAGGTAAAGTTGACGCCGTTCATGAGGGTGCCTTTTTGGTCGGTAGAGAAGCGCGAGCCGTCGTTGCGAGTGTTGAACCAGATAATCTTGCTGGTGTCGACGCCGGCCTCGCGCAGTTGGTCGCGGATGCTGCGGCCAATGTCGTCATCGACGAGCGCGGTGATGACCGCCGCGCGCAGGCCGAAGGCGTAGGCCAGGCCGCAGGCGACGTTGGTCTCGCCGCCGCCCTGGAAGACGCGCATCAGGCGAGCGCGCGCCGTGGGCACATCGAGCGGGTCGAGGCGCAGCATGACCTCGCCGAGCGACACGGCGTCGTAGCGACAGCGTTCTGCCGGCTTGATCTGGCGGTAGGTGACGACGTCTGCCATGGTCCAACTCCTCGGGCGGTCCGGCGGCGTGGGAGCCGCTCTGCTGTTCTTGTTGGGCGCTCCTAGTTGCCGCGTGCTTCGCGGATCCACGCGAGCACCTGAGCGGTCAGAGCGGCGATGGCCGCATAGTCGCCGGCGGCGAGCCACTCTTTCCTGACCAGGCTCGAGCCGATGCCAGCGGCGGCAATGCCCGCTCTGAACCAGGCCGAGATGCTTTCCCTGCTGGTCTCGACGCCGCCGGTGGGCATGACTCGCGTCCATGGCGAGGGGCCGAGCAGCGCCTGTACAAAGGCGGGCCCGCCGACGGCGTCGGCCGGGAATATCTTGACAATCTCCACGCCCAGCTCTTCAGCTGCCGAAATCTCGGAGGCCGAGCCGCAGCCCGGGATGTAGGCGATCTTGCGCCGGTTGCACAGGCGCGCCACCTCGGGGTTGAAGACTGGGCCGACGACAAAGTGGGCGCCCGCGGCGATATACAGCGCGGCGGTCGGCGCGTCGATGACCGTGCCGGCGCCCAGGATAGCACCGGGGTCGGCTTGGGCAAGGTACTCGCAGAGCTCTTTGAACACCCAGGGGGCCGAGTCGCCACGATTCGTGAATTCGATGGCGCGGACGCCACCGGCGCTGAGCGCCTGGGCGATGCGGCTGGCGACGTCGACCCGGGCGTGATAGAAGACGGGGACGAGCCCGGTTTCGACAATCGCGTTCAGCACTGCAAGGCGCGAGAAGCGTGGCATAGACCCCTCCTCATGTCACCTGGCGAGCCAGCCGCCATCCACCGGGACTATGGCACCGTGCATATAGTCCGACGCGGCGGAGGCCAGGAAGACGACGACGCCCTGCAAGTCACCGGGCGTGCCCCAGCGGCCGGCGGGGATGCGTTCCAGTATCGCGCGATTGCGGGCGGCATCGGCGCGGATGGGCGCCGTGTTGTCGGTGACCATGTAGCCAGGCGCGATGGCGTTGACGTTGATGTTGTGCCCGGCCCATTCGTTGGCCAGGGCACGGGTGAGGCCCGCCACACCGCTCTTGGCCGCCGTGTACGCGGGCACCAAGACGCCGCCCTGGAACGACAGCACCGAGGCGATGTTGATGATCTTGCCGCCGCCCTGCCGCATCATCGCCCTGGCCGCCGCCTGCGAGAGAAAGAACAGGGCGCGCAGGTCGACGTGCAGCACGTCGTCCCAATCCTGTTCGCCGAAATCGACAGCGGGCGTGCGGCGGATGATGCCGGCGTTGTTGACCAAGATGTCGAGCCGCCCCAACTGCGCCACGACGTCGCTGACGATGGCGCGCAACTGCTCGACCGGGGCAGTACGCAGGTCGCAGTGGACCGGCAGGAAACGGCGCCCCAGGTCATCGACGGCCTGGGCGGTTTCGGCAATGGGCGAGTTGTGCAGGCCGGCGATATCGGCCCCGGCTTGGGCCAGGGCAAGCGCGCAGCCCTGGCCCAGCCCCCGCGTCGCCCCGGTGACGAGCGCAACCTTGCCGTCGAGGCAAAAGCTATCGAGTATCATGTGGCTCCCCTCAGTGCCCCAGCGCCTTGAGCATGGGCACAGTGCGCGAGACCCAGGCCAGCGCCGCATCCTCCACAGTCGCCTGGATGCGCTGGTTGCCGGCAAGCGCCCACAGGTAGTAGGTGGTGTAGCCCGGCGCGCTGACGACGGTGTGGTAGCCGTGCGGCGCCATCAGGACGGTGTCGTCGCGGACGATAAAGCCGGTATCGAGCTCGTCGTCGTAGTAGCGCGCGATGCCAAACCCGTCGGCGGGGCTGACCTTGAAGAAGTACAGCTCTTCGTGATAGGCCTCGCGCGGCAGGTCATCGCGTTCGTGGCGGTGCGGCGGAAAGGTGCTCCAGTTGCCCGAGGGGGTGTAGGTTTCGCCGACGATCAGACGCGCGGCGGGCAGGTCGGGCTGGCTGGCCAGGGTGAGAATCTGGTGGTAGCTGCGGCTGAAATTGGCAGCCCCCCACGTGCCCGCAGCCACGCGCTCGGGCGCGATGGCGTAGGGCGCGGTCTGCAGGCTGCTGGGCGCGCTGACGAGCGCAACCTGCAGCGCTCCCTGGGCGGTGATGGCATAGCTCGAACGGCAGGGCAGATACACCGAGTGTGGCTTGCCCGAGAAGACGTTCGGGCGCCCGCCAACGTTGGCGAAGGTGTGGCCGGCGACGGCGAAGGTGCCCCGGCCGCCGAGCACGACGGCGAGGACCTCGCGCTCGCCGGTGGCGGCCTCGAAGCGTTCGCCGTCGCCAAGGACGAGGTAGCCCAGGTCGAGCAGCCGGAATGGGCTCGCCGGCAGTGGATTCAGCCCCCTGTCGCCAGAGATGCGCTCAAAGTACGACATGGCAATCCTCCCTTTCGGTGTAGATGCTGCAAAACCCCGGGCCTGCTACCCATGCGCGCTGCAGTATGTGCAGCCCCAGAAACCGTGCCGGTCACTGCAGAGGAGCGGCCGCCGACGAAGCGACCTCCGCTCCGTGATCTCAGGATACGCTGTCGCTCGTCACGGCGTCGCTCGGGGTCCCGCCGGCCAAAGCCACCGCCTGCGCGGCGCGCCCCAGGTGATTGCCGCAGAGGGCGATATCGTGGCTGTCGGCTCCTGCGACCTGCAGAAAGACCTCTGTGCCGGGCCTGGCGCGGCAGCCGCGCACCAGGGCACCGCGGACGTTCTGCAACTGCACGACCGGGGCGCCGGGGGCCGGCGTTGCTGTGCCGCTGCCGGCAATGTCGACGTCTGCCGATGCGGCGACCGAGAGCGCCGGCCCCACATGGCCGCTGACCTCGACGTTGTGCAGCCGCAGGCCAGATGCGCAGCGGATGAACAGGCCGGCGCGCTGCATAGGCTCGACGCCGTCGGCCATCTCGGGCGGGCCGGCCGGGCCGTCGCCGGCCATGGAGATGGCTATGTCGCTGAAAGATATGTCTTCGAGCGGCATCTCGGGCAGGCCGTCGAGGTAGGCGGCAGCGTAGCGCACGCCGCGCGCCGTGATGTGGCCGAAGTGGATGCGGCGGATGCGCGGCGTGCCCTCGGTGACCGGGTGCGGCCACCGGTCGGCAATGTCTTTGTTGCCCTTCATGCCGATGTGATAGTAGAGGTTCATCGTAAACGGGCACAGCACGTCGTGCATGACGATATTGACTGCGCGGACGTCTTCGACGACGCCGCCGCGCCCGCGCCGCGATTTGAGCCGCAGGCCGCGGTCGGTGCCGATGAACACGCAGTTGGCAATGACGACGCGGCGCACCGAGCCGCTCATCTCGCTGCCGATCACCACGCCGCCGTGGCCATGCAGCATGGTGCAATTGGCGATGGTGACGGCTTCGCAGGGCGCCAGGGCGGCGCGACCGGCCGTTTCGACGCCCGACTTGATGGCGATGCAGTCATCGCCGACGTCGATGTGGCAGTTGGCGATGCGCACCTGGCGGCAGGAGTCGGGGTTGATGCCGTCGGTGTTGGGCGAGTCGGCCGGGTTGACAATGGTCACCTTGTCGACGGTGACGTTCTCGCAGCGGAGCGGGTGGATCGTCCAACTGGGCGAGTCGACCAGCATGAGGCCCTCGATCAACAGGTTGGTACAACGGTCAAAAGAGACCAGGCGCGGGCGCGGATAGCGGAGCCGGCCTTCTCGCGCCCGCTGCCACCAGCCGGCACCCCTGCCGTCGATGGTGCCGCGCCCGCTCACCGCCACGTTGCGCAGCCCACTGCCGCCGATGAGTGGCGCGTGCCCCTCGCACTCGATGCCCTCCCAGCGTGTGCGGATCAGGGGATAATCGGCCTCATCCTCGCTGCCGACGAGCGCGGCGCCGGCAGCGATGTGCAAGACGATGTCGCTGTGGAGCACGAGCGACCCAGTGATGTAGCGGCCGGCGGCGACGTAGACCGTGCCCCCGCCGGCGCGGCTGCAGGCATCGATGGCGGCCTGCAGCGCGGGCGTGTCGAGCGCCCGGCCGTCGCCGCGCGCGCCATAGTCGTGCACATCAAAGAAGGCCGGAGAGCGCTGTGCCATCACTGTGCCATCTCCAGGCCGGCCATGATGAATGGCCCCACGCCTTTGTAGTCGTCAGTCGCCCTCTTCTCGCCGACATAGTACTCGTACGAGCCGTCGCGATAGGGGTCGCCGCCGAGACCGGCCACGCCGCAGGTGTCTTTGAGGCTCACCGCCCCCTGGTCGTCGACGCCGATCAGGTGGGCCAATATCCCCTGGTAGCCCCGCCTTGCCGTATCGAGGTAGCCGCCGGGCAGGCAGCCGTGGTGCACCCCTTTGGCCAGCGCGTAGACGAACATACACGAGGCCGACGCCTCCAGGTAGTTGCCCGGGCGGCGGCCCTGGTCGAGCACCTGGAACCACAGGCCGCTGGCCGCGTCTTGCACGGCGGCCACGGCTGCGGCCAGCCGCTGGAGGATGGCCACGATGGTGCAGCGCGCCGCATGGCCGGCGGGGAAGTCGTCCAGCACGTCGACCAGCGCCATGGCGTACCAACCCATGGCGCGCCCCCAAAAGTGCGGCGAGCAGCCCGTCTTTGGGTTCGCCCAGCGCTGCTGCCGGCTTTCATCCCACCCGTGATAGAGCAGGCCGGTGCGGGCGTCGCGCGTGTGCTGCTCGATGAGGGCGATCTGGCGGGCCACATCGTCGAACGCGGCCGGCTCGCCAAAGGCCCGGGCGAACTCGGCATAGAAGGGCGAGGCCATGTAGATGCCGTCGAGCCACATCTGGTGGGGGTAGATCTTTTTGTGCCAAAAGCCACCCTCGGAGGTGCGCGGCTGCTCACGCAACTGCCGGCGCAGCAGCGCAATGGCCCACCGGTAGCGCTCGTCGCTGCCGAGGCGATGCAGAAACAGGAGCACCCGGCCGGGGTTGATCTGGTCGAGGTTGTATTCCGCGACGGCATAGGTCGCAATATGGCCGCCGGCGTCGATAAAGGGATCGATCACGCTGCGGACATGGTCCAGGTAGCGGGCCTGGCCGCTGGCCTGCCATACCCGCAGGAGGGCGAGGAGCATCAGGCCGTGCTCGTAGTGCCAGCGGAAGGGCACGTTGCGCTTCAGGACCGCATCGGCCATGCGTACCGACCAGGTTGTTGCAGTCTCCTGCAGTGTATGGCTGGGCATGGGTTAGCGCTCCCACGTTGTGATCGCCGGTCATGCTCTTGTCAGGCAATATCCCAACCAGGCAGGAACTGCCGGCCGGCCTGCAGCATCTCGTTGAACATCTGCCAGCTCTCGTCGACCGGCAGACGGTTGGCCGGGTCGTTGAACACTGCCTGGAAGGCGAGCTCCTTGTCACCGGTCAGTGCCGCGGCGACGATCATCTCCTGGTTGGCCACGTGGCGGGCCACGAGCGACTCCAGGGCCGGCGGCAGGGCACCCGCCGCGAGCGGCCGCACCTCGTCGTGGCTGAAGCGGGCGTTGGTCTCGACAATCGCGTGCCGCGGCAGGTTGGCAACCTGGCCCTGGTTCTCCAGGTTCACGTTGGTCACCCGGTCGCCCAGGCCGAGCAGGGCCAGCAGCAGCGTCACGCCCTCTTCGCCCGAGGCATCGAGCCGGAGCGGCCGGCGGCCCGCCATGAGCTCACAGGTCTGCTGCGGGGCATGGCGCCAGCGCTCGAGGCGATACGAGACCGGGGTGCGGATGATGCCCCAGCGGAACAGCTCTTCGGGAGAGCGCACAAAGCCGGGCAGGAACTCGACCAGGTGGCGGTCGCCGGCGGCGGGCAGCACGCCCCAGTGCTGGAAGAGGGCGAACTTGACCTGGTGCACGCAGTGGAACCAGTCGTGCCAGCCCTCGACCTCTTCGCGAGTGTAGGGCCGCATCACCCCCGGCGCGGCGATGTGCCGGCGTAGCAAGGCCAACAGGTCGGCATCGCGGTAGCGGGCGCGATCGATGAGCGTAAAGTGGTTTATGCCCGAGACGTTGACCTCGATCTCGTGGCGGGCCGGCGTCGCGTCAAGGCCGAGGCAGCAGCCGGCGAGCGAGGCGAGCATGCGCTGCGTGCTGAACACCTCATGGCAACACCCAAAGACCTTGAGGCGTGGCTCGACGCGGGTCAGCGTGCGCGTGCAAATCGCCATCGGGTTGGTATAGTTGATCACCCAGGCCCTGGGGCAGACCTGGGCGATGCTGCGGGCAAACTCGGCATAGATGATGGCCGAGCGCAGGCCGCGCATCAGCCCCGGCGCGCCGGCCGTGTCACCGACGGGGAAGAACATGCCGTGGCGCTCGGCGATGGCAATCTCTTCGGCCATACACTCCAACGTGCCCGGTTGGATCGAGAGCACCACGAAATCGGTACCTGCGAGCGCCTCGCGCAGGGTGGGCACGGCCACATAGCGCCAGCGCGCGACCACGCCCGCCTGGCCTTGCAGCCAGTTGCCGAGCTGCTCGTTGCGGCGCGCCGCCTCGACGTCGATATCATAGAGCGCCACCTGGCCGGTCAGCTCTCGGCACAGGGCGAGGTCGATCATCAGCTTGCGCGCCCACTCGCGGCTGCCGCCGCCGATGTAGGCGATCTTGAGATCGATGGCTGGAACGTCATTCCCCGGCACAGCGATGCACCTTTGTCCGACAGTCTGGGCGCCGGGCGATGAGCTCATCGCCCGGCGCCTCATGGATCGATCATCGTTGCGAGAGCCGCACCCTATTTCACGATGCCTGCATCCTTCAGGATGACCCTGGTGTCTTCCTCCCACTTTTTGGCGTTGAGGCTGCTGTCGAGCGTGCCCAGGAACTCGGCCCAGGTCTGCTCGTTCAGGGGCCTGGTGCCCAGCGCAAAGCCCTGGATGTTCTCGTTGTAGAAGCGCTGCAGGTCTGCATGGTTCGACGCCTTGAGGATCAACTGCTGCGGCCGCGAGTTGACCCAGGGCTGGGTCGAGAAAAAGTTGTAGAACGACATGGGCACGATGGTGCGGCCATTGATGGACTTGTGTGCCGGATAGCGCGCCGCCACTTCCTTCGGGTCGTTGACGAAGACCAGTTGGTTGCGCATCTGGGTATAGCGCGCCATCGATTCGTGGGTCCAAGCCTTGGTGGCGTCGGGCAAGCCGGCAGTGGTCACGACGCCGTCGCTGTCGAGGGTGTAGTTGATCCCTTCCTGACCAAAGCCACACAGGTAGTAGCCCTCGGGCGTGGCCATCCATTCGAGCAGCGCGGCAATCGCGGGGCCCTTGCCGGCGTCAGCCGCCTTCTTGGAGACGGCAAAGATGTTGCCGATGGAACCGTAGGCGCCGTAGAAGGCCTTGCCGTCCGGTCCCTTAGGGGCCGGCAGGGGGACCCATTCGCCTTCAGGAAAGTTCTTGTCGAACTTGGGATAGTTGGCCGCCATGGAGAGGGCCGCAAAGTCCTCCCACATGATGCCGTACCTGCCCTGGGGCCAGCGGATGCGGAACTCGTCGCGGTTGATGGTGGCCCAGTCGGGGTCGATCACCTTGGCCTCGTTCCAACGGCGGAACTCGGCGAGCGCCTTGTAGTAGTCGGAGCTGCGCACGCTCAGGCCAAAGTTGTTCAGGTCCCAATTCCAGATGTCGGGCAGGCCATAGGCGCCAAAGAAGAAGGCGAAGCGGGCGCCGGCGCCCCACGAGCCGTCAAAGAAGCCACCGAGGCCATAGGTATCGTTCTGGCCGTTGCCGTCGGGGTCCTGCTCGGTGAAGGCCTTGGCGACGGTGAACAGCTCGTCGATGGTCGTAGGCATCTTGAGCCCGAGCTTGTCCACCCAGTCCTTGCGGATGACCAGCCCTTCGCGCCGGGGCAGGTTGGGCACTTCGACGAACCCCATCTGCTTGCCGTCAAAGATGACCAGGGAGGTAGCCGTAGGGTCGCTGTAGTGCGTTTTGACGCGGGTCGGCATCAGCTTGATCAGGTCGTCGACAGGCGCGATCAGACCCTGCTTGTGGAGGTCGAGCAGCTTGTTGCGCTCGAGGGTCGTGCTGTAGGCCTGGAACAGGTCGGGCAGCGCGTTCGCCGCTGCTGCAGCATTGACCTTGGTCTCGCCGTCGGCGCCCTGCGGGATGGGTACGTACTTGAGGTTGATATTGAGCTTTTCGCGGATGACCTTGAAGCCGACCCAATCGTCGGGCGGCGCCGGAGCCTGGCTGGAGGTCGGTATCGCCCACAACTCGATGTCGACCGGCTTGGCCGGCACGGCGGTCGGCGGCACGGGGGTCGGGGCCGGAGGCTGAGTCGGCGACCCGGCACTGGCCTGGGTCGGCGCCGGTGCAGCGGTTGGCGCGGCTGCCGGCGCGCACGCTGTGGCGATCAGCGCCAACACGAGCACCACCGGCCAGACCCTGAAGAAGACGCTGGATTTCGCTCTCATGAGTCTCCTCCTTGATGTGAGCACTTTCGGTCGGAAACCTCCTGCTGGGTACTCGTCTTTGGCTCGTTCCCCGTGGCACACCTCCTCTGAAAAGCCGGCAGCCGAGCGCCGGGAACCACATCGCCGACCGTACACAGATTCCGAGGCGCGACCGTCAAGGCACCCTGGCCCCGCCTCCGGCCAGGCCTGGGTCACTCCTTGACGCCGCCGAGCAGCGTCCCCTTGGTGAAATGGCGCTGGATCCACGGGTAGACTGCTACCATCGGCAGCATGGTCAGCAGCACGGCGGCAGCCTTGAGCGACTCGATCGACGCGACGCGCGACAGGTCGTACTCGACGTACTCGCTCAGGTTGGCACCGATCAGGATGTTCCTCAGGAGCACCGGCAACGGGAGCAGGTTCTGATCGTTGAGGTAGAGCATGGGCGTAAAGAACTCGTTCCAGTAGTGGACGGCATAGAACAACCCGATGGTGAGCAGGATGGGCTTCGACAGGGGCAGGATGATCCGTGTCAGTACCTGGATGTCATTGGCCCCATCGATACGCGCCGCCTCTTTGATCTCCTCGGGGATGCCCTCAAAGAAGCGCATCATCACCAAGGTATTGGTGACACCCACGGCAGGCGGCACAATGATGGCAAGAAAGCTGTCGGTCCACCCCAGCGTCTTGGCGACCAGCAGATAGACGGGGATCAGGCCGACATGGAACAAGAAGGTGAATAGGATGAGCGCAGTGATGACCCTGCGCCCCGGCAACGTGCGCGTCGAGAGCGCATACGAGAGCGGCACGGTCAGGCAGAGGCTGAGTGCCGTGCCCGAGATGGTGATGATCACGCTGTTGAGCGTCGCCCGCGGAAATGAGGGGTGCGTCAACATCTGCTGATAGGCGCCCCACGACCATTCCCAGGGCCACTGGAAGAAGGGAACGCCACCTCGCATGTAGACGTCAAGCGGCGTCAGCGAGGTCATGATGACGCGCCACAACGGAATGACGATCACCAGCAAAACGATCAGGAGAAACCCGTTGACGAGCAACTGGAACCCGCGCTCGTTGCGACTGGATAGCCTCGACATATCAGACCTCCAGCTTTTCGCTCTAGAACAGAGTCTGCTGGGCCAACCGCTTGGCGACACGGTTCGCCACCAAGATCAGGATAAGGCCGATGACCCCCTTGAACAGGCCCACGGCCGTGGCCAGGCTGAACTGAAAGTCGAGCACGCCGCTGCGATAGACCCAGGTGTCGATGATGTCGGCCACGCTGTACACCGGCACCGAATACAGGACAAAGATCTGATTGAACCCAGCATCAAGGATGCTGCCCAGGCGCAGCAGGGTCACCAGGACGACGACCGGCACGATGCCGGGCAGCGAGATGTGCCAGATACGCCGCCAGCGCGAGGCGCCATCCACCGCCGCGGCCTCGTACAGCTCGGGGTTGATGCCGAGCAGGGCGGCAAGGTACAGGATGGTGCTCCAACCGGTCTCTTTCCAGATGTCGGAAAGCACCACAACCGGCCGGAACCAGTCTCTGGAGGTGAGGAAAGGTGTGGGCTGGCCCCCCAGCGCCTTGATGGCCTCGTTGATCATGCCGCTCGACGGCGAGAGCAGCGCCAGCAGCAGGCCGAGCATGATGACCCACGAGACAAAATGCGGCAGATAGGTGAGCGTCTGCACGAGCGCGCGGAAGGTGCGGAAGCGCGACTCGTTGATCGCCAGGGCCAGGATAATGGCAGCCGGCATGCCGAGCACGAGCTTGGCCACGCTGAAAAAGACCGTGTTGACGATGAGCTGATTAAAGTAGAAGGAGCGGAAGAAAGCCTGGAAATGCTGGAAACCCACCCAGGGGCTGCCCTCCACGCCGAGGAGAGGGCGGAACTCTTTGAAGGCAATCTGCGCGTTGTAGATCGGAATGTAGCGAAAGATGAGATAGTAGGTGAGCGAGGGGACCAGGAGCACGTAGAACCAACGGTGTTTCCAGATGGTCCGCGCCAGGCGTCGCGCGCGCTGTCGCAGGGCGAGTCTGGCTGGGGCTCGTGCACCCGAGACACTGGCAGATTGGCTCATACACACCTCTGTGTACACCAGGGGCCAGAAGCCTGGTCCTCGCCCTATGCCCATGCCGCAATCAGAGATCAAACCCGTCCAAACGCCAGCCAGCGAAGCATCGCTGCAAAACTAGGGTCTGAAGCCCAACTCCTGCGAAACGGCCGCACAGGTGAACCTCAGGCTGCCGGCCAACTGGGGGATTCGCTCGGGAGTCATGGTGATCGTCCAGCCCGAAACGCTCAGCGCGCCCACTACCGACCCGGTATGATCGAAAATGGGGGCGCCGATACAGCGGATGCCTATCTCGTTCTCCTCATCGTCCACTGCATAGCCGCGCGATCGCACGAGGCCAAGCTCCTGGCGAAACGCAGCCTGGTTGCCGATCGTGTTCGTGGTCAGGCCGACCGGCTCCCAATGCTCGATGATGGACTCGCGCGACCGCTCGGGAAGGAAAGCGACTATCGCCTTGCCAAGCGCCGATGCATGGATGTGCACCCGGGCCCCGATGCGGGAACGCATCTCCACGGGCTGGGAGCTGTCGACCTTGTCGATATAGGCCACTTTATCGCCATCCAAAACACCCAGATGAGTCGTCTCGTTCGTCTCGGCGGCGAGCCGCTTCATCCAGGGGTGCGCGACGCCTCGCAACTGTGTGCGCTCGAGCGCACGCGACGCGATCCAGGCAAGCTTGAGGGTGAGCTGATACCTCGTGCCCTCCGGGTCCTGCTTCACATAGCCCAGGTCCTTGAGCGAAGAGAGAAACCGATAGGCGGTAGCCGGATGCAGGCCCAGATCCCTGGCCAGCGCTCGGAGCCGCACCCAATCGTCCTGTTGCGCCAGGTATTCGATGATCGAGAACGCGCGGACCGTCGATTCGTTAGGTTTCATATGCTTCAGGTGTTTCAGTAAATGATACAGTATATCACCCTTTGATACAATTATACACCAAAATCCGCGCTCTGTCAATACTCTGCTGTAGATCAGAATCGAGCTGCCGGCGCGATGCGCAAGGCACTGCGAGTTTTGAAAGGTATTGAGCCGAAGGGACTGTGGAAACGCAGAGCCCTGCAGGACTGAGGGAGCTGACAGAGTTGGGGGTTGAGGTCACTGGAGTAATTGGGACGGGTGAGCTCCGCCCTTCAGTTCCCCCAGTTCCCTCAGCCCCCCGTATAGTACGCGATCAGCCCCTTGAACTCGCCGAGGTCGTTGCTGCCGTGGATGCGGACGCGGGCGAGCTGGAGGAGGCCGCCGGTGGCGTGGACGGCGCCGCCGGCGGTGGTGACGGCGGCCCAGTAGCCGGCGTTGCGCAGGGCGTCGAGGGTGCGGGCGTCGTAGCGCCCCGAGGGGTAGCAGAAGAAGCGCGCCGGCCGGCCGAGGTGGGCCTCGATGGCGCCGCTGGCGCCCTGGACCTCCTGCTGCAGCCGTTCGGCGCCGACGAGGCGCAGGTCGGGGTGGGTCATGCTGTGAGCCTGGATGTCCATGCCCTCGGCCTGCATTTGGGCGGCCTGCTCCCAGGTGAGGTAGCCCTCGGCGCCCTGGTCGAGAAAGCCGGTGATGATGAAGAAGGTGCCGGTGAAACCGTAGCGCTGCAAGAGCGGCACGGCGTTGGCATAGTTGTCGGCATAGCCGTCGTCGAAGGTGAGCACCACGGGTTTGGCGGGCAGGGGGCGGCCGGTGGTCAGGTACAGCAGCAGGTCGGCCAGGGTGATGCCGGTGTAGCCAGCGTCGCGGAGGTAGGCCAGTTGCTCTTCGAAGCGCTGCGGCGAGACGCTGAGGTCGCGGCGCACGGCGTCGGCGCCGGCGGGAGGGTCGGAGACATAGTGGTACATGAGGATGGGCACGGTGGCGGTGCGCGCCTGGCCGTCGGGCGTGGGCATGAGCGGTGTGGGGGTGGCGGTGGGTGTGGGCACGGGCGTCGCCGTGGGCGGCTGGGTGGGCGTGGGTGACGGCAGCGGCGAGGCGGTGGCGGTGGCCGAGGGTGTGGCGCTGGGCGCCAGGGTCGCACTGGGCTGCGGCGGGGCCGCCACCGTGGCGCGCTCGGTTATCTGTTGGCCCACGCCGGCCGGCAGCGGCAGGGCGCACGCCGCGAGCAGGGCGGTTGCCGCAGCAATGCCCAGGGTGACCCAGAGATGGTGCACGCGCGCTGGTATGTGCAAACCTGGTCCTCTTCCTGGCGCAGGGTTCTGGGAACCCTGGAGTACTGGCGTTGACAGGGTGAACAGATTCGTCTGGCAACCGGGGCGCTGCTCAGGCGAGTCCGGGTCTTCTTCTAGAATACTCGTGAGTGTGAAGGACGTCAAACGCGAGGAGCGACGAATCCTCAGCTACAGACCTGGCAGGTCTCCAGGCCAAGGCCCAGCCAGTCTGTAAACATTGTAATACCCGTCTTTGACATGGCTGGCTGATGGCGCTATACTGTAAGTGGTCAGAATAACCTCCCCCAGCGGGTGGAGCGGACTGGATAGAACGTCCATGCCAGACGGTGCGGAAATGCAGATGTACTATGTGCCGTTGCCGGCCGATCTGTGGGCTCAGGCGGCCTACCTGACGATGCGTCCGGCGGTGGTGCGCGAGCAGGCGAGCGTCATGCTGGTGCGTGTCGCGCAGATGGCGGCCACGCTGGCCCCGGACGCACCTGATGGGTCTGTGGAGACCTGTCAGGTCTGCTTTGCGGACCTGCCTGTGGAGAAACAGGCGTGGGTGGTGGGGCTACTGCGCAGCGTGCTCACGCGCTTTGCGACCTCGCCACACTGAGCCTGATGGACCCGACAGGTCTTCGGAAACCTGTCAGGTCTATCAGCGACAGGTCTACTGAGACAGGCGGGCCTGCATGTCGGAGCTCCTACACCCGCTCGACCTCCTCACCCTGGATGAACTGCAAGGCCTCCAGGACTCTGTCGCGGCGGCCAGCGGCGCCTATGCATCGTTCAGGACGCCGGTGGGCCAGCCGCTGACGCGCACGGCGCCGGGGCCGGCGGTGTGTGCGTTGCTGGAGCACGGAGCCTGCCGCGAACCCGATCTCTTGTGTGGCTTTGCCTCGAGCCGCTGGCGCCGCGCGCTCGTCGAGAGCGGCAGGGCCGTTTTGACGCGCTGCCCCCACTGTGATCTGCAACTGGCTGCCGTGCCGCTCGTGGTGCGCGGGCGATTGCTGGCGACGCTGGTCTACGGCCGCGTGCCTGCGGCGCCGCCCGGTGACGCCTGGCTGCGGCAGCAGGCGCAGCGCCTGCGCGTCGACGCTAGCGCGTTGCGGGCGGCCCTGCTGGCCATGCCGGTCTGCGATGAGGCGCGGTTTGCGGCCGACGTGGGGCACATCGAGCGCGGAGTTGGGCTGCTGGCGAACCTGGCCGAGGCGCGCCTGGCGGGGCAGCATGCGAGCCACGCGCTGGAGATGACCAATCGCCGCCTGGGCACGCTCGGCGCCATTGCCGCGGCGGTGATCCGCTCGTCGACCTGGCAGGAGTCGCTGGGCCAGGCGCTGCAGACGGTGCTGGATGTGCTGCGCCTCGACAGCGGCGCTGTCTTTGTGCGCAGCGAGGAGGTGGGCGAGCCGCACCTGGTGGCGCACCGCGGCGTGGGGCCCGAGTATGTGGCCCTGGTGGCGAGCGATGCGCTGCGCAACGCGACGGCCAGCCGGCTCTTTCAGGAGGCGGCCGAGCCATGGATCGTGCCCGACGTGGCGCAGGAGCCAGGCCTGCCTCTGCCCCTGTTCGAGCAACTGCAGGTCGGCGCCTTTGTGGCCGTGCCGCTGCGCGCGGTGGAGGAGACCCTGGGCATGCTGACGGTGCATGCCGCCCAGGTGCACGCCTTCCAGCCCGACGAGATCGCCCTGATTGTGGCGGCCGGCGAGCAGATCGGCATCGGCATCCAGGGCCTGCGCTTGATTGCAGCCGAGAAGCGCCGTGCCGGCGAGCTCGCCGTGCTGAACGAGGTCGCCCTGGCGGTCGGCCGCTCGCTCGACCTGCAGGTGATCGTGGAGCAGGCGCTCGGTGCGGTGCTCAAGTCGTTCCGCGCCGGCGCGGGGCTGCTCTACCTGCTGGATGAACGCACCGGCACGCTGGCCCTGGCCGCGCACCGGGGGCTCTCGAACGAGGCGTCGGCGGCGTGGGCCGCGCAGCCGCCGCTGGGCTGCGATGCAGCGCAGGGGCTCGACAGCCGCGCCCGCTGGGGCTCGAACATGCCGGCGGTGTGCAGCCGGCCCGATCTGGCATTGGCGGAGGGCCTGGTATCCTACATCAGCGCCCCGCTGCGCGGCCAGCAGCGCCCGCGCGGGCTGCTGGCAGTCTTTACCCGCGAGCAGCGCACGCTGCTGGCCAATGAGGTCGAGCTCTTCCAGGCGGTGGCCCACGAGGTGGGCCTGGCGGTGGAGAACGCCGAGTTGTACCGCGAGACGCAGCGCCGCCTCGCCGATCTGGAGGCGTTGCAGCACTTTAACGAGCGCATCCTGCATACGATGCAGGAGGGCATCTTTATCGTCAGCCTGCGGGGCAAGATCAGCTACGCCACGCCGCGCCTGGCCGAGCTGACGGGCCTCGCCGTGCCCGAGCTGCTCGGCGCCGATTGGCTCAGCCTGGCCGGGCCCGTTGAGCACGCGACGCTGCGCCAGATGCTGCAGGCGGTCATTGCCGGGCGCAGCATGCGCCACGAGTTCGACCTCGCCCGGGCCGATGGCCAGGGCCGCCACGTGCTCGTGGGCGCGGTGCCGCTGAGCGACGGCGGCGCTGTGAGCGGCATGCTCGGCGTGGTCAGCGATCTGAGCGAAGAAGTGCAACTGCGCCGGCGGCTGCGCCAGGCCGAAAAGCTCTCGGCAATCGGCGAGCTCGTCTCGGGGGTGGCCCACGAGCTGAACAACCCGCTGACGGTGATTCGCGGCTATGCCCAACTGCTGCAGGGGCGCGAAGCCGGGGGCGACAGCCGCGAGCTGGCGGCGATCACCGACCACGCCGAGCGCGCAGCGCGCATTGTGCAGGGGCTGCTGACCTTTGCACGCGAGCGCCCGCCAGTGTATGGCGTGGTCGACCTCAACGCCGTGCTGCAGAGCGTGCTCGACATGCGCGAGCCACACATGGCCGAGGCCCACATTGCCGTGCAACACAACCTGGCGGCCGCTCTCCCCCGGCTGCGCGGCGACCCCTACCAACTACAGCAGGTGTTCCTGAACATCATCATCAATGCGGAACAGGCCCTGACCGAAGCGGGCGCCGCTGGGCTGATCACGGTGACGACGACGCTGACCCCCGATGGCATGGTGCTGGCCGCTATCGCCAATGATGGCCCGGGCATCCCCGCCGCCGTTGCCGACCGCATCTTTGACCCATTCTTCACTACCAAGGCCGACCGCCAAGGCACCGGCCTGGGCCTGTCGATCTGCTACGGCATCGTCAACGCGCACGGCGGGCGCATCTGGGTCGACTCCGAAGAGCACGGGGCGACCTTTTTCGTGGCGTTGCCGGTGGTGGTGGCAGAGGCAGCGGCCACCGAGCCGCCCCGGCCCGCCGAGCCGGCAACAGCGAGCGGGCACCATGTTCTGGTGGTGGAAGACGAGGTGGAGATTGGGCGCCTCGAGGCCCGCTTCCTCGAACGCCTCGGCTACCGCGTCACCGTCGTCAACGAGGCCCGGGCCGCACTGCGGGCGCTGGCCGACGAGTACCCCGATGTGATCCTGACCGACCTCAAAATGCCCGGCATGGACGGCCGCGAGTTCTTTGCCGCACTGCAGCATTCGAACCCCGAGCTTGCCAGGCGGGTGATCTTTGTCACCGGCGATACTGTGAGCCCCGATACCCAGGCCTTCCTCAGCCAAACTGGCCGGCCGCACCTGGCCAAGCCCTTCTCGCTCGACGATGTGCGCGCCCTCGTGGCCGAGGCCCTGGAGGCCCAATCGTAAGGGGTATGGGCCGGTTGGCGGCCAGGTTCGTAGTCGGCGCTTGAGCGCCTTGACCGTCGCATTGGCACCGGCGGCGGATCGGCTACGAACCCAGCTTCTGCACCGGGACGGTGAATGAGAACGTCGTGCCCGCGCCGAGGGTGCTCTCGGCGCGGATATGCCCGCCGTGGGCCTCGACCCACTGCCTGGCGATGGCCAAGCCCAGGCCCGAGCCGCTGCCCACATGCGTGCGCGCGCGGTCGCCGCGGTAGAAGCGGTCAAAGACGTGGGGCAGGTCCTCTGGGCTGATGCCAGGGCCGTTGTCGCTCACGCAGACCTGCAGCCAATCGCGCGCCGGTTGCCGCAGGCTCAACTGCACCCTGCCGCGCTGGGGCGTGTAGCGCAGGGCATTGGCCAGCAGGTTGGCGAGCACCTGGCGGATGCGCCCTGCATCGACGCCGGCCGCAGGCAG
Source organism: Chloroflexota bacterium (assembly GCA_029553955.1). Classification (GTDB taxonomy): domain Bacteria; phylum Chloroflexota; class Anaerolineae; order SpSt-313; family SpSt-313; genus JAKPJZ01. Next base: position 18,844 of record JAKPJZ010000249.1, read on the forward strand.
CTCCACCTCGGGCAGCAGCAACTCCAGCGCGATCGAGCGCTCGTTGGCCTGTGCAGCAAACCCCGAGAGCACGCCCCGCGCCAGCTCCAACAAGTCTACCTCGGCCAGATGCAGCGGCAGTTGTCCGGCCTCGGCCAGCGCCAGATCGCGCAGGTCGTCGACCAGGCGGGTCAGCAGCAGGGCCTCCTCGTGGATGGGCGCGATGGTTTCGGCGGAGGGCCGGTAGATGCCGTCGAGCAGCGCCTCGAGGTTGCCGCGGATGACCGCCAACGGCGTGCGCAGCTCGTGGGCAATGTCGGCGAGCAACTGGCGGCGCAGGCCCTCCTGTTTTTCGAGCGCCTCGGCCATCGAGTTGAACGAGCACCCGAGCAGCGCCAACTCGCTGGAGCCGGCGACGGCGACGCGCAGGCCGCGTTCGCCGGCGGCGAGCTGCCGCGCCGCGCCGGCCAGGGCGGCCAGGGGCCCGCTCAGGCCGCGCGAGAGCAGCAGCGCCAGAAGCAGCGCGGCGCCGCCCGCCAGCAGGGCCGCCACGAGCAGCGCCTGGTTCAGGCGCGCCAGGAACTCGGCTTCGAGCGAGGCCGGCTGGTCGCTGAACTCGCCGGCCAGCAGGTAGCCCTGCAGCCGGCCGTCGACGGTGAGCGGCACGCCGTACTGGAGATCAGCAGGGCTCAGGCGCTTGCCCAGCAGCGCCCCATCGGTGCCGGCGACGATGTGCCCGCTGGGGTCGGCGACGACCAACTGACCGGCCATGCCAACGCCCGGCCCACGGCCCATGCCATGCATCCCCTGCCCCATCGGCAGGCTGCTCGCCAGTCGCTCGGAGCCGGCCCAACTGCCTGTCTGGCGGTAATAGTCCTCGAAGGCGGGGGCCAGCAGCGCGGCGCGGTCCATGCGCCCCCGGTTCACATAGCCGGCAAACTCGGTGGAGGCGCTGCGGTGGACCAGGATGGCCACGCCGCCCACGGCCACGATAATGACGGCCAGGAAGGCGCTGAGGAGCTTGAGCCAGAATGGTATCGCTCGCATAGACAGGTCCTTCACTTGCTGCGGCTGCTCAGCCTGCCACGGCCAGCCGCCTCAACTGTCATTGCGAGCGAAGCGAAGCAATCTCCAATCCGCAAGAAGGCGTCGCCTGCGCCAACTGGAGATTGCTTCGCTTCGCTCGCAATGACAACGGAGCAATCCTCAGGCGCTCAACTTGTAGCCGACGCCGTAGACGGTGACGATGTAGCGTGGCGACCTGGGGTCGGCCTCGATCTTTTGCCGCAGGTTCTTGATGTGGGCATCGATAGTGCGCTCGTAGCCCTCGTAGGCCTCGCCCTGCACCTGGTCGAGGAGCTGCAGGCGCGAGAACACCCGCCCGGGCGCGCGCATCATGGCGGCCAGCAAGGCGAACTCGGTCGGCGTCAGCTCCACCGGGCGCCCGGCGACGGCTGCGGTGTGGCCGGCCACGTCGAGCTCCAGGTCTTCATAGCGCAGCGCTTCAGGCTCGGGCTCGCCGCCGCGGGCACGGCGCAACACGGCGCGCACGCGGGCCACCACCTCGCGCGGGCTGAAGGGCTTGACGATATAGTCATCGGCGCCGAGCTCCAGCCCGATGAGCCGGTCGGCCTCGTCGGCGCGGGCGGTGAGCATGATGACCGGCACCTGCGAATCGCGGCGGACGGTGCGGCAGAGGTCCAAGCCGTCGAGGCCCGGCAGCATCAGGTCGAGGATGATGAGGTCGGGCCGCTCGCTGCGCGCCAGGGCCAGGCCCTCATCGCCGCGGTGGGCCGTCAGCACGCGATAGCCCGCATTCTCCAGATAGTCGCGCACCAGGCGCGCGATCTTGACCTCGTCTTCGACCACCAGGATGGTTTCCTTCACAACCTTCTCCCCCGGGCATGGGCTACAGCGACGAACCGTAGGCGCGACATCGTGCCGCGGGATCCCCTGGCTACAGCGACGAACCGTAGGCGCGGCATCGTGCCGCGGGATCCCCTGGCTGCAGCGACGAACCGTAGGCGCAGCATCGTGCCGCGGGATCCCCTGGCCGCAGCGACGAACCGTAGGCGCGGCATCGTGCCGCGGGATCCCCTGGCTACAGCCGATTGTTGAAAGGATAGCGCATCAAGAAGGCAAAGTCAAGCATCCGTCTCCTTCGCACTCCTCACCTCGGTGCAGGCCATCGCTTCGAGGACGGTGATCACCGCCGAGTGGTCCAGCTCGCCGCCACCGGCGGCAAGCAGAGCGCCGAAAAGCTCGTGGGCCAGCGATGCGGCCGGCAGTGGCACGCCATAGGCGCGGCCGGCCTCCTGCACAATGGTGAGGTCCTTGTAGTGCAGGCGGCTCTTGAAGCCGGGGGCAAAATCGCGCCGGGGGATGCGGTTGCCGCGGTTCTCGAGCACGCCGCAACGGGCCAGGCCGCCGAGGAGCACCTGGATGATCACCTCCGGGTCGACGCCGGCCTTGGCGCCCAACACCAGCGCCTCGGCCACAGCGACCAGGCTCACACCGGTCATGATCTGGTTGCAGACCTTGACGACCTGCCCCGCGCCCGACTCGCCGCAGCGCAATGGCTTGCCCATGGCCAACAGGATGGGCTCGGCGCGGCCAAAGTCGGCGGCGGAGCCCCCCACCATGATCGAGAGCGTGCCCTTGTGCGCACCGACGTCGCCGCCCGAGACGGGGGCGTCGAGCATGGAGCAGCCGCACTCGGCCGCTGCGAGCGCCACCTTCTTGGCCGTGGTGGGCGAGATGGTGCTCATGTCGATGAGGAGCGTGCCGGGCTGCGCGCCCGCGAGGATACCCTCCGGCCCCAGGTAGACCTGCTCCACATCGGGCGAGTCGGGCAGCATGGTGATGACGGCCTCGGCGTGCGCGGCCACATCGGCGCTCGAGGCGCCGGCCTGCGCGCCCGCGGCGACGATCGCATCGACGTCGGCGCGCGTGCGGCTGTGTACCCACAGCGGGTAGCCCGCCTTGAGGAGGTTGCGGGCCATAGGCTTGCCCATGATCCCCAGACCGATAAAGCCGATGGTGGGCTTCATTGCGTTCTCTCCCTTCGGGGTGAATGTGTGCCTGGTCAGACTCTGACACACTTTGTGGGGCCTGTCAACGGGCGGAGGTGCCCGAGTCCCGAACTCGGACTCCCGAACTCGTTCGGGGGGCAACGCCCCAACAAGCACCCGGACTCCCGAACTCGTTCGGGGGGCAACGCCCCAACAAGTTGGGGAGTCCAGGCAAGTTGCCGGAATGGCTATCGGGGCCGATAATGGTGCTTTGATGCCCGCTTCCTGCTTCCCTGAGGAGAGAATCGATGCTGCCGCTACCTCACATCGCCTTTGGGCTCGTGGTCGTGTCTCTCGCCGGCCTGACGATGGGCCTGACCGGCTTTGGCTTTGCCCTGATGGCCACGCCGCTGTTGCTGCTGGTGCTGCCGCCCACGGTGGTGGTGCCGCTGCTCACGCTGCAGAGTACGCTGAACAACGTGGTGATCCTCTGGGAGAGCCGCCGCTGGGTTGATCTGCGGCGCATCTGGCCGTTGATGTTGGCAGGCATCGTGGGGGTACCCTTCGGCGCCTACCTGCTGGTGGCGTGGGATGTGAACACGCTCAAGGCCTTTATCGGCGCGGCGGCCGCCCTGTCGGCGCTGGCCCTTCTCTTCGGTTTCAAGCGTCACATTGTGCGTGAGCGCCTGGCCGCGCTGCCGGTGGGGCTTGCCAGCGGCCTATTGAACGGCTCGACGGGCATGGCGGGCGCGCCGGTGATCCTCTTCTTTACCAACCAGGGCATCGAGAAGCGCGCCTTCCGCGCCAACCTGACGGCCTACTTTGGCCTGCTCAACGTGGTGACGCTCACAACCTATGCCGCGAACGGGCTCATCACGCGGCCGGTGGCGGCCTGCGCCGGGCTTTTGCTGCCGGGGCTCGTGGTGGGCCTCGTAGTGGGCACCAGGCTCGTGCCTCGCGTCAACGAGCAGCGCTTCCGCCAGATCACGCTGGCGGTGGTCGGCGCGAGCGGCCTGCTCGGGGTGGCGACCGGCCTGCGGCTGTTCTGATTGACTTGGCCGGGCAGCACCCGGCCGAGGGCGCTGCGAGCACGGGATAGGCATAAAGGCACCCGGAGGGGACCGAAAGGACCTGGCACCACCGGCCGAGAGGAGCTACACTGTAAGGTGGAGGGCCGGCCGCAGGTGGCGGGCGCCCGCGGCCGGCCGGCGGTGATATGCACTGCGAGAACGCCTTTTACTTCCTGCCCGTAGGCACGGTGGCCACACAGCTCCAGTTGCCGCGTGGGCGCGATGCCGACGGCCACATGGCGTACGTCTACAAGGGTCCGTGCCAGCACGTGTGGGTGCGCTTGTACGAGTATCGCATCACCGGCGACTGTGCCTGGCTGCCCGAGCATCACAGCTATGTGGGCAAGCTGGGCACCCGCGTGCAGATGCGGGCCGAGGCCTACCTCGACCTGCTCTCGTTCAGGATCTACCTGCACGGGCGCATCGAGCGCAAGTACCAGGTGCCGGGGCAAAACCGCTGGCTGTGACAGCGCGCTCACATGCAGTCATGGGCTAGCCAACAGAGGCCGCTCGTGCTAGACTCGGGCGGCGAGTGGCAAATCCATGGGCGCTCCGCGCGTTGCGCGCGGAGCGCCGTCTGTGAGGCTCCATGGCAGCAGACACGCAGATAGAGTCCGTCCGCCAACGGGTGGCCAGCGACGTCGAGGCCGCAGCCGACGATCTGCGGCGGCTGGCGCTGTCGGAGGAGGCCGACCTGACGATCGGGCTACGCGGCGTCATCCAGCGCCTCTCCGAACAACTCGAGGATGCTCTGCTGGCCCTTGAGACAGCCGAGAGCGGGCAGGCAGCCATACGGTGATTCGAGCCTCGGGCGCAAGTCAGGCACGCTCGATGGCCATCTCTCGCTCCAGTTGCTCAATCATAGCGTGGAAGCGCTCATGCTCGCCCTCGCCCATCTCTTCACGCTCCACCCGCTCGCAGGCCTCCACCAGGGCCGTTTGGTCCATCGGCGTCAGCACGCGCTCGGCCATGGGGTAGAGGACGCGGTCCTCCTTCATGATGTGCTGGCGCAGCAGGCCGGCGTAGCCACGCACAGCCTCGACGAGCCGATGCGGGTCCTTGAGGGTGCCGGCAGCGTACTTGTCGCCCTCTTCGCGCATCGCGCGCACGTAGGCGCGCCCCTGCTCGTGCTCGGCCAGCATCACGCCGATCGGCCCGCCCTCCACAGGGATGCCCCGCTCAGCCATGGTCTTGAACAGGTGCTGCTCCTCCTTGCTGTGGTGGCAGCGGTCGGCAAAGTTGGCAAAAAAGGCTGCCGCGTCGGCAAAGAGCGCCGGAGGGACGGGCTCGCCGCGCTCCACGCGCGCCGCTGCCGCCTCTACCACATTGAGCATACGCTCGATGCCCCGGTGCTCGGCCATCAGGATGTCGGTTGCTTTCTGCTCGGCCATTGCTCTTCCTCCTTGGGCTCGTCATCGCCCCTATTCCGGCCACAGCATAGCACAGGCCACGGCGAAATGCTGTGACCTTTGTCGTATGTGCGTAGAGTATGGCCCTCAGCGCCGTTTTGACTCTTTTCTTCCCTTGCAGTACACTGTGCTGCGCTGCCGGCCCGTAGAGGGGCGGGCCGGCAGCATTTATGTGCCCCGGGTAGAAGGCAATGACGGCGGATCCGGACAGGTGGCCGGATGCGCCGTCTTTTTGTTTGCCGGCAGTTTGCGTCGTTGGTGGGTTCCACAAAATCGCACTGGGAGTCAAGAACATGGCCAAGTCACCTAAACTCAACAAACGAGACGGTTTCACAACCGGCCTGGGTGTCATCGCGGCCACCCTGGGTTCAGCCGTGGGGCTGGGCAACATCTGGAAGTTCCCTACCCTTACGGGCACGAACGGCGGCGCTGCCTTTATCCTTGTCTACCTCGCCTGCACGCTACTCGTCGGGTTGCCGGTTATGATCTCCGAGTTGGTGATTGGGCGGCGGGCCAAGGCCGATGCGGTCACCTCCTTCCAAAAACTGGCGCCCAAGCAGCCCTGGTGGCTCATCGGCGCGATCGGAGCGCTGGCCGCCTACTTGATCCTGGCCTTCTACACCGAGGTGGCCGGCTGGGTGCTGGCCTACGTCGTCAAGGCAGCCTCCGGCTCCCTGGCCTCCAACAACCCCGAAGTGACCTCCGCGGCGTTTGGCAGCCTGGTGAGCAACCCCATGCTGTCGCTGGTGGTGCAGTGGGTCGTCCTGGCCTACGTCAGTGTCATCATCATCGCCGGCGTCTCCAAGGGCATCGAAGCCATGACCAAGCGGCTCATGCCGCTGCTCTTCGCGCTGCTGGTGATCGTGGGCATCCGCAGCCTGACGCTGCCGGGCGGCGGCGAGGGGCTCGAGTTCCTCTTCCGGCCCGATTTCAGCGTCGTGACCTGGGGCACGGTGCTCACTGCGCTAGGGCTCTCGTTCTTCAAGCTCTCGGTGGGCATGGGGACCATGGTGACCTACGGCAGCTACTTCCGTGACGACCAGAACATCCCCATCACAGCCATCCGTGTGATGTTGGCTGACCTGTGCGTCTCGATGCTGGCCGGCATTGCCATCTTCCCGGCGGTGTTTGCCTTTGGCTTCAAGCCCGAGGCCGGCGCTTCGCTGCTGTTCATCACCATTCCGGCGGTCTTTAACTCGATGCCGCTCGGCAACGTCTTCATGGTGCTCTTCTTCATCCTGGCGGCCGTGGCAGCCACCGGTGCCATGCTCTCGCTCTTCGAAGTGCCCGTCGCTCTGCTCAACGAACGCTTTGGCTGGTCGCGCTTCAGGGCGACCGTCGCGACGGCGCTCTCGCTCACCGTGATCGGCGCCGGTGCCGCGCTCTCGAACAGCGTGTTGGCCGAGTTCAAGCTGTTCGGCATGACTCTGTTCGACCTCTTCGACTATACGACCTCGAACCTGCTCCTGCCCATCGGCGGCCTGTTCATCTGCCTGTTCGTGGGGTGGAAGTGGGGCTATCCCGAGCTGCAGCGGGCGCTCTCCAACGAGGGTGCGCTCAACAACCGGGGCATAGTGCGGGCCTTTTACGGCATCGCCAAGGTGGTCAGCCCGGTGCTGGTGTTCGTCGTGCTGTTGAGTGGATTGGGGCTCATCTAGCAGGCAAGCGCCGCAGTACTGCCCACCTGCAGAGGCACCTGACACACCAATTTCCATGGCGGGTGGCCAGCGCCTGCTTTCTGGCAGAGACTCGGTCCAGCTCGCGCCTCGGCTGACGGACGGTTTCTCCTGCTGCAGGGCGGCCCCCCCTACCGTTCCCCCGTCGCGGGGGAATTGGGTCGCCCGACCGCATCCTGTGCGGCCAAGAAGTGGCAGGCGAGCGATGCTGTGCGCGCGAAGACAGCCCAATTCCCCCGCGACGGGGGAACGGTAGGGGGGCCCCACCCGCCGGCATGGACAGGCCCCTGACGGAGTTTTAGCCAATCGCTGTGCCGCCATGGAAATTGGTGTGTCAGGTGCCTCTGCACGAGAGGGAGAGTGGGGGGGGGTATGTCCCACAGTTGTGGGGCACCCGTGTGCTGGCCGGGTTCTTCGCTGCCATCCCTTGGGCGCAGACAAGCCTGCACAGACACATGCCCTCGTGCGCCCGGCCCTGACCCGGGTTAGGGGTTTGGCGGGCTGGCTGGCGTTGCGGGCTGCCCCGCGGGGCAGCCAGCAACGCCAGCCAGCCCGCCAAACCCCCAACCTAAAGGCCAGCACCGGGTTCGTGCGAAGCCCAAGAGCCGGTCGCCAACGATGATGGGATATGCCCTCCCGAGCGAGCGTGCCAGCCGGCCAGATGGCGCCAGCACCCAGGCAAGCGAGCTC
>JAKPJZ010000253.1 GCA_029553955.1 Chloroflexota bacterium
GCGCGCCCGGCGCCCGCGACACCAGTTTGATCCAGGACCATCCGGCCATGCGCCGCATCCTCGACACCCAGCGCGCCTGGATCGATGGCGGGCGGGTGCTGGCCTACCGCACCGCGCTGGAGCTGGACCTGCTCAAGCATCATCCCGACGCCGGGCGCCGTGACGCCGCACAGCGCTGGTGCAGCCTTGTCACGCCGGTCATGAAGGCGGCCTTCACGCACCAGGCGTTCTACGGCGCCAGCGAATGCCTGCAGGTGTTCGGCGGACACGGCTACGTGCGCGAATGGGGCATCGAGCAGATCGTGCGCGACGCGCGCGTGGCCATGATCTACGAGGGCACCAACGAGATCCAGGCCATCGACCTGCTGGTGCGCAAGGTGCTGGCCGACGGCGGCGCCGGCCTGCTGACGCTGCTGAACGAGCTGCGCGCCGACCTGGACCCCAGCCATGCGGCGGATGCGCGGGCGCTGCGCCAGTTTGCCGCGCTCGGCGAGCTCACGCTGGAACTGGTCGAGGCCGCGGCCCGCGACGGCGCACTGGCCTTCTGGGTCGCAGACGACTACCTGCGCGCCACAGCCCTCGCGCTGCTGGCCTGGGCCTGGGCCCGGATCGAGCGGACGTTGGCCGCCGAAGGCGCCGACCGCGCCCGCCAGTGGCTGCCGGCGGCGCGCGCCATGCGCCACTGGGTGCTGCCCGAGTTCGACATGCGCGCGTCCATCATTCGGGCACGTTGCACCGCCAGCGAGGCCGCCCGGACAGACTGACGCGCACTCCGGCCCCGGACCCGGCGCTGACGCTGGACCGCCCGGTGATCGCGGTTATTCTCGATCGTCCGCCCTTTCATCGAATGGCCACCCGAACCCGAACCTCGCCCCCCATCGCCGCCGCAAAGGCGCGCGCCGTCGCGCCACCCGCAGCTGCCGCAGTGGACACGGTCGACACCAGCTACCTGGAAACCCTCGTCGGCTACAACGCGCGGCGTGCGGCGCTCTCGGTCATCGGCCTGTTCCTGCAGCGCATGGCGGTGTACGGTCTGCGGCCGGTGGATT
>JAKPJZ010000001.1 GCA_029553955.1 Chloroflexota bacterium
CCTACCCAGAAACGCCTGGGTTGATTTTAACATTCGCTACTGCTTCGATCACCCGATGAGCTGCAGAGTTGCCAGCGACCATCATTTGCCGTATGATTAACATGTGGGAGGAGCACACATGGACAAGCACCTGGCGCGAGCATATAGAGAGCGTTGGCTTGCCGTCGAGGCCGTCGACTCAAGGGAACTGCGTCGTTCACCTGTCGGCTGGCGCCTGCAGCAGATGGACGCCATCTACAGGTTGGCCGTGGGCCTGCGACTGCCGGGAAAGGCCTCCAGCGACGGGAAGGCGGCAGTTTACGAGCGCTGGGCCCGCCTCAAGAGGCGCATGCGGTGAGTCCTGACGTTGCGTCCCTGGTAGCGCCACTCCAGGCTTTGCAGCGCCTGCTGGCTCGTTTCGACGATCAAGGCATTGTCATCGGTGGAGTGGCCGCTAGCCTGTTGGGCAAGCCGCGGCTGACGGTCGATATCGATGCGGTCATGTTGCTCTCCATCGACGATCTGCCGCGCCTGATCGACGCTGCCGCGCAAGAGGGCTTTGTTCCCCGTATCCCCGAGGCCGAAGCCTTTGCCCGCGAGCATCGCGTTCTGCTCCTGCGCCACCAGGAGAGCGGTATCGCAGTTGACATCTCCCTGGGGATACTGCCTTTCGAGCAAGAAGCCATCCAACGCAGCACCCTGCACGATGCAGGCACCTTTGCCGTCCGGCTGCCAACCCCGGAGGACCTGATTATCCTGAAAGCGGTCGCTCATCGCCCCAAGGACCTCCTCGACATTCAGGCGCTCATCGAGAGCAATCCCGGCGTGGATCGCGAGCGGATCCGGCACTGGGTCTGCGAGTTTGCCGAAGCGCTGGATATGCCTGAACTCTGGACGGATATCGCCCCCTGGGTGTAAGCCTGGTCTGAGCATCCTGTTGGGCTGAACACGGGGTTGCCAGGTTGGCAAACACCGGCCTGCGTCGAATGCCTCCACAGGAGTGGAGCGTGAGACTGCCCGGCAGGAAGAAACGGATCGAAGCCACATCCCCTCAGATAGGGTCTAGTTATAGTAGCGCCAATTGGCAGGTAGGGTTAGTCGTCTCTCGACTAACCCTACCTGCCAATTGGCGCTACTATAACTGCACCCCTCAGATAGACCTCGTTGACAATGACTCCAACCTGCGATATGCTGTCCCCGTAACCCAATAGTCTGGGGTGCGGGGACAACAGGTGGCCCCCGCAGACTGTGACGGCCAGGCCGGGAGTTCGGCTCCCGGTTCCGCGCCGTCTTTTTGTTTGCCTCTGGAGGGACCCATGCAACTGCGCAAAGGCACGCTACCCCTGGTGGGCATCGTCGTCCTCGCCCTGATCACCTTCGCCGTCGTCTTCGCCTTCTTCTCGGGCCTCTCTCGCTCCGTCGAGGTCGTCGTGGCCCGGCGCGGCTTGGCGGCGGGGACCCGACTCACGGCGGAGGATGTAGCCCTGAAGCATCTCCATGCCTCGGCCGTCCTCGACGGCGCCCTGACCACCCCCGCCGACGCCGTGGGCCAGGTGCTCTCGGCGCCCCGCCTCCCCGGCGACCAGATCACCCGCTCGCTGGTGGGCGACCGGGCTATCTCCGGCATCGCCGCCACCCTGCCGGCCGGCTGGCGCGCCATCGCCGTGCACGTCGATCAGGCCACCGGCCTGGCCGGCATCCTGCGGCCGGGCGACCAGGTGGAGGCCATCGCCGTGGTGGATCGGGAAGCTCTGCCAATGGCCTCGACGAAGGACGAGGGCGATACCCTGGCCCGCATCGTCCTGCACGACCTGCAAGTGCTCCTGGTACCCCAGTCCTTCCGCTACGAGGAAGCGCCGGTCGACTCCTCGGGCGCCTTCGCCCTGGCCCCGGCCCGCACCACTGCGACGGCCCAGAGCGCCTCGGTTATCGTCCTGGGTGCCCCGGTCGCCCCCACCGTTCTCAGCATCGTTTCGTCTGCGCCTAGCGCAGGCCTGCCGGCCGAGCCCGCTGGCGCGGCAACGCTGGGCACCTCGCAGCCGGTCACGGCAACACTCACGGCCAGCCCGGTTGAGCTCCTGGCCCTCCTGGACGCCAAAGGCAAGATCCACCTGGCGCTGGAGCCGGTGGAGCGGGAGCTCGTCCCGACCGGCGGCGTAAGCCTGAACGGCCTCCTGCCGGCCCTCGTGCCGGCGAAGGAGCCCGAGCGATGAGCGACGAGCCGGTACGCCTCCTGCTCTGCGAGCGTGACGCCCGTGCCCTGGGCGCCTTGGTCGTGGCTGCCCAGGCCGAGGCTACTCGCTGCGCCGTCGTCTCCATCGCCCCCACGGCCGACGTCCTGCGCCAGAACCTGGTGGACGTGCAGCCCGAGGTCGCCATGGTCGACGCCGAGCTGATCGGCGAGATCGGCGAGCACGACTTTCTGGCCTTGCTCGCTTCCCTGCTGAGGACCGTGGCCATCGTCCTGCTGCCCACCCAATGGTCTCAACTCCAGACGCGGCTGGAGGCCCACGAGCGGGTGCGCGACGTGGTGGCCAAGCCGGCCTCGCCGGCACGCGTCGTCGAGCGGGCCATCGAGATCGGCCTGGCCGAGCGGGCGCGGCGGCAGGAGCTC
>JAKPJZ010000004.1 GCA_029553955.1 Chloroflexota bacterium
GCCATCGCATAGAGCCCATCCCCCCGGCCCCCTTCCCGCTGCGGCGGGAAGGGGGAGCCCTTAAATGGGGGTTCAGCGGGCGCTTCGCGCGACGCGCGAAGCGCCCGCTGAACCCCCTAACCTCCAGTTTCCCCGCCCCCGGCGCGGGGGCGGGGCGGAGGCCCCCGAAGGGGGGTGGGGGGCTTGATGCTGGAGGCAGGTCGACCGCGTAAGTACTATTATTAGAACGGTATTGGGGCTCGGCTACGTCGTCTATACGAATACTTGACCGATGTTCTAGCAGAGGCGGCTCGCATGCCGCCGGTTTGTCGGATGCGGCGAGCTCCGTCGATGATCGCCCCGCCCCTGACTCCAGCAGAGTTATCCCATTCATGTATTAGAGAGTCTTTATAGCCGTCGTAGTAGGGCTGTGGATAGTGGGGAAAAGGAAGAAGATCATCCCATATACCACAAGAAGTAGGGGGTGCGTCAAGGCCGGCCCCCACAGCTTGTGGTGCGGATGCGCCGCGTGGTGTGGACAGGCACTGTGGACAATCCTGTGCTGGAAGGTGCATCTGCGGCCTGAGACGGATGGAGGGGGCCAATGGGAGCAGGCTGGTGGATAGGCGGGACAATGGTTGAACAACTCGGTGGACGGGCGAGCCGGCGAGGCCAAGTTATCCACATGAGCCCCGACTTATCCACAGGCCAGGACGGAGTTATCCACAAGTGCGGACGCGTTTTCGCCTGTGCAACGTGCTGGCCGATCCCATCCCTCGGCATTGGGCCGAACGGTGGGTGCATCCACGATGCGTAGGCAAGTGTACAGCCGACGGGTAGCCATCGCGCCACGACCGGGTCTCATGCTCCGCGCCACTGTGCAAGCGGCGCGATTCGTGGTAGAATAGATGAACTTGCGGAGCAAAACCAAATCGGGCATCGCAGCCCGGAAAGGAAGCCATCCATGTCGCGCATCACGCGTTTGCTCGGGGGCGTGGCCCTGGGCGTTGGCGCTTACGTCGGCTATAGCTATGTGACCTGGCGGCCGCGCACGTTGAGCTACCTCTGCGACAATCGCCGGCTGTTGCTCGGCCACCGCGGCGCCGCTGTCGAGGCCCCGGCCAACACCGTCGCTGCCTTCCGCAGGGCGATGGAGGCCGGCGCCGATGGCGTGGAGCTCGACGTGCACCTGACTCGCGACGGCCATGTGGTGGTCATCCACGATGAGGACGTGCACTCGGTGACCGGCGTGTCGGGGCGCATCCGCGAGATGAGCCTGGCCGAGATCCAGCAGCTCGATGCAGGCAGCTACTTTGGGCCCCAGTTCGCGGGGGCGCGCATCCCCACGCTCGACGAGGCGTTGGATGCGGTCGGCCCGCAGGGTGTGGTGAATATCGAGCTCAAGGGCACGAGCATCGCCAGTGAAGGGCTCGAGCGCGAGGTCGTGCGCATCGTCCATGCTCACGGCATGAGCGAGCGCGTGATCGCCTCGTCCTTCAACCCCTTCCGGCTGATGCGGCTGCGCCGGCTCGACCCGCAGTTGCCGCGCGGCATGCTCTACTCGCACGACACGCCCATCTTTGTGCGCGACCTGTGGTTCCTGCCCCTGGTGCAGCCCGATGCGCTGCACCCGCACTACAGCATGGTGAACCCGGCCTACATGAAGCGCGCGCAGCAGTGGGGCGTGCGGGTCAACGTGTGGACCGTCGACGACCCAGACGAGGCGCGCCGCCTGGTGGAGCTCGGCGTCGACGCCATCATCAGCAACGACCCGGCGCGCCTGCGCGATATCGTCAAGGGCTCGTAGAAGAGCATGGTTTTGGGAACCACGAAGGACACAAAGGAAACGGGGGAGCCTGCCGTCCTTTGTGCCCTTCGTGGTTGGTGTTTCTCTTTGAGGGGAGTATCCAGTGGCCAAGAAGGTGATGATTGCCTTGGCCCCGGCTGGTGGCGGTCACTTGAGTGTGACCCGGGCCTTATCTGAAGCCTTGTCGGAGCTGGCTCCGGATATAACCATCAGCGCAGTGAACGTCTATTCCGCTGAGTATGGCGTCTTTCCGGTGACGGCCCTGCCGCGTCTCTATGCGCTGCTGGCCGTCAATTCGCCGGCGCTGTGGCGCCGGGTGTACTATTCCACGAGCAGCCAGGCGCGCTATGCGCTGTTGGAAAAGGCCGCCCAGCCCTGGCTGCGCCCCACGCTCAAGGCAGCGCTGCAGGCCACCCAGCCCGACGTCATTGTGTCGGCGCTGCCTGGCCTGGGCAATACCATGCAGCACGTTCTGGCCGACCTGGGCTGGCGCCGGCCGCTGGCGGTCGTGGTCTCGGACCTGATCAACATCCACCCGGCCTGGTTCACCACCGCCGCCACCTGGTATTCGGTGCCCACCGAGGAATCGCGCCGCGCCTGCATCGAGGCCGGCATCGCGCCCGAATCGATCCACATGCTCGGCCTGCCGGTGAGCCGCGGCTTTGTCGCGCCGCCGGCCGACCGGCTCGTCCTGCGCCGCCGGCTCGGCGTGCCCGAGGAGGCGCGCGTGGTGCTCATCATGGGCGGGGCCGACGGCGCCGGGCCGGTGGAAGAGACGGTGCAGCAGCTTCTGGCCTCGGGCACAGCCAGCTACCCCGTCGTCATCGCCGGGCGCAACGAGCGCCTGCACCGGCGCCTGAGCGCCAAGACCGACCCGGCGACCTGCCGCGTGCTCGGCTTTGCGACCAATATGGCCGAGTGGATGTGGGCTGCCGACCTGCTCGTGACCAAGGCCGGCCCCAACACTATCATGGAAGCGGCGCACTGCGGGCTGCCCCTCGTGCTCACCGGGGCGCTGCCAGGCCAGGAGGAGGGCAACGTCGCCTTTGTCACCTCCAATGGCCTCGGCGTGGTGGCCACCAAGCCGCAGGAGATCGTGCAGGCCATCGGCGAGCTGCTGGCCGATGACGAGCGCTCGGCGCGCATCAAGCAGGCCATGGCCCGCATCCGCCGGCCGCAGTCGGCGCGTGAGATCGCCCAGCTCATCCTGGCCACCTGCCAGGATGAGGGCCAGGCAGGGGCGGCGCCCGTAGCGACGAGGCGAGGAATGACGAGCGCCACGTTCTCGCACGTGGCGATCAATACCGTTGACCTGGAGCGCTCGCTGCACTTCTATCACGAGACGCTCGGCTTCCCCATCGTCGAGGACCTGACGATCGCGGGCGGCGTCCGCCTGGTGCACGTGCGCGCGGGTGAGGGCCTCACGATCGAGCTCTTCGGCCATCCCTCGGCGCCGGCGCCGCTGCCCACGGGTCTGCAGGCAGGGCTGGCACACCTCGCCCTGGCCGTCGACGATCTGGATCAGGCGTATGCCGATCTGCGGGCCAAGGGGGTCGAATTCACCGTGCCGCCCCGCTCCGGCGGCGGCCAGACGAAGCGCCTGGCCTTCTGCAAGGACCCCGACGGCACCCTCATCGAGCTTGTGGAAAAGTAGTGTCGCCCGGCCTGTGCTGACCACCGGGCTACAGGTGCCGCAGCCGCCCGGTACAGGCCCTTTTTCAGGGCTTTGGAGGCGGAGCGGCGATGCCGCTCCGCCTCCAAAGCCCTGCTCAGGGTCAGGCCGGCATTGCCCTCTGTGCGCATATCCCGCAATACTTGACAGAACCACCCCGACGGTGTATACTCACCCCGACTTGAGAATTGGCCTACAAATTCTCGCCGCGAGGCCACGCCGGCCCCGCGGCTTTTGTTCATCGCAAACAACCTATACTGCAATGGTGCAGTAACGAGTGAAACGGAGAAATGACACAACAACTGAGAATCATCCCATTGGGTGGCCTCGGCGAGGTCGGCAAGAACATGATCGCGCTGGTCTACGACGAAGCCATCCTGATCGTCGATGCGGGCAACATGTTCCCAGAGAACGACATGCTTGGCATCGATATGGTTATTCCTGACTTTGGCTATCTGCGTGACAAGGTCAGCCAGGTGGTGGGCATCATCATCACCCACGGGCACGAAGACCACGTCGGCGCGCTGCCCTATGTGCTGCGCGAGATCAATGCCCCCGTCTACGCCACGCCGCTGACCTGTGGGCTGATCGAGGCCAAGCTGGAGCAGCATACGCTGCCGGTCGAACCCGAAATCCATACAGTGCGCGCTGGCGATACGGTCAAGCTGGGGCCCTTCGAGGTCGAGCTGTTTGCCGTCAACCATTCCATTCCCGACAATGTCGGCCTGGCCATCGCGACGCCCCTGGGCACCGTGGTGCACTCGGGCGATTTCAAGTTCGACTATTCGCCCGTGCATGGCCAGCCAGCCGACTTTGCCACCTTGGCGCGCCTGGGTTCGCGGGGTGTGCTCGCCCTGCTGTCGGACTCGACAAACGCCGAGTCGCCCGGCTTTACGCCGTCGGAGCGCAGCGTCGAGCCTGCGTTCGACGAGATCTTTCGCACGGCGCAGGGCCGCATCATTGTGGCGAGCTTTGCGTCGCTCCTGTCGCGCATCCAGCAGGTAGTCGATTGTGCGGCGCGCTGGGAGCGCAAGATCGCTTTCGCCGGCCGCAGCATGCTGGAGAGCGTCGAGATTGCCAAGTCGCTGGGCTACCTCAGCATGCCCGAGGGCATCGAGATCGACCTGGCCGCTGTCGACCGCCTGGCGCCGCATGAGGTGGTGGTGATGGCCACCGGCAGCCAGGGCGAGCCGCAGTCGGCGCTGGCGCGCATGGCTGCCGGCCGCTACAAGATGCTCAAGATCCAGCCGGGTGACACTGTGGTGCACTCGGCCCAGATCATCCCGGGCAACGAAGAGCTGGCGCACCGCACGATCAACAAGCTCTTGCAGCGCGGCGCCGAGGTGATCTATGGCGAAGTGGCCGCGGTGCACGTGTCGGGCCATGCCAGCCAGGAAGAGCAAAAGCTGTTGCTCAGCCTGCTCAAGCCCAAGTACTTTATCCCGATCCACGGCGAGCTGCGCATGCTGCATGCGCATGCCCGCACGGCCGAGCGCATCGGCATTCCGGCAGAGAACATCTTTACCGTCGAGAACGGCCACATCATCGCCATCGACGCCGAGGGCGCGCGGGTGACCGAGCGTGTGCCCGGTGGCTATGTCTTCGTCGACGGCGCTTCGGTCGGCGAGGTCGGCCCGGCCGTCATGCGCGAGCGCGAGGCGCTCGGGCGCGACGGCGTGGTCGTGGTCGTGGCCCAGCTCGACGAAGACGGCAACGTCATCGGCCGGCCCGAGGTCAGTTGCCGCGGCTTTGTGTTTGTGCGCGAGTCGACCGAGCTGCTCGACGGAGCCTGCCAGAAGGCGAGCGAGGTGCTCTCGCGGCAGCAGAACGGCCACGAGCGCGCGGCGCTGGAGAATGGCCTGAAGAAGGCCCTCGAGGCCTACTTCTACTCCGAGACCAAGCGCCACCCCAGCATCCTGCCGCTGGTGCTGCAGGCCGAGGGCGTTAGGGCCGGTGACTAGCAGAGAAAGGGGGTAGTGGGCGAGTTGGGTTCTGTGGCTCGCCGCGGCGGGCCACAGAACCCAACTCGCCCACTACCCCCTTTGCGCCTCACGCCTCACGCATCACGTCTCCCACCGCCTCACCCACTCGCCGTGCTCCCGCTGCATGTCGCGTTCAACCTTCTCGATGGCGCCGTTGTCGGGCAGGGCGCCGATCTCCAGCGCGTACTCGCGCGCTTCGCCGGGCGCCAGGAGCTCGGTCGCGGGCGCGGCGCCGTCTGCGGGGCGGCAGTTGGCCGGCGCCAGGTCCACCAGGTAATCGACCTGCCGCAGCAGCTTGTGCTCCGTAAAGTAGGGCAGCTCGTGCTTGCGGTAGCGCAGGTAGACGCCCAGCCCCCGGCCGATGCCTTGCCGGTGGTTGACCAGCGCCACGCGCACCAGGCCATCCCCATCGGCCAACAGGTCGTGGTAAAAGACCTGCGGGGCCGAGCCGGGCTGCGGGTCGTCGAAGCGGGTAGCGCCCTCCAGCCCTGCCCGCGACACCTCGTCGGCGGGCCACACCGCGCGCGAAGGGGCGAGCAGCTCCGACTCGTCGTCGAGCACCGGGTAGCCCAGGCTGCAGTGGTAGGCGATAGTGAGCGGCGCGTCGCTGCCGCCGATGTTGCTGACGCGGTCGCGGATGGTCAGGCGCGACTCGCCCAGCCGCGCAGCAATGCGTCGCTCGAGCTGCAGCCTGTCGCCAAAGGCCGAGCTGTAGCACACCCGGCCGGCGACGAACATCTCGTACTCGTTGCCCTGCCAGGCCCCACCGGCCACGACGTCCTGTGCCGCGGCGCGATACGTTCCCTGTGGGCTGGCGCCGTCGCAGCTCTGCCCCAGGCCACGCGCGCTGAGCGCGCCGCCGGGGCCGGGCGCCATCCAGACTGTGCCCGGCGGCGTGCACGAGGGCGGCGTCCAGGCCAGCGCCTCGCCGGCGAACTCCAAGGCGCCGATAGCGAGCCCACGGTCGACGTGCACCGTAAAGGCCAGGCCGGCGCCGGTGCGGAAATCGGCCACGCGCAGGCCGCGCTCGGCGCCGTCGGCCAGCTCGCCCAGGCGTACTCCGCCCACCTGGCTCACATCGCCCACGCGCGCCAGCAACTGTTCACGCGTCAGCAGTTGCCCGTAGAGCTCGACCACCGCCACCCTCTCGTGCAGACTGAAGGCAACAGGCGGGGTTGTGGGGGGTTGGTATCGCCAGCCACCCCTGGCGCGCCCGGCGATACCAACCCGCCACAACCCCTTTCCTGGCCCAGGGCCGGGCGTGAGCAACGCGTATGGCCCCGCTGTTGCCAGGATGCCGAGGCCACAGCGCCCACTCGGCTGAGTAGTTGCGACCGCGGTATCGTAGCAGCACTAGCAAGGAATGGGCCGCCAGAACGGCGCAGGGAACAGCGGGCGTAGTCGCGACGTCTGTATAGGTGAGAGCTTCGCCGGGGGAGCAGGCAACACCCCCGGCGGCACGAAAGGAGCCACACACGATGAAGCCCAGACTTATCGCCATCTGCGCTCTGGCGGCCCTGCTCGTGGTCGCCGGCTGCACTGCGGCGGCTTCGGGGAACGCCGCCGTCACCATCTCCTGCGACGAGTTCCAGAAAGAGGCCCACCTGAGCCGCGAGGTCGGTGTGCCCGTGGGCAGCACGCTGACGGTGGACCTCTGTTCGAACCCCAGCACTGGCTATGCCTGGGAGGAGCCCAAGGTTGCCAACGAGGCCGTGATGCAGCAGACGGGACACGAGGTCAAGCCCGCGCAGGGCGGCGCCATCGGCGCGCCCGGCAGCGAGCAGTGGACCTTCAAGGCCGGCGAAAAGGGCACGAGCACCGTCTCGTTCGCCTACAGCCGGCCCTGGGAAGGCGGCGAGAAGGGCACCTGGACCCTCGAGCTCACCGTTATCGCGCAATAAGAGCCAAGCCGTAGCATAGCCCCCCCGTGGCCGCCGCGGCGGCTTGGAGGCGTCGTCAGCAGCCCTACTGGCGCCACGGCGCGGGCAAACGGGCGCAAGGCCCTGGCTACGCGACTTTTTCGGATAGGCCAAGTTCGTAGCAGGCGAGAGCGCCCTTGGGGTACGCATGCCTGCCCAAGGACGCTCTCGCCTGCCGCAAGCTCCGTCATGCCCGATAGGGCAGCGCGCTGACCTTCATCAGCTTGCTCATATTGTGCACCGCCTCGACCATGCGCACCGTGCCCGAGCGGGCGCGCATAGCGAGTGAGTGGGTGCGGGCGCCGTTGCTGAAGTAGCGCACCCCCTTGAGCAGCTCGCCGTCGGTGATGCCGGTGGCCGCGAAAAAGATGTCGTCACCCGCGGCCAGGTCGTCCGTGGTCAGCACCCGCTCCGGGTCGAGCCCGCCCTCCAGGCAGCGTCGCCGCTCGGCCTCGTCGCGCGGCCAGGGCCGGCATTGGATCTCGCCGCCGAGGCACTTGAGGCCGCAGGCGGTCACCACCGCTTCGGGCGCCCCGCCGATGCCCATCAGCACGTCGACACCGGTCCCTTCCAGCGCCGGCATCAGGCCGCCGGCAATGTCGCCGTGGGCGATGAGCTTGATGCGCGCGCCCGCCGCGCGGATTTCGCCGATGAGTTGCTCGTGGCGCTCGCGGTCGAGCACCACCACCGTCAGGTCCTCCACGCGGTAGCGCATGGCCTCGGCGATGCGCTGCAGGTTCTCGGCCACCGGGGCGTTGATGTCGATGGCGCCCCTGGCCGCCGGGCCTACAGCGATCTTGGCCATGTAAAAGACGCTCGTCGGCGAGAGCAGCGCGCCGCGTTGTGCCAGGGCCACCGCCGCGATGGCGTTGGGCAGCCCTTTGGCGAGCAGCGTCGTGCCGTCGATGGGGTCCACCGCCACATCGACCTGCGGCGGCACCCCCGAGCCCACCCGCTCGCCGTTGAACAGCATCGGCGCCTGGTCCTTTTCACCCTCGCCGATCACCACTACCCCATCCATGCCCACCGACTGCAGCGCAAAGCGCATGGCATCCACCGCCGCCTGGTCGGCCGCCTCGCGGTCGCCGCGCCCCATCCAGTGCGCGGCTGCCAGCGCGGCCGCCTCCGTCGCTCGCACCAACTCGAAAGCCAGGTTGCGGTCCATCGGTTCGCGCATCGAATCCCCTCCTGAGTGCCCTTGTCTGATCAACGCTCTGGCTGTGCTTTCGATTATACCACAGGCACACAGAATTCGCTCTGGCAATGTCTCGGTGGTGCAAAAGTGAGTGGGCCTTGGCAAAAAGGGCCATCGCGTGCATTCCTTACCATCTGCAGGCCCTTCCCTTGACTCGCCACAGATTCCCAGGTATAATCATACCGAACGGTCGGTATGTGGAGGAGGCCGCATGAAGCAACAGCAGCGCAGTGAAGAGACCCGCGCCCACATCCTGGCGGCCGCCCAGGCCTGTTTCGCCGCCTACGGCTATGAGGCCGCCGGCGTCGCTACCATCTGCGCGCGGGCCGGGGTGAGCAAGGGTGCCTTCTACCACCACTTTCCCACCAAGCAGGCGCTCTTTCTCGAGCTTCTGAACCGCTGGTTGGCCGACCTCGACGCCGAGATGGCGCGCATCCGCGGCGGCGCCGGCACCGTCCCCGAGGCGCTGCTGGGCATCGCCGGTGTGGCTGGGCACATCTTTGAGGCCGGGCGCGGCCAACTGCCGCTCTTCCTCGAATTCTGGACCCAGGCGGCCTACGACCCCGAAATCTGGCAGGCCACCATCGAGCCCTACCGGCGCTTTCGCAGCTACTTTGCGGCCCTCATCCAGGCGGGCATCGACGAGGGCTCGCTGGCCCCGGTGGACCCCACCCTCGCTGCGCAGGTCTTTTTCTCATTGGCGACGGGGCTGGTCGTGCAGGGCATGCTGGACCCGGAGGGGGCCGATTGGGCGCGCGTGGCCCGCGAGGGCGTGGAGCGTTTCCTACGCGCCTTTGCGCGCGATGGTGGTCGTCTGGCCACAGATGAACGCAGATGAACACAGATCGGTGGCCAGATTGGCCTGAGCAGACACCAGGCCTCCTGGGGCACCACAAGCGATGAAAACGGGGCCTTGCACCGCAGAGGACGCAGAGGGCACAGAGATCACTCCTTCCTCTGCGTTCTCTGCGGTGAATCGGAGCCGCATTCTCAAACCAGAGGAGGACTGTGATGACGGTTGTCGTGACCGGCGCGGCCGGACATTTGGGCGGAAACTTGGTGCGCGCGCTGGTGGCGCAGGGGCGCAGGGTGCGTGCCGTCGATCGCACGCGCGACTGGCGGCCGCTCGACGGCCTCGATGTCGAGCGGGTCGAAGGCGATATCTGCGACCTCGATTTTGTGCGCCGCGCCTTGGGGGGCGCCGAGGCGGTCTATCACACCGCAGGCTACATCTCGCTGCGCATGGACGAGTGGCCGCAGTCGGCGGCCGTCAACGTCACCGGCGTGGCCAACGTGGTGCAGGCCTGCCTGGCCAACGGCGTGCGCCGTCTGATCCATTTCAGCTCCATCCACGCCCTCACGCAGGAGCCGTTCGATCAGCCGGTCGACGAAGCGCGGCCGCTGGTGGCGGCCGACGCTCCCAACCCGCCCTACGACCGCTCCAAGGCCGCCGGCGAACGCGAGGTGCGTGGCGCCGTGGCGCAGGGGCTCGACGCCGTGATCCTCAACCCCACCGGCATCATCGGCCCCCACGACTATCGCCCTTCCTTCTTCGGGCGGGTGCTCCTGGCCATGGGCCGAGGCGCCATGCCCGCGCTCGTCGATGCCGGGTTCGATTGGGTCGACGTGCGCGACGTTGTGGAGGGGGCCATGCGTGCTGAGGCCCAGGCGCCTGCCGGGGCGCGCTACATCCTCTCTGGGCAGTGGGTCTCTGTGCCCGCGCTCGCTGCCCTGCTCGAGGAGATCACCGGCAGGCGACCGCCGCGCCTGGTGGCGCCGCTGTGGCTGGCCCAACTGGCCGCGGTCGTCGCCGCGCCTTTCAGCAGGCGCAACGCTCAGCAGGCATTCTTCACCCCGGTGTCGCTCATGGCCCTGCGCAGCAACCGCCACATCAGCCACGCGCGCGTCACGCACGACCTGGGCTACCAGCCGCGCCCCTTCCGCGAGACGCTGCACGACACCTTTCGCTGGTTTGCCGAGGCGGGGCTGCTGGCCGCCGCGCGTTAGCAGCCTGTCGTAGAACAACGCCTGCGGGCACGTCTCGTGCTGCAGGCGTCAAGCATGAGCTGGCGTCGCGTCCGCCACGTCATCGGCAACCGCAACGTTGCCTTCGGCACGGCCTTTGTCTTGGGGCTGGCCCTCGGCCCCGCGGCCGCAGCGCCGCTGGCGCCATACACCGTGCCGGCGCTGGGCGTGCTCATCGCCCTCACCGCGGCCGACGTCTCGGGCCGCGTCTTCCGCGATTGGCGACAGGTGCTGCGGGCGACGGGCCTGGCGCTCGCTGCCACCTATGTGGTGAACACGGTGGTGGTCGTGGCCCTGGCGGCGCTGCTGGTGCGCGAGCCGGAGCTGTACGCCGGCTTTGCGCTGGTGGCCGCCTCGCCGCCGGCGGTGGGGGGGCTGGGGTTTTGCACCGTCTTGCGCGGCGACGTGACCCTCTCGCTGATCGGCACCATCGGCGCCCACGTGGCCGCCCTGGCCGTCACGCCGGCGCTCACCCTGCTCCTGGTCGGGCCGGGCCTGGTCCGGCCGCAGCAGCTTTTCGTGCTGCTGGTGGAGCTCATCGCCATTCCGCTGGCCCTGTCGCGCGCGCTGCGCTACCGCCGCATTTTGCCCTACGTGCGGCGCTGGCGCGGGCCGGTCATCAACTGGGCCTACGCGCTGGTGATCTTTGTGGCGGTGGGGGTGAACCGCGACATCTTTTTCGGCCAGCCCCTGCTCGTGGGGCGCGTGGCCGTGGTGGCCGCCGCCTCGACCTTTGGCCTGGGCACCCTCGTCGAGTACGTCCTGCGCCGCCGGCGGGTCAGCCGCGCCGCCCGTGTCAGCCTGATCCTCTTTGCCACGCTCAAGAATGCCGGCTTTGCCGCCTCGGCCGCGCTGACGCTCATCAGCGCCGAGGCCTCGCTGCCCGGCGCGGTGACCAGCGTGTTCATCTCGCTCTACCTGGTCTGGCTGGGGCTGCAGGCCGAGAGGCGGCGGTGACACTCACGTACTGGCACGCATCTTGCTCTCCCTGCCGCGCCGGACTAGAACATCGGTCAAGTATTCGTATAGACGACGTAGCCTAGCCCCCCTTGGCCGCCGCAGGCGGCTTCGTGGGCGTCGGAGGGCGATGATTCGGCCGTCTGGGGGCCTTCGCAGGAATACTTGACCGATGTTCTAGGAGCTT
>JAKPJZ010000008.1 GCA_029553955.1 Chloroflexota bacterium
TTGCCCCTGACGCCGGTTTTACCAGATCGTCAGCGCAACGATTTACAACCCGTTACCGATTTCGGTCGGCGATTTGACCCCATCCGCACCCACCGTTCGTTTCAGTCAGCACCTCAACCTTCAAAAGGAGCTTTCATGAAACCCCTCGCATGCCGCACCGCCCGCCTGGCCCTGCCCGCTCTGGCTACGCTGGCCTTTCTTGGCACCACCCCCGCGCATGCCGTCGGTCGGCTGACCGACATCAACGTCATCGACCGCGACAGCGGCGCGACCCTGCCTGTCTACCGCCACCGGGGCGAACACTGGGTCGCCGGACGCCCCGGCGGGCGCTACGCCGTCTCCGTGCGCAATGCCAGCGGCGAGCGCGTGCTCGGCGTGATCTCGGTGGACGGCGTCAACGTCGTATCGGGGGAAACCGCCTCGTGGGAGCAGACCGGCTATGTGCTCTCGCCCTGGCAATCCTTCGACATCACTGGCTGGCGCAAGAGCGACGCCGAAGTTGCGGCCTTCCACTTCACCGCCTCGCAGGCCTCCTACGCGGCGCGCACCGGCCGCCCTGACCATGTCGGCGTGATCGGGGTCGCCGTGTTCCGGGAGAAGCTGCCCCCACCGCCGCCGGTCTCGGTGCCGTACCCGCCGGGCAGGGCGCTGCCCGATGCAAACGAATCGGCAGCGGCCCAGGAGCGATCGACGCTGGCCGGATCGGCGGCCACGGCCAAGGCGGCCCCGGCGCCAGCCCCTGCAGCAGCCGAATCCCGGGCCGAAAGTCCGCAAGGCGCCGGCGCGCGCAGCCGTGACGAGGCCATCGCCCGCGCGGCCCCGGCCCCGCGCCTGGGCACGGGCCATGGCGAGCGCGAGAGCTGGCGCGTCGCCCACACCACGTTCGAGCGCCGCAGCCACCGGCCCGACGAGCTGATCCGCATCCGGTACGACAGCCTCGAAAACCTCGTTGCCCTGGGCGTGATCCCCGGCGCGGCGCCCCAGCGGCAACCCAACCCCTTCCCCGATGCCCCCCTGTCGCGCTACGTGCCCGACCCGCCCGTCTACCGTTGAGGATCTTCTCGTGTGCACCCGCCCGCCCCGGCGGGCGCCGCCGGGATAATTCCGAAGATGGACACGGAGGTTGCGCCCACCGACGAGATGCTCATGCAAGCCTTTGCAGCCGGCGACGCGCGCGCCTTTGAGACCCTCTACGACCGCAACCTGCCGGCGGTGTGGCGCTACGTGCTGCGCAGCGTGCACGACGCGGCGCTGGCCGACGAACTGGTGCAGGACGTGTGGGTCAGCATCGTGCGCCAGGCCCCGCGCTACCAGCCCCGCGCGCGCTTTCGCACCTGGCTGTTCACGCTGGCCCACCACCGCATGGTCGATCACTTCCGCACCCACCATCCGCACGCCAGCCTGGATGCCGCGACCGAGGACGGCGCCAGCCTGGCCGACACGCTGGCCGCGGACTCCG
>JAKPJZ010000030.1 GCA_029553955.1 Chloroflexota bacterium
CCGCGCACTGTCACGCGACGGCAGCGGGATTTGATGGGGCGATGATGGACGACGATGTAGCCCGCTGCCCCGGTGTTGGGTCTGATGCGGAAGGCTGGCGCGAGGGGTGCGATGACTGCGCCCGCAGATCGACTGAGGTGCAGGCCTGGGGCGTGGCGCCGCCTGCTTTCATCGTTTTTTTCTGCCCGTACTACCTGGCAGCTATTCGCGGCAACTGAGGACGGTAGATGAACATTTACGAGATTGCATTCCAAGTGGGCCAGCCCATCGGTATCGCCCACCGCCTGACCATTGAGACGGCCCAGGTCATCCCAGCCGAGGAAATCGCCATCGCCACCGGCGCCATAGCCAGCAGCAACTGCGAGCCCGAAGTGATTGCCGATGTTTTGGCCAAGCGCTTCGGCGGCCGTCAGACAATGACGTGCGAGCGCCATGGCGTCACGATAACCACCGTGCGAGAACCGCCTGATGTCACATACTTATGACCGCCGGTTGCACGCCTGAAAACTGTCGTCATAATGCGCCCGCCCAAAAGGGGTGACAACGGCGCGTTGCGCCTGCATACCGGCGTCTGTGACGCCTGACCCTCGCAGGACGAGGCGGCTGGTAACGCCGCGCATTGCCCGCAACAAGAGCCCGCCCCGTGCGGGCTTTGTCGTTTTCGCCCCCACTCTCTCGCACTCACAAAGGACGGCCCCATGCCCCCCATGCCCCCCAACCAACCGCCGACCATGGATCAGATGCCCGGCCAGGGTGGTGACGACATGGTGGCGCCTGACAACGACGCGCCCGGCTCGACCGAGTTGTGCATTTCCGTGGCCGCTGACGGTTCGCTGTCCGTCTACAAGGAGTCGGGCGGCGAGGAAAGCGAGCAGGAAAGCCAGCGCCAGCCCGCCGCCGACATCGGCCAAGCCCTGGCCCTGGTGCTCAAGCTCTACAAGGGCCTGGACCAGCAGGCAGCCAGCAGCCAGTTCGACGCCGGATTCGGCAGCCAGCCGCAGGCGCCAGCCGGCGGCAACCCCATGGCCAGCGCCCAGCAACCCCAGCGCGGGGGTCTGCGGTGAGCATCGCCCACATCGTGCTAGAAGACGACAACGGCGCCGTCGCCTGCAAGCTGGTGTTCGCCGGTGGCTACAACCGCAACAGCGGCGCCCACCAGGCCGCGCAGATCCTGATTGGCCAGATGGACCAACTCATGGAGCGCCGTGGCGCCGCCGTCATCGAC
>JAKPJZ010000052.1 GCA_029553955.1 Chloroflexota bacterium
GATCCGTCTATCGGAGATCACGCCGGTACGGCATGCTGACTAGCCGTGTGCGCTGCGGTGCGCCAGTTGGGGGGGGAGTGGGCCCAGCGCGATTCGAACGCGCGACCCGCCGGTTATGAGCCGGATGCTCTGCCGCTGAGCTATGGGCCCCACTCGCCCGGCCAGAGCGAACCCCAGAGCATCCGGCTACCCTGCAGGCCACGCCATTTTGCCTGCGGTTCGGCCGAAATACGCACTCTCTGGAGGCCGAAGGATGCAACCGCAGGACATCCGGCTGAGAACAAGTCAAGCGCTCGCCGGCTTCTTTCTCAGCCTGGCCGCCGAAGGCCGCAGCTCACGCACCCTGCGCGATTACCACTACTGCAGCCGCATGCTCACCACCTGGCTCAAGGCTCAAGGCCAGGACGACCCACCAGTCGCCGGCCTGGACACCGAGACACTGCGCCGCTTCTTTGCCGACCTGCGCCGGCGCCAGCCGCGCCTGAGCGCCAAGACCGTCCGCAACACGCACACGGCTCTGCGCTCGTTCTGGTCCTGGCTGGGTCGCGAGCTCGGCCTACCGCACGTGCTCAAGGGTGCCATCACAGCCCCCAGGGCCAACCCGCCGGCGTTCACGCTACCCACGCGCGAGCAGATTGAGAGTGTGCTGCAAGCCTGCGACTGGACGCGGCCGGCCACGTCACAGCGCCGCAAGAGCTACAGGACACGGCGTCCCACTGCCAGGCGCGACCGCGCCATCATCATGACGCTGGTCGACACGGGTGTGAGAGCGCAAGAGCTGTGCGACCTGGCCATGTGCGACCTGGACATGGCGAGCGGCGCCATCGTGGTGCGGCACGGCAAAGGCGACAAGTCCAGGATAGTGTACGCCGGCAAGGCGGTGCGGCGAGCCATCTGGCGTTACCTGGCGACAGAGCGGCCTGACGCCAGGCCAGGCGAGCCGCTCTTTGCCGAGCGCTGCGGCCGACCGCTGACGCAGACGGCGCTGAGCCATCTGGTGATGCAGCTCGGCCGGCGCGCCGGCGTCAAGGTGTGGCCGCACCTGTTGCGCCACGTTTTTGCGACCCAGTATCTGCGCGGCGGCGGCTCTACCCTGGCGCTCAAGCGCCTGATGGGTCACGTGAGCGAGACGATGCTGGAACGCTACGTCGAACTGGCCGAGTGCGACTTGCAGCGAGCGCACGAGACGGCCAGTCCGGCAGACCGCTGGCGGCTGTAGGCCAGAACGAAAGCCTGTTCACGTGAACAATGCTTCCGTCCCCGGACGTGCGGGTGTCAGTCCCTCGCCAGGGCTGAAGCCATCGCCCCTGCGCAGCGAAGCCGGCGAGACGGCAGTGCACCCTCGCGGCGCTCGACCGCAGCCAGGCGGCGCATTATGTGTATGACAACTACTATAGAAACATAGTTGACACACAGTAGAATATGTGGTAGAGTAGCCCTACAACCGAATAGAAAAGGGCGGCGCCGCTGGAACGGCCCGCCCTTCGGCCTAAGGTGTGCTAGCACCCCAGGCGCGCAATAGTATAGCGCAAATTCGACCCGCGTCCAGTGCAACACACCTGGCCGCGGGTTTTTTTGCGTTCCGGGCACGGCCCGGA
The DNA here is from genome assembly GCA_029553955.1 of Chloroflexota bacterium. GTDB lineage: Bacteria > Chloroflexota > Anaerolineae > SpSt-313 > SpSt-313 > JAKPJZ01. The sequence continues at coordinate 1,599 of JAKPJZ010000052.1, forward strand.
GAGAGGAGCGACATGGACACACTGGCAATGGCCGACCCCAGGACGTGGCCGGCTGGCATGCGGCGCCGCTACGCAGAACGCGAGGCCGAGCGCCAGGCGCTGCGCCGGCCGCCAGCGACGCCGGCCATTACCCCCGACCTGGCCCACCTGCGCCGCGAGCTCGCTCTGACGGACCTGGTGCTCGACCGTCTGCCCGAGGCCGGCTACCTGGAGGCCGCCGCCGGCGAGCTCGCCGCGCGCCTGCCCGCCGGCAGTGTCGAGCAGCAACTGGCCGGCCACCTGGCCGCCGGCCTGTGGGCCCTGGTGTTCGATGTGGTGAGAGACTGCCTGGACCTGGCCGGCCAGGAGGCGCCTTGAGCGCCTCCGACGGCACCCCGGGATTTGCGCCGGCGCCATGCCGGCGACACTGCACGCAGGAGACAGCGATGAACACCGAACAGACTGAGGCAAACGTCGAAGAGGCGCCGCGAGAGGAATGCGAGCCCTGCCACACGTGTGTGCTGGCGCGAACGTTGGTTATCTACCTGGCCGCAATGCGATCGTCGCTCGAAGGTATCAGCGAGGAGTGCCTGCGACAACTGTCGCATTCGTGAGTTCGTCAGGTGCCATAGCAAGGGCCGGCCGAGCGCCGGCCCTTTTCTGTGTCCGAGATTCTCTGAGATTTAAGGTAACGCGCGCGAAATTTAAGGTTGTCCTGGCGGCCGTTATCGTCAAGCCAGGCCGATTTTCCACATCTCACCTATGGCGTCGCCACTTGGCGACAGTGGTACTACCGCATATGCGCACAAGCATGCATGTATTGATGCACTGTATAAAGTGACTTGCAGGCGACCTTGCATGGCGGTCGAAGGCATGCTAGAATGCTTCAGCGGTGTATCACACTTGAAGCACGAGGAGACGACAATGCAACGGCGAGGAACCAACGTTCGGCTGAGTGTCCTGGAGCGTCGCAAAGTTGAGCGCCTGGCCGAGCTTACCGGCAGCACCCTGTCGGACGTGGTGCGGAGACTCATTGCTCAGGCGAGGGTAGAGGGTGTGCCGGATGTGCACCTGACAGAGACGACACAGGAAAACAGCCGGACCTCAGTGACTCTGTAACGAAAAAAGGCGAGCCCCCGCGCCTTGCCAAGGCCGGGGGCTCAATCGACCGGAGGTAGTGTCATGCAGCCCCATTATACGTCCAATTCGGCGCCTGTCCAGGCCGGCGACCTGGCCGACGGCCAGGGCCGCATCGTGGCTACGCTGCGAGGCGATGGCGTGCTCGTCAAGTGCGTGCACGGCGCGCGCCACATGCTGCGCCCTCCGCGCGCTTGGTGCGTCGACTGCTGCTTGGTGGCCGAGGCCGAGCGGCGCGGCGCCTGGGGCCTGGCCGTCGTGGACTTGGACAGGGACCGCCAACTCTTCTTCATCACTCTTGCCGATTTGCGCCGCTTTGGCTTCCGAGTCAGCAGGGGCTATGGCGAGCAGATCGGCGCCCGTCTCGAACGGTTCTCTGACTGCATCGGGCACCCCCAGGCAGAGGCATGCCCCTCAACCCAGCCCCAGCCGGCCAGGGGCGAGCAACAGTTGGCGCTCTGGTGAGGTGCGCATGAACGCCGACTACCTGCGCCAGTGGATTGGCCGCGTCAAACAAGATGGACCGCGGGAGAGCCCGCTACCCCCGGAGCCCGAGCACCTGACGCGCCACATCCGGCCTTGCTCGCCGCCCGCTGTGGCCCAGGCCGAGGGCATCATGTTGCTAGAGGCGCGCGCCCGCATCGGCGACGCCATCACGGCCTACCTGGCTGGCCCGGCCGGCTGCATGCTGCTCATCAAAGCCGCCCCAGGCGTCGGCAAAACGCACGCCGCCGTCGCAGCGGCTGAGGCGTGCGCGCAGCGCGGCCTGCGCGTGCTCTACGCCGGTCCGCGCCACGACTTTTACAGCGACATCATGGCCATGGCCGGCGACCCTTCACTCTGGTACGAGTGGTTGCCCCAGCAGGACGCCGACGCGGAGCGCGGAAAGCCCTGCACCTGCCGCCACGCCCTGCCGCTGCGTTCCTGGCTCGAGCGCGGCTACCGCGGCATCGAGTTCTGCAAGCGGGTGTGCGGCTGGGATAACATCCAACGCCGGTGCGCCTACCACGCGCAGCGCCGGCGCTCTGAGCCGTGCATCTTCGGCATGCACCAGCACATCACGCTCGGCCATCCGCTGCACTTCGACGTCGTCATCGGCGACGAGTCCCCGCTCGGCGCCTTTACCCACCGCTGGCGCATCCCATCCCGTTGGATTTGGCCCCGCGACGCCGACCCCACCGAGCCCATGGCCGACGTGCTCATCGCCATGGCACGCCTCTCCGAGGCAGGCGAGTGCATCAAGGGCGAGCATCTGCTTTCTGTCCTGGGCGGCGCGTCGCACGTCCTGGCCGCCTGCGAAGCGCCACAGCGCGTGCTGCCGCCGCCGCAGATTCGGAGCGCCGGCCAGGTGGACGGTGTGCCCTATGCTCACCCGCAGTATGTGGCCCTCATGCTCGCCCGTGAGGCGCGCTGCGCCCTGGCCGGCCAGGCGTACATCCCGCGCGTCATCGTGGCCGACAGTGGGCTGCTGCTCCTCTTGCGCCGGCCCGTCAACACACGGTTGCCTGGGCACGTGGTCTGGCTGGACGCGACGGCCGAGCCGCACCTGTACCAGGCCTGTTTCGGCCGTGGAGTTGAGTTGGTCGACGCCCAGCCCAGGCTGCAGGGCCGCATCTATCAAGTCTACAACCGGGCGAACGGGCGTCGCAGCCTGGTCGACCGCCAGGGCAACGTGACGACCAAGGTAGCGCATTTGGGCCAGCAGGTGGAGCGCATCATCGAGCTCTACGGCTACCGGCACCCGGCCGTCGCCGCCTACGACGACGTTCTGCAGCACCTGGAGCTGTTCAAGTCCATGCCTCACGTGCACTTTTTCGCAGCGCGTGGCACAAATGCGCTGCAGGACACTGACGTTCTCTTCGTCGCCGGCACGCCGCAGCCGCCGCTCGACAAACTGGAGAGCGACGCGGCCATGCTCTTTTGGGAACGCATGGACGCTTTCCAGCGCGAGTTTACCGCCAGGTACGTGCCTTACAGCTATGTCGACCCTGCGGACGGCCTGGGCCGCGAGTACCCGGTGAGCGGGTTCTGGAGCGACCCGGACCTGCAAAGTATCTTGTGGTCGAAGCGAGAGGCCGAGGTGATTCAGTTGGCCCATCGCTGCCGGCCCGTGGTCAGGGCCGTGGACATCTGGCTGCTGACCAACCTGCCCATCGCCGAGCTGCCGCCAATGCGCCTGCTCAGCCTGCACGAGCTCATGGGCGCGCCCGAGGGCGTCAACGTGTTCACCTGGGCCCGGTGGCTCAAGTTCGTCGCAGGCCGCGACTGCTTCACGCGAGAAGAGGCGCAGGAGGCCACAGGCCTGGACAGGGACACCGTGGCCCGGTACATGAACTTGCTGGTACAGTCGGGCGAGTGGCGCCACGGCCTGGTGCGCACCAACAAGCGCGGCCGGCCGCCGCGCTTCGTAGAGCGGGCCGCGTGATTTTTGCGGGAAAACGTATATATAATTACCTACGCTTTTCCGCAAAAATCGCTACTTGGGGGAGAACAACCCAGGGCCGGCCTGGTGCACACCCGACGTGCCAGGCAACCTGTTCTGACGTATAATCTTCGTAACCGAACACCGCCCCCGTCGAAAGACTGCGGCGCCGTGCCTGGAGAGCAATCCAGGCCGGCGCCGCTTCTGTTAGGAGGCACGATGAGAGTCTTCAGGAAAGCCAAGTCCGAGCGCCAGCAGCGCAAAGAGGCCACAGAGATGGGCCTGGCCTTTCGCCGCCTGGAGGCCGCCACGCCGCCGGGCCGGCTGACTTGCTGCCACATCGAGTTACCCGACGACTCGCGCGGCGACCTGGTAGTTATCCGCGAGGCCGAGCTCGACCGGCTGCTCGCCATCGCCGAGCGCGCCGCGCTGGGTGCGGCCGTTCTCGCCGGCCTGCGTGGTCGCAGCGCCGAGGCGGCCTGACATGACAGAGCAAGTCGGCCTGCGCGCCATCCTGGACGACCGCGATTTTCAGCGCGGCCTGCAGTCCTACCTGAACGGCGTCAACCGGGCCCAGACCGCCACCCAGCAGAGCGCCGGCGCCGTCGGTCGCGCCTGGACCGGACTGGGCGGCGTGATGCAGTCGGCCTTGGGTTGGGTCACCGGCCAGGTTATCGTCAAGGGCTTCGAGGCCATCGGCAGGGCTGCGCTCAACTCGGCTAACGACGCCTTCGAGGCCGTGGCCGGCTACGAAAAATTGGGGCTGGTTGTCCAGTCGCTGGTTGCACGCGAGCTCTCGCAAGGCGAAGAGACCACGGTCATGGCCCAGCAGCGCATCTCTCTTACCGACAAGGAACGCGCCAAGCTGGAAGAGTTGCGCGACACCGAAGCGGCGCTGGTGGCCGACATTGGCGCGGCGCAGGCCAGGCTGGAAAAGATGCAAGCCGGCAAGGTCAAGTCGGTGCCCGTGGTCACCCCCAAAGGCCACACGACGCGCGAGAAAGCGCAGGTGGTCGAGTACGAAGACCCGCGCATCATCGCCGAACGGGAGCAGAACCTTGACGCCCTGAACGAGCGCCTGGCTGAGACGCGAGCCAAGATTGCCGCGCTGAGCGACAAAGAGGGCGCTCTGGCACTGGTCGAGAAAACGGTGTGGACCAACACCATGAGCATGGCCGACGCCTACGCACAGGCCAGCCCGCGCGCCAAGGAACTGCTCGAGTGGGTGCAGATGCTGGCTATCAAGTCGCCGCTGGGCATGGAAGACATCGGCGATATGTTTCGCCTGGCGATGGTGTACGACTTTACGACCAAAGAGGCCGAGCGGCTGACCAAGGCGCTGGTCGACATGGGTGCCGGCTCCGGCCTGACCGGCGACGTGTTGCAGCGCGTCACAATGTCGCTCGGCCAGATACACACGCAGGGCAAGATCACGGGCATGGAAGTGCGCGAGCTGGCGCGCGCCGGCGTGCCCATCAAGAGCATCCTGGCGAAGAGTCTCGGCGTGACCACGGCGCAGTTGCAGGACATGCTTGATGAGGGCCTCGTTCCGGTCGGCGACGCCATGGAGCGGGTCATCTCGTGGATGGAAGAGTCCTTCCCCAACGCTGCCGAGAAGCAGGCCAAGAGCTGGGGCGGGTTGAAGGAGAGTCTGAAAGACCTGAAGCAGCTCGTCATGCGCGAGTTCTTTACGCCGATTATGGAGCCCTTCCGGCCCATCGTGGCGGGGCTGGTCGACACGCTCGTCTCGGAAGAAACGCGTGCCAGGCTGCGCCGCGCGGGTGAGCAAATGGGGCGAGTGCTCAAGCTGGCACTGGCCGGCGACTGGCGCGGCATGGCCGAGCAATTTGGCGTGCCCAAGAAGACCCTGGACGACATCGGCCGCCTCGGCGATGCGTGGGACCGGACCTGGGGCCGCATCGAGGGAATCTGGAACAAGGTCGAGCCCAAGCTGGCGCCCATCTGGGGTACACTCACCGGCGGGCTGGGCACCGAGTTGGCCAAGTGGCCTGGCATCGTGGCCGACAAACTGGGCCTGGCCGGCGACGAGCTCGGCAAACTGGAAAACTGGCTCAGGGGCCAGGGCGGCGACGCTTCACTCTGTCAGGTCGGCGTCAAGATTGCCGGCCTGGTGGTGCGCGGCATCGCCGGCTGGCTGCTCGACAGCGTCGAAGGGCTCGCCAGCGTCAGCGACAAGATACGCACCTGGGCCGAAAGCGCCGAGACGCAGCAAGACATCGCCAGGGCCGGCAGCGACATCGGCAGCGCCCTGGCCGACGGCATTATCGCGCTCTTGGGGTCGGATGAGGCGGGAAAGGCGTGGGCGGCGGGCCTGGGCATCGGCCTGGGCAAGATGTTGCGGAATATCGACGCCATCATGGGCGCCGTGACCGGCCAGCTCGCAAGCTCGTTCTTCACGAACTTTTTCACAAAGCTGGGACTCAGCGCAGAGCGGGTCGAGGAACTCAAGAACGTGTATCGTTCCGCATGGGAGGCAGACACAGACGCTCTCTCGAAGGCACCCTGGGTGGCACTCAACGAGTGGGCCTGGCGCAGCCTGCCAGAGGAACTGCCGAAGGGTATGCCGTGGGAAGAGCAAAGGTACAAGAGCCAGGTATGCCCCGAAAGCCCGTGGGACAAGTTCTACCGGGAAGAGGTCTTGCCCAGCCTGGAAAAGCTCAACAAAGATGCGGCGACGAGCAGCGAGGCCGTGCAGACTGCCATTGACGCCAGCGTCAGAGAAGGCACAGATACCGTCGCCAAGCTGTGGCAGGAAGACGCCAGGCGGCGCATCTATACCAAGGAGGAACTGGAAGCGCTTGAGCAACTTCCCCAGCCGGCGGCCTGGTCCGTCGAGCGGGTGCTGGAACTTCAACACCGCATCCAGGCCATGCAGGCCGAGTACGACCGGCTCTTGGCGGCAGCAGCGCCTGTCTGGGAGTCGCGCGCCTGGGACGTTGGCCGGCCCAGCGGCGGACTGGACCCCACGCGCGGCTATGCCGCCGGCCTGGACCGCGTCTTTACCCAGCCGACGTACTTTCAAGGCTGGGTGGCCGAGCACGCGCCGGAACGCGTGCACATCACGCCGGCGGGCGGGGGCAGCGGCAGCGTCACCGTCAACATCGGCAGTATCGTCGCGCCGGGTGGGCCGGCGCAAGTGCGTCGAGCTACCGAGCACGGCGTCCTGCAGGCGCTGCACGCCAGCGGAGTGGGAGCAGGGCGATGATGGACACCGGCTGGCGCGCCCTGGCCGCTGCCGTCGTCCTGCAAGCGCTGCGCGACGCCAGCGGCGCCGGCTACCGCACCACGTCGACCGGGCAGGCCGATGCACGCACCTGGCTCGCCGGACCCGAAGCGGCAGAGCTGGCCATGAGCCTGCACATCGACGCCGGCCTGGCACGCTGGCTGCACCAAGACACACCCAAACGCATCGCCACACCCCGGCCAAGACGCAGGCGTGGAGACGGCAATGCCAAATGCTTGTAGTATCTGTACTCACCCTGAGCGAGCGGCCATCGACTCGGCGCTGGTGGCCGGCGAGCCCAACCGGCGCATTGCGCCGCGCTACGGCGTGACCGAGACGGCGCTGCGCCGTCATGCCGCCAACCACCTGCCGGCCAGCCTGGTCCAGGCGCAGCAGGCGGCCGAGGTGGTGCGCGCCGACAGCCTGCTGGCCCAGGCGCTCGACCTGCAGGCGCGAGCGCAAGGCATCTTGAACAAGACCGAGGCCGACGGCAACTACAGGGCCGCTTGCAGCGCCATCCGCGAGGCGCGCGGCCTGCTGGAGCTGCAGGCCAGGCTCTTGGGCGAGCTCGATGAGCGGCCGCAGGTCAACGTCCTGGTCCTGCCCGAGTGGCAGGCTATCCGCGGTGCGCTGGTGGCAGCCCTGGCGCCATATCCCGAGGCGCGCCAGGCCGTGGCCGGTGTGCTGGCCGAGGTGGAGCATGGGCGAGCTGGCGCGTGACCTGGCCGAAGCGCTCGACCCCGTGCTGTGGGCCGAACGCGTCACCGGCCACATGCTCGACCCCTGGCAGGCCGAGCTCTTGCGCGGCGACTGCCGCCGGGTGCTGCTCAACGTTTGCCGCCAGGGCGGCAAGTCAACGACGGCCGGTGCGCTCGGCCTGTACGTGGCGCAGCACGAACCGGGCGCCCTGGTGCTCTTGCTCTCGCCAAGCCAGCGGCAGTCAGGCGAGCTCTTGCGCACCGTCGCCGGCCTGTACGGCGCCGACGACAGCGCGGTGCAGGCCGACGCGCAGAGCGTGCTGCGCCTGGAGCTCGCCAACGGCTCGCGCATCATCTCGCTGCCGGGCAAGGAGGCCACGGTGCGCGGGTTTGCCGGCGTGCGGCTGATCGTCATCGACGAAGCGGCCAGGGTGAGTGACGACCTATACTACTCGGTGCGGCCGATGTTGGCCGTCAGCGGCGGCGGCCTGGTCGCCATGAGCACACCATTCGGCAAGCGCGGCTGGTGGCACAAGGAGTGGACTGAGGGCCAGGGCTGGCAACGTATCCAGGTGACGGCAGAGCAATGCCCGCGCATCTCGCCGGCCTTCCTGGCCGAGGAGCGTGCAACGATCGGCGCCTGGTGGTTCGCGCAAGAGTACATGTGCCAGTTTGGTGAGACGAGCGACCAAGTCTTCAGCTATGAGCTGGTCGCGGCCGCCTTGAGAGACGACATCAAGCCGCTGGAAGCGGCGAAGCATCTGACAACGGCCAGAGAGAGCGAGGTGTAGCATGTTCGTGCTGGGCGTGGACTTGGGCCAGGCGGCGGACTATACCGCACTGGCCGGCCTGGAGGTGCGCCGGCCCATCGAAGCGGCGCCGTCTGACGGGCTGTGCGACGACTCGGCCAGTCGCAGCGCCATGCGGCGCATGCCGCACGACCCGCCGCCACCGCTGCCGAAGCGACTGCCGGAGGAGTATGCCGGCCGGCTGCTGGAGCGTCTGCCGCTGGGCACGCCTTACCCGGCCGTCATTGTGCGCATCAAGCAGTTGCTGGCCGAGCCCGAGCTGCGCGGGGCCGCCCTGGTGGTCGACGCGACCGGCGTCGGCCGGCCGGTGGTGGACATGCTGCGCCAGGCGGGGCTCAGGCCGCTGCCCGTCGTCATCACGGGCGGCGAGCGCGCCACGTGTCAGGAGGGGTACTACTTTGTGCCCAAGCGCGACCTGGTGAGCGCAGCCCTGGTGCTGCTGCAGGACAAACGGCTCGGGGTGGCCAAGGAGCTGCCTTTGGCCGGCACGCTGGTGAGCGAGCTTTTGAGCTTCCGGGTGCGCATCACAGCGGCGGCGAACGATGTGTACGGCGCTTGGCGCGAGGGCCAGCACGACGACCTGGTGCTGGCGCTGGCGCTCGCCTGTTGGTGGGCAACCCGGCCGCAGGGTTGGGTGGCTAGGTGGGATGGTAGGATAGGCCCGCGCGATTGGCGGAGCGAGTTGAGCGCGAAGCGATGAAGGAGACAGATCTACGTGATAGCGACTGAGCGGGAGGAAAGCGACATGGCCGAGGCGCCGGAGACCGACCACACGGGTGAGCTGGGCGACCTGGCGCGCGAGGTGGCCGCCACGTGTCGGCGCCTGGTGGAGCTGCTGAACCGGCTGCCGGGCGTGTTGGCCAGGGCGCAGCAGTCGGCGCAGGGCGCGCACGGCCGGGCCGACGCCTTCAAGCAAATGGCCGGCCAGGCGCGCCGGGCACTGGCTGCTGAGCAGGAGGCCCGAATCGAGGCCGAGGCCAGGGTGCGCGAGCTCGAGGCGCGCTGCGACGAGCTGGCCGGCCAGGTGCAGAGCCTGCGCGGTGAGTTGAAGCAGCGGCGGGCCGGGCAGTAGCCCGGCAGAAAGGAGACGGACATGGCAACCTATGCAGCGACTGGAGAGGCGGCCCGGCTGATTGCCCAGGGCAAGCTTGGCGCTCTGCTGGGCGCAGCGCTCAAGAAACGAGCAGCGGCCAGGCCGGCCAAGGCGAAGGAAGCGCCTCCGGCCCAGGGGGTAAAGAAGGCGCCGGCGAAGACGCCGCGCGTCATCCGCGTGAGCCTGGCGCCTGGCCTGGACCCTGACACAGTGCGGCAGCGGGCGCTGCGCGAGCTGCAGGCGCTGCCCGACGACTATGCGTCGCAGGACAAAGCCGCCGGGCTGCGCCACGTCGTCAAGACGGGCCGCAGCATGGCCGAGACAGCCACGGCGACGCTGGCCTACTTTGGCGGCATCCGGCCGAAGCGGTAAGCAGCAAAGCCTGGGCGGCCGTTGAGGCCAGCGTGACCCCCAGGCGGAGCAAGCGCATACACCTGCAGGGCGGGCGGCTCCCAGTGGCCGTCCCGCCCTGCTGCTTCCAGGCATTGTAGAGCGGTGGCGTCCAGTCGGCGTCGCGGTATTCGGCGAGAACCGTGCGTTTCTGCACGTCTTCACTATTGCACAGTTCCTCTCTGGTTCGAGTCACCGTAGACCGGTCCATGCCAGTGCTTGCTGCGATTTCCTCTTCGGTGTAGCAGGCCAGCCACAGGTCAAAGATGCGGCAGTTGCGCTCCTCCCTTGGTAGCCGGCCGGTTGCCTGGTTGCCTCGGTTGGCCTAGTTGCCTCGGTTGCCCTGGTTGACTCACTTCTACGATGAGACGACCAGTGCGCCATGCTGGCGCTCAAGTGGCAGAAGAAGGCGAGCACCGAAGCGCGGCAGGAATAGGCGCAGCCTGTTCTGCGTGCCCGAGCGCAGCACCACCTGACCGCCCCCCCGCGCTTTGCGCTTGACACCGTTTTCGTCCTGCTGTAGGATAGCTATAGATAATAACCCTTATCAGTAGTGAAGGAGAGCGACGATATGGGCGACATCATGGTCATCGACGAGCAATCCCTGGCCGAGATTGACGCCGACAAGGTCGAGCAAATCGTCCGCCTGGTGACAGACGCCGTCGATTCGCTGCACACCAAACGCGCCTACGCGCGCGCCATCCGCGACTTTCTCGCCTGGTATCGGCGCCGCGGCCAGATTGGACTCACCAAGGCCGTCTTGCTTTCCTATCGCGCCGAGCTCGCCGCTCAAGGCATGGGCGCGTCGAGCATCAACCAACGGCTGAGCGCCATCCGCCGCCTGGCCACCGAAGCCGCCGACAACGGCGCCATGTCGCAGGCGGCCGCCAGCGGCATCCGCAACACGCCCGGGCTGAGGCAGGCCGGCCAGCGACAGGGCAACTGGCTGCCCCAGGAACAGGCACAGCGCCTGCTCACCGCACCCGACACGAACACCCTCAAGGGCCTGCGCGACCGCGCTATACTGGCCGTGATGCTCGGCTGTGGCCTGCGACGCTCCGAAGTGGCCGCGCTCACTTTCGCTCACGTGCAGCAGCGCCAGGCCGACGACGGCCGCCTGCGCTGGCTCATCGTGGACTTGATCGGCAAAGGCAACAAGACGCGCAGCGTGGTCATGCCGGACTGGGCCAAGGCCGCCATCGACGCCTGGGCGAGCGCCGCCGGCTTGAGCGCCGGACCCATCTTCCGCCAGGTCGACCAGTGGGGCCACGTCGGCGACGACTTGAGCGAAATCGGCGTGTCCTGGCTGGTGAAGGAATACGCCGCAGCGCTCGGCCTGGGCAAACTGGCCGCTCACGACCTGCGCCGCACCTACGCCAAGTTGGCCAGGCGCGGCGGCGCAGCGCTTGAGCAAGTCCAATACAATCTGGGCCACAGCAGTCTGAAGACAACCGAGCGCTATCTGGGCACGGCGCTGGACCTGGCGCACGCACCCTGCGACGCGCTGGGCCTGAAGCTCTGACGAGAACGGCAACCAAGACCGCAAAAGGGACCAAGTCGGCAGCCGCCGGCCTGGTCCCTTTGCTTTGCCGGCCGGCCGAATCGCTTTGACTGCTATAGTATGATAGGGGCATGAGAGTGGCGCAAAGTGGGCACGAACGGCAGGCAAAACGGTCTTCTGGTTTGCCTGGGGTGGCCGAACCGCAGAGCATCCGGCTTCGTAACTGGCTCTGGTCGAAGAAAAACGAACGGCAGAGCATACGGTATCGTCCCTGGACTAGCCGGATGCTCTGCCGTTCGTCGAAAATGCGTAGGTGGGCCCAGCGCGATTCGAACGCGCGACCCGCCGGTTATGAGCCGGATGCTCTGCCGCTGAGCTATGGGCCCCACTCGCCCGGCCACCGCCGGGCAGCGATAGTATACTCCAAGCAGCCCCGCGCTTCAAGTGCAGCATGGGCGTCGGGTATATCCCATCATCGTTGGCGACCGGCTCTTGGGCTTCGCACGAACCCGGTGCTGACCCGGGTCAGGGCCGGGCGCACGAGAACATGAGCCTGTGCAGGCTTGTCCGCGCCCAAGGGGTGGCAGCGAAGCAGACAACCCGGCCAGCTCCCGGGTGCCCCACAACTGCGGGATGTGCCCTTGGGCGCCCGGTCGCGGGCTCAGGGTTCGGCCGGTCGACGCGGCTTGCGCCCTTCAGCCTGGGCCGGCCGCAGCGGCGCCTGGCGCAGGCCGTCGAGGAAGTGCAGCAGGGTGAGGATGGGATGCCTGAGCAGCATGCGCGGCCCGGCCTCGACCATCACCGCGCGCACGCGCGCGCGCATCGCCGGCTTGTAGCAGTGCACCGGGCAGCGGGCGCAGATCGTCTTGCCCTCGCCAAAGGGGCAACGCGCCAGCCGCTCGCGCGCATAGGCCAGGAGTTCATCGCAGCCGGCGCAGAGCGCACCGTTCGTGCCGTGCTGCGCGCGGCAGTGCAGTTGGATCATCGCCTCGATCGTGCGCGCCTCGCGCGCGATCCTCGGACCAGCCGGCATCATCAATCCCGTTCTAGTGACCCGCCGTAGAGCGCTGCCCTGCGCTCGCGACCGGGCCATATGCTTCGCGTTTTTCCGGTGCAGATCCTCTTGGGGTTTTGGGGGTTATCTGACGGGGTCGCTGCGCGGGCGGGCCCCGTCAGATAACCCCCAAACCCATCGAGGCTCCTCCGAGCATCTGCGGGGCTATTGTGCTGCGCCTCGCCCCATCTCCTCGACAAGTGCGGGCAGCAGGCCCAGGTGCGCGATCTCCTCGTACCTCGCCCGCTCCTCGGCTGACGGCTCGACGCATTCGTGCCCCCAAGTGGTGCGGTAGGGCACGTGCACCGCCCGGCCGCCCAGCGCCACCACGGGCAGGATGTCGGAGCGCAGCGAGTTGCCCACCATGAGAAAGCGCCCCGGCTGCAGCCGGTACCTGGCCAGGATGCCCGCATACACCTCGCGCGTCTTGTCGCTCACCACCTCGACGTAGCGAAAGCAATCGGCCAGCCCCGACCGCGCCACCTTGGCGGTCTGGTCCAGCGGGTCGCCCTTGGTGATCACCATCAGCGGATACGTGGCCGCCAGCGTGCGCACGGTCTGTTCGGCGTGCTCGAGCAGCTCCACCCTGGCCGCAAGCATGCCCCGCGCCAGATCGACGATCTTGCCGATCTCGGCCCCACTGATGCGGCCGTCCGAAAGCTCGATGGCCGTCTCGATCATCGCCAGCGCATACGGCTTGATGCCATAGCCGTAGCAGCCGAGGTTGGCGATCTCGACCTCGCTCAGCCGCGCCCCGCTGCGCTCGGGCGGCGCGTAGGGCGCCAGCAACTGCTTGAAGGCCTGCGCCGCGTCACGGTACAGGTGCTCGTTGTGCCACAGGGTATCGTCGGCATCGAACGCGATCACATCAAACAAGACAGGCCACTTCTCTGTGTCTGCCGGAACCGCGGGCGTGGGAGCCCGCGTTGCTGCGGCTCGAGAGGCCCACGTAGAGCTGCCGGCCCACGCGCAGCACATCGCCGCCGCCGACGGTCCCCGGCGCCTCGATGGTGCAGAGCCGGCGGTAGGGCGCCAACGCCCGCGCCACCGGGGCCACCTCCGCGCGGCGCGACTCAGCCCCCGGCCGCGTGATGACGGCCAGCTCGTCGAGCACGACGGCCACATCCTCGACGAACACCGAGTCGGGTAGATCGGGCGCAGCGGGCAGCGTCTGCACCCGGCAACCCAGCGCGGCCAGGCAGGCCTCGTTGGCGCGGTGTTGCCTCTGGGCCAGCGCCACATCGATGGGCGTGCGCGCCAGGTGCGTCAGCTCGCACCGCCCAATGCTCGGGCTGACCTCGCGCGTGATGGCGATGCGCATAACACATTCCTTCTATCTCTGTAGTGGGCGCTGTGGCCGATGGTGAAGAGTCCCATGCCCCCCTATGGTCGAAAATCGCCCCGCGTGCCTGCCTGCGCGCTGAGCACCCTGGTTCTTGCCAGGCGATCGTAGAGCGTCTGGCGTTTCTCGCCGACGAACAGGCCGGCCAGATAGACGAGCGCCAGTAGCCACACCAGCCCGAACCCCGCATACACGGGCCAGGGCGGCTCCTGTGGATCCAGCGGCCAGCCCGGCACTCGCCACAGACAGGTGTGAGCCAGCTCCCACGGCAGGAACTTGACCAGCGAGCGCACCAAGGCGCGCCCCCGGCCAGGTCGGCCGCCGTCGACCGAGACCACACGCAGGTGCATCTGCCATTTGCCCCACGTGGCCTGCCGTGGCGAGGATTCCAGCAGCGCAAAGCAGAGCACCACCGGCAGCGTGACCGTGGCCACGATCGTGATCTGGGCCGCCAGCGGGTCCGCGAAGAGGCCCGCCAATGCCGGCCCCGCAGCAGTGTGCGAGACCGCCCAGGTCAGCAACGAGACCACGGCCATGTAGGCGGCCACGATGAGGTAGTCGAGGGCAAAGGCCAGGATGCGCTTCCATGGGCTCGGAGACATCATTCCTCCTCTTCGCTGTACGTGCGCTCGCTCAGCCAGGCGCTCGCCCCGTCGGCAATCTGTCGCCAGCATCCGCTCGACCATGCCGTGCGGCTCCAGGCAGAGCACGGCCACCGCCGCAACCTGCTTCGCAGGGCATGGCCGCGCCGAGTCATCCCGTTCATCGGTGCGGCCTCTTCAACCCGGCGTGCTGCGGGCACACCTTGCGGCAGGTGTTGCACGAGAGCACCCAGCCGCCACCCTCGGTGACGGAGATCGAGCGCTCCCTGCAGCGCCGCTGGTCGATGGTCGTCCCATCGAGGGCGTGCTGCGGGCAGGCGTCGAGGCAGATGGTGCACTTGGCCAGGCAGGCCTCGTAGGCGGCGAGCGGGTCGGGCTCGAGGTCCACACCTACGAGGACGGCGCCGAGCCACAGCATGTTGCCGTAGCGCTCGTTGATGAGCAGCGTGTTCTTGCCCATCACGCCCAGGCCGGCGAGGACCGCCGCGTGCTTGAGCGAGAGGATGCCCCGGCCGTGGCGGCGCGCCGCATCCCAGTGCTCGTAGGGCTCGGCCGAGGGGATGGGCATGGCCGTGATGCCTTCCGTCTCCAGCGCGGCCGCGAGGGTGCAGGTGAGCGTGTCGAGCCGGTCGACCAGCCGGTTGCGCACCAGCGTGTAGGGCACGTTGCTTGCCGCCTGCAGCGTGCCCAGCGGAAAGCGACAGGCCACCACGACCAGCGAACGGCAGCCGGGGTCGATGTCGCCCGGGCGAAAGCCCTCGGGCGCGCCGGCGAAGCGGCCCACGGGCGCAATGCGCACAGGTCGGCGCCCAATTGCCCGGCCATGCGCTTGACTGACGAGGCATCGATCACGGCTGGCCTCCCGTTGCGCCGGCGCGCCCAGGCCGGCAATGCGCTCAGCAATCCAGCTTCATGGGCAGGCCGTGCGCCACCGAGCGCCCGGCCAGTTCCAGAAGGACAGCGCAGCCGTAGCGCGCCCAGTCCTCCAGCGTGGCCTTGCCTGGCGGCGGCGTGGCGCGCCACTCTTTCAGGGTCGCCGCATCGGCCGCCCAGGTGGCGGCGTTGAGGCCCTGCAGCTCGGCCAACAGCGCCGGCGACGAGCCGATGGCCACTTCGTCGCCGCAGACATCCTCGGCGCGAAAGGTAAAGCAGAACGGGCAGGGCAGCCACAGCTCGGGCCCGTAGAGCAGGTGGCCGCAGCGCGAGGCAAAGCCGGCGGCGTTGCTCGCCTGGTAGGCAGGGTCGGCCTCCCATTCGGCCACCGCCTCCACAGGCCGCGCCAGCTCCGGGTGCTCGGCATACGCCGCCCAGAGCAGCAGGCCGGCATAGCCCTCCCAGCCGAGAGTGCCGATGACACAGGGCGCAGCGTCCGACTCATCCCAATCGAGCGGGTCCTCCAGGTGCGCCTGCAGGCCGAGCGACAGGCCATCGCGCCAGGTGAGGACGGCCATCCGCGTGTCGCCGTCCAGCGCCTCCAACCCCGCCGCCGGGCCGCGCGTGCCGTCCAGCCGCTGCGCGGCCGTCCGCCAGTCGCCTCCGTAGTAGCGCGTCAGCGCGCCTACATAGACGTCGAGACCCACCGTACCCTCCTCTCGCGACCTGCATGATACATCAAGCACACGTCGGGCCCAAATGCGGGGCCGGCCAGGGGCATATGCTGGAACCGCCGGCGAGACCTGTTCATCGTACCGGAGAGCGGGTGTCTCTACGACACCCGCTCAGACCACTCGGCTTCAGCCCCGCCGCGCCCGCGCCACGAGCACCGGTGGGATCTCCGAGTAGCGGCCGTTCCACGAGAGTGGCGTGTTGCCCCCCACATCCTCCGGCGGGAAGCTGCGCTCCTCGAGGCCGTCGAGCACCAAGCCGGCAGCGAAGCAGGCGCCGAGGAGCACCTGCAGCGGGCGGTCAAAGTACGGCTGCGGCACGGGCTGGCCGATCATGGCGACCCCGGCGTTCACCGCCGGCGTGAGGTAGCCCGAGACCTTGACCGAGTAGGTGGTCACGACCTGACCGCCGTGATCCTCCTCCTCGGCCACATGGGCCGCACGGGTATGGTTGAAGCAGGGGTGCAACACCGAGAAGACAAAGCGCCCGCCCGGCCGCAAGAGCCGCGCCAGCGCCCGCATGAGCGGGTCTATTTCCGCCATGTCAAAGAGCGCCATGTTGCAGAGCGCCGCGTCAAAGCGGCCCTCGCCCAGGCCCAGCAGCGCCGCCTCGTCGGTCGCGTCGAGCACGCGGTACTCGATGCGCTCGCCGTGCTCCAGGGTGCGCGCACGGGCGCGCGCGATCATCTCCTCCGCCAGGTCAATCGCGAGCACCTGGGCGCCCGCCGCGGCCATGAGCCGCGAGGTCAGGCCATTGCCGCAGGCTACGTCAAGCACACGCTCGCCCGGCTGCAACTGCAGCAGCCGCTCCGTCGCCGGCCACTCGAGCAGTCGGAAAAAGCTGTTGCCCTCGCCCATGCGCTCATCCCAAAAGGCGGCGTTGGCGTTCCAGGCCTCGCGCGCCCAGGCGTTGGGATCATCCCGATCGTTCCCCATCGGCCTCATCAGTCCACGCCCTTCTTGCGGTCCATCGCCTCCAGCTTGAGCCGCGCGACCTCGCCGAGGTCCAGGCCCAGCAGGTCCAGCGCGATGCAGCCCATCATGATGGCGTCAAAGACCTCGACGCCGAGCTCGAGCGGCGACGGCGCCGGCTCGGCGTTGTTGCGCACATAGCCGCGCGACAGGCGCAGTCGCTTGTCGATAGCCTCGGCCACCTCGGTAGCCATAAAGTCGAGGCAGTCGGTCAGGTTCGGCTCCTGCCACTGCCCGGCCTCTATCCACTTCCTGCGATGCTCGCGTACAACGTCTTGAATGTCCATCCCCATCCTCGTACCTCTCATTCCCCCCGTGGGGGGAACGGCAGGGGGCAGTAGGGCAGGCATCGCTGCCTGCCCGTCCTCTACGAGAGCAGTATCCGCTCCACCCTGCGCACCACCTCGGGCGATGGCAGGTCGCGGTCGCCCATGACCAGCGCAGTCAGGTTCTCCGCCAGGATCTCCTCGGGGCTCGACGCATTGCCGGCATTGCGGCCCACCTGCTCGTAGAACCCCGAAACCGCCTCCACCGCGAGCAAGCGCGGCTCGCCGCCGCGGCAGACGGCCGCCCATTCGCCGCCGCGCTGCTCGACGGCCAGCAAGCGCAGCACCAGGTAGTCGAACAGCTCGCCCTTCTTCGCATCGTAGGGCCGGACGCCAAAGATCACCGGCACCACCGCCAGGCGCTCGCCTTCATACGACACCAGGATGGAGTGATCGGCGCGCGGCGCATCGGGGTTGGTGATGCGGCGGTCGCGCAGCGGCTCGGGCAGCTCGATCTCGCCGCAGGGCAGAAAGCCGATAGCCGCGTAGAGCCGCTCGCGCAGCGCTCGATTGTGGCGGCTGACGACGTGAAAGAGCTCGTGCACCAGCAGCCGCTCGAGGTCACGCGGTTCATAGGCGATCTTGTTCGGCGGCAGCATGATGGCGTTGCGGCGCGTGTAGGCGCTGTGACACTCTTCTTCGCCCGTCGTCTTGACCAGAAGGATGGTGCCCGGCAAGCGGTGCAACAGCGCGGCCAGCCCCGGCGCGACAGCGGCGAGCGCACGGCGCACTTTCTCGACTTCCTCGAGCGGCCATGGCAGGGCCTGCGCAGCCAGAAAGGCCAGAAACTCTTCGTCGGAGATGCGCCGGTCTGTCTTCATGCGGGCCGAGCGATCGAATGGGCTCAGGCGCACCCAAAAGTCGTCGTGCGCCGTCAACGCTCCCCGCGCCTGGCGGCGAGTGGCGAAAGAGAACAGGGTCCTCTGGCTCAGCACAGCATCACCTGCCAAGGTTGAAGAGGGAAAGCTCACCTTCACTATATCACACTCAGGCGACTCTCGCCACTTCAGGGCACGCACCGAGCATGTGCCAGGATCGTCGGGGCCACATGCTTGTAGTGCTGGAGAGCGGGTGCGGGGCAGACACCTGACAGGTCGCCGGAGACCTGTCAGGTGTCTGCCCCGCACCCGCTCTCCAGCACTGAACGGGGGTCGCCAACACTCCTGGGCACACCCGTGGGTGGCATCTGCAGATTCGCAAGAATGCCCCAATAGCGGATAATATGGCCAACAAGAAGCGTTGTGCGGCGTGACTGCTCAGCCTGCTGTGCGCGCCGCGCGCACAGCACACTCCAGGAGGATGACCATGCTGGGTTACTGTGGCATCCACTGCGACGAGTGTCGCGGCTTCAGGGGCACGGTGGGCGGCGATATGGCGCTGCTCGAAAGCCTGGCCGAGCGCTTCGGCAATGCCCCGCGCGACTGGGTGTGCCTGGGCTGCCAGCCGGCGCAGCAGCCCTTCCTGGCGACGTTCTGCGCCGGTTGCGCCATCCGCGCCTGCGCCGTCGCACGGGAGCTGCCCAACTGCGCCGCCTGCGGCGACTATGAGGGCTGCACCCGGCTGCACGACTTTATCCAGGCCGAGTCGGAGCAGGTCGTGCGCACCATGGCCCTGCTGCGCGAGCGCTTCCTCCGCGGGCAGGCCGGCCAAAAGGGCTGACAATCAGCGCGCCGGCCCGTACACATCCTCGCTGATAGCGCTCAGTGGTATGGCGCTGCCGGCCTGCCTCAGCCGCTGCCGGTCCCGATCAGCCCGCCCCGTTGGCATAGCGCTGGAAGAGCTGGCCCCAGGGCGAAGTGCGTTGCCACTCCTCGGCAACATGGCGCTCCCTGGTTGGCCAGCGGTAGTAATCGTGATACGCCTCCGACACGAGAGTCGGGATGGCGACGAGCGGGGTATGGAAGATGAGCTTCTGCAGCACCCGCGTGGGCCCGTACCACGAGAGCCAGGCCATGGTCGTATGAAAGTTCTTCGCCAACTGGAACTGGTAGTGCTCGCCCGAGATGTCATCGCCAACGAGCTCGATCTCGCGCGGGTCGCCGCAGCCGAGGCCGGCCTCGTGGGCCAGCGCGATGTAACGGATCGAGAGCGGGTCAAAGCCCATCAGCTTCGCCGCCACGGCATCGATGGCCACCTGGTCGGCCGAGGCCAGGATGAGGTTCATCGTCACCGGCTGCATCAGCCGCGGGCCGGGCCCGTTGCCGGCGGTGGTGCCGTCCATGACGGCCAGAATGCCGCTGTGGATCTCGCGCTGGATGGCCAGCAGGTCCACCAGCGTCTCGTGGATCCAGGTGTGCGTCCAGTGGCGGTGCGTGTTCAGGAGGCCGCCAAAGGCATTCTTCATGGCGCCGGTCGTGGTGGTGTAGATGTGGCACTTGACCGTCGGCAGGTGCACGATGTTCTTGCCCGGGAAATAGTCGGGGATCATGATGCCGTCGGGGAAGATCTTGTCGAGCACGAGCATCTTGGCCTTGGGGACGTAGCGCACCCACTGCATGTCCTCACGGCGAAAGTTGTAGCGCACCGGGATGTTGTAGCGCGCAAAGATCGGCCGGTAGCGGTTGAGGTCTTCGCCCTTGAAGGCATCGATGACCACGGTCTTGTTCTGCACGCAGACAAGGTCCTTGTATCCGGCGTGCTGCAGCGCCAGCACCGTCCCCTCGAGCTGCCAGGGCGTCGTGTTGGCGCCGGGGAAGGGATAGTGCCAGGAGATGTTGTCCTTCAAGATCGTCGTCGCGTTGGGGTCCAGGTGCGTGCGAAAACCGGCCAGCTCAAGCAGGCGCTCATAGTCGACCAGCACGGTCGCGGGGCGGGTCCTGATCACGGCCACTGTTGCCATGGTACCTTCTCCTCTATGTGCCAATGCCTCAAGGATAGTCGGAATCGGAGCAGTTGGCAACTCGGCGTGCTCCTGGTATAATAGTAACAATCCTGTAACCCGTGAGAAATCCACCGTTAGCCACTCTGCAGAGGGGGCGCTCACGAGCCGGCGCGCGCCGGAAGGGAGGTCACCCATGGATGCCTCGCTCGCCTCTGGCACCGTACTGCACGGGCGCTACACGATCACCAGTTTGGTCAAGGCCGGCGTCGACGGCGCCCTCTACCTGGGCAGCGACGCGCTCGCCGCGGCCAAGCTGGTGATCATCCTCGAAGGCGCCGACCCCTCGCCGGCCGCCCAGGCCAGCTTCCAGGAGGAGTACGAGGTCCTGGCCGCGCTCGAACACCCCAGCCTGCCGGTCGTGCTCGACTCGTTCATCGAGCCCTCGGGCCGACAGTACTTGGTCCTGCTGGGTTATGTGGAGCCCAACCTGGGGGAGGCGCTGTCGCAGAAGGACCCCTTCATCGACGGGCAGGTGTTGGACTGGTTCGATCGCATCCTCGATGCGGTCGAGTACCTGCACGCCCAGCGGCCACCGATCGTCCACGGCCACATCTCGCCCTCACACATCGTCATCACCGTCGACGGCACGCCACACCTGACCGGCCTGGTCGACGTGGAGGGCATAGACAATGCCGGCGTGACTTCAGCCGATGCCCCATTCCTGGCGCCAGAGCAGCATCAGGGCCGGTTCGACGAGCGCTCCGACATCTATGGCCTCGGGGCCACGCTCTACGCGCTGTTGACCGGCAAGGCGCCGGCCGATGCCGTGGCACGGACGCAGGGCGCCGAGTTGGTGCCGCCCCGCCAGGCGAACCGGGCGCTCCCCGAGGGCATCGACGCGGCCATTCTGAGGGCCATGCAGCTTGACCCGCAACAGCGCTACACCGGCGTGCCCCAGTTGCGCCAGGCGCTGGCCGAGGGCCTGCAGCCAGGCGCCGAGGCCGGCAAGGACTTTTGGGGGGCGTTGCGGGGGCCGGCGCGGCGGCGGCTTGGCCGGCTGCCACGCGTCCTGCTCGGTATCGGCGGCACGCTCGCCATCCTCCTGCTGGCGGCAGGTGTGCTGTGGCGGTTGGGGCTGCCGAGCTTGGGGCTAGATAACGCCCCGATGCCCACGCCTTCGCCGGCGAGCATCGCGACGGCAGCCATGCCGCCCACCAGCCTGCCAGAAGCGCCAACGGAGGCACTGCCGGTTGCGCGGCCCTCCGTCGCCTCGCCCAGTGCCACGCCGGCCCACGTCGCGTCGACCCGGGCCGCGCCGCCTACTACGGCCCCGACCTCAACGACGGCCGTTCACCCCACGCCGACTGTGCGGTGGATCGCCGGGCCGCCGGCAAGCGCCACGCCGCGCTGGTTCCCCGCGCCGACGCTCGACTCGCCGGGCCAAGGCGAGTGCACCGGCAGCATCGAGTTCACCTGGACGTGGCCCTATGCCCTGGCCGATGATGAATACTTTGACCTGCAGGTCTACCGCATCGGCACGCAGCCCGAGGGCATCGCCTGGTGCAAGGAGCGCCGCTACCGCACCACCGGACTGCTTCTGGGTGAAGGGCAGTACTATTGGCGCGTGCAGGTCATCCGCGGCCAGGCAGGCCAGGTGCAGGGCGTGGTCTCGGACCCCAGCGCAGCCTGCCTCTTCACTTGGCGAGCGGCGCCAGCTCGCTGAGCCACCCGTGCCCCTCAGCTCGACCGCTCCAGCATGCCCCGCCCCCAGGCCCTCGGGTGTATCCCAGGCTTTCGGGAGCTCTTGAACCACGAAGGACACGAAGGGCTTTGGGTGCCCCCTGCCCCCTTTGTGTCCTTCGTGGTGCCCGGCCCCCGTCGGTCACCGACGATTCTGGGCTACACCCCATGCCCTCTCAAGACTTGGCAAAGGTAGTACGTGGTAGTATAATCACACGCCGTACTTTCTCCCAGGAATGATTCGAGGCAAGTATGACGTCCCCACGCGCCCGAGGCCGAGACCCTTTTCAGAAGGCCAGAGCCTTTCTGAGCGGCCAGTTCAAGGACCTGACCGGCCTGGAAGACACCAGTGGCGTCGAGATCCTCGCCACGATCCGTGCTCTGACGCGCCTGTGCGAGGTCGTCGACAGCCAGAAGGACGCCGACGTGGGCCTCTCGGGCCCGCGTTGGGGGCTGCTGCTGGTGCTCCTGGCCCACGAGCGCTTTGGCAAGGGGCAGGGGCTGACCCCCTCGGCGCTCAGCCACGTTCAGGGCGTGAGCAGGAACACGATCAGCTCGCTCTTGCGTGGGCTGGAGGAGCAGGGCTACATAGAGCGCGCGCTCGACGCCACAGACCGCCGCGTCTTTCGCATCCGGCTCACCGGCGAGGGCCGCAAGGTCGTGCAGTCACTGGCGCCCGCGCGTGTGGCCTACGCCAACAGCCTGGCCTCGGACCTCAGCCACGAGGAGCGCGTGCAGTTGCTCGCCCTGCTCGAAAAGCTGCGCCGCTCGATCATCGCCAACGCGGGCCTGTCGCGTGGCCCCTGTCACCGCACATGACGACCTGTCACACCGGTTTCCCTGGCGGGTGGCCAGCGCCGGCTTTCTGGCAAGCACTCGGTCCAGCTCGCGCCGCGGCTGACAGACGGTTTCTCCTGCTGCAGGGTGGGGGCCCCCCTACCGTTCCCCCGTCGCGGGGGAATTGGGGCGCTCGACCGCGTCCTGTGTGGCCAAGAGACGGCAAGCGAGCGATCTAGTGCCGCGGAAGACAGCCCAATTCTCCCGCGACGGGGGAACGGTAGGGGGGCCCGCCCGTGGGTATGGGCAGGCGTCTGGCTGGTTGTTGCCAATCGCCTGCCCGCCATGGAAATCGGTGTGTCAGGTCTACCGCCTGTCAGAGTGGTAGCCAACGATCGAACTGGAGCATAGCCGACAATGACACGATTGCTCAAATACCTGAAGCCCTTCACCCTCCTGATCCTCCTGGCCATTGCCCTGCTCTTCGTGCAGGCCATGGCCGACCTGTCGTTGCCCGACTATATGTCCAAAATCGTGAACAACGGCATCCAGCAGGGGGGGGTGGAGAGCGCAGTGCCGAGCGCCATCCGCCAGAGCGAGATGGACCGGCTCGCCCTGTTCATGAGCCCCGACGACAGGGCGCAGGTGCTCGCAGCCTATACCCTGGTCAACACAGACTCGCCCGACTATGGTCGCGACGTCACGATCTACCCCGCGCTGGCCAACGAGCCAGTCTACGTGCTCAACGACACTGGCCGGGCCAAGACCGACGCGCTGAACCCGATCATGGGCAAAACGCTGCTCGTCGTCTCGGGCATCGAGCAGATGATGGCCGACCCCGCCAAGGCGGCGGCGTTCGCCCAGGGCTCGGGGCTCGACATCTCCAAGCTCCCGCCCGGCAGCGACGTCTTTGCCATGCTGCGCCGGATGCCCGAGGCGCAGCGGGCCCAGTTGACCGCGGCGGTCGACACCAAGTTCGCCGCACTGGGCGAGAGCATGGTCGTGCAGATGGCCGCGCCGGCGGTGAGGGCCGAGTATGCTGCCCTGGGCATGGATACCGACTCGCTGCAAAGCAGGTACATTTTCCGTACCGGCCTGACCATGCTGGCGTTGGCGCTGCTCGCCGCCGCGTGCGCCGTGGCGGTCGGCTTTCTCTCGGCCAAGACGGCAGCCGGCCTGGCGCGTGACCTGCGACGCCATGTCTTCCGCCGCGTCGAGAGCTTTTCCGGCGCCGAGTTCGACAAGTTCTCGACCGCGTCGCTGATCACGCGCTCGACCAACGACGTCACGCAGATGCAGATGGTCGTCATCATGCTCGTGCGCATGGTCTTCTACGCGCCGATCATCGGCATCGGCGGCGTGATCCGCGCCCTGGGCAAGAGCACGTCGATGTGGTGGATCATCGCGCTGGCAGTGACCGTGCTCGTGGGCCTGGTCATCACCGTGTTCTCGGTGACGCTGCCGCGCTTCAGGCTGATCCAGACCTTGATCGACCGCCTCAACCTCGTCACACGCGAGCAACTGTCGGGCATGATGGTCATCCGCGCCTTCAACCGGCAGGATCTGGAGCTCAACCGCTTCGACAAGGCCAACAGCGACCTCACCGGCATCATGCTGTTCGTCAACCGCATCATGGTCGTGATGATGCCGGTGATGATGCTCATCATGAACGGCCTGATGCTCACGATCATCTGGGTCGGCGCGCACCAGGTCGCCGCATCGCGCATGCAGGTCGGCGACATGATGGCGTTCATGCAATATGCCATGCAGATCGTGATGGCATTCCTCATGCTATCGATCATGTTTATCATCCTACCGCGCGCTTCGGTGTCGGCCGGCCGTATCGCCGACGTGCTCGAGACCGAGCCGGCCATCGTCGACCCCCGCGAACCGAAACAGTTCGCCGAGCCGTTCACGGGCACCATCGAGTTCCGCGACGTCTGTTTCCGCTACCCGGGCGCCGAGGAAGACGTGCTGCACAGCATCAGCTTTACCGCCCGGCCCCGCCAGACGACCGGCATCATCGGCGCCACCGGCTCGGGCAAATCGACGCTCGTCAGCCTAATCCCGCGCTTCTACGACGTGACCGGCGGCACCATCTTTGTCGACGGCCTCGACATCCGCAGCGTCACCCAGCACGACCTGCGCGGCCGGATCGGCTACGTGCCGCAAAAGAGCACGCTCTTCTCGGGCACGATCGAGAGCAATCTGCGCTATGCCGACGAGGCCGCGACAAGCGAGACGCTCGAGCGGGCGGCGGCCGTGTCTCAGGCGAGCGAGTTCATCGCCACCAAGCCCGAGGGCCTGGCGGCCGAGATCGCCCAGGGCGGCGCCAACGTGTCGGGCGGCCAGAAGCAGCGCCTCTCGATCGCGCGCGCCTTGGTCAAGCAGGCGCCCATCTACGTCTTTGACGATAGCTTTTCGGCGCTCGACTTCAAGACCGACGCCGCCCTGCGCCGGGCGCTCAAAGAGACGACCGGCAGGAGCACTGTGTTGATCGTAACCCAGCGCATCTCAACCATCAAGAATGCCGAGCAAATCGTCGTGCTCGAAGAGGGTCGGGTTGTGGGTCAGGGCACACACCATGAGCTCATGGCAAGCTGCGAGACGTACCGCAGCATTGCGCTGTCGCAGCTCAGCAAGGAGGAATTGGCATGAGCGCACAGCGCAAACAAGGCACGCAGCTTCCGAGCGCGCCTACGGGCCGGGGCCCGATGGGTATGCGCCGCGGCCCCATGGGGGGCATGCACCGCATGATGGCCGGCGACAAGGCGCGCGACTTTCGGGGCACGATGGCCAGGCTGCTCAAGTACATGAGCCCCTACCGCGTGCAGCTCGTGATCGTGTTGGTCTTCGCCGCGGCCTCGACAGTGTTCGCGATCGTCGGGCCCAAGATCCTGGGCCGGGCCACGACCAAGCTGTTCGAAGGCGTGATGGGCCAGATCGCCGGCCTCGCCGGGGGCGGGGGCGCCGGCATCGACTTGGCCTATATCGGCCACATCATCCTGCAGATGATCGGCCTCTACCTGGTGTCGACGCTGTTCGGCTACATCCAGGGTTGGGTCATGTCGGGCGTGTCGATGAACCTGACCTACCGCATGCGCAAGGACATTGCAGCCAAGATCAGCCGCATGCCGCTGCGTTTCTTCGACGGCACCAACCACGGCGAGGTGCTCTCGCACGTCACCAACGACGTGGATACCGTCAGCCACACGCTCAACCAGAGCCTGACCCAAGTCGTCACCTCGGTGACGATGGTCATCGGCGTCATCGTCATGATGCTGTCGATCAACCTGGTAATGACCCTGGTGGCGCTGTGCGTCATCCCGCTGTCGGCGGTGATCATCGGCCTGGTCATCGGCAAGTCGCAGAGGTACTTCAAGGAGCAGCAGGACTACCTGGGCCACGTCAACGGCCACGTCGAGGAGATGTACGGCGGCCACGTCGTGATGCGAGCCTTCAACGGTGAGGAAAAGAGCGTGGCACAGTTCGACAAGTACAACGACACGCTCTACACCTCGGCGTGGAAGTCGCAGTTCCTCTCGGGCATGATGTTCCCCATCATGGGCTTGGTGGGCAACCTCGGCTACGTGACCGTGTGCATCATCGGCGGCTACCTGGCGGTCAAGGGCACCATCACCGTCGGCGACATCCAGGCGTTCATCCAGTACGTGCGCTCGCTCAACCAGCCCATCGGCCAGTTTGCCAACATCTCCAACATCCTGCAGCAGACTGCTGCGGCGGCCGAGCGCGTGTTCGAGTTCCTGACACAGCCCGAGGAGGCGCCCGAGGCGGCCAAGCCAGTGCTGCTGCCCAAGGTGCACGGCAATATCGAGTTCAGGAATGTGCGCTTTGGCTACAGCCCCGACAAGATCGTCATCAACGACTTTTCAGCCACCGTCAAGCCCGGGCAAAAGATCGCCATTGTCGGCCCGACCGGCGCCGGCAAGACGACCATGGTCAAGCTGCTCATGCGCTTCTACGACGTCACCGGCGGCGCCATCTTGGTGGAGAGCCACGACATCCGCGAGCTGGCCCGGCACGACCTGCGCCAGGCGTTCGGCATGGTGCTGCAAGATACCTGGCTGTTCAACGGCACCATCATGGAGAACATCCGCTACGGCCGGCCCGAGGCCACCGATGCCGAGGTCATCGCCGCGGCCAAGGCCGCGCGGGTGCACCACTTTGTGCGCACCCTGCCCGGCGGCTACAACATGGTGCTCAACGAAGAGAGCTCGAACGTGTCGCAGGGCCAGATGCAGCTCCTGACCATCGCCCGCGCCATCCTGGCCAACCCGCAGGTTCTCATCTTGGATGAAGCCACCAGCTCGGTCGATACGCACACCGAGGTGCTCATCCAACAGGCCATGGACAACCTGATGAAAGGGCGTACGAGCTTTGTCATCGCCCACCGGCTGTCGACGATCCGCAATGCCGACCTGATCCTGGTGATGAACGACGGCGACATCGTCGAGCAGGGCACGCACCAGGAGCTCCTCGCGCGCAAGGGCTTTTACGCCGAGCTGTACAACAGCCAGTTCGAAGCCGCTTAGCCTGTTTTCCGCAGTCAGCAGAGGCGGCTCCCACGCCGCCTCTGCTCGGCGTGCAAGACGGGCTTGGCGCCCGGGCATCCGGCAACAGCCGGCTCGCCCGCTCGGCGCCTGCCCAGCCCTGACCCGGGTGGGGTTTGGGTGGGTTGGTTGGCCCTGTTGGCTGCCCCTGGCGCGCCAGGGGCAGCCAACAGGGCCAACCAACCCACCCAAACCCCACCCCAGAGGTTCCGTTCCGGCAACGTGCGAAGCGTAACGCCCGGATGCCACGACTCCCCGGTCATGTGCGGCTGTAGTATCAAGCGTCCACGTCCAAGCTGGCCACTCGCTCCGTAAGCACACCGCGGGCGACGGTGACGGCCTGCCCGGCAATGGCAACGCGCTCGCCCTCCAGGCGCACCATCAACTGCCCGCCGCGCCGCGAGGCCTGGTAGGCGAGGAATTCCCGCTTGCGCAGCCTCCCCTCCCAGTAGGGCGCCAGGGCGCAGTGCGCCGAGCCGGTGACGGGGTCCTCGGCAACGCCCGTCTGCGGCCCGAACCACCGCGAGACAAAATCGTACCCCGGCGTCTCTTCAGCGCGGCTGGTGACGATCACACCCCGGGCCGGGACGCGCCGGATGCGGTCGAAATCGGGCTTCAGGCCGCGGACAATCCCCTCGCCCTCCACCTCCACCAGATAGTCGAAACAACTGCGCCCGATGAAGAGGGGCGTCACGCCCAGGGCGGCGCACAGGCCCCCAGGGTCCTCGGCCGGCTCGACAGGGGTGGCCGGGAAGTTGAGCTCGACCCACATGCCCGGCCTGCGCACTGCGGTGAGAGGTCCGCTCAACGTCTCAAAGTGCGCCGTCTTGTCGGGGTCCAGCCGTCCGCTCTCCCACAGGACGTGGGCGCTCGCCAGGGTGCCGTGCCCGCAGAGCTCGACCTCCACCGTGGGCGTGAACCAGCGCAGGCGATAGTCGCCCCGTTCTGGCCAGAGGAAAGCGGTCTCCGAGAGGTTCATCTCCTGTGCCACGGCCTGCAGCCAGTCGTCGTCCTGCGGCGCGGCGAGCAGGCAGACCGCGGCGGGGTTGCCGTGGAAGGGCTCGTGGGTGAACGCGTCGACGTGGTAGAGAGGGATCTCCATCGCAGCCTCCATCTAGACAAAGGGCGACGTTCTCCCTTCATTGTACCGCTTCGCCGCACGGGCTGCAAAGGGCCTGGCGGCTGCGGGTATGTCCCACAGTTGTGGGGCACCCGTGTGCTGGCCGGGTTCTCCGCTCCGCTGCCACCCCTTGGGCGCAGACAAACGTGCACAGACACATGCCCTCGTGCGCCCGGCCCTGACCTAAAGGCCAGCACCGGGTTCGTGCGAAGCCCAAGAGCCGGTCGCCAACGATGATGGGATATACCCGGCGGCTGCTAGGAAGCAACCGGGGCCAACACGGGCCGGCGCTCGGCGCGGCCCTCAGCCCTGGCCTGCGGCAGGTAGGTGGCCAACAGCTCGCGCGCGCGGTGCAATCGCGACTTGATCGCCTTCTCGCTGGTACCGAGCACCTGGGCCATCTCCTCGTACGAGAGCTCGTGCCAATAGCGGAGCACCAGGGCCGCGCGATAGCTCTCGGGCAATTGGGCCAGCAGGGCCTGGATCTCGCGCTGCCGCTCGCGGTCGAGGAAAGTCGGCTCGGGGCCTTCCACAGGGGGCGTGGCCAAGTCGGCTTCCGGTGCCTCGTCGAGCGCCACCGACACGATGCGCCGCCGGCGCAGCCGGTCCACACAGTAGTGCGCGGCGATAGCGAGGAGCCACGAGGAGAACTTGCAGCCGGGGCGGTAGGTATCCAGTCGCCGATAGGCGCGCAGGAAGGCCTCCTGCGCCGCCTCCTCGGCCTCGCCGGCCGACCCCAGCATGCGATAGGCCAGGTTGTACACCGGCGCCTGGTAAGTCTGCACCAGGCGGCCGAAAGCGGCCTGATCGCCGGCCAATGCGCGCTCGATGATCTCGTCTTCGCTGTCCATCGCTGCTCCGGTCCCTGGGCCGAGGCCCACACATCATGAACGCTGCGACCATTATAGCCGGCAATGGTCGCAGAGGGACCGGGCGCTTGGGTAGAAATCACGGTATACGGGAAGCCAGACCTCATCCTGCCCATCTGGCCAGGCTATCCCAAGCACAGCAGAGGCGGCTGCCACGCCGCCTCTGCTGTGCTTGGGATAGCCGTTAGCGCCGCAGCCAGAGCAGCAGGCTCAGCCGCGGCGCCAGCCAGGGCCAGACGAAGCAAGCCAACATCGAGATAGCTCCGGCCATTTCGAACGGCTTGTGGAAGGCACCTTCGAGGTTGACCCTGGTGCGTGCCCGCCACGCCTTGAACATCTCCAGGGCGATCAGGAGCGGGACCAGGCCGGCGATCGCGAGCAAGACCCACGTGGGGAAGAGCTGGTTGACGAAGAGGGCCACGGCACCCGTGCCCAGGGCCACGGTCAGGCAGGCGGCCATCAGCCAGCGACTCGCCGTAGGCCCCACCAGGTTGGCGGTGTGCTCGAGCCCGGCCTTGAGGTCACCCTCGCGATCGCGCACCTCGTTATGCAGCTCACCATACATGCTGATGGCAACGAGCGTGGCGAAAGGGTAGAGCCAGCGCGTGCCCTGCGGGGTGCCGAAGACATAGACCGCGGCCAGGAACTGCAGCCCGGCAAGCATCAGGGAGTGTGAGGCGAGGTCGAGGATGGGCAACTGCTTGAGCCGCACACGGCGCCAGGAGTAGAGCTGCCCCAAAACCAGGCAGGCCAGGCCCAGTGCGAATGGCCACAGGCCAAGCAGCGCGTAGGCCGCCGCCGCGCCGGCCGCCACGGCATAGGACGCCAAACGCGCATCGCGCAGCGAAAGGTCGCCCGCCGAGACGGGGTTGCGCCGGGCCTTGGCGGGGTCCCGCGCATCGTCGGGTGCGTCCTCGACATCGTTGATCATAAAGGCAAAGCCCACGGCCAGCCAGTTCGCGACGAGCACGCCCACGAGCGGCCAGCCCAGGCGGCCCTTGACCGCCGCGGCGCCCACCAGCGTGCACACCACCACCTGCCAGGTATACTCGTTGCAGCGGGTCAGACGCAGGATGTCTTTGATGCGCCTTCTCACTCGGCTTCTCCAATTCGAACGGCCTGTGAAGCGGCCCGTTGGCGAGTTGCGGCCGCTCCACTGGCGCTGCGTGCCCCTGCAGTTGGCAGGAGTCAGTGCAGTATACCATGGATTGTAGTTCTGGCGAAAGTCAGGAACACGTGCATGGTGCGCTCCCCAGCCCTCACGACAAACGGGCGTGGATGGTACGGAGCTTACGGCGAGGCGAGGGGGCAGGCGTGGACGAGATGCAGCGCTATCTCTACTGGTGGCGCCTGTGCCGGCAAGCGCGAGCCTACATCGCGGCCAACAGGCGTATTGACGACCCTGCACAATTGCAGTATCATCCCTGCCGTCCGCACACATCACCGAGGAGGCCTCATGCTGCACCCCATTCGCAAAGCCGCCGCGCTCTCCCTGCTCCTGGCTCTGATGGCCCTCTTCCCCACCACCGCCCTGGCCGCAGAAGCGGTGCCGGTGGGTTGGCCGGGCACCCATCTTCTGACTGCCTTACTGGGCCTCCTGGCCCCCCTCGCGCTCATCCTGCTGGCCGTAGGCGCCACTCCACCCGATGAGGCCGGCGAAACGGTGGCCACGGCGCTCGGTGCGCTGGTTGTCGGCGTGGTGGCCTATGTGGCCTGCGGATTCGCCTTCGAGTTCGGCGGCCTCGCCCTGCGCGTGCCCTGGCCGGGGCTCGCCGGGCTGGTGGCCGAATGGTCGCCGCTCGATCCCTCGCTGGGGCTGGGCTGGGGCGCCGTTGGCCTGCGCGGCTTCTTCCTCGCGGGCGCTGCCGGCACACCCGATGCCTACGCCCTGGCCGCGGTGCAGCTCCCGGCGGTGGCGGTCACCGTGCTCATTCCCACCCTGGCGCTGGCGCGGCGCGTGGGGCGCGGTGTGCTCCTGGGCGTGGCGCTGGCTGTGGGCGGGCTGCTCTACCCACTGGTCGGCAACTGGACCTGGGGCGGCGGCTGGCTGGCGCTCCTGGGCGCCAACGCCGGCCTGGGGCACGGCTTTGTGGACCTGGGCGGCTCGGCCACGCTGCACGTGCTCGGGGCCAGCGCCGCGCTGGCGGGCATCCTCATCTTTGGTCGCAAAGGCTGGGCCGAACGCGGCAGCGGGCCCGCGACGCTGCCGCCAGCGCACTTTCCCATGTTCATGCTCACCGGCGCGCTGTTGGCGCCGCTCGGCTGGCTGGGGCTGACCCTGGCCAACCCGCTGGCCACGCCCGATGTGCCCGGCGGCCTGGTGGCGGTGAACCTGGTGCTCGCCGCCCTGGGTGGAGCGGCGCCCGCCCTCTTCTACTCGTGGCTGGCCACCGGCCACGTCGATGCGCTGCTCGCGGCCCGGGGCCTCGTGGCCGGCCTCGTGGCGGCGAGCGCGAGCTGCGGCTTCATGCCCCCCTGGATGGCCCTGGCCGCGGGCCTGGTGGCCGGGCTGCTCCTGCCGCTCGTGCTCTACAGCGTGGACCACGTGCTGCGCTGGCATGACCCCAACGCTATCCTCGCCACCCACGGCCTGCCCGGCATCATCGGCGCGCTGTGGCTGGCGTTGGCGGCCGATGGGCGCTACGGCGCCGGCTGGAACGGCGTGAGCGCAGTGCCACTCCTTGGCCAGCAGGGGGTTGCCGGCCTCGTCGTGGCCGCCGGCTGCGCCTCCGACATTCCGGGGCAGCTCTACGCGCAGCTCGCCGGCCTGGGCAGCATCCTCGCGCTGGCCTTTGTCGTGCCCATGCTCGTCTTTGGGCTGAGTGTGGGCGTGCGCTGGCTGGCCGGCCTGTTGGCGCGCCTCGGCCGCAAGGCGCCCGCGACTCCTGCCGAGCAGGGCTAGCGAACGGGGATATCCACCGCAGAGGCACAGAGAACGCAGAGGGGGTCGAGGCTAGGTCGTCTGGCCGATACGACCTCTGCGCCCTCTGCGCCTCTGCGGTTCTCTGCGTCTCCTGGCCCGCATTTCTTAGAGCAGTGGTTCCAGTGGCTCACCGCAATGGCCTTGATGGGCTCCGACGCCCACAAGGGGCTAGGCTACGGCCCGTCAAGACCATTGCGGCCCACTACTGGGCCGGGGCTGAGCTCGATGGTGTCTCTGCAGCCATCTCCCTCAGGAGCTCGACGACCTCCTCGTCGCTGGTCTGCTCAAAGTGCTGGTAGAACGCGCCGACCGCCCAAAAGAGCTCGGGTGAGTAGAGCACGACCGCCCGATCGACCTCATGGCTGAGCATGGCCATGGTGTCGGGCGGGCCGACGGGCACGGCCAGCGTCAGCTCGGCCGGCTCCTGCTTGCGCAGGTAGCGGATGGCGGCCAGGGTCGTGGCGCCGGT
The DNA here is from genome assembly GCA_029553955.1 of Chloroflexota bacterium. Taxonomy (GTDB): domain Bacteria; phylum Chloroflexota; class Anaerolineae; order SpSt-313; family SpSt-313; genus JAKPJZ01. Next base: position 34,062 of record JAKPJZ010000052.1, read on the forward strand.
GGCTACCCCATCGTCCACCAAAACGATGTTCTTGCCGCGTACTTGGAGCGGGGGGCGGCCGTTGCGGTAGACCTGCAGGCGGCGATCGATCTCCTGGCGTGCCTGCTCGGTGGCCACCTGGATGTAGCGATCGCTCACCCCCAGGCGGGCGACCAGGTCCTCGTCAAGCGCCGCCGTGCCATCAGGAGCCACGGCGCCGATGGCCAATTCCGGGTTATCAGGCGCACCGATCTTGCGGGCGATGACGATGTCGAGGGGCGCCTTGAGCGCACGCGCCACCTCGACCCCCACTACCACGCCCCCGCGCGGCACGGCCAGAATCAGCAGGCCCGGCCGGTCCTGCATCGCGCCAAGGGCCTCGGCCAGGCGCCGGCCGGCGTCGCGCCGGTCCACAAACTGCATGGCACACCTCCTTGAGCGAAGGAACTGAGGGAAGTGGGGGAACTGACAGAACTGAAGGCGCGGCACAGGCCGTCAGTTCCCCCAATTCCTTCAGTTCCCTATCCTGTTACGGCTGCTGCCACGGGTTGGCGCACACGCTCGCCGTGGATGCGCGCGAGCACCTCGGCAAAGAGCGGCGCCACGCTGACCACCTCCAGCCGCCCATGGGGCGCGACGGAGATGGTATCGGTGACCACAACGCGCTCCAGGTCAGAGGCCTCGAGAGCCGCGATCGCCCCCGGCGCAAAGACGCCGTGGGTGGCGCAGGCGGCAACGCCGGAGGCGCCGCGCTGCATCACCGTCTCAGCGGCGGCCAGCAAAGTCGCGCCGGTAGAGATGATATCGTCGACGATGATCGCCCGCCGGCCACGCACGTTGCCCACCATGTCGGCCACTGCCACCTCATCGGGCTGTGGGCGCTCCTTGAAGACGACCGCTACCGGCGCACGGGGCGCCACAGCCTGCTGGAAGGCCTCAGCCCGCTTCACGGCGCCCAGGTCGGGAGCCACGATGGCCACCTCATCAGGATCGACTCCGGCGAAGGCTTTGGCCAGCACCGGCACGGCCTGCAGATGGGTCAGCGGGAGGTCGAAAAAGCCCTCGATCGCGCCGACGGTCAGGTCCATGGTCACGATCTGATCGGCGCCGGCTACGGTCAGCAGGTTGGCCACGAGCTTGGCTGAGATCGGCTCCTGGGGGGTGGTGCGCTTTTCCTGGCGCGAGTAGCCATAGTACGGCACGACCGCCGTGCACCGCTCGGCGCCGGCGCGATGGCAGGCATCGAGCATCAACAAAAGCTCGACGAGGCTCTGGTTGACCGGGGGCGAGGTCGGCTGAACCACAAAGACATCACGGCCGCCGACGTTGCTGTGCACGACGACCTGGGTCTCGCCGTCGCGGAAGGTGCTCACTGTGATTGCGGCCAGGCCTGTGCCCAGTTCCCTGGCGACGGCGGCGGCCAGCGACGGGTTGGCGTTGCCGGAAAAGACCAACAGCGTGCCTTGGCCATCCGGCTGCGGCATGGGTTATTCCTCCCTGCGCTGCAGAGGTGCGGCCTCGAGGCAGGTGTACACGGCACCGCCGGGGCGCAGTTGGCTCTGCATCAGCGCCAGCTCGGCCGCGCACATGGCGCCCACCCGCCCCACGCTCTGTTGCTGAACCCAGGCACCCAACTCGGCCCGCTCGAGGCTCGCCACCTGGTCACGCACGCGGGCCAGCGTGAGATGGGGCGTAAAGGCGCGACCCTCCGGCGGAAAGCCGATGGCGCCCAGCTCGCGCTCCACAGCGCATTGTAGACGTTTGAGTGCTCCCGTAGGCTCGTCCACACCCACCCAGATCACCCGCGGCTGCCGCGTGTTGGGGAAGCAGCCCAGCCCGGCCAGGGCAACGTCGAAGGGCAAGACCTCGCCCGCGGCCCGTTGCAACGCCTGGCGCAGCTCGGGCAACTGGCTGGTCGAGACGTCGCCCAGGAACTTGAGCGTGAGGTGGATGCCGCCTGGGTCCACCCAGCGGCCCAGGCGCCCCAGCGGCGCGCGCTTGAGCCGGCCCTGCAGCTCGCCCAGGGCGGCCCGCAGCGGGGCATCCAGCTCTATGGCGATAAAGGCGCGAATCGTATCCATCAGATCCCCCTGCGGCACACCTGACAGGTCTCCGGAGACCTGTCAGGTGTGCCGCCCACTCAAGCCAAGCAAACGCGCGGCATTGCCACCCAACACGCCCGCCAGGGCCTCGCCCTCCAGGCCGCTCGCACGCACGCGTTGCAGGAACCTCTTCGGGTGGATCAGGGGGTAGTCACTGCCGAAAAGGACCTTGCTGCCGGCCAGGCCCGCGGCGAGGCGAAAGACGGCGTCATCGTAGAGGTAGAGCGAGGCGGCCGTATCATAGTAGACGTTGGCCAGGGTACGCCGCACCTCGGGCATGAGCTCGTAGAAGGGCAGGCCGCCGCCCCAGTGGGCGAGCACCAGCGGCGTCTCGGCAAAGCGCGCGGCGAGCTGCACCGCTGCGGCCAGTGAGGCGCGGCCTTTGCCCGGATAGTCGTGCCCCACCGGCTCGGTGGTGTGGCTGAGCACCGGCCAGCCCAGGGCACGCGCAGCCTCCATGAGCGGCGCCAGCGTCGTCACGTCGCCGAGGGTGTAGCCCTGACCGTCGGGCATGAGCTCGCCCACGCCGGCGAGGCCAGCGGCGGCCGTGCGCGCGACCTCGGCCTCGGCGCCGGGCTGCGCCGGGTTGACCACGGCAAAGCCCACCAGGCGCCCAGGGTGAGCGCGCACGGCCTCGGCCACATAGTCGTTGGCCAGGCGGCAGAGCCCCTGGTCGGCCCAGCCGAAGCCAAAAGTCACGGCCACGTCGACCCCGGCGGCGTCCATGGCCTCGACCAGATCCTCAGCCCCGGCCAGGCGAGCGGCGGGGTTGGCGTAGAGGCGGCCAAACCAGGCGTCGCGGGCCAGGTAGCGCTCACGCTCGCGGATGATTTCCGGCGGAAAGATGTGGGTGTGCACGTCCACGATCATGGCGCTATTGTGGCACGGCGCCAGGCAAAAGTCAAGGCTATGGTTTGGACAATGGGCCACCTTTGCGGTATGATGGCCCCATGAACGCCTATCTGATCTGGAACCCCCAGGCAGGCCAGCACGATGACCACCAGCCCCTGCATGAAGCCATAGCGACCCTCCATGCAGGCGGCTGGTCGGTGCACATGCTGCAGGTGACCCCGCAGGGCAACGCCGCCCAGATGGCGCGCCAGGCCGTTGCAGCCAGGGCCGACGTGGTCATCGCCGCTGGCGGCGATGGCACGGTGAGCGCCGTGGCCAACGGCCTCGTGGGCTCTGAGGTGGCGCTCGGCGTCCTTCCATTGGGGACGGGCAACGTCTGGGCCAAGCAGATGGGCTTTCAGACCTCGGCGCTGCCCTACCGGCGCCTGCTGCAGGAGTCAGCGCAGGCTCTGCTCAACTCGACGGTGCGCTCCATAGATGTTGGCCGGGCCAACGGGCGCTGCTTTCTCTTGTGGACCGGCATCGGCATCGACGCAGCGGTGGCCCACGAGGTCGAGCCGCTCGTCGAATGGCGCCATCGTGTGGGCAACCTGCTCTATGCCGTCACCGGGCTCACCGTGGCGCTCAACTTTGTGGGGACGCGCTCGACCCTGCGCATCGACGACGAGGTACAGCGCCGCCGGGTGGTGCTGGTCATCATCGCCAATGCCCAACTCTACGGGGGCGGGCTCGTCCAGTTGGCGCCGGCGGCCTGCCTCGACGATGGCTATCTCGATGTCTTTGTGTTCAGGGGTCAGGGCCCGGCGGCCACAGCGCGCCACTTCCTCAGCCTGCTCACCCGCTACCACATGCGCGACCCCCAGGTCAGCCACCACCGGGCGCGCCATATCGAGATCCACACCGATAAGCCTCTCGCGGTGCAGATCGACGGCGAGGCCGCCGGCCAGACTCCGCTGCGCATCGACGTGGTGCACCGGGCGCTGAGGGTGCTGGTGCCGCCGGGGGCGCCGTCGTCGCTCTTCAGAGAGGAGAGCACATGCCGGCCGTGAAGCCAGGAGGAGGGCAGCGATGCGCGTGATCGCCGGGAGCGCCCGGGGCATCCCGCTGGCCTCCGTCCCAGGGGAGTCGACGCGGCCGATCACCGACCGGGTGAAGGAGGCGCTGTTCGACATCCTGGGCGGGTTTGTCGCCGCGGCGCGGGTGCTCGATCTCTTTGCGGGGACGGGCGCCGTGGGCATTGAGGCGCTGAGCCGCGGGGCGCGCGAGGCCGTCTTTGTGGAACGCGACCGGCGTGCCCTGGCGACGGTCCGCCGCAACCTGGCTGCCACCCGCCTGGGCGAGCGCGCCACGGTGATCGCGGGCGACGCCTTTGCCTACGTGAGCCGACCGCCCGCCGAGCCCTTTGATCTTATCTACATCGCCCCGCCGCAGTACAAGCGGCTGTGGGTGCAGGCGTTGCAGGCCATCGACCGCCCGGGCTTTCTCGCGCCCGACGGCCTGGCCATCGTGCAAATCTTCCCCAAAGAGGACGAGCCGCTGCCGCTGCAGCACCTGGAGCGCAGTGAGGAGCGCAAGTACGGCTCGACGTTGCTCGTGTTCTATGAGCCCAAGAGCGTCGGCGGCGCCCGTTGGTAGTACCAGAGAGCGGTGCCGGTGGCGCAGGCGTCCTCGCCTGCGCCACCGGCACCGCTCTCATTGTTGACAGTGCCTCTCCTTTGCCCTACAATCTTCTCTGAAGACGCCACGTCCTGGAGGTGAGCACAGTGAAAAGCATCAGAGAGGCCATTGCCGCGCTGGTGAGCGGGGAGCACCTGACGCAAGACGAGGCCCAGGCCGCCATGGCTCAGATCCTCGAGGGCGGCGCGACGCCGGCGCAGACGGGGGCGTTCCTCACGGCGCTGCAGATGAAGGGCGAGATCGCCGAGGAGATCACCGGCTGCGCGCTGGCGATGCGGCGCCTGGCCCGCCCGGTGCGGCCGCAGCGCACCGACCTCGTCGACATCTCGGGCACCGGCGGCGACCAGGCGGGCACGTTCAACATCTCGTCGGTCGCCGCCTTTGTGGTGGCCGGGGCCGGCGTGGCCGTGGCCAAGCACGGCGCGCGCTCCAAGTCGCACCGCTGCGGCTCGGCCGATCTGCTCGAGGCGCTGGGCGTCAACCTCGACCTCTCGCCCGAGCAGGTCGCCGCCTGCATCGATACTGTGGGCATCGGCTTTCTCTTCGCCCCACATCTGCACCCCACCCTCGAGCACGCCAGCCATGCCCGCTCGGAGATCGGCGTGCCCACCGTCTTTGACGTGCTCGGGCCGCTCACCAACCCGGCGGCGGCGCCGGCCCAGGTCGTGGGTGTGTATTCGGCCGCGCTGACCGAGCCGGTGGCCCAAGCCCTCGGGGCGCTGGGCAGCCGCGACGCCTATGTCGTCGCCGGCGCCGACGGCATGGACGAGTTCTCGACCACCGGCGTCAGCAAAGTCAGCCGGCTGGAAGGTGGCCTCGTCGCCACCTTCGCCCTCGACGCCGTGGAGCTGGGGCTGCCGCGCGCCCGGCTGGCCGACCTGGCGGGCGGCTCGTGCGAGCAGAACGCGCGCATCGCCCGCGGCGTCCTTGACGGCGACCGCGGGCCGCGCCGCGATATCGTGCTCTTGAACGCGGCCGTCACACTGCTCGTCGCCGGCCGCACAAGCGACCTGGCCGAGGCTCTCGGGCTCGCCGCCGCAGCCATCGACAGTGGGCAGGCGCGCAAGAAGCTCGACGACCTCGTCGCCTGCAGCAGCGAGGTCGCCTCGTAGCAGCCCTGCAGCCTGTTTGAGGCAGCGGGGGCCGATGGCCGGCTGTCATGCGTTGCGCGAGCCCGGTACGGAACCCTCAAGGAGGGGTTTTGGGCGGACGGCGTCGTTGCCCTGCCCGCGGGCAGGGCAACGACGCCGTCCGCCCAAAACCCCTTGCCCAGGGCTTGTGTGGTAGGAGTAGTGAATTTGTTGGACCTCTTGCACCGCCGCGAGCCACAGGCCTGGCCCGCTGCCTGGGGCCTGAAGGAACTGATCTGGGGCAGCGTGCTCGGCCTGGCCCTCTTCCTAGGCAGCGTGGTGCTCGCGGCCGTGCTGAGCCGCTTCCTGCAGCCGCTGGGCAGCGGGGCCGCCTCGGTGCGCAGCGCGCCCCTGGCGCTGACCGAGCTCACCCTGCTCATGCCGGTCTGGCTGTTCGCCGCGCGCCGGCCGGCGGTCGGCTGGTGCGGCCTGGGGCTGCGCGGCTTCCGGGCGTTGCCGGGCTGCCTCGGTGCCGCGGCGCTCCTCTACGTGAGCCTCTCTGTGAACCTGATCTGGGGGCTGGTACTGCACTTCCTCGGCTGGGCTGGCCAGCCCGACGTGTTGCCCCTCTTCGGGCAGGGGCCGGCGGGCCTGGCCCTGGCATTCCTGGCCACCGGCATCGTCGCGCCATTCGTCGAGGAGCTCTTCTTCCGCGGCTTTGCCTACCCGCCACTGCGCCGGCGCTTCGGGCCCTGGTGGGGCATGGCCATCAGCGCCGGGCTCTTTACGGCGCTGCACTTTACGCCCACGGTGTTCCCACCCATCTTTCTGCTGGGAGTCTTCTTCTGTCTGCTGTACGAGTACACCGGCTCGCTCTGGCCGGGGATGATCCTCCACGCCAGCATCAACACCCTCTCCGTGCTCGCAGCCTATCTGCTCCCTCGATAGCACATCAGGGGTTGTTGGAGGAGAAAGGCAGGCGCCGCTGGCCCGCCCGTGGGCGGGCCAGCGGCGCCTGCCTTTCTCCTCCAACAACCCCAACACAAGAGGCTAGCGGTCGCGGCCGACGAGGCGCAGGGCGAGGTCGCGCAGGGCGCGGCGCGCGGGCGAGGGGGGCACGGCCTGCTCGAGGGCGGCGAGGCCCTGTTGCGTGTGCTGCTCGGCCATTGCCGCCGCATGCTCGCGGGCGCCGGCAGCCTCGATGCAGCGGATGGCTGCGGCGACGTCGCCCTCGTCGAGCGCCGGCTGGGCCATGAGGCGCGCCAGCTCGCCCTCGCCACGCGCGCCCAGCACCTGCAGCGCGTGGAGGATGGGCAGCGTCTTCTTGCGGCTGCGCACGTCGGCGGCGGTGGGCTTGCCGGTAATCGCCGGCTCGCCCCAGATGCCCAGGAGGTCATCGACGATCTGAAAGGCCAGGCCGAGCTCGCGGCCGAAGCGACGGAAGGAAGCGTGGGGGCCGGCAAGCCCCGCGCCGAGCAGGGCGCCGGTCTCGGCAGCGCAGGCCAAAAGCGCCGCGGTCTTGCCGTCGATCATCTCCAGGTAGCGCGCGAGGCTGACCTCGGCCTGCGTTTCGAAGGCCATGTCGAGGTACTGCCCACGGCAGAGGGCGAGCGAGGTCTCCTCGAGGCGCTGCAGCGCGGCGAGCACGATCTCGGCCGGCGTGCCCTGCGCGGCCAGCCAATGCACGGTTAGACGGGCCAGCGAGAACATGGCATCGCCGATGTTGATGGCCTGCGGCACCCCCCACTGCGCCCACACCGCGGGCCGGTGGCGACGCAGCGCGCTCTTGTCCTCGATATCGTCGTGGATCAGCGAAAAGTTGTGCACCAGCTCCAGCCCGGCAGCCAGCGGCACGGCGGCCCGCCAATCGCCACCCACCGCCTGGCACGAGAGCAGGCAGAACAGCGGGCGCACGCGCTTGCCGCGAGGCGCGCGCACGGGCCGGAAGTGATCGTCGGCCCAGCCGAGATGGTAGCGCATGGCGCCATAGAGCGGTTCGACCTCAGGCGAGGGCGCCTGCAGCGCGTCGAGCATGGCGGCCTCGACGGCTGCCACGTACGGCTCGAGTTGGGTACCCACAAACAGAACTCCTTGGAACGCGGAACAACACCAGCAGAGGCGGCTCCCACGCCGCCGGAACCGCTCCTCACCCAGCAAGCGGGCCGCTGAGCACCATGGGGCAGTGGCCCAGGGCAGCCACGCTGCGCGAGCCGGTGAGGAACGCGGCCAGGCGCAGCTCGGCGAGGAACAGCTCGAGGCGCGCCACCACCGCCTCAACCGAAAGCGTCGCCGGCCTGAGCAGCGGCAGCGCCATGCCCACCAAGTCGGCCCCCAGCGCCAGCGCCTTGGCCCCCTGCAGGCCATCGCAGATGCCGCCGGAGCCGATGATCACCCGCCCCTCGCCGGCTGCCGCACGGGCGTCGCGGATGGCTTCGGCGGTGGGGATGCCCCACGCGGCAAAGGTCGCGGCGAGCGCGGCCGTGTCATCACTCAACGCGCGCCGCCGCTCGACCTCGCCCCACGACGTGCCGCCCGCGCCGGCCACATCGACCGCGTAGACGCCCGCCTCAAAGAGCGCCCGTACCACCTGCGATGACAGCCCCCAGCCCACCTCTTTGACGATCACCGGCCGGCCCAGGCTACGACAGACCTCAGCGATCTTGGGCAGGAGCGCGCGAAAGTCGCGGTTGCCCTCGGGCTGCAGGCACTCTTGCAGCGGGTTGAGGTGCAGCACCAGGGCGTCGGCGTCGATCATCTCCACCGCGCGGCGGCACTGCTCCATGCCATAGCCATAGTTGAGCTGCACAGCGCCCAGGTTGGCCAGCAGCGCGATCGCCGGTGCCGTATCGCGCACGCTGTAGGTTGGCGTCAGGGCTGGGTCTTCGATGGCGGCGCGCTGCGAACCCACACCCATGGCGATGCCCAACGCCGCAGCCGCCGCGGCCAGGGTGCGGTTGATCTCAGCCGCCGCGGGCGTGCCGCCGGTCATCGGCGAGACGAGCAGCGGCGCCCGCAGCCGCTTGCCCAGGAAGACGGTGGAGAGGTCCACGTCGTCAGGCGCCAGCTCGGGCAGCGCCTGGTGCACCAGCCGGCAGTGCTCAAAGCCCGCGGTCAAGCCTTTGAAGCCGACATCCTGCTGCAGGCAAATCTGCAGATGGTCGCTCTTGCGCTGTTCCATTCACTCCCCCTGCACGGCGACGCGTGCGCAGGGGGAATAATACTGGCGGCGACGCGCCATGTCAAGCGCGTGGTTGCTTGTTATGTCCAAACCCGGTGGCAACCGGGTAGGCGGCTGCGCACCCGCCCGGTACGAGCCTTCTCGGGGGTTTGACGGGGTCGCCTGCGCCGCCGGCCACCCCCCAGGGTGGCCGGCGGTGCAGGCGACCCCGTCAAACCCCCCTGGGCCATTACGTTGAGTGATGTTGCGAGAATAGAGCGGTTGTGCTACCATAGAGCATGAGGCCTACGGAGTCGGAGATCGCTTCGTCGGCGGCTGCGGCCGCCTCCTCGCAATGACGGGCAAAGGTTCTGTGCTGGGCACAGGGTTCAGTTCTTCCACGCGGCACGATGCCGCGGCTACAGTACGACGTCATCCGTTTGGCACGGGGTCCGGCGAACCCCGGGGTACTCGGGATGACGGACGATGGCAGAGGGTTGATGGACCGGTGACACGAGTGGCGAAGGGAAACGCGCAGGTGGGCCAGGCCGCTCCGGCCGAGCCGCCGCTGCAGGTGCTCGAAGGCACGATCGAGCGCTTTACCTATCAGAACCCCGAGAACGGCTACACGGTGGCGCGGCTGCAGCCCAAGGGCAAGGCGTACGAGGTCACCGCGGTGGGCACGCTGGCCGGCGCTGCCGTGGGCGAGCTGGTGCGCCTGCGCGGCTACTGGCGCAGCCACCCCGAGTACGGCCGCCAGTTCGAGGTGCGCGCGTTCAGCGTCTCACTCCCCGCCACCATCGAAGGCATCCGCAAGTACCTGGGCAGCGGCCTCATCAAGGGCATCGGCCCGGTCAACGCCTCGCGCATCGTCGACGCCTTTGGCCTGGCCACGCTCGACGTCATCGAAAGCGACCCCGGCCGCCTGCGCCAGGTGCCGGGCGTCGGCCCCAAGCGCGCCGAGCTGATCCGCAAGGGGTGGGAAGAGCAGAGGTCAATCAAAGAGATCATGATCTTCCTGCAGGGTCAGGGCATCGGCACGGGGCTGGCGGTGCGCATCTTCAAGTGCTACGGCAACCAGGCGCTGGAGGTGGTGCAGCACGACCCCTACCGCCTGGCGCAGGACGTCCACGGCATCGGCTTCAAGACCGCCGACAAGGTCGCCCACGCGCTGGGCATGCCGGCCGACTCGCCGCAGCGCATCCAGGCCGGGCTGCAGCACGTACTCGGCACCTTTTGCGACGAGGGCCACTGCTTCGCCAGCCAGCCGCAGCTCATCGCCCGCGCCGCCGAGCTGCTCGAGGTGCCCGCGCCCGCCTGCCAGGCGCAGCTCGCCGCACTCATCGCACGCGAGGCGCTCATCGCCGAGAACGACGCCGTCTACCTGCCCGCCTTCCACCAGGCCGAGGTCAGCGTGGCGCGCAAGCTGCGCCTGCTGCAATCGGCCGCGCGCGACCGCCTGGCGCAGTTCAGGGGCATCGACTGGACGCGCGCCTTTGCCTGGCTGCAGCAGCAATCGGCGCTGACACTGGTGCAGCCGCAGATGGACGCCGTACGCATGGCGCTCAGCGAGAAGGTCAGCATCCTCACCGGCGGCCCCGGCACCGGCAAGAGCACCATCGTCGGCAGCCTCATCGCGCTGTTGGCCGCCAAGCAGGGCAGCGTGCTGCTGGCCGCGCCCACCGGCCGCGCCGCCAAGCGCCTCAGCGAGACCAGCGGCCTCGAAGCGCGCACCATCCACCGCCTGCTCGAGTACAACCCCGGCGCCACCAAGGCGTTCGTGCGCGACCGCGACAACCCGCTCGACGCCGACCTCATCATCGTCGACGAGGCCTCGATGATCGACATCCTGCTGATGAACCACCTGCTGCGCGCCGTCGAAGCGGGCAGCCACCTCTTGCTCGTCGGCGACGTCGACCAACTGCCCTCGGTGGGGCCGGGGAACGTGTTGCGCGACCTCATCGCCAGCGAAGTGATCCCCGTCACCCGGCTGACGACCATCTTCCGCCAGGCCGCCGGCTCGGCCATCGTCGCCAACGCGCACCGCATCAATCGCGGCGAGGCGCCGCTCACCTCGCGCGAGATCCACGATTTCTACATGTTCAGGGAGCCCGACCCGGCCAGGGCAGCCGACCTTGTGATCGACCTGGTGGCGCGGCGCATCCCGGGCAAGTTCGGCCTGGACCGCCAGGAAGGCATCCAGGTGCTCAGCCCCATGCACCGTGGCGCGGCCGGCGTCGGCGAGCTCAACCGCCGCCTGCAGGAGCGGCTCAACCCGCCCGCGCCCAGCAAGCCCGAGGTGGCGCACGGCGCGCGCACCTTCCGCCTCGGCGACCGCGTGATGCAGGTGCGCAACAATTATGACAAGAAGGTCTTCAACGGCGATCTGGGCCGCGTGGCCGCCGTCGACCTCGAAGACAAGACGCTGGCCGTGGATTTCGACAGCGAGCGCGTGGAGTACGAGTTCCTGCAGCTCGACGAGCTAGCGCACGCCTACGCGGCGAGCGTGCACAAGGCGCAGGGCTGCGAGTTCCCGGCGGTGGTCATCCCCCTGCTGAACCAGCACTACCTGCTGCTGCAGCGCAACCTGCTCTACACCGGCGTCACGCGGGCGCGGCAGCTCGTGGTACTGGTGGGCAGCCCCAAGGCCGTGGCCATGGCGGTGCGCAACGACCGCATCGCCAAGCGCAACACGCGGCTGGCGCAGCGCATGCGGGAGGCAGCGCCCGAACCGGCGCAGGCGCGCTACCGGGCCGCGCCGTGAGACGGGAACGGGTGAACCACACCATGTACATGAGCGCGGCGCTCACTGCCACAGATCGCAACGGGCTTACCGCCGAGGGCACGGAGGACAAGAAGCGGTCTCTGTGTTCTCTGTGTGCTCTGTGGTGCATCGGAGCCTCATTTTCAGACTAGGATACGGGTCAGGCCGCGGGCGCGAGGGGCGCGTCGCCCGGCGTGGGTACGTTGGGCGGGGCATCGGGCCGCGCCGGGCCGATGGTGAGCGGCGGCAGACCCCAGGCCGCGCGGGCGGCGTTGCAGCGCGCCAGCTCCTCCGGCCCACTACGCAGCACGCCATCCCGCCAGATGACGCCGAACTCGCGGCAGGGGCTGGGCCGGCCGGCATAGATGGCGCAGCGCACCTCGCGGCCCACCTCGCCCAAAAGCGCGGCGCAGCGCGGCTGCCGGCAGTTGGTGCCTTGCATGCAGAGGCGGAAGGGCGGCAGCTCCTCGGTCAGCGCCGGGGGCACGGCACCACCTTGGGCTTCATCCGCCTCGGCCCAGTAGAACGAAACGCGATAGTGGGCGCAACAGGCGCCACAGCGAAGGCACGGATTCTCGCCCAGCGCCGCCGCAAAGGCGACCAACTGGGGCATAGTGCGCGGCGCGGCATCGGGGTCCAAATGGAATCCTCTGCAGCCATCACCCGTGGCTGCGCGGGTCAAGGGCCACGTCCTGTGAGCGCCGCGATTCTAGCACTGTGACCAACAGTGGTCAATTTGGCATGCCGCCAGGGGCGAGTCGCAGGACCCCCGGGAACTCTTGAACCACGAAGGCCACAAAGGGCTTGGGGTGTCGCAGGCTGCCCTTTGTGCTCTTCGTGGTGATCATCTCCACCGGTCGCCGTCGATTCAGCGACGCACCTGTGCGCGTTTGACAGGTGCAGGCGATGCGGCTATAATACACCTTCGTGAGGGGTCGAGAGGCCCCGCGGCAGTGGGCCCTTAGCTCAATTGGCAGAGCAAGTGACTCTTAATCACTAGGTTAAAGGTTCGATTCCTTTACGGCTCATTGAAAGTCCGAATCCGACCGAGGGCCCTCGAGCCCCCGATCGGATTCTGCGTTTTCCACAGCGCGCCCATTTCCCTTCGTGTCAAAGAGACTCTCGGGCGATATTCAAGGAAGATTTTTGCCCAACCACCGGGCGGCGGGCGAAAATGGAAATTGCATTAGATGCACTGATAGATTTGTTCACGGCGACAAAACAAACTGAACGGGGACGTTGTAACTCAGGCCCGTATCCACTTGGCCGAAGCCCCTATGAAGATCCAGCAC
>JAKPJZ010000054.1 GCA_029553955.1 Chloroflexota bacterium
ACGTGCTGCTGGCGCTGCGCGCTGAACTTCGCCACCGAGGGGCTTTCGACGCCGCCACACAGCCCAAGCTGGACGCCCTGCTCCCCTTGGTCGCCTTGGGCACCGTCGCCGACGTGGTGAAGCTCGACGCCAACAACCGCCGCCTCGTCGCGCAAGGCCTCAAGCGCGTGCGCGCCGGCGCCCTGCAACCCGGTCTGGCCGCCCTGTTCAGTGCCGCGGGGCGCCAGGCGCGCGTGGCCACCACTTTCGACTTCGGCTTCGCCCTGGGGCCGCGCATCAACGCGGCGGGGCGGCTGTCGGACATGACGCTGGGCATCGAATGCCTGCTGACCGACGACGCCGGGCGCGCCGATGAGCTCGCGCGCCTGCTGGACGGCATCAACCGCGAGCGCCGCGAGATCGAGGGCGGCATGCGCGACCAGGCCTTTGTGATTGCAGAGACGCTGCTGGCCGAGGGCATCAACGGCGACTTCGAGCCACCGCCCGCGCTGTGCGTGTTCGACGCCGGTTTCCACGAAGGCGTGGTCGGCATCGTGGCCTCGCGCCTGAAAGACCGTCTGCACCGCCCCACCTTCGTCTTCGCCGCCAGTGGCGCGCCCGGCAAGGCGCATGAGCTCAAGGGCTCGGGGCGCTCGATCCCCGGTTTTCATCTGCGCGACGCGCTGGACCTCGTGGCCAAGCGCCATCCCGGCGTGCTGCTGCGTTTCGGCGGCCATGCGATGGCGGCCGGCTGCACGCTGGACGCCGAGGCCTTGCCGGTGTTCGAGGCCGCGCTGAGCCAGGTTGCGCGCGAATGGCTGGACGCGGCCACGCTGACCCGCCGTCTGGAGACCGACGGGCCGCTGGCCCCCGAATACCGCCGCACCGACCTGGTCGACACGCTGCACCGCGAGGTCTGGGGCCAGGGCTTTGCCGCACCGACCTTCAGCGAGGAGGTGGAGGTGGTCTCGCAGCGGCTGGTGGGCGAGAAGCACCTTGCGCTCAAGCTCAAGCACCAGGGCCAGCCAGTGGACGGCATCTGGTTCGGCCACACCGACCCGCTGCCGGCCCGTGTGAAGCTGGCCTTCCGGCTCGATGCGGACGAGTGGCAGGGCGTGCGGCGGGTGCGCTTCCTCGTGGAGGGTGCGGAAATCCAGGATTGAGCGTCCTTCTGGCGCCATACCGGCGCGCAAGGGTCGTCTAACGCGGTCGGAAAAGAATCGTCAGGGCTTGACGCCGTTGCGCGCCTTCTCGTACAGGCGCTCCAGCACATGGGGCGAAACAAACTTGTTGACCTCGCCGCCCAGCAGGGCAAT
>JAKPJZ010000058.1 GCA_029553955.1 Chloroflexota bacterium
ATCGCCCGGGCGCTGGCCACGCAGCCGCGCTTCATCCTGCTGGATGAGCCCTTTGCCGGCATCGACCCGATCGCCGTGATCGAGATCCAGCGCATCGTCGCCTTCCTCAAGTCGCGTGGCATCGGCGTGCTGATCACCGACCACAACGTGCGCGAGACGCTGGGCATTTGTGACCACGCCTTCATCATCAGCGACGGCAAGGTGCTGGCCCAGGGCACGCCCGCCGAGATCGTCGACAACGCCGAGGTGCGCCGCGTGTACCTGGGCGAGCACTTCCGAATGTAATGATGGCCCCCACGCTTGCCACTGCGTGTGCTCCTCTGTACGTGCCCTCGCCAGAGGCGATGGCTCTTCGGCCCTTCCAAGCCTGCGCAGGCAGGCTTGGAGCCGAGGGCCTCAGCCCCGTGGGGGCTCGCCTTGCTTGGGGCGGCCCGGCGCTGCGGCGTCTGGTCGCCGTGCGACCATGAAGCAGGGCCTGTCGCTGCGGGTCTCGCAGCATCTCGCGCTCACGCCGCAATTGCAGCAGTCGATCCGGCTGTTGCAGCTGTCCACGCTGGAACTCAGCCAGGAAGTCGAGCAGATGCTGGACGACAACCCTTTCCTGGAGATGTCGCTGGAAGAGGCGCCGCGCGAGGAGTTCGGCCTGCCGCAGGCGGACACGCCGGTGCGACGCGACGATCTGGAGTCCGAAGGCGCTTCGGTTTCTGTAGCTAACAATGACCAGACCACGACGGGAAGCGACTCGCCAGAGGCTGAATCCACGCTGCCGGACAACTGGGAAGGCGACGGCACCACCGAGATCGCGCCCGACGACAGCGAATGGGGGGGCGACGCGCCGGCGCGCAAGAACAACCTCGGGGACGACGACGAGCGCGCCGATGCCACCGAACTGGCCCGCAGCCAGGAGTCGCTGACCGCCTTCCTGCACCGCCAGGCGCTGGCGCTGCGCCTGAGCGAGGTGGACCGCGCGGCCCTGCGCTTCCTGATCGAGTCGCTCAACGACGACGGCTACCTGGAAGACTCCCTCACCGCGCTGGCCGCCGGCCTGGCCGGGGATGACCTGGAACAGGCCGAGGAGCTGGAACACCGCTTCAGCATGGCGCTGGGGCTGCTGCAGTCGCTGGAACCCACCGGTGTGGGCGCGCGCGACCTGGGCGAATGCCTGCGCCTGCAGCTCAAGGCGCGGCTGGAGCAGGCGCCGGACGACACGGCGCTGGCGACAGCGCTGCGCATTTGCGCCCAGCCCATGGACCTGCTGGCGCGCCGCGACATCAAGCGACTCATGCAGCTGTGCGGCGACCTGGAGGCCGACGTGCGGGCCGCGATTGGCGTGATCGGACGGCTGGAGCCCAAGCCGGGAAGACGCTTTGTCGATGTCGAGCGCAACATCGTCATTCCCGACGTCATCGTGACCCGTCTGAGCGGTGGCGGGCAACCTCGCTTCTCGGTGCGGCTCAATGCCGACGTGATGCCGCGCCTGCGGGTGCATGACATCTACGCCAACGCCCTGCGCCAGCACAAGGGCGAGGGCAGCCAGGCGCTGCAGCAGCGGCTGCAGGAGGCGCGCTGGTTCATCAAGAACATCCAGCAGCGCTTTGACACCATCCTGCGCGTGTCCAACGCCATCGTCGAGCGGCAGAAGAGCTTCTTCGTGCACGGCGAGCTGGCCATGCGCCCGCTGGTGCTGCGCGAGATTGCCGATGAGCTGGGCCTGCACGAATCCACCATCAGCCGCGTGACCACCGCCAAGTACATGGCCACGCCCTTTGGCACCTTCGAGCTGAAGTACTTCTTCGGCTCCGGCCTGGGCACCGAGA
>JAKPJZ010000081.1 GCA_029553955.1 Chloroflexota bacterium
TGCGCCTGCACGCTCGCCCAACCGCGCCCCGCCGGTGACGGCATCGTGCGGGTGTCGCGTGAGACCAAAGGCCGCGGCGGCAAGGCCGTCACGCTGGTGAAGGGCCTGGCGCTTGACGAGGTTGCGTTGGCCGTTCTGGGCAAACAGCTCCGGGCCGCCTGCGGCAGCGGCGGCACCGTGAAGGACGGCGTCATCGAGGTGCAGGGCGATCACTGCGAGCGCGTGATCGAGATGCTCAAGGCGCAGGGACGGGTGGTCAAGCGCGCCGGCGGCTGACCCCCATGGACACCGATTCGCTCGAGAAGCTGGTCACCCGCGAGATGCCCTACGGCAAGTACCAGGGCCGCGTGATCGCCGACCTGCCGGGCAATTACCTCAACTGGTTCGCGCGAGAGGGGTTTCCCAAGGGGGAACTCGGGCGTCTGCTGGCATTGATGCACGAGATCGACCACAACGGCCTGTCGTCGTTGCTGGAGCCGTTGCGCCGGCGGGAGTAGGGTCGGGGCTGGCGCCGGCGTGACCTGCCTATGATGGCGGCATTGCTCTCACAGGACCTCGTTCTTCATGCTTGCAGCACACCCCCATCCGCCCGAGCCCGGCCTGGCCCTCTATCCGAACCTTCTCAAGCCGCTGGATCTGGGCTTCACGCAGATCCGCAACCGTGTGCTCATGGGCTCGATGCACACCGGTCTGGAAGACGGCCGCGACCTCAGCAAACTGGCGGCCTACTTTCGCGAGCGCGCCGAAGGGCAGGTGGGCCTGATCGTCACCGGCGGCTTTGCGCCCAACATCGCCGGCTGGGCCAAGCCCTTTGCCGGGCGACTGACCACCTCGGGCGCGGCGCGGCGCCATCGCGTCGTCACCGATGCGGTGCACCAGGCCGGCGGCAAGATCGCACTGCAGATCCTGCACACCGGGCGCTATGGCTACCACCCTCTGGCGGTGGCGCCGTCTCGCATCCAGTCTCCCATCTCCCCGTTCACCCCGTTTGCGCTCTCCAGCCGGGGCGTGGAGCGGCAGATCCGCGCCTTCGTCAACTGTGCGGCGAAGGCGCGCGAGGCGGGCTACGACGGGGTCGAGATCATGGGCTCCGAGGGCTATTTCATCAACCAGTT
>JAKPJZ010000095.1 GCA_029553955.1 Chloroflexota bacterium
TGCGGCGCGGGGCGCTCGGCGATGGCGCTGGGGCCCGATGGTGGCTCGTCAGGGTCCGGCTCGAAGGTGTAGAAGCGGGTGCCGGCCGGCGAGAGCAGCGGATCGAACCAGCCCGCCGGCGAGCGAAAGTACCCGAACCCCAGGTGCCGCAGGCCCGGGACCTTGTGGATCGAGGGCAAGCCCAGCTCGGGGACGGTGTTGAGCCCTCCGTCGTAGAGCTGGACGCCCTGCGCCAGTTGTTCCCGCGCCCAGGCCAGGTCCGTCACGGTGGTTGCTGCGGCGACATCCGAGTCTGCCACGTCTGTCCTCCTTCACGTTGAGATGCGGAGGGGGACAGGCCCACGACTCCCCCGCACGGGGGATGTGGAGCTGTCCCCCGTCGGGGATGTAGGCGGCGTGTAGAGACCGCCCCTACTTGAACGCCAGGCCGCGCTCACGCAGCGAGAGCCAGCGGCCGTGGCCGATGACCACGTGGTCCACGAGGTCGATGCTCAGGAGCTTGCCGGCGGCGATGGCCTCTTCGGTGACCCGTACGTCCTCCGGGGAGGGCGTGGGGTTACCGCTCGGGTGGTTGTGGGCGATCAGGATCGACGGCGCGTTGCGCCGGATCGCCTCGCGGAACAACTCGGCCATGCGTACGAGGGCGGTGTTGACATTGCCCTGGTACACGAGCACGTTGGCCACGACGCAGCTCTTGGTGTCGAGCACCAGCACGCGCAGCGTCTCCTGCTCCAGCAGGCTCATGGTGGGCAGGAGGAGGCTCGCGGCATCGGCCGGGCTGTGGACCTGCGGCGCATCGCCAGGGGAGGCGCTGACGATGCGCTTCCCCAGCTCCAGCGCCGCCTGGATGCGCGCCGCCCGTGTGACGCCGAGCCCCTTCACGCCGCCCAGCTCGTCGAGGCCGGCCCGCGCCAGGCCGCTCAGGTCGTCGAAACGCGCCAGGAGCTCGCGGCCTAGGGCCTCGCCGGTGCCGATGACCACTTCGATCAGCTCGGCGATGCTCAGGGCGCCGGGGCCGAGCTGCTGCAGGCGGTGCAGCGGCTGCTCGGCCAGGGGCAGTTCGCGCAGGTGCAGGCGAGGCGCCTCCCGCTCCAGCCAAAAGCCCGTCTGTTGGGCATCCATGGGTCACCCCCTTGAGGTCCGGCCCACCAGCGCATGCTGCGCCGGGGGTAAGACTCCCTCACGTTGCTTGGGCAGGGATGACCCCCGACAGGGGGTGTTCACCCCTGCCGGGTGGATACTTGCCTCAGGCGGCTTTCTTGACCGGAGCCCTGTCCATCGCCAGAGCGATGGCCTGCAGCTCGTCGGGCGTCAGCTCGGCAAAGGGCTTGCCGGCCTTGCGGGCGGCGGCTGCTTCGCTCTGCGCCGCGTTCCAGCCGAACTTGTCGGCTCCCAGGCGGCGGATCTCGGCCGCCCAGTCGGTGGCCGGCGGCTCCGGCCCAGCCTTGAGGGCGGCGATGGCCCGCGTGGCCTGGGCCTTGGTGAGGCTATCCAGCGGCCGGGCCAGGTAGGCGTCGAGGTCGATGCCGTAGCGCTTGGCCAGGCCGATCAGGTAGCCCCGCTGCGCCTGGCTGAGCAATGCTTCCGGCTCGCGGGGTGCGACGGGCGCCGCAGCTCGTTCGTCAGGCGCGGGAGAGCGTTGGGTCACGTCAGGTGCGCCTTCGCCGTTGTGGCGCGCCGCCAGCTTCTCGGCCAGGGTGGCCGCGCGCTCGCTGCGCAGGCGCTCGACATTCGCCGCCAGGTAGGCGTCGAGGTAGGCCTCGACCTCCAACAGCAGGCGCAGCAGGTCGAGCAGCGGGAAGCGGATGCTCACCCGTGCCGCCGGCTCGCCCGCCGGGGTGATGGCCCCGGTGGGGGTCAGCTTGCCCGGGCCGTTCGTGACGGTGAGCCGCAGGGGGAAGCGAGAAAAGCGCCCACCCTCGCCAGGGTCGTGCTCCAGACGCAGGATGCGGCTTTCGACGCTACCCTGCCGCTGGCTACCGCCAAAGGACTCGAAGCGCCCAGCGAAGAGCGCCTCGAACTGGCCGGACTTCAGGGCGTAGACCAGCGGGCGCAGGTCGGCCGCGTCCAGGTAGGCCACAGCCCTCGCTGTCTGGCCCTGCCCGCGCTCGTAGGTCGCCACCTCCACCT
>JAKPJZ010000100.1 GCA_029553955.1 Chloroflexota bacterium
ATTGCATGACAGTGGGCTCATCGTGAGCCTTTCTAGCAAACAGGATCGCGATAAGCCTACCTCAAAGCTGTTCAGTTGGAAAAGTGTTATTCCTGGCCCGTTTCGAACGATTCGGGGCCTGATTGCACAACCGTTACGCTAGGCTGCGGGCGTGGCCGAGGGGCCGGGCGCGGGGCCGGGGGTGGCGATGCCGGGCAGGGGCGGCGGGGCGGCGGGCGCACCCCCGGGCGTGGCGCCGGGCGTGGCCGCGGCAAGCGCAGTCTGCGCGGCGCCGACGACGATGGGCAGGGGCGAGGGGCTGGGGGTGAAGGTGGGTGCCTGGATGGTGGGCACGGGCGTGGCAGACGTGCCGCCGCT
This sequence comes from Chloroflexota bacterium, assembly GCA_029553955.1. GTDB lineage: Bacteria > Chloroflexota > Anaerolineae > SpSt-313 > SpSt-313 > JAKPJZ01. The sequence goes on from JAKPJZ010000100.1 coordinate 358, forward strand.
GGGGCCAGGAAAGGGCGGCGCGGGGGCAGTGGCCGGCACGGGGGTGCAGGCAGCGAGCGCCAGGCTGATGATGAGCAACGCCGCGAGGGTTGTGTGCTGCACGGATGGCTCCTTCTCGTCGCTGAGGCTCTGGCGCTGGGGGCGATGGTCAGGCGAAAGAAGAGCAAGAAGCATGCCAGATTGGCGGGCATATCCTTAAGGCGATGGCGACCTCCTGTTTGTAGTACCGGAGAGCGGTGCCGGGGAGACACCTGACGGGTCTCCGGAGACCTGTCACACCAATTCCCATGGCGGCACAGCGATTGGCAAAAACTCCGTCAGGGGCCTGTCCATGCCGGCGGCTAGGGCCCCCCTACCGTTCCCCCGTCGCGGGGGAATTGGGGCGCACGACTGCGTCTAGTGTGGCCAAGAAGCGGCAAACGAGCCGTGAGGGGTGGCGAAAGCCAGCCCAATTCCCCCGCGACGGGGGAACGGTAGGGGGGGCCCACCCTGCAGCAGGAGAAACCGTCGGTCAGCCGCGGCGCGAGCTGGACCGGGTATTTGCCAGAAAGCAGGCGCTGGCCACCCGCCCGGGAAATTGGTGTGTCAGGTGTCTCCCCGGCGCCGCTCTACGGTACTACCAGCAGGAGGCCCGACGATTCTGGGCTACGCCTGGCGGCTGGCGAGGAAGCGGGCGAGCTCTTCGAGGCTGGCAGCGGCCCACGGCGGGAGGGCGAGGCCGCACAGGGCGCGGGCGGCGCAGGCGCAGTGGACCTCGGCCTGGCGCTGGGCGTAGCGGCGCGCGCCGGCGGCGCTGAGGATGGCCGTGACGTCGGCCGCGGCGCCGCCATCGCCGGGCGGCGCGGCATAGATCTCGGCCAGCCGGCGCTGGGCCGCGGGGCTGGCGTGCTCGAGGGCGTAGACGACGGGGAGGGTCTTTTTGCGGCGCAGGATGTCGCCGCCGACTGGCTTGCCGGTGGCGGCGGGGTCGCCATAGATGCCGAGCAGGTCGTCGCCGATCTGGAAGGCGAGGCCGAAGCTGCGGCCACACCGGCGCAGGGCGCGCAGGCTGGGCTCGGCGGCGCCGGCGAGCAGGCCGCCCATCTCCAGTGCACAGGCGATGGTCGCGGCGGTCTTGCGCTCGGCCATGGCCAGGTACTCGGGCACGGTAACGTCGAGGCGGCGCTCGAAGCCAAGGTCGAGGCACTGCCCGGCGACGAGGCTGAGGCAGGTCTCGTGGAGGAGCTGGTGCGCGCGCAGCCGCTGCGTGGCAGGCACGCCGGCCTGCGCCAGCCGCTGCAGGCTGAGCGTGGCGAGCGAGGCCAACGCATTGCCGGCATTCAGGGCCTGGGCCGCACCCCAGAGCGCCCAGACGGCGGGGCGGTGGCGGCGCTCGCGGTCGCCGTCTTGAATGTCGTCGTGGATGAGCGAGGCGTTGTGCAGCAGCTCCACGGCGGCGGCCGCCGGGAGAGCGGTGCGGATGCTGCCGCCAAGGGCCTCGCAGATGAGCAGGCAGAGGGTGGGGCGCAGGGCTTTGCCGGCGGCGCCTTCGCTGGGCCGGCCCTGCTCGTCGAGCCAGCCCAGATGGTAGCGCAGCATGCCGTACAGGCTGGGCAGGCCGCCAGCCAGCGCCGTCCGCAGCTCGGCCTCGATCGCCGGGCGATACTTGGCGAGCACCAGGGGTAGCCCCATGTCACCGCCTTGCGGCCCAACTGTAGGGCCTGGCGCGGGTGCCTACTCGAGTTGCGACGATGCCGCCGTCGGCGTGCCCGACGATGCCGACTGCAAAGCGGTGATGATGCTGTTCAGCCACTGGTCGCTGAGGTTCGTGGTGTTCCATGCCGGCATGGGGCTGCGGCCCTGGCGCACGGTCTGCGTGATGGTGCCGGCGGGGAGAGACGCCAGCTCCGACACGGGCGGCGCGCCCTCCTCGTTCTGGACGTGGCAGACGCAGACGGCGTTGGCCAGCTCCTGACCGGTGGCGGCGATGCCGGTCGGCGTGCCGGCGGCGGTCGCGGGTGCGGTGGAGGTGGCGTTGGCCGGTGTGCTCGTCGTCGGCGCGGCCGTGTTCACCTGGGCGGCCGGCGCGGAGCAGGCATAGAGCGCTGCTGTGCCGATAAGAATCAGACTGAGGATAGCGAGTTGGAGCGCAGCCTTGGGTCTCGGATGGCTTGTCATGCTGGCTTCCTCCTGTTCGTGTGCTGTCAAAGAAGAGCAACATTCGTGCCAGAAGAAAAGCCGGTGCAGGCCATTGCCTCTATGGCCTGTGAGGCGCGGCAGAACCAATCCAGTGGCCAAGCCTGTTTTCCGCACCCAGCAGAGGCGGCTCACACGCCGCCGGGCTCAGTCGGCGGCAGAGGGCAGTCTGGCACGGCCACGACCGGCGGCGTGGGAGCTGCCTCTGCTGAGTGCGGAATCTGGGCCGAGCAGCCCACCGGCGAGCAGCAGCCCGGCGCCAAAGCCGGCCATGGCCAAGGCGATGACGAGCAGCCCCAGCCCACAGCCGGCGGTGGCGAGCCCGGCCCGCTGCAGCCGCCGGCCGGCGCGCGGCCCGAGGCTGGCGAGGAGCAGGGTTGTGCCCAGCATGGTCCAAACGCCGCGCTCCATCAAGCCTCCATTGCCTTCAGACATCGGATGAGGTCCTCCCGGTCGAGCTCTCGACGGCCTGGCCGCCGCCGGGGAGCTGCAGGCGCTCGCTGCCGCCCGGCCAGTGGATTTCAAGTTCCAGGGGGATGTTGGCGGTGGCGGTGATCTGGGGCTTTTCTTCGGGCGAGCGACGGCGGGCGCAGGCGAGGTCGAGCAGGCCGCCGGCGGCGAAGGGATAGCGCGCGACGCCGTGGCCATCGAGCAGGCGCACGTGCCAGACCAGGCGGGCGCCCGGGGCGTCGGGCTCGAGGCCGAAGACGTGTTCGAGCAGCACGGCGATGGGCGGCAGGCCGCTCCAACCCACAAAGTCACGCTTGGCGGGGTTGCCGGGCGCGGCCGCTTCGGGCGCATAGTTCTCCCAGATAGTGCCGGTCTGCTCGTAAACGCGCACGACGTGGTCGAGGTGCGTGAGGGCGATCTCGTGGGCCAGCGAGCGCTGCCCGGCGCGGCAGAGACCGGCGGCGACCATGTAGTTGGTCGGCGCCCAGACGCCGCCGAGCCAGTAGCCGCCGTCGGGCCGGTAGTGCGGGTCGTCGGCAGCGAGCGAGGGCACACGGTCGGGGCGGGCGAACTCGGCCGGGTTGCGCAGGTGGTCGATGAATGGCTCGCGGCGGCCGGGCAGGGCGATGTCGGCGAGGAGCGCCCAGTAGGCGCCAATGCTCTTGACCGGTGAGAGGCTGCCGTCGCGCCGGCGGTCGTAGTAGAAGGCGGTGCGCTCATCCCACAGGAACCGGTTGACATAGTCGCGCAGGCCCAGGTCCTCGGCGCGCATGTCGGCCACCTCGCCAGAACGCCCGAGCACGTCGGCCATCTGGGCGAGCAGCCTGGCGGAGAGCGTCTGCTGGCAGCAGGCATCGACCCAGGTGAGATGGGCGGGGCTGAGGCTCACCGAATAGCCCTCGGGCACGCGGGGCTGGTTGTCCATGCCCGAGGCCCAGCCGGTGGACCAGTAGGAGCCATCTTGCCAGGTGCGATAGCTGCGCAGCCAGCGGTGGTAGGCCACGAGTACGGGGAAGACGCGCGCCAGCCGCTCGCCATCGTTGAAGGTGCGGTAGTGCTCCCACTCGGACCAGGGCATGACGTTGGGGCCGGTGCTGACGGGGTCGAAGCGGCCAAAGGCGTCGGAGCCGTCGGACTCCCTGATCTCGCGGCAGATAAAGCCGTCGGGGTGCTGCTTGGCATAGAGATTGTCGAGAGTGTGTTGGAAGGGAAAGACGCGGCAGCCATAGCGACCAAAGTGGAGCATGAACACCGAGTCCCACATGAAGAGATAGTCGTTGAAGGCGGGGCTGACATAGTTGGAGACAAAGCCGTTCTGCGCGGAGGGCCTGCGGAGGTTGGCAAAGGCGAGCTCCCAGGCTTTCCAGTAGCAGTAGAGTGTCGTGTCGTGGCCTTCCCAGTGTGGGTCGGGCAGCATGTCTCTGGCCGCGCCGAAGCCGGGCAGCGGCGCTTCGTCCCTCGGCTGCGAGCCGAAAGCGTTCTCTGCGACGAGTGGGCTGCGCACATAGGTGTCGAGGAAGGCCATGTCAGACCTCTATGATGCGCGAGAGCTCGAGCTTGTGATGCGCTTCCAGGTCGAGCAGGAAGAGCATGCCGCGCACGTGATGGGTGCTCTGGTCGACGGAGAGGGTATAGTCGTAGCGCGGGTGCCACGACCAAAAGCCCCAGAGCGCACGCAGGTCCTTGGAGAAGTGATCGTCGCTGTTGGGCAGCACCTGCGTGCTGAGGGCAAAGCGCTGGGCGCGCAGGGCGGCCTGACGATAGCGCTCGTTGGGGCTGACCTCGTGCAGGTAGAGCAGCGCCATGCCGACGTTGGCCATGTCGCCCGGGCCCACCGTGGCGACGACGACGTTGTCGTGGCGGTCGATGGTCAGCGGCCAGGCGCCGTCATCGCGCTGCCACGTGAGCAGCCAGTCGGCAAAGCGGCGGGCCGAGTTCAGGTATTTGCCCTCGCCTGTCCACTGTGAAAGCAGGACGAGCGCCCGGAGCTCGTCGGCGGCCAGGTCGGTATTAAAGTATTCGCCGTCCATCAGGTAAAAGCCGCCGTTGGGGGCCTGCAGAGTCAGGCCATGCTCGCCGGTCTGCAGGGCGCGCTCCAGCCAGACGCGATCGCCGGTGAGCTGGCTCATCTCGAGGAAGGCTTCGACGATGCGCCCGAAGGAGTGCCAGCCTTTTTCCTCCCACGCGCGGATCTTTTCATCGTAGCGGGGAGCATAGTTGTGCCACATCGACTGGATCAGGAACTCGCTGCTCTGGAAGGCCCGGTCGAGGTATTGCGACTCGCCGAGGCGGCGGTAGAGAGCCACGCTCAAGATCACGTATTCGGCCGCGTATTTGGTCCACAGCTCTTCGGGGCGGCGCGAGTCGCGCACGCCGCCGATGACCACCTCCATCGGATGGCTGACGACGTGCTGGCCTTGGAACCAATCGGCGGCGCGGCGCGCCCTTGTGAGGAGCAGCTCGTCGTGATTGTGGTCGTAGACGGCCAGGAGCTGCCAGGGCCCGATGAGGTTCGACGTTTGGGGGGGCTCGTAGGTCTGTTGCACGGCGCAGTAGTGGCCGCGGAAGGCCCCGGAGGGCTCGTCGAACTGGGTGGGCAGCCACTGGTAAGTGTTGGCGCGCAGGCGGCGCTCCAGCTCGGCGGGCGACACGCCGAGCTCGGGGATGAGCTCTTCCGAGACCCCCTGCGCGACAGGCAGGCCCCGGTCCTGAGGTGAGACCACGCCCACACTGGGCGTCGCGGCCTTGGTTGCCATGGCATTCCTCCGCTGGAGCATCGGCCAAGTATTCTGGCGCCAAACCTGACACAGCCATTTCCCTACGGAACCGTAGGTAGGTGCCGATTGGCAAGAAACCTGGCCCGGGATCGGCGCCCGGAATGCCACCCGCCGGTTGGAAACCGGGGCTCAGGAGGCACTGCGTGCCCAAGGGGGCGTGCGGCCGATTGTCGGCCTGCGCCGACAGGTCCCGGGCCTCGTCCACGCACGTGGACGGCCGGCAAGCCCTCCAGGCACGGCTTCCAGCCGCCGGCCCCGCGCCCGGTGGGCGTCGGGTTAGCATAGGGCGCGAGGGCAACCTGCGGAGTTTTTGCCAATCGACACGCCGCCATGGAAGTTGGTGTGACAGGTCTCCGCAGACCCGTCAGGTTTGCAGGCTCAGCAATGTCCATGCCATTACACTACGCGCATCCAGGCCGAGCCGGGCGTGCCGCAGATGGGGCAGACGTCGGGCGGGCGGCCGAGGACGGTGTTGCCGCACACGGGGCAGACATAGTATTCGCCCGATGGCAGCTCGTCGAGGTGCTCGAGGCTGTAGCGCAGGAGGTCGGCGTGAATGCGTTCCACCTGCCGGGCATAGTCAAAGGCGACCCTGGCGGTGCGGATGCCCTCCTGGTCGGCGAGCTGGACCATCTCGGGGTACATCTCCTGGCCAGCGCGCGTTTCGGCGGCGATGGCGCCCTGTAGGTTGGCGCGCGTGTCTCTGATGGCGCCGAGCACGCGCAGCGCCGCGTTGGCGTGGACCGTCGCCGACTCGGCGATGGCCCGGAAGAGGCGCGAGACCTGGGGATAGCCCTCCATCTCGGCCTGCCGGGCGTAGGCCAGGTGGTAGCGGTTGAGCTGGGCCTCTTCGGCGAACGAGCGGAGCAGGTTGGCCTCGGTCTTGGTGGCTTGAAGCTGGGCCATCTCTGGCAAGACCTCCTTATCATAGTGCCTTCTGGCATGGGTGTTGCTGCCTGGCAGGCGCACGCTTTCGAGAGGAGGCTGCGCTTGGCTCGTGACCTGCCGCTGGGCAACGGCCGCTTTGTGGTGGACTTTGACCTGGACTATAACCTGAGCGATGTCTACTACAACCACGCCGGCCAGGCCAACCATGCGACGGGCGCGGTTTCGGCCTTTGGCGCCTGGACGGCCGATGCCGGGCTCTCGTGGCTTGGCAAGGATTGGCAGATCGAGCGGCGCTACCGACCGCAGGCGTTGGTGACCGACGTGCAGGCGACGCAGCCCGCCCTGCGCCTCAGGCTCGAGATCGCCGATGCCATGCCCGCCGAGCCCGATGTGCTGCTGCGACAGCTCACCGTGCACAACCTGGCCCCGGCCGAGCGCGAGGTGCACCTCTTTTGGCACCTGGACCTCGAGATCGTCGGCCAGCCCTTTGCGACGACGGCCCTCTACGACCCCGACCTCAGGAGCCTGCTCATCTACAAGGACCGCACCTGGTTCCTGCTCAGCGGCTACTCTGAAGACGAGCCGCTGGGCCTGGCCCAGTTCACGGTTGGCAACAAGGGCTCCGAAAGCGACGCCGCCGACGGCTGGCTCGACGGCGTGTCGGTCGCCACGGGCGACGTCGATGTCGTCGGCGCCATCAACTGCCGGGTGCCGGGCCAGGGCACGCATGTGGTCTACTTTTGGCTGCTGGTGGCCCCGAGCTCGGAAGAAGCCATCGCCGCGCACCGCCTGGTGTCGGCGCGCACGCCCCCCCGCTTGATCGCCGAGGTGGCCGAGCACGGGCGGCGCTGGCTGGCGGAGCGCCTCGTCGATTACCAGCGCCTGCCGCCGCCGTTGGCCGGGCTCTACGAGACGAGCCTGCTAGTCATCCTGACCCAGCAGGACCGGTCTGGGGCCATCATTGCCTCGCCCGATTCGACGGTGGAGCGCCCCAGCCGCGATACCTACCAGTACGCCTGGCCGCGCGACGGCGCCCTGGTGGCGCATGCGCTCGACGTGGCCGGCCACGCCGACGAGAGCCACAAGTTCTACCGCTTCTGCGCCGAGGCCCTCTCGGGCAGCTTTCCCTGGTTGTGGCAAAAGTACAACCTTGACGGCTCGCAGGGCAGCACCTGGCATGCCATGTTCAGCCCAGGCATGCGCGTCCCGCAGTTGCAGACCCAGGAGGACGAGACGGCCCTGGTCATCTGGGGCCTGTCGGAGCACAGTCGCTACTGCCCCGGCGATTGCGTGGCGCGGCTGTATACCAACTGGGCGCGCAACCTGGCCGATTGGCTGGCCACGTACCGGAGGCCCGATGGCCTGCCCCGGCCATCGTTCAACCTCTGGGAAGAGTCGTATGGCATCTGGACCTTTACCGCGGCCGCGACGGTCGCTGCGCTGAAGGGAGCGGCCGCCATGGCGCGCGATTTTGGCACCGCCGAGGAGGCCGAGCGCTACGACGCGAGCGCGCTGGCCATGCGCCAGGGCATCGAGCGCGTGCTCTACGACGAGCGCCTGGGCCGGTTCATCGCCGGGCTGAGCGTCGACGCCGAGGGCGAGCACCGCGTCGAGCAGGTCGACTCTTCGCTCTACGGCCTCTGGGCCTTTGGTGCCCTTGCGCCCGACGATCCGCGCGTCGCGCGCACTATGGAGGCGATCGAACGCGAGCTCTGGGTGCCCACGCCGGTTGGCGGCGTGGCCCGCTACCCCGGCGACCGCTACTATCGCCGCGACCCTGCGCTGCACGGCAATCCCTGGCTCATCAGCACGCTGTGGCTGGCCCAGTGGCACATCGCGCTGGGCCATACGGCGCGCGCCCTGGAGCTGCTGCACTGGGCGGCCGAACGAGCTTTGCCCTCGGGCATCCTCGCCGAGCAGGTCGACCCGCACCAGGGGGCGCCGGTGTCGGTCGCGCCGCTGACCTGGAGCCACTCGACCTATGCGCTGGCCGTGCACCAGTACCTCGATGCGACCCGCTCTCGGCAGGTCACCTGACCCTAGCTCGTGTCCGCAAACCCGCGTAGCCTAGGGCCTTGTGCCCGTTTCACCTCGGTATGGTGCTGAATCGGCTGCCAACGACGCCCACAAGGGGCTAGGCTACGGGTTTGCGAACACGACCTAGTGCTGCAGGCTGCGACCCACCTTGCCGGGTGGGCGCAGCATCGTCTGCAGTTGCCAGCTCAGGTCGGCCCCCAGCGCAGGCGAACGGGTCGCCAGGAAGGCCAGGCCCGCCGCCAGCCCCAGGAGTGCGCCACTCCACAGGAGCGCCCTCGTCTTCATCGCTCACAGCTCCCTTCCGTTGGCCGCCTTGCGGATATAGTCGGCGGTGCGCGCGGCGATGGCCGAGATGGTCAGCGCCGGGTTGGCCGCACCCTGCGTGGGCAGGCAACTGCCGTCGGGGATGAAGAGGTTGGGCACGTCCCACGAGCGGCACCATTGGTCGACGACCGAGTCCTGCGGCGTAAAGCCCATGCGGCAGGTGCCGATCAGATGGGCGCTGTCGTCGATCACGATGATATCCTCGGCGCCCACGGCGTGGTGCAGCTCGATGACCTTGCCGAGCGCGTACTCGATCAACCGCTTGTCGTTCTCGAAGAGGTTATAGTGCACGTAGGCCACCGGGATGCCGAAGCGGTCCTTCTCCTGGGCCAGGGCGACATAGTTGCGCTCGTCGGGCAGCAGCTCGCCGAGGATGCCAAAGCAGGCATAGTGGTTATAGTCGGCCATGGCCCGGCGCAGCTCCATGCCATACAGACCCCTGGCCTCGGCCAGCATCTTGGCCATCGAAATGGGCAGCGGGGCGACGGTCTGGATGCAAAAGCCGCGGGCAAAGCCCCGGCTGGGGTCGGTCTCGTAGAACTCTTCGCTATCGACCTGGGCCGGTGGGCCTTTGTACTGGCGGATCATCTCGCTGTAGCGCCCAATGGCGATGTGCGAGGCCTGGGTCATCAGGAACTTGCCCACCAGCCCGCTCGAATTGGCCAGCCCCTGCGGGAAGCGGCTCGATGTCGAGTTGAGGAGTAGGCGCGGCGTCTCGACGGCATAGCCGGCGACGATGACCAGGCGGGCGCGTTGGAACTCTTCGCGGTACGCGCCGTCGTGGTCGCTGCGATAGTAGCGCACGCCTGTGGCCAGGCTGCCCTCGTTCACCGGGACCTCGAAAGCCATGCAGCGGGTGCGCACCTCGGCGCCGTGCGTGATGGCATTGGGGATGTGGCTGACGAGGGTCGAGTGCTTGGCGCCCACTTTGCAGCCCAGGTGGCATTGGCCGCGAAAGATGCAGTGCGGCCGTTTGCCAAAGGCGCCGGCGTTGATGCCGACCGGCCCGCCCACCACCACCGGAATGCCCAGCTTGAGGCAGGCTTCGACCAACTTGTGGCCGTGGGTGCTGACCTCCAGCGGACCGTAGGGATAGCCATGCGGCTTGCCCCAGGGGAAGTGGGCGGGGCCGGCCACCGGGTACTCGCGTTCCATCTGCTCGTAGTAGGGCTCCAGGTCTTCGTAGCGGATGGGCCAGTCGGCGGCCACGCCGTCGAGGGTGCGCACTTGAAAGTCAGAAGGATGGAAGCGCGGGCAGAAGGCCGAGTAGGTAGCCGTCGTCCCGCCGACCGTCTGGCCGCTGTTGTTCTCGCCGAGCTCGAGCGGCCAACTGCCGCCGATGACGCGCAGGTCCATCCAATAGAGCCGGCGCGCCCCCCGCTCGTCCGACACCATGTCGTCTTCCGAATCGGCCCAGTCGCCGGCCTCCAGCGCGACGACGGAAAAGCCATAGCGCGCCAGCCGCTGGGCGATCACGCCGCCCGCCGCGCCCGTCCCCACGACGCAGACGTCCACCTCCTGAGACGGAGGGTACTCACGCATTTCGGCGTCAAGCACCCAGTCGGGGCTCAGGTTCACATGCAGCTTCATCGGCGCTCCTCCACCTCCCAGTGCTCGCGCGCGCCATGGTTGAGCGCATAGTAGCCGCGGGGGTAGGCCGGCCCGCCGTAGCCGATCTCGTCCCAGGCGTAAGGGTGGCTGTAGTAGCTGCTGATGACGGCGCCCACGAGCGTGCCAGAGAAGAAGCGGCTGGCGGGCATGCGCTGCCAGACCTCTCCGGGCGCGTCGCCCTGGCGCAGGCGCTCGAGCGCCTGGCGCCGCTCAGCTGGCGCGAGCGCGACGAAACGCCGGCCGAAGAGCGCCTGGCTCGTTTGGTCGATGCCCTCCAGCCCCCAACGCCAGCCGGTGCGCTCGTCGGGCATGTCCTCGTAGCGGTAGCCGGGGGTCTCGCCCTTGTACTGCTCCTCATCGACATAGTTCACAATCGGCACGCGCTCGTCTGGAGGCCGATCGTCCTGGGGCATGAGGATGTCGACCACGGCTTGCAGGGTCTCGGCCTCCTGCGGGCTGAAGAAGCGAATCGGTGGCACGTGGTAGACGCGGTCCAGCACCAGTTGGCGGGTGGCCGGGTCCCAGTGCCCCTGTTGGCTGAGGACGCTGGAGCGTGAGACCTGACTGGTTTTCGCACACGTGTCAGGTCTGGCGTGGCGCTGCCCGCTCATGTCTCTTCCCTCCTGAGGAAGGTTGCCACAAGGCCGAGGGTGCCGACCGCCGAGAAGAGCAGCGGGGCGAACAGCGGCGGGCCCATGGTGATGTTGAAGCGCAGGTTGCGCACGTGCCCCGACATGCGGCGGATGCCCCGCAGGTGCAGGTAGAAGCCGAGCAGGCCTTCGAGCAGGTTCACCGTCGAGGCGATGGGCAGGGCCACGCGGGCGGCGCGCGCGCTGGAGAAGGCGGCTACCGCCGCGGCCAGCATCGGCGGCGTCACCCACACCGGGGTCCACATCCAGCGCTGGTTGTAGCTGCCCCGGAGGTGCTCGTAGTAGGCCTCGCCGCCCGAGAGCAGGCTGAGCGACGCGGCAATGACGGCCATGCCGCGCTGAAAGTGCCCTTGGCCGATCTGCTGGCGCAGGCTGGACGCTCGCATGCGGCTCATCGCGCGCGCCTCCGCAGAGCCCCAGACCTGACAGGTCTTCGAAGACCTGTCAGACCTTGCAGGTTCAGCCGCTCCGGCCGCATGAACGCCGCCAGCAGGCCCAAGACGCCGACGACCGTCAGCAAGACAGGCGCGAAGAGGGGTGGGCCCATGGTGACGTTGTACCAGCCCAGCCGGAAGCCGCCGGGTAGCCTCCTGACGCCGCGCACGTGGTAGACAAAGCCGACGAGGCCGTCGACCACCATGACGAGCGACGCCCAGGGCAGGGCCAGCGCGGCCACCGCCCGGCTGAAGAGGGCGGCCCCTGCGAGGAGCATCATGGGTGGGGTCAGCACCACCGGCGTCCACATCAGCCAGTGCTTGAAGGCGCCCCGCTGGTGTTGCATGTAGGCTTCGAAGCCGCTCACCAGTGCGGCAAAGGCTGCCATGAGCGCCATGCCCCGGCGAAAGCGGCCGTGGCTGATCTCGCGCGCAGCCACCTCGACCGCGCCGACCGCCATGCCGGTCAGCTCACTGATGCCTCCGATGGCTCTGGCCATCGCGCCGTTCTCCTTTCTGAGCTTGCCGCCAGACCTGACAGGTCTGGTCCGATACTACACCGGTTCGCCCATGGCCCTGGCGACCGCCTCGTACTCGGGCGCGGCCTGGCCGGCGACGAGCGGCAGGATCTCACCGCCGTGCTTGAGCACGGCCACGCGCGCGTCTTTGCCCACCAGCCTGAAGGCCTGGTCGAGCGCCTCCTGGGGTGTGCCGGCCGGCGTAAAGCCGATCTTGCGCCGGTCATCGGGCGGGATGCCCGGCGAGACCATGATGCCGGTCGCGTGCTCCTTGACCACCCAGGCGGTGAGGGCGAGGATGGCCGCGCCGATGATGTCTTGAATCTCGCCCTGTTCGACGGCGCGGCGGATCTCGGCTACCGGCCGCACGCCGTATTGAAGCAGCGCCGTATGCTCCTTCGAGACGCCTTCGGGGCAGGGTGTGACGACGATCACCACGCCGCCCTGACGCACGGCGAGCTCGCTGGCGTAGACCGCCTTGGCCGCCTGCCAATAGTCGATATCCGCGGGGTAAGAGTCGGTGATGACGATGTCGGCCAGGGCAGGCATGTCGACGCCGTAGACCTGCCGCGAGGTCTCGGTGCCGCGGCGATGGGCGATCACCGGATCACCGGCAAAGACCGCGAGCACCTTGCCGTCTGTCCCCTGTACGGCGTTGACGATGAAGCGCAGGCCCGCGTGGCGGCCGATCTGGTCGACCTCGCGGCGGATGGGGTTATCGGCGATGCCGAGGATATCGTGGCCCGGCACCTGCGCAGCCAGCCAGTGGATCTCTTTCGTGCTCGAGGCGGAGCCTGCGACCCCCGGCTCGACGATCTTGGCGCCGCCGCTGAAGCCCAGGACGCGGTGGGGCACGACATGGCCGAGGCCGACGACCAGATTGGCGTCGAGCAGGCGGCGGTCGACGACGATGGGGACGCCGCCGGTCGTGACCCCTATGCGGACCAGTTGTTGCTCCTCGCGCCAGTGGTGCTGCCAGACCTCGTAGCTGTGCAGGACGCTGGCGCCGAGCTTGCGCGCCAGCTCCTGGTCGCTCATCCTGCGATGCGTGCCCGGAGCGGTGAGGATCTTGATGTCGCCCTGGCGCACGCCCGCCTCCTGCAGCTCAGCCAAGACCGGTGGCAGCAGGGCAGCCACGGGGGTGGGCCGCGTAAAGTCGTCGGTGAGGATAAGCACCTTCTGGCCGGGGCGCACGAGAGCCCGCAATGGGGGGCCGCCGATGGGTGCGCCGAGGGCACGCTGCACCAGGGTCTCGGCCGGCGGGCTGGCGGGCGCCTGCTTGGGGCGGAACTCACCCAATACGTTCCCATCGGGCACGTCGACGGGCGGGATGCTGGGGTAGCGGAAGGTGATCTGCACGTCTACCTCCTGCTGGGCGTGAACCGGTCAGCGCGGGAGAAGCAGCAAGAGCTGTGCCATGGCACAGCTCTTGCTGCTTCCCTGTCGGGTCGAGAGGCTGTTGTTCGAGTAGGGAGGAATGAGAGATGGCCGAGCGTCAGTTCCCGACTTCTTTTCCGCCACAGCACCAGGGCCGTTCGCCAGGGCTGGAGACCGTGATGGAGCCCCAGCCCATCGAGGAGGTCGCCGAGTATACAGGCTCGGGCAAGCTGCGCGACAAGACCGCGGTGATCACCGGCGGCGATTCCGGCATCGGCCGCGCGGTGGCCATGTACTTTGCCAAGGAGGGCGCCGATGTCGCCATCCTCTACCTGAATGAGCACACGGATGCGCAGGAGGCACAGCGCCAGGTGCAAGAGGAAGGGCGCCGCAGCATCCTGGTGGCGGGCGACATTGGCGATGAGGCGTTCTGCCGTCAGGCTGTGCAGCGGGTGGTCGACGAATTCGGCCGCATCGATATCCTGGTCAACAATGCCGGCGAGCACCGCTACCGGCCGCGCGGCATCGAGGATGTCACGGCCGACGAGTTGCAGCGCACCTTCCGCACCAACATCTTTTCCTTCTTCTACATGACCAAGGCGGCGCTGCCGCACATGCGCCGGGGCAGCGCCATCATCAACACGACGTCGATCCAGGCGTACGACGGCAACCCACACATCATCGACTATTCGTCGACCAAGGGGGCGATCGTCGCCTTTACGCGCACGCTGGCCATGGAGCTGGCCGAGCGCGGCATCCGCGTCAACGCGGTGGCGCCCGGCCCGGTGTGGACGCCGATCATCCCCTCGACGTACCCGCCCGACTATGTGGCTCACTTTGGCCAAGACACGCCGATGAAGCGAGCAGGGCAGCCGTCGGAGCTGGCGCCAAGCTATGTGTTCCTGGCTTCGGAGGTCGATTCCTCGTACATGACGGGCCAGGTGCTGCACGACGACGGCGGCCAGAGCACCTGCTCCTGAGTTGGCTCGTTGTGCGGGAAAGGTAGCGGGTTCGTAGTCGGTGCTTGAGCGCCTTGACCTTGTGGATTGCCGCCACATCCGCAGTTGGCGCCACGGTGGAGGGTCAAGGCGCTCAAGCGCCGACTACGAACCCCACGCACATGGCGTGAGCAGTTCTTCTGGTACGGCTATTGCTCAAGGCCGCTGGAACCCCCTCCCCTGGCTGCGCCTCCGGATCACACAAGGGAGGCAAGACGATGACCAGGCGCATAACACTGGTCTGGCGAGCGCTCATCGGGTTGCTCCTTTTCGTGGCCAGCGCCTGCGGCAAGCCGCCCACGCCCACCCAACAGGTGACCCTGCGGCTGGGTGTGGCCCTCACGCCACAGGAGCTGGCCAGCTTCCAGCCGGCGATGCAGTCGCTCGGCCGGGCTCACCCCGAATGGAAGATCATCCTGGAGACCGTTCCGCAGCAGGGCGCCGCGGAGAAGATCAACGCCGAGCTGGCCGGCAACACTCTGCCCGACGTCCTGCGGCTGGGCGGGCTCTCGGCGCAGCAGTGGATCCGGCAGAACGCCTTCCTGGACCTGAGCGCACGCATCCAGGCCAGCGCGCTGGACCTCAACGACTTTTACTCGGGACCCCTCGACCAGTTCCGCTGGCAGGGCACGCTGTGGGGCCTGCCCGATACGGCCGCCCCCGACGTGGTGTTCTACAACAAGGCCATGTTCCGCGCTGCGGGCCTGGCCTGCCCCAGCGACGACTGGACGTACGAAGACATGCGCCGGGCGGCCATCCGGCTGACCCTCGACCGCAACGGCCGCCATGCCGGCGACCCCGGCTTTGACCCCGAGTCGATCCAACAGTGGGGCTGGAGCGGCGGCTGGAGCTTTTTCTGGCAGCGCCCCCTGGTGCAGGCCCTGGGCGGCGAGCTGTGCGCCAATGACGACTGTACCCAGATGACCTTCACCTCGCCGGCGACGCTCGAGGCGGCCCGCTGGTGGGCCTCTCTGGTGGCCGAACAGCACGCGGGGCTCTACGATCCCTTTGGCGGCTCGCAGACCGGCGTGCCGGGGGATGCGTTCATCGCCGGCAAGGCCGCCATGGGCTATACCGGCTTCTTTGCCGTGGGGCAACTGAACGAGATAGGCTCGCTGGACTATGATGTGGTACAGCCCTTCAGAGGGGTCGACGGCCACCGCTACACCACCCTCAGCACCAACGGCTATGTCATCTCGGCCACAACGCAGCACCCCGATGCGGCCTGGGCGTTGCTGCAGGCGCTGGTGAGCCCCGAGTTTCTCGCAGAGACGTGGGGCACGCCCGGACACAGCGTGCCGGCGCGGCGCTCTGTCGCCTCCTCGGCCATCAACCCGGCCCACCCGCCGGCACACCAGCAGGCTATCGTGGCGGCTCTGGACTATGCGACCGTGTTCATGCCCTACACCGCCAGCGCCTATGAGGTCAACACCCGGACCGCCGATCTGTTCCAGAAGATGATGAAGGGAGACCTATCGGCGGAGGAGGCCATGCGGCAGATTGAAGCGACCGCGAATCAGATTCTGGCCCGCGACCGCTGAGGCGCGGCGGGGGCGGCTGGCCAGGCGGCGCGAGTGCTGGTTCTACCTGCTCATCTCGCCCTGGCTGGTCGGCCTGATCCTCTTTCAGAGTGGGCCTATCCTGGGGGCTCTGCTGCTGTCGTTCATCCACTGGCCGCTGCCGCAGGCGCCCCGCTTTGTGGGCCTGGCGCAGCTTGGGGCACTGGTGGCCGACCGGCTGTTCTGGCGCGCCCTGGCCAACAGCGTGTACTATGCGGCCGGCTCCATCGCGCCGTCGATGGCCCTGGGGCTGGCCCTGGCGCTGGCGTTCCGGCCCGAACGGCGAGCCACTCACCTGCTGCGAGCGGTCGTTTTTCTGCCGGTGATCCTGCCCGGGGTGGCCACAGCATTCGTGTGGGGCTGGATGTTCAACCCGCGCTATGGGGCCATCAATGCCCTGCTCGCCGCCGTGGGCGTCCGGGGGCCGGGGTGGCTCTTCGACGAGGCCTGGGCCATGCCTGCTCTGATCCTGATGAGCCTGTGGAGCGCCGGCAGCAGCATGCTCGTCTACCTGGCGGCGCTGCGCAGCGTGCCGGCCGAGCTGTACGAGGCGGCAGCCCTCGACGGTGCGGGCCGCTGGAGCGCCTTCAGGCACATCACCTGGCCGCTGCTCTCGCCCGCCACGTCTCTGCTCCTGACTATCAACATGATCGCCGCGATGCAGGTATTCACCCCCACCTACGCACTGACGCGGGGCGGGCCGAACAACGCCACGCTGACCCTGCCGCTGTGTACCTACTTCAACGCCTTTGTTTGGGGGCGCCTGGGCTATGCCTCGGCACAGGCGTTGGCCCTGTTCGCGCTCATCCTGGGGCTGACCCTGCTCCAGATGCGCGTGAGCCGGGGCAAGGTGTTCTACATGGGAGGGGAGGGCTGATGGCCCGGCGGCGGGGCCTCGGGCGCTTCGGGCTGCGGCGTGGCGCACGCGATGCCGCCTGTCTGGCGCTGGCAGTGCCCTTTGCGCTGCCGCTCTTCTGGCTGGTGTCCACCGCCTTCCGGCCGGCGGCCGCGGTCTATGCGAGCCCCCAACAGTGGCTGCCCGGCTCGATCACACTGAGCAACTTGCGCGAGGCGTGGCGCCTGCTCGACTTTCCCCTCTTTCTCCGCAACTCGCTGCTCGTGACCGGCCTGACGATGCTGGGCTCGCTCTCGTCGTCGTCGTTGGTCGGCTATGCTTTCGCACTGCTGCCGGGCCGGGGGAAGGGGACGCTCTTCAGCCTCCTGCTGGCGACGACCATGGTGCCGGCCTCGGTGACGCTGATCCCCGTCTTTATCCTCTTCAGCACGCTGGGCTGGGTGGACACCTACCTGCCTCTGATCGTGCCGGCGTGCTGCGGCAGCCCCTTTCTCGTGCTTATCTTCCGCCAGTTCTTCCGTGCCCTGCCGGCGGAGCTCTTTGAGTGTGCCGAGCTGGATGGGTGTAGCCCGCTTGCGGCCTACTGGCATGTGGCCCTGCCGCTCTCACGCCCCGCGCTGGCGATGGCGGCGGTGTTTTCGTTTGCCGGCGCCTGGAACGACTTTTTGGGGCCCCTGATCTACCTGAACACCAGCGACCGCTTCACGCTCAGCCTGGGCCTCGCCTTCTTCCAGGGGTTGCACTACAGCCAACTGCACTACTTGCTGCCGCTGTGCCTGGTGGCGCTGCTGCCGGTCGTGGCGCTCTTCCTGCTGGCGCAGCGCTATGTCATGAATGGCATCTTGGCGATGGGTGTGCGCGACTAGCAGCCTGTCGGAGCGGTGGCTCACCCGCCTCGGCATCTTGGTAGCAGCCGGGCGCCTGGCTCGGCTCTCACCCGGCTCTGAGCCAGGAGGGGGTTTTGGCGGGTTGCCTGGCCTCGCCGGCTGCCCCTGGCACGCCAGGGGCAGCCGGCGAGGCCAGGCAACCCGCCAAAACCCCACGAATTCCCCCAGTTCCTTCGTCGTCCGTCACACGAGCTGGCGCAGCCGGCGCACAGCCTCGGCGCCGGCGGTATCGACTACCTGGCGGATGCCTTCGGCGGTCACTTCTTGAATCACCTCGACGGCCTCGGGCTGTCCCCTCACGAGCGCCTGGGCAAAGCGCACCGCCTGCTCAGTGGTAAAGTTGGGCGGCATGGGCGGCTCGTTGGGGTCGACGACCGCCTGGATCACCGCGGGCCCCGGGTAGGCCAGCGCCTCGGCCAGCGTGCTGCGCGCCTCCTGCGGCCGCTCGATCGTAAAGCCGGCTGCCCCGGCTGCCTCGGCGACCTTGGCGAAATCGATGGGGTGCAGCTCTACCCCGAACTGAGGATAGCCGGTGAGGACGATCTGCTCCCATTTGATCTCGCCCAGGACGTCGTTTTTGAAGATCAGAATCTTGACCGGCAGGTTGTACTTGACGGCGGTCGCCATCTCGGCCATGAGCATCGAAAAGCCGCCGTCGCCGATCAGGCAGACGACCTGGCGGCCGGGGTAGGCGATCTGCGCTGCCAGCGCATAGGGCAGGCCGCAGGCCATGGTGGCCAGGTTGCCGGAGAGCGAGAACATCTGCCGGCCGCGGATGCGGATGCTGCGCGCGGCCCAGGTGGCGATCGTGCCGCTGTCGCCCACGATGATGGCGTCATCGCTCAGCATGTCGTTGAGCTGGCGGGCCGGCACCTGGGGCTTCATCGGCACATCCTGGCGCACCTCGCGCTCCTCCACCAGACGCCGCCAATCGACCATCTCGACCTGCGCCCGCTGGAGGAATGAGCGATCGGCCTTGGGCCGCAGCAAGGGCAGCAACGCCTGCAAGATGTCGCGCGCGTTGCCCGGCAGGGCCACATCGACCGGGTAGCGCAGGCCGATGCGCGCCGGGTCGATGTCGATCTGCACGCAGCGCGCCTGGCCGGGCTTGGGGAGATAGTCGATGTAGGGAAAGCTCGACCCCACGATGAACAGGGTGTCGCAGTTCTGCATCGCATGCACCGACGGCGTGGTGCCGAGCAGGCCCAGGCCGCCGGTCGTATAGGGGCTGTCGTCGGCCACGCAGGCCTTGCCCAGGAGGGCCTTGATGATGGGCGCGCCGAGGAGTTCGGCGGCCTGCTCCAACTCGGGCCCGGTGGCCAGCGCCCCCCGCCCGGCCAGGATGGCGACGCGGCTGCCCTGGTTCAGGACGTTGGCCGCCATGGCGATATCCTGTGGCGACGGCAGGCGACAGGCGGTAGGCGGCACCACGGTGTTGTGGCCTGCGATGTTGCGCTCGGAGCGGGTGTCTTTCGACTCTTCCTCGCGCTGCGTGTCGTTGGGGATGGTGAGATGGGCTACGCCGCGGCGGTCGAGGGCCAGGCGCATCGCCTGGTCGACGACGTTGAACACGTGGGCCGGGCCGGTGACCCGCTCGCTAAAGACCGCCATCGGCGCGTAAAAGCGTGCCAGGTTCACGTCCTGTTGCTGCCAGGTGCCCAACAGGTCGTGGGCGGCTTCGCCGGTGATGGCCAGCACCGGCTGGCCGTCGAGCGCCGCATCCCAGAGGCCGTTGGCCAGGTGGATGCCGCCCGGCCCGGAGGTGCCAAGGCACACGCCGATCCGCCCCGTGAACTTGGCATAGGCGCAGGCCATGAAGGCCGCGGACTCTTCATGGCGCACTTGGATAAAGCGGACCTTGTCTTGGCGCAGGCGCAGGGCATTCATGATGCCACTAATGCCGTCGCCGGGCAGGCCAAAGACCGTGTCGACGCCCCAATCGGCCAGGCGATCGATCAAGAGATCGGCAGTTGTCGGCATGCTTGCCTTCTCCCTTCGCGTTTTGTTTCCCCTTGAGAACTGGCAGGTTGGCGGAGGCCACGCCCAGGGTGGCAACCGGCCTTGCGCCATGCGGTGCCCCGGTGCTGGCCCCTGAAAAGGGTTTTGGCGCCCCAGCCCACCAAAACCCCACCTGGTGTAAGGCCGGGCGGCTGCGGAGCCGTATGCCCGGCCATGGCCAGGCGTCGCCGATGACGGGCGCACGCTCCGACAGGTTGCCGGGTGCGGGGGGCTCCGGCAATGTGCAGATGGAGACGAGCCGAGCAAGGGCCGTGCCAAGGGCCGCGCCCGCTGGCACACGATGTGCTGGATTGCGTGGCAGCATGCGAGACATGGAGGGATGTGGCATGTCCATGGAGAAGAACCAGGAGATCGTGCGTCGCTTCTACGAGGCGGTGTTCAACCAGGGCAACACAGCGGCCGTCGAAGAGCTGGTGGCCCCCAACTTTGTGGACCACAGCCCGTTCCCTGGCCAGGCGCCTGACCGCGCCGGGCTCAGCCAGTTTGTCACGACGTTCCGCACGCCGCTGCCTGACCTCAAGGTTGAAGTCGAAGACACCATCAGCCAGGGCGACAAGATCGCCGTGCGCTGGAAAGCGCGCGCCACGCACAAGGGGACGTTCCTCCAGATACCCTCGACGGGCAAGCAGGTGACCATCAGCGGCATCGACATTATGCGCATTGCCGATGGCAAGATCGTGGAGCACTGGGGCTACCAGGACCAGCTCGGTTTCGTGAAGGAAATCGGGGTGCTCCCGGCGCTGGCGATGGCCGGGCGGTAGGGCGCCTGCACAGCAACGGGCTAGGCCTCCATGTGCGATAGCAGCGGGGCACCGTGCCCTTGCATGGCCTCGAGGACGAGCAGGAAGCGCGCCGCCTCCCATGTCGGATTGCACCAGTAGTGCGGCAGTGAGGCTTCGAAGAGCAGTGCGTCCCCCTCGCCGATGCGGTAGGTCCGGCCGTCGACTGTATAGTCGACTCGGCCGGCCAGGCCCAGGACGAGCTCCTGCCCCCCGTGCGTGATCGGCTCGCCGCCGCTGGCCCCCGCGTCGAGGGTGACCACGAAGGGCTCGATCCTCTGGCCGGCGAGGCCGGTGCCCAGGCTCTCGACGAGGGCCCCGGGGGTCTGCGTCTGGCCGCGCTCGCCGGCGCGCACATAGACGACCCTGGCCGTTTCCTCGGGCCCGAACAGGTCCACGATGCGCACGCCGAGCGCGGCGGCCAGGCGGTGCAGCGTCGAGACCGTCGGCGACGACTGGCCGCGCTCGATCAGGCTCACCGCATTGACCGACAAGCCGCTCTGTTCGGCCAGCGTCCGCAGTGACAGCCCTTTCCGCTCGCGCAACTCCCGTATGCGGCGCCCGACCTCGGGCGGTGCCTCCTCTGCCATGTGTGCCTCCAATGTTGAGTCGCGTAGCCTAGTGGATCGTCGCATTGGTTTTGATGGGCTCCGACGCCCACAAGGGGCCAGGCTACGTCGTCTATACGAATACTTGACCGATGTTCTAGGGCCCCTTGGCCGCCACAGGCAGCTTGTGCCCGTCTGGCCTCGCCGTGGCGCCAGATTCGCCCGCGGCCACGCCAAGCCGCCTGTGGCGGCCAAGGGGGGGCCAGGCTACGACTTTTCGGATAGGCTCTTGCTATTGTAGCACCAACGCCGGCGCCTGTCACGAGCCGCCTGGGCATAGGATATGTTCCACAGTTGTGGGGCACCCGGGCAATGGCCCGGTTCTCTGCTCCGCTGCCACCCGGCCCTGACCCCTGCCCAAAAGGCTAGGTCGTGTTCGCAAACCCGTAGCATAGCCCCCCTTGGCCGCCGTAGGCGGCTTCGTGGGCGTCGTAGCCCATCAAGATCAGTGCGGCAGACTGCCAGGCTACGGGTTTGTGGACACGACCCAAACTGAATCCAGCTTGAGACCCGCAGGCTCCAGGCGTCGGGGGCATGTAGGTCCCATCGTGGATTCGGTCTAGTTCGGAGCATGAAGCCCGGTCATGGTGCGATGGCTACCTGACGGCTGTACACTCGCGCATTGTGGACGCACCCCGCTCACCAATATACTTGACAACAACACAGAATCATAGTATGATCGGGAGGAATGGACACGTTGCAGAGCGCAAGCTTGGCCCGATGTGGTTTCGAGCCCGTCTGGCGGCTGCTACGGCAGGCTGGGAGGCCTGGTCGACGTGCCGGCGGAGAACGGGAGGAGCAATGGCGGCAGGGTCCGAGATGGAGCAGGCACAGAGCGATGCCCAGGGTGCGGAAGGCCAGGCCGAGGCCCTGAACCGGATCGATCACGTGCTCGCGCGCATGCCCAAGAGGATCACGCCGGTTTTCGGCAGGGGAAAGAGTTCACAGGGCGCCGAAGCCCAGGAGGTGTGTTGATGAAGGTCGTCGTTACGGCCCAGGGCGTCGATCCGGATGCCGTAAGCAGCCCGATCTTTGGCCGCTGCCCCGCCTTTGTCTTTGTCGATACTGAGACTATGCAGTTCGAAGGCATCGAGAACCCATGCGCTGCAGCGGGGGGCGGTGCGGGCATTCAGGCGGCCCAACTGGTGGTGGAACGGGGCGCCACGGTGCTGTTGAGCCACAACGTGGGGCCCAACGCCTTTGCTGTGCTGCAGGCTGCAGAGGTGGCCACCTACCGCATTGGCGGCGGAACGGTGCGCGAGGCCGTTGCGGCTTTGCTCGCAGGCACGCTGCCGCGCCTCGATGGCCCCAGCACAGACGGGCATCGGAGACGAGGACGCAGTATCTGAGCCTGTTTTCCGCACCCAACAGAGGCAGCTCCCACGCCGCCGGTTGTGGCCGCGCAAGACGCCCTCTGCGACGGGCTGAGCTCGGCGGCGTGGGAGCCGCCTCTGCTGGGTGCGGAATCTGGGCTGAAGGGCTGTTCGAAAGCACTGGTGTGCCATGGGGTTCCTGTGCAGGGGCCGCTGGGATGCATGTGCAGAGCGTGACGGGAAGGAGAAGAAGCGATGGCAGGCGGATTTGGACGGGGTCGAGGTCTTGGTGGCCGCCGCGGGGGCCGCATGGGCGGGCCGCAGGCTGCGGGGCCAGGCGGCAAGTGCGTGTGCCCCAAGTGTGGCCACA
Organism: Chloroflexota bacterium; assembly: GCA_029553955.1. Taxonomy (GTDB): domain Bacteria; phylum Chloroflexota; class Anaerolineae; order SpSt-313; family SpSt-313; genus JAKPJZ01. The sequence goes on from JAKPJZ010000100.1 coordinate 22,988, forward strand.
CGCAGGACCATGTGGCCGGGCAGCCATGCCGCGAGCAGACGTGCCCCAAATGCGGCACGCGCATGGTCAGAGAGTAGGCGGGAGCCGTGCATGATCGTCACCGTCGCCAGCGGCAAGGGGGGCACGGGCAAGACGTTGGTGGCCACCGGCCTGGCCGCTGTCGTTGCCGAGAGCTGCGCCGTGGTGTGCCTGCTCGACTGCGACGTCGAGGCGCCCAACGCCCACCTCTTTCTGAAGCCAGCGCTCACCGGCTGTGAAGAGGTGAGCCTGCCTGTGCCGCAGGTTGACCTCGCGCGCTGCACCTTCTGCGGCCGTTGCGCCGAGGTGTGCGCCTTCCATGCCCTAGCGGTCGTCGGCAGGCAGGTGCTCACCTTTGCTGAGCTCTGCCATGGCTGCGGGAGCTGCGCTCGGCAGTGCCCCGAGGGCGCGATCAGCGAGGTGCCGCGGCGGTTGGGCGTGGTCGAGTGGGGGTGGGCAGGCCGCGTGCGCTTGGCGCGCGGCGTGCTCGACGTGGGCCAGGCCATGGCCACGCCGGTGATTCGGCGGCTGAAGCAGCGTGCGCTCGAGGGTGTGGGCGGGCCGGCCTTGGTGCTGCTCGATGCGCCCCCGGGCAACGCCTGCGCCGTGGTCGAGACGCTGCGCGGCAGCGATTTTGCCCTGCTGGTGACCGAGCCCACGCCCTTTGGCCTGCACGATCTAGAGATTGCCGTGCAGGTTGCGCGCGAGGAGCTTGGCCTTCCGGTCGGCGTGGTGATCAACCGCGATGGCATCGGCGATGGCGGTGTCGAAGGCTATTGTGCGCACGCCGGCCTGCCAATCCTGCTGCGCATCCCGTTCGACCGGCGCATTGCCGCGGCCTGCGCTGCGGGCGGGCTATGGGTCGATGCTGTGCCCGAGTATCGTGAGGGCATGCGCGGCCTGTACCGCACGCTGCAGGAAACTGGTGGAGCGGCGCCATGAAGCAGTGGGTCGTGTTGAGTGGCAAGGGCGGCACGGGCAAGACGACGGTCGCGGCGGCGCTGGCGCACCTGGCGTCGCAGGAGCGCCGGCTCGTGATGGCCGATGCCGATGTGGATGCGGCGAACCTGGAGCTGCTGCTCGCGCCCATCATACAGGAGGCGCACGAGTTCAGCGGCGGCATGGTGGCTGCAATCGACGCGAGCCGGTGCACCGGCTGCGGCGCCTGCCGTGTGGCCTGCCGCTTTGATGCCATCGTGCAAGACGGCGATGTCTGCCGCGTCGCTGCCATCGCCTGCGAGGGCTGCGCGGCTTGCAGCTACGTCTGCCCGGCCGGCGCCGTCACCATGAGCGACCGACCCAATGGGCAATGGTTCCGCTCCGAAACGGCGCTGGGGCCGCTCTGCCATGCGCGGCTATTCGCCGGGCAAGAGAACTCGGGCAAACTTGTGGTTCAGGTCAAGCAGTGTGCGCGCCTGCTGGCGACGGAGCGCGGCGCCGACCTGCTGTTGGTTGATGGGCCGCCGGGCATAGGCTGCCCGGTGATTGCGACCATGACCGGGGCCGACCTGGCGCTGCTGGTCGTCGAGCCCGGCGTATCGGGGTTCCACGACCTGGAGCGCATCCTGGCCGCTACGCGCCACTTCCGGGTGCCTGCGGTGGCCTGCCTGAACAAGGCTGATATCAGCCCGGCCCACACGTCGGAGGTCGAGGCGCTCTGTGCTGCCGAAGGGGTGCCGGTGGTGGGCCACATCCCGTTCGATATGGTAGTGACCGAGGCCATGGTACAGCGCCGTCCGGTGACGGCATACTGCCAGGGGCCGGTGTCACAAGCGCTCCGGGCGCTCTGGCACACGTTGCAGGGGCGGCCGGAAGGAATGGAGGGACAACTGTGATGCGTATCGCAGTCTCGGTGGAGGATGAACGTGGCCTGGATGCGGCGGTCAGCCCGCACTTTGGGCGCTGCCCTTACTATGCGTTGGTCGACGTCGAAGGGCGGGAGGTCAAGGCGCTGCGGACTGTGGCCAACCCCTTCTACGGTAACCACCAGCCGGGGCAGGTGCCCGGGTTCATCCATCAACAAGGGGCCGATGTGATGCTGACCGGCGGCATGGGCGGCCGGGCGGTGGCCTTTTTCGAGCAGTTTGGTATCGAACCCGTCACCGGGGCCAGCGGCACCGTGCGCTGCGCCCTCGAAGCCTACCTCGGCGGGCAGTTGCATGGGGCCGCGCCGTGCCATGAGAGCGTCGAGCACGGCCACGGGCATGCCGCAGGGTGAGATGACGACCCTGCCCGTCGTCACCTGCCCGGGCAGCCCCATCCTGCTGTTGCAGTGGACGACCATTCGTACAATGGAGGCCAGGATGGCTCATGTCGTGGCCGTATGCGCCAGTGTACAGCGTGAGGACTCGAAGGTCGATCTCGGCGAGGGCGAGCTCATCGCCGGCTATGGGCTGCTGGGCGACGCTCACGCCGGCCGCGGCGAGCGCCAGGTCAGCCTGCTCGCCGTGGAGAGCATAGAGCGCGCCCGGCAGGAGCACGGCACTGCCGCTGTGCCTGGCTCCTTTGCCGAGAACCTGACCACTGAGGGCCTGGATCTGAGCGTGCTGGTCGTCGGTGACCGGCTGCGGGTTGGGGCGGCGCTGCTGCAGGTGGTGCAGCTCGGCAAGCCACCGGAGGCTGCGCATACGTACAGCTTTCAGGGTGTCTCCCTCCTGCCGCGTGCAGGGGTCTTTTGCCGCGTGCTCGAAGGCGGGCGCGTGGCGCGCGGCGATGTCGTCGAGGTGCTCTCGGGCGGGGAGGCCGTGTGATCGTCTTGCCCTGTGCCCTCCAGGCGCCTCGACCGCAGCCTGGGGATCAACACTATCCCTCCCAAGGTCTGCAGCTATACCTGTGTGTACTGCCAACTCGGCCGTACCACCTGCATGCAGACCAGGCGCGCCACCTTCCGAGACCCCTGGCATTTGCTGCGGGCGGTCCAGGGCAAGCTGATGAGCGTGGCGGAGGCGGGCCAGACAGTCGACTATCTGACCTTCGTGCCCGACGGCGAGCCCACCCTCGACCTCAACCTCGGCCGCGAGATCGATCTGCTGCACTCGCTGGGCATTCCAGTGGTTGTGATCAGCAATGCCTCGCTCCTTGCCGTTGCGGACGTGCGGGAAGACGTCATGCGGGCCGACCTGGTGTCGTTCAAGGTCGACGCGGCTCAGGAGGCGGCCTGGCGCCGCGTCGACCGGCCGCATGGCGCCCTGCGGTTCGGCGCAATCCGCGACGGCTTGCTCTCCTTGGCGCGTAGCGGGACCGGCTGGGCACGGGTGCACGATCTGCTCGCCAGCGGCCGGCTCGCGGAGCTCGAGTATGCCGGGCACAGGTTCTATCTGCGCAAGCTGCACGGGGAAGTGACGAGGCCGAGGTCCCAGGCGCGCCGGCCGTATGGCCAAGGGGGAAGCTGTGGCTAAGAGAAGGATAGAGACGACGTTCCAGAGAACGTGGCGTTCGTCCCCGTCGATTTCGAGACCGAGTCGCTCAGCGCCAGGCTCGAAGAAGCTGGTTTGCGCCGTCAGCAGAAGAGCCTCTTCATTCTTGAGGGGCTGCTGATGTACCTGCGGCCCGGTGCGGTCGAAGAGCTGTTCCGGACCATCCAGGGCTATGCCGGCCCGGGCAGCAGCGTGGTGTTCGACTATGTCCGGGCCTCAGTACTGCGGGGCGAGGCCCACGGCGATGGGGAGCGGGAGATCGTGGCGCGGGTGACCCAGGCCCACGAGCTTTGGCATTTTGGCCTCGAGACGGATGACATCGGCGATTTGCTCGCAGCGTACGGTCTGAGGCTGGCCGAGCATCGAGACGCCACGGCGCTGGAGGAGGCGTACTTTAGGAATCCATCAGGCAAGATTGTGGGCCATGTAAACGGCACGCACTGCCTGGTGACTGCCGAGATGGTCCAGGCACACACTGCTTGGGAACAGCCAGCTCGCTAGCTCCGTGCCCGGACGACGCACCCTCGCCGACAAGCATAGTTGCCGCACTTGGGTACGCGGCCCGTGCTATAGCATGGCTAAACGAATGCTCGACGATGTGTTGGGAGGGACGGAATGCAGTGCTGAGTAGCCAGGGCACGACAGCACCTGCACTCGCCATCGAGGCCTGTGCACTGACGCGCTGCTATGGCGCGCTCGTGGCCGTGGATCACCTCAGCCTGGCGGTCGGCCGGGGCGAGGCGTTCGCCTTCCTGGGACCCAACGGCGCCGGCAAGACGACGACGATCCGCATGCTCACCGGGCTGATCCGGCCGAGCGGGGGCACCGCGCTCATCGATGGCTTGGATATCGCCAGGGATGCGATGGCGGCGAAAGCGCGCGTAGGCGTCGTGCCACAGCGCTCCAACCTCTACGGAGAGCTGAGCGCCCGCGACAACCTCGTCTTCGTGGCCCAGCTCTACGGCCTGCCCTCTCGGCGCTGGCGCGCCCGGGCCGACGAACTGCTCGACCAGTTCGGCCTGAGCGAGAAGGCCGGCGTGCCCTTTTCCACGCTCTCGGGTGGTATGAAGCGCCGTCTCACCATCGCCGCAGCGCTGGTGCACGAGCCGAGCATCCTCTTCCTCGACGAGCCGACGACCGGTCTCGACGTGCTGAGCGCGCGTAACCTGCGGGCGCTCGTCGGCGACCTCAAGGGGCGCGGCATCACCATCTTCCTGACGACCCACCTCATCACCGAGGCCGAGCAACTGGCCAGCCGCGTGGGCATCATCGTCAAGGGCCGGCTGATCGCCGTCGACACGCCGGCAGGGCTGCGCGCCAGGACCCATGGGGAGGACGTCCTGGAAGTGACCATTCCCGAGCCGGCGGAGGCCCTGCTGGCCGCGCTGCGGGGCGCGGCGACGGTGCGCGCCCTCTCGCGTGCCGGCGACACACTGCGCCTGACCGTCTCGACGGTCGATGCTGGCCTGCGCACGCTCACTGAGGTCACGCAGCGCTACGGGGCGTGCATCGCCAACGTGCGCACTGTGGCGCCGTCGCTCGAGGATGCCTTTGTGCGGCTGACGCAGGTCGATGCCGAGGCCATGCGGAACGGCCCGCGCAGCCAGGGAGGTGACGCACCATGAGCCTGCAGCAACTGGGGCGGGCCTGGCACATCACGGCCAAGGACATACGCACCTACTATCTGAAGCCGCCGCTCATCAGTTGGGGCATGCTCCTGCCGGCGGTATTCATCCTGGCCTTTTACTTGCGCGCCCCAGGCGACATCCGCAGCGCAGCGCCTGGGCTCATCGGCCTGACGGTGCTCTTTGGCGCCACCTCGGTGGAAGCGGTGGTCATCTCGTTCGAGAAGCGCATCGGCGGCATGGAGCGCCTGCTCATGGCCCCGGTGTCGGTGCCGGCGCTGCTTGCCGGCAAGGTGGCGAGCGGCATGCTCTTCGGCGTGGCGACCGGCGCACTGGTGTGGTTGGGCAGCACTCTCGCCTGGAGCCTGCCGCTGGCTGCGGGCCTGCCGCTCGTGGCCATCGCCCTGGGGAGCGCCACCTTTGCGCTGCTGGGCGTGCTCATCAGTCTGGTGATGCGCGAGGTCTTTGACGCCATGACACTCTCCAACTTGTTCCGCTTTCCGATGATGTTCCTGAGCGGCGTGTTCGTGCCTGTCGCGGCGCTGCCAAGTGCGCTGCAGGTGGTGGCCGCTCTGCTGCCGCTCACCTACACCGTCGATGCCCTGCGCCACCTCCTGCTCGGCGGTGCGGGGGCGTCGTACCCACTGTGGACCGACCTGCTGGCCAGCCTGGCCTTTGCTGCGGCGCTCTACGTCGCCGCGCTCGAGCTCATGCGGCGCCGGCTAGAGGACCTGCTCTAGCTGTCTTGGCCCTGGAGCTCCTCCAGGCGCTTCTCGATGCGCTCGAGCGCCTGCTTCAGAAACCCGGCCTGTGCCTCGAGGGCGCCGGCTTCATCGGGCGACGCGGACGGCGCGTAGCCGCCGCGCGCCCAGCGGGGCAGCCCCGTCGCGTAGAACCAGTTGCGCCAGCCGCGGCCGCCGCCCCGGCCACAGCCACGGCCCACTATCGGATTGGCAAAGCCGGGCCTGTCGCCGCCGGCGCAGTAGCCGGCGCCCCTTCCCGTCATGGGGCCTATCCCGCCGGGCCCTGTCCCATCACCTCTCGGCATAGTGTCCTCCTCCTTGTTCTGCCGGATCGTTCACGATCTGCGGCCACGGCTCCTGCCGCGCCTCTGGCCGGGCGCCCTGCGGCGGCCCAAGCCCAGGCGCGGTAGCAGGTCCACCGCCCAGCGCCCGATTGCGCTGAGATCAAAGCTCCGGCCGGCGCCCGGGTTGGCGTTGCCGGGCGTGGGGTAGTTGGCGCAGGGGCCAAGGCCCCGCCCCGTACGCGGACCCATCCCCGTAGGCCCTGTCCCATCACCTCTTGGCATGTCTGTCTCCTTTCGCCGTGATGGCTCGTTGTCCGTGATCCGTTGTCCGTTGTCCACTGTGCCGGCAGTCACGGACCGGCCGCGGACAACCGACAACGAACGACGGACTATCCAAGCAGTCTGTGCAGCATGTCGTGCGTGCGGCCCAACTCGTCGAGCCATTCGGCCAGGGCGCTCTGTCCTGCGGGGGTGAGGCTGTAGACGCGGCGCGCCGGGCCGGAGCCGGCCGTGTCCCAACGGGAGGCGACCCAGCCCGCCTCCTCCATCTGCCGCAGCATGCGATACACCAGCCCTGAATCGAGCAGCGCCGGCTCGAGGCCGAAGCGTCCGAGCGCGGCAATCAGGTCGTAGCCATGCCGATCCTGCTCCTGCAGCAGGGTGAGCAGGCAGGGCTCCAGCACGCGGCCAACCTGGCCGCGCTGCACGCCGCGTCCCCCGCGCCAACCGCGTCGTCCTCTGGGTCCGGGCATGGGCCGCCCTCCTTTCCAAATCGCTAGCTGTTAGTTTCACCTATAGTGTACAACAGATCGGAGACGTTGTCAAGTATCCTGGTAAGGACGTACTCAAGACTGGGTTGCTGGCACGCGTATTGCTGGCCGTGGAGAGGGCATCGTCGAGCAAGGAGGCGACCATGAGGATAGCTATGGCCCTGTTCATCGTCTTGGCGCTCCTGATCGCAGGCATTCCCCACTTCAACAACTGAGAGTATGAGGGCAAGGCGCTGGCCCTGGCCAATGGCAACCGGGCGCCGATGAAGTGCTTCTGGACGGCGCGCGGCAAGGTTGCGCTGGCTGCGCCACTGCTGGGCCTGGCGCTGGCTTTGAGCCTCAGCCGGCGCAGGGAGGCGCAGCGTGCGCTGGCGTTGGTGGGTGCAGCGCTGGGCCTCGCAATCATCGCGCTGCCGACGCTGCTCATCGGCACCTGCTCGATGGCCACGGCCTCGTGCAACCTGGTGATGAAGCCGAGCCTGATCCTGCTGGGCGGGCTGGTGACGGCGACCAGCGTGGCCGTGCTCGCGCTGGTGCGGGCCGAGGCGCCACAAGCGGCGGCGCTGACCGGGCTGGCTGTGGCGGTCATGCTCCTGGTGCAGGGCGCCGAGGGCAGTCTGCAGTTGGCGCGCGAGCGGCTGGGCGCCGATATCATCGTCGTGCCCGAAGGCACGCTGGCCAGGGTGGAAAGCGCCCTGGTCGTGGGCGTGCCCACGCGGGTGTGGATGCCACGGGACGATCTGGCGCGCATCGCCGCGATCCCGGGGGTAGCCGCAGTGTCGCCACAACCGTACCTCTCCTCGCTCTTTGGGGCCTCGTGTTGCTCGGTGTCGGAGATGTTCCTGGTGGCCTATGACCCCGACAGTGATTTCTCGCTGCGGCCCTGGCTGCAGCGCAACCTGAGCGCCGGCCTGGGCCCGGCGAGGCCATCGGCGGCAGCGATGTCTTCGTGCCCGAGGGCGAGGAGGCCATCCGGCTCTACAGCTCCAGCGTGTCGCTGAGGGGCAATCTCGAGCGCACCGGCACGGCCCTGGACCACACGCTGTTCTTCACCTTCGAGACTGCTGCCGAGATCGCTCGCCGCTCGCACATTCAGGCCGAGCAGCCCTTGGTGATCCCGGAGGACAGCATCTCGGCAGTGCTGGTCAGGGTGCAGCCGGGCGTCGACTCGCGCCGCGTGGCCCTGCGCATCCTGCGGGATGTGCCCGACGCCAGGCCCATCGAAGGGGCCGGCATGTTCCGCACCTTCCGGGGCCAGATCGCCAGGCTGCTGCGCGCCTTGCTGGCCATCCTAGGGGTGACGGCTGGGGGTGTCGCTTCTGCTGCTGGGCCTGGTCTTTTCGAAGGCGGCGCACGAGCGGCGGCGCGAGATCGGCATCATGCGCGCGCTAGGCGCGCCGGCCCTGTCGGTCTGCTGCTGCCTGCTCGCCGAGGCGGTGCTGTTGGCGGCAGGTGGCGCGACAGTCGGCTGGTGCTGGCCGGCGGCGTCGCGCGAGGTGCTGCGTCCGCTGCCCGATCTGCTGGCGCTGCTGCGCGACCAGGCCATCACCACGGTGACCTTGCCGCCGGCTGTGCTCAAGCTGCTGCCCAGCGACGACCTGCCGGCGCTGCGCACCGTCGCCTCGGCGGGTGAGGCCTGCACCTGGGACGTCTGGGCGCGTTGGGCGCCCTGGCCGCCGCTCAGGTACTCCATCCGCGCGCCGGCGACGTCGAGTGCACGGGGTGGGCGGCGCGAAAGTCGAGCAGCATCTGCCGCTGCTCGGACGGCACGTTGGCGTAGAGCTGGTCAAAGCGTGTGTTGTCCATGCTGTCACCTCCCGGCTAGAAGAACACAAAGTAGCGGGGCACGCGCCTCATGTACTCGCGATAGGCCTCGCCGTACTGCTGCAAGAGGGCGTCTTCCTCACCCAGGAGCCGCAGGTGGTAGAAGCCAACCATGACGAGGAGCAGGATGACGGCGGCCCAGGAGCCGATGGCGATGCACGTGCCCAGGAACATGACTGCCAGGCCAAGCCACTGCGGGTTGCGCGACAGGCGGTAGAGTCCCTTGGTGACCGGCTGCCCGAGCGGCGTGGTGCGATAGTCGTGCAGGGCGACCATCATGACAGCGAAGCCGAGCGCGAACGCTGCGCTGCCGACGACAAAGACCCCCTGACTCAGCTTGAGCGGCGTGAGCACGATGAGGGCGAGGCAGCCGAGGTTGAATGCCCGCCCCGCCATCCAGACGGCCATGCGTCGGCCGCTTAGCCGGGGAAAGGCGTACAGCCGGGCGACCACTTCCCTGGGGTAGACGAGCAAAAGCACGCCAAAGACCATGTAGAACCCGGCCAGCAGCAGCCAGCCGTTCAGCCAACCCAGACTCAGCGCAGGCCACAATTCCATGGTTCACCTCCCTCCGGGTTCGCCAAGCCTAGAAGACCCCGTCCATCAGCCGCCATGGTACGCGGTGCATGCATTCCGCGTACACGAGACCGAACCGCTGCAGATGGTTGAGAGACGCGCCTCGTGCGCGGTCTTGGGTGGAGCCGCCTCCTGCACCGCCTTGGGATAGTCCTGCAGAAGGAGGCGCGGGTTCAGGTACAGGATCCTCATCAGGTAGATCGAGGCAACGATCGACAGGATGACGCCGTCACAGAGCATACGCACGGGATCAAGCATGACCCTTACTTCCGTTCGCGCTGTGGCGGCGTCCCTTCTCTGTGACCGCCCACAGGCGCACTTGAGGGCGCAGGGTGCAGGCGCCGGCCTGGGCACAGCCGCGGCAACTGCCGGCGTCACAACTCGGCGCAACCTCCTCGAAGTAGCCCAGGCGTACGAGCTGCTCGATCATTTGCTCGACCAGCTCGGCGCTGACGCCAAGCCGGCCGGCCATATCTCGGACGGCCGTCGGGCCGTCGCTCGTGGCCATCGTCTGCAGAAGCTGCTCCAGCATGCTACACTCCTATTCCACAATGCGACATGGCCTGTCATTGTGAGCGAAGCAATCCCCGAGCAGGAGACTACTTCGCTGCCATGGCAGGGTACGCACCTACCCCAACCCCAGCAGCCGCGCGGCCTGGTAGACGAGGATGCCGAGGCCAAAGGCGATGACGGCCTGGAAGCCGATGCTGAACGCCGTCCAGCGCCAGCTCCCGGTCTCCTGACGGACGGCGGTGATGGTGGCGACACAGGGCACGAAGAGTATCTGCACCACCAGGAAGGCCAGGCCCGCGGCCGGAGTGAGCAGCGCCGGCAGCGCCGTGGCCAGCGAGCCTTCGGTGCCGGCGGTGAGCACAGCCAGGGTGGCGATCGACTGCTCCTTGGCCACGATGCTCGCCAAGAGCGCCACCATCGGCCGCCACTCGAGCCCCATGAGCCCGCCCAGGGGGGCGAGCCAGCGGCCGAGCGCCGCCAGGTAGCTGTGCTCGATGCCGCCGCCGGGTAGGGTGGCCAGCGCCCAGATCGTCAGCGACAGGAGCAGGATGGTCGTGCCCGCCCGCTCGACAAAGGCGACCAGGTGTTGCCAGGTGTGCAGCAAGATCGTGCGCCAGTTGGGCAGGTGATAGAGTGGCAGTTCCATGATGAACGATGAGCTCTCGCCGCCGAAGAGCAGCCGGTTGAGCAGCGCCCCAGAGAGCCCGATGACGGCGAGCGACAGCGCCAGCAGGCCCAATGTCACCAGCGGTCCGCGACTGCCAAAGAGGGCACCTGTCATGAAAACGAGCACGGCGAGGCGCCCGGTGCAGGGCACCAGCGGCACCAACAGCGTCGTCAGCAGGCGATCCCGCTTTGACTCCAGGATGCGCGTGCCCAGCACGGCGGGCACGTTGCAGCCAAAGCCCAGGAAGAGCGGCAGGAACGATTTGCCGTGCAGGCCCAGGCGATGCATGAAACGATCGGCCACAAAGGCGCCGCGCGCCAGGTAGCCGACGTCTTCCAGGATGGCGATGACGGCGAAGAAGAGCGCCAGCATGGGCAGCACCGAGAGCACCGTGCCGACGCCGCCAAGGACACCGTCGGCGAGCAGCCCGCCGAGCCAGGGCGTGCCCGCTAGCGCCCCACGCGTCCAATCGCCGGCCAGGCCGAGCGCGGCCTGGAGCAGGGCTACCAGTGGCTCTGAGAGCCGGTAGACGGTCCAGAAGGTCAGGCCGAGCAGCCCCAAGAGCACCAATGGCCCGGCGATGGGGTGGGTGGCCACGCGGTCCACCCGCTCGGTGAGCGAGATGGCGCCGACGCGCGGGCGGCGGGTGGCGGCGCGCGCCATGCGGCCGATCCAGGCGTAGCGTGCGCTGGCGATGGCGAGGACGGCATCCTCGTTCTGGCGCAGCACGGCGTCGAGCGCGGCCCAGCGCGAGGCGCGCAGCCGGCCGCGCAGCAGCTCGGCCACCTCACGGTCGCCTTCGAGGAGCTTTTGGGTCAGCCAGCGCCGCGGGTAGGGCGCTGGGGCGGCGTCGCCGATCAGCGCTTCGACGCGGCCGATCAGCGCTTCCAGCGCGACGCCGAGCTCGGGGCGCTGAGGGGCGTAGGAGGCCGCGCCGTCGGCCACGCGGGCGACGGCGTCGAGCAGTTCGCCCGGTCCCTCATTGCGGGAGGCCACCATCCCCACCACCGGCACCCCGAGGGCCGCCTGCAGCACGTCGACCTCCACCTGCACGCCGTTGCTCTCGGCCACGTCCATCATGTTCACGCCCACCACGATGGGCACCGGCAGCTCGAGCAGCTCGGCCACCAGGTACAGAGTGCGTTCGAGGTTAGCGGCGTTGACGATGACGGCCACCACATCGGGCCGGTGGAGCAGGATGTACTCCCGTGTCACCTGTTCTTCGGGCGAGTTGGCCGTGAGGCTGTAGGCGCCCGGCAGGTCGACGATCTCGAAGGTGCGCCCACGGCGCTGGCAAGCGCCCGCCTTTTGCTCCACCGTCTTGCCGGGCCAGTTGCCGACATGCTGCGACAGGCCGGTGAGGGGGTTGAAGACGCTGCTCTTGCCCACGTTGGGCGCCCCGGCCAGGGCTACGGTGATGGCGCGAGCTGCTCCGGGCGCGGTTCCCTCGCCACGGTGCGCGCCGCTGATGACCTCAGCCGGCCTCTGCATGGTCCTCTCCTTCTCGGCTCACGAGGATCCTGCCCGCTTCGCCGCGCCCCAGCGCCACGCGGGTCTCGCGTACGATGACGATCACCGGCCCCTGCCCGGCGTTCTGCACCATGCGCACCTCGGCGCCGGGGGTGAAGCCGAGTGCTAGGCAGCGACCCACCAGGCCACGGCCGGCGCGGAAGCCACAGATGCGCGCCGTGGCCCCCGGGGCCAGTTCGGCGAGGGGCAGGGCCTGCTCCGCTCGCTCTTCCGCGGCCGACAGCGGCGCCACGGCGATCCGTGCAGCCTCGCCATGGGCGAGCGTGTGTTGCACGCCCGCCGTGCTGAGCGTGACCGTGCCCTCGTCAGGCGAGTTCGCAGTGACCTGGACGACGGCGCCGGGCCGGAGCTTGAGGGCGGCCAAGCGGCGCAGCAGCGGGGCTTCCTCGCTCACGCTCACGATGCGCGCCGAGGCGGGCGGGGTGAGGTCGCTGAGGAGCGACGTGGCGGTGCTCGCGGCGCCGGCGTCGGCCGCAGGGATGGCGTGCCCGTGGGGGCAGGTCGCGGCATTGCCCAGCGCGCGCGCCAGGCGGCGCTCGAGGTCAGGCGAGGTTGCGTGCTCGAGCTGACAGGCCTCGTCGTGGACGCGGTCCCAGCCGAGGCCGAGCACGTCGTGCAGAAAGCGCTCCCACAGGCGGTGACGGCGGATGACGGTCGACGACAGGCTGCGTCCCGCCTCGGTGAGGGCGATCTCGCGCCTGGGGGTATAGTCGATCAGCCCCTGCCCGGCGAGGCGGTGCAGCATCTCGGTCACCGTCGGCGCGGCGACGCCGCACTCCCGGGCCAGGGCCGAGGTGGTCACCGGCTGGCCCCGCTCCTGGAGCTTGCCGATGGCTTCGAGGTATTCTTCCATCTGTTGGCTGATCATACGGGCCTCCGGATTTAGGCAATCCTAAATTAGGTCTGCCTAATTATAGCACAGAGGAACGACCCGCGTCAATAGGGTGGACTCCGATTCTGTGCAATGGCTCGTAGTGCGGGAGAGTTGGCCGGCCGGGCACGGCGGCGCATAGCGCCACCGTGCCCGGCCGGCCAACTCTCCCGCACTACAAACGGGTTGATTTGCGGAGTTGTGCTAGTTGCCTATACTTGTAAATGTGAATCTTTGCAGCAGGACCCTCGCCATGGCTGGCTACGAGCCCTCGCTCTCACCGAAGGAGGCACAGGTGGATACCTACTCTCCCCTCGCGCGCGCACCTCGCTGGCTCAAGGTCTACTATGGGCTGGCCGCCGTAGTGCTTTTCACCACTGGCATGCACGTGCCCGACGGCTACCTTAGCCCGGTGACCTGCGCCGTGATGTTCGCGCTGGCGCTGCCCTTCTGGGTGCTCGGCCTGCGCCGGGTGCGCGAGACGTTGAGCGCGCGCAGTGCGCCGCTGATCGCCCTCATGGCCGCCTTCTCTTTTGTCATCATGATGTTCAACGTCCCCCTGCCGGGCGGCACGACGGGGCACGCCACCGGCGCGGCGCTGGCAGCCATCGTGCTGGGCCCCGAAGTGGCCGCCATTGCCGTCTCGGTGGCGCTGCTCATCCAGGCGCTGCTCTTCGGCGACGGCGGCATCCTGGCCATCGGCGCCAACTGTTTCAACATCGCCGTCGTCATTCCCTTTGTGAGCGCTGCCGTCTACCGTTGGTTGGCCAGCGGCGCCAGCTCAAGCGCGAGACGTCGGGTTGCGGCGGCTGCGCTAGGCGGCTATGTGGGGCTGACGGTGGCAGCTTTCCTGACCGCGGTCGAATTCGGCATTCAGCCGGCGCTGTTCCACGCTGCCGACGGCGCGCCGCTCTATGCCCCCTACCCGCTCGCGGTGGCCATCCCGGCGATGGTGATTCCGCACTTGCTGGTGGCCTCGGTGGTGGAGGCGGCGCTGACCGGGCTGGTGGTGGCCTATCTGCTGCGCATCAATCCACAGTTGTTGCGGGCCGGCGAGGGGGCCCAGCCCGCTGCGGAGGCGGGTGGCCGGCGCGGGCTGCGCGTGCTATGGCTGGTGCTGGCGGCGCTGGTCGTGGCGGCGCCGCTGGGGCTGCTGGCGCCGGGAACGGCCTGGGGCGAGTGGGGCGCCGAGGAGCTGGCCGAGCTGGGCCTGGGCGCTGTGCCGCGCGGGCTAGAGCGGCTGGGCGCGCTCTGGGGCGCGCCCCTGCCCGACTATGATCTGCCATCATTGGGCAACGCTGGCCTCAGCTATGTTCTCTCGGCTGTGATCGGCGTCGCGGTGACGGTGCTCGTCGTCTGGCTGTTCGCCGCCTTGCTGGCCAGCCGGCGGCCGGCGGAAGGCAGCCGGTGAGCCGCGCGCTCGAGCGCTCGCTCGGCGAGATCGGCGCGCGGCTGGAGCAGTCGCTCTTTGCCGAGGAGGTCAGCCGCCGCGCCGGTCTGCTGCAGTCGCTCGACCCGCGCGTCAAGGTCGTGACGACGCTGGCGCTGATCGTCGCCGCCAACCTGGCGCGGCGGGCGCCGGCCATCGCGGGGCTGTACCTGCTGGCGCTCCTGCTCGCCTGGGCCAGCGCCGTGCCGCTGGGCCTGTTCGTGCGCCGCGTGTGGCTGGCCGTGCCGCTCTTCACCGGGCTGGTGGCGCTGCCGGCGCTGGTGCTGACGCCGGGGCCAGTGCTGGCGCAGCTCCCGCTGGGGCTGGCCGTGACGCGCACCGGCGCGGTGACTGTGCTCTTGCTGCTGCTGCGTGTGGGCACGTCGGTGTCGCTCGGCCTGCTCCTGGTGCTGACCACGCCGTGGCCGGCGCTCCTCAGGGCGCTGACGGTGCTGCGCGTGCCCGACACCCTGGTGCTGATCGTGGGCATGACCTATCGCTACATCTATGTGCTGCTGCGGCTGGCCAACGACATGTTCCTCTCGCGCAAGAGCCGCGTGGTGAGCCGGCTGAGCGCGGCGCGCGAACGGCAGATGCAAGGGGCCATCGCCGGCACACTGCTCGCGCGGTCGCTGCACACCAGCGGCGAGGTGTACCTGACCATGCAGTCGCGCGGCTTTCGCGGCTACGGGCAGACGCTGCGGCCGGGCCGCGTGACCTGGCGCGATTGCCTTTGGGCTGCGGCCGTGGCCCTGGTTGCCGCCCTGGCCGTTCTCGTAGCCCGTTGAGCCATCTGGCTGTGGACCATGCATGGCTGGGGGTGCCCGGGGTATCCTGGCGACGCGCCGGGCATTTCGCGCAGCTACCGCCCGGCTCCGAGCCAGGAGGGGTTTTGGTGGGTTGGCCCCGCGGGCTCCCCTGGCGCGCCCGCGGGCGCGCCAGGGGAGCCCGCGGGGCCAACCCACCAAAACCCCTTGTAAGGTTCCGAACCGGGTATGCGCGGAGCGCGAGGCCCGGTCGCTGGTCTGGACTTGGAGGAGAATTGGTCTCAGATCCCATCTTTGACGTGGCGGGCGTGCACTTTGGCTACGAGGGCAAGGTGCCTGCGCTCGTCGACGTCTCGCTCCGGGTGCAGGCGGGCGAGTGCGTGGCCATCCTGGGGGCCAACGGCTCGGGCAAGAGCACGCTGCTCAAGCTGCTCGACGGGCTGTACTTTGCCGATCAGGGCACGGTGCGCGCCTTTGGCCAGGTGCTCAGCGAGCGCGCCTTCCGCAGCGAGGCGTTCAGCTTTGCCTTCCGCCGCCGCGTGGGCCTCGTGTTCCAGGACCCCGACGTGCAGCTCTTCTCGCCCTCGGTGCTCGACGAGGTGGCGTTCGCGCCGCTGCAGCTCGGCCTGAGCGCCGCCGAGGTGGAGCGGCGGGTGGCGAGCGCGATGCAGGCGTTGCGCATCGCGGCGCTCGCCGAGCGTCCCCCGCACCGGCTCTCGGGTGGGGAGAAGAAGCGGGTGGCGCTGGCCTCGGTGCTAAGCCTGCAGCCCGAGGTGTGGCTGCTCGACGAGCCGACCAGCGGGCTGGATCCGCGCAGCCAGGGCTGGCTCGTGGAGTTCATCCAAGAGCAGCACCGTGCGGGCAAGACCATGGTTATCGCCACCCACGACATCGCCATCGTGCAGCGCATCGCCACCCGCGTCTGCGTGTTCGGCGAGGACCACCGCCTCGCCGCCGAGGGCGCCCCCGCGCAGGTGCTGCAGGATCACGACCTGCTGCACGCCTGCAACCTCATCCATAGCCATCCGTAGCCTGTCTTCCGCAGCCGCCTCTTACTACTACCATACTTGTCTGGGAAGGCACAGGATCCGGGTACAGCGCTCCGCAGCCTCCGGGCCAGGGCCGGGAGGCTGCGGAGCGTGTCAGCCGGCAGCTACCCGGATTGCCAGCAGTGGCAGCGCCAAGTACAGTTGTAGTGCTCTGCTGGCTGCGGAATCGGCTTAGCAGCCGGCGCTCCTGCGGGCTACGTGATAGTGCCCGCGCGCATCTGCTCGACCTCGGCCCGCGTGTAGCCGCCCAGTTCCCAGCGGGGCGTGTGCGCCACCAGTTCCTCGATCAGCTTTCTCGCGCGACGCAGTGTCGCGGCGCCCGAGACACCATAGTGGTGCTCGAGGCTGGCGACAAAGCTCGAGGCCGGCGTGCCCTGCCGGATCTCGCGCTGGATGACGCGTACGCTGATGTCGATGCCGGTGAGCTCGCTCAGCTCGCGCTCGATGCGCGCCTCCCCTCCGAAAGGGGCTGGTTGCCCTCGGCGATGGCATGCAGCGTCTGCAGGCTCCAGCGGCGCGGTGGAAGCCGGTGCGCACGCTTGCGGGTGGCCAGGGCCTGCACGTTGCCCACCTCGTGGATGGCCACGAGCCCGCTGGCCAGCACCTTGAAGTGCTGCTCGTCGCGCCGCAGCAGGCCCTCCACGCGCTCGAGGCTGCACCAGTCGCCAGGATGCAGCTCGGCGCTGACGCGAGCGTGCAGCTCCTCTACCTTGAGCGTTCCCTCGAGTCTGAGCAGGCCAAAGGCCGCCTTGAGGAACTCTTGCGCCTCAGCGATCTCGTGGGGCTGCAGGGGGCGTGGGCAGGCCGGCTCGGATGGCCCGTACTGCTCCTCATAGACAGCGTCAAAGCCCTGGCGCGCCTCGGCCAGTCGCGCCTCATCTTTCCAGTCGCCCCGCAGGATCAGGCGCGGCTCGTTGCTGGGCATGCCGCGGATCAGGAGCGTATAGCTCACGTTGCGCGCGGGCACGGCGTACTCTTGGCGCAGGCTATCGATCTCGGCCTGCATCTGGGCTTCGATGTGCTCGGCCGAGGCCGGCCGCAACAGCGTGCAGTTGCTCCGGCATTCGGCCTTCTCGCAATCGCAGCCCACGCTGATGCCCCGTGGCGTCAGCCGCCAGGCGCGCACGGCTGGCCCGCGGCCCCTCTTGGCCAGGACGTAGGCGCGCACCTCAGGCTCCCCCCACTCGACCTCGACCTCCAGCTTCCAGCCGGCGGTGTTGGGCCGCGGCGGCGCCTTGGCAGGGCGCGGGGCCGGCTTGGCCGGGCGCGGCCGCGCGGGCGGCGCTGCCGGCGCCTTGGCTGCCGGCGCGAGGCGGGCCTTCGTGGGCCGCGCCGGCTCCGCCGCCGGCGCTGCGGCCGCGGGTGCGCCGCCGGCGGCGTGGCAGAGCCCTACATGCTCGTGGCAGGTCGCGCGCCCGCAGATGCCGCAGCGGTTCAGGCTCGTCTGGCAGACGGGCCGGCCGCAGACGGCGCAGGCGGCCATTTGCGCGGCGCACAGGCTGCAGTACACCCGCTTGCAGTCGGTGCACTGGTGCTCCAGCAGGCACTCGGCGTGCGCCAGGTGGCCGCCACTGCAGAGCTGCAGGCTGAGACCAGGCTGGCCGCAGACGTCGCAAGCCAGCGGCTCGATGGCATGGGGCAACGGGTCCCAGACGATGCGCCGCTGCACTCTGGTGTTGCGGTTCTCGATCTGCACCAGGAGCTCGATCTTGGGCTGGGTGATGACCTGGACCGTGATCAGCTCCAGGTCGACGCGCAGCCGGTAGCGAGCCTCGGCGTCGGCGAGCTTGAGCTGGCGCTCGGCCTGCGCCGCCGCGATCTTGTCGTGCAACGTGGCCTGGCGCTCACCCTCGGCACGGCGCAGACGCCGCTCCAGGTCGCGTACCAAGTCGTCATAATACTGCTCCAGGCGCGCCCGGTCCAGCTCCAGGTGACGGGCGGCGCGCCGGCTCAGCCCCTCGATGGCGCCCGACATGCGGGCCACGGCCGCGCACTCGGCCCGTTTGAGGAGCCCGGCGAGTGCTGCGGTTTCCAGCGGCTGTGGCGCGTCGAGCCAGCGCGGCCGAGCAGTCGCCAGGTGCGCGAACGCCAGCGCTTCTTCCAGCGCGGCCTCAGTGCGGATGGCCTCCCACTCCACCGGCCAGCCGGCCTGGGCGTCGATGGCTACCGTGGCCAGGTGCTCCTGCTTCTCGTCAGTGGTCAGCGTCACCTTGAAGGCGAAGACCAGGTAGTGCGACAGGACAGACCGCTCGACCTCTTTGGGCAGCTCCACCAGTCGGGCATTGGCAAACGACAGTGTCTGCCGCGCCGCTGCGGCCAGGCCCCGCTTGTCGAGGCGCACGGCATTGACATGGGCCTGTGCCGGCGCAGGCGAACGCCGGGCCAGCTCCACGATGCGATCGACCTGCGGGTGGCCCTGCGTCAGGTGCAGACGGCCGTCGTCTACGTCGACGTCGTCGAACACAATCTCCTGCAGCGCCGGCACGCCGAGCTGGCCGGCCAGGGCGTCGGGCAGCAGCACCTCATGGGCGCCAAACCTGGGCGGCTCGACCAGGGCGCCGTTCACTTGCAGGAAATCCAGCACAAAATCCCGTAGGTCGCTCATTGCGCCGAGAAGTCCTCCCCAAAGAGTGCTTCGTCGTAATCGCGGGCGTGCCGATACGCCTCACGGGCCTGCACTAGCTCGTCGCCGAGCCGCGCAAAGCTGCGTGCCGCCTCGTCGGGAGTTGCCGCCTGGACCCAGAGGTCCATGACGATATCATCGAAATCGCGCTCGTCGGCCAGGTGGCCCAGGATCATATCCATCTCACCGATGACCAGCTCGAACATGTTGAGCTTGCGGTCGAGGATGTCGAGGATAGTCCTCCACCGAGCCCTCGGCCGTCAGGTTGAAGACCTCGACCGGGCGCGTCTGGCCCACGCGGTGGATGCGGCCCACCCGCTGCTCGATGCGCTGTGGGTTCCACGGCAGATCGAAATTGACCATGGTGCGGCAGAACTGCAGGTTGCGGCCCTCGCCGGCGGCCTAGGTCGAAAGGAGGACACGGCCCTCGCGCTCAAAGCGCCGGATGGCCCCGTCCTTTGCCGCCGCGGTCATTTGGCCATGATAGAGCACGGGGTCGATGCCCATGCCACGCAGCCGGTCAGCCAGCAGCTCGAGCGTGGCCCGGAAATGGGTAAAGATGATGACCCTATCATCGCCGCCGGCCAGCACCGTCGACATCAGCAGCTTGTCGAGCGCGGCCGCTTTCGACCAGCCGGGCATGCTCGCCGCGCGCTCGGCCAGCGCCTCGAGTTCTTCGCGATAGGGCGCCATGGCCTCGTGCCGGGCCAGCGCCAGCAGCGTCGGCCGGGCAGCGGCGGGGCAACTGCCGATCTCGCGTTGCAGCGCCTGCAGCGTGAAGCGATGCGCCTGCGACATGGTCGCGCCTGCCAGGCGCTCGCGGACGAAGGCGCTCGTGTCGTCGTAGAGGGCGCGCTCGGCCGGCGAGAGCTTGACGCTGACGGTGTGCGCGTGGCGCGGCGGCAGCTCGACGCTCGCCTGGCTGCGGCTGTGGCGTACCATGACGTCGGCCAGCAGCTCGCGCAGCCGGCCGCGGTTCTTGGGCAGGCGCGGGTCGCCCTGCGCCACAAACTGGCGCCTGAACTCGCGCGGCGTCGCCAGTTGGCCCGGCTTTAGGATCGTGATCAGGTTGTACAGCTCGTCGAGGCTGTTCTCCACCGGCGTCGCGGTCAGCAGCAGGATGTACTTTTTCTGCAGGCTGTTGACAAACTTCCACGAGACGCTGGCGCGGTTCTTCAGGTGATGCGCCTCGTCGACAATGACCAGGTCGTACATCTGTGCGGCGATGGCCTCGCGGTGTTCGGGGCGGCGCGCCGTCGGCAAGCTGGCAATGACGCGCGGGAAGGCGCCCCAGGCCTGCGCGCCCAGCTCGCGGAACTGGGCGTCGTAGCTGGAGACGAAATCGGGCAGGCCGAACTTGCCGGCCAGCTCTTCGCGCCATTGCTCGATCAGCGACGGCGGCGTGACGATCAGCACGCGCCGCGCCATGCCGCGTAGCAAGTACTCCTTGAGCACCAGGCCCGCCTCGATGGTCTTGCCCAGCCCCACCTCGTCGCAGAGCAGGCCACGGCCACGGAAGCGTCGCAGGACCGCCTGGGCCGCGCTGACCTGATAGTCAAAGGGCGTAAAGCTCAGCGCGTCGAGGCAGGCGAGCACGTCAAAGCCGGCCACCAGCGCCATGCGCTCGGCCTGCAGCCGCACGCTATGAGCGGTCGCGCTCGCGAATCGGCCCTGGGCGAGCAGGTCCAGCACACCCTGGGCGCCCGGCAGCAGGCGCACGTTTTCGATTACCAGTGGCTTGATAGTATCCGACATAATGGGAATCATACCACAGAGAAAACTCCAAATCAAGCGCCGCGGCGAGACACCATCGGGCGCGCAGCGCAGTTGACATGAAGATGGGTAAAGTGCTAAAATTCGGTCAAGCCCGTTACACCCGCCTTGCCCGGGTGGAGGAGGAGAGCGATGCCCTACCAGCCACAGCCCATCGACACCTCGCACATAGAGCTTGGCGACGATATCCGCGCGCTGGCCGAGCGCCTGGCCGAGAACGCCCACGAGCAATGGTCGCGGCAGCGCCTGGCCGACGGCTGGCGCTACGGCCCGCACCGCGATGACGCCCGCAAGGAGACCCCCAACCTCGTGCCCTACAGCGAGCTGCCCGAGTTCGAGAAGGAATACGACCGCATCCTGGTCGCCGAGACGTTGAAGGCCATCATCGCCCTCGGCTTTCGCATCGAAAGGGCCTGATGGCATCAGGACCGGTTGGTAGACCTGGCAGGTCTGCGAAGACCTGCCAGGTCTACCTGGGCTGCTTGGCCGACATGAGGGGATAGGGCGCAATGGCCCATGACGTCTTTATCAGCTACGCATCGGCCGGCAGCCGTCGCCAGCCGGTGGCGCAGGCGTCCTCGCCTGCGCCACCGGCCCGTGGGACAGGCTTTCTAAATGCTTCCAGGTTGATTGTGCTATACGTCAGCGATCCATGGGGCCGACGGAGTTGGCCACGAATGGCACGAATTGCCACGAATGGAGAGCCTTCGTGCGAATTCGTGCAATTCGTGGCCTCATTCCTCGTCCAGATACGTCCAGGTCGATTGTAGGCTACGGGAGCACGCTTCCTGAACGTATCCGCGTAACGCAGGATCTAACTGGAAGCATTTAGCCCGTCGGTTGTCGGCCGGTGCGAGGGCCGGCGGGCTGGAGAGCCCGCCCCACCGGCCCGTGGGACGGGCTTTCGAGCCGTCAAGGATCGGCCGGCGCGAGGGCTGGCGGGCTGGTAAGCCCGCCCCCCACAGGCCCGTGGGACGGGCTTTCGAGCCCGTCAAGGGTCGGCCGGCGCGAGGGCCGGCGGGCTGGAAAGCCCGCCCCACGGGCGCGTACCTGCATCTTGACGACTGGGTGCCAGCGCACGAGGCCGCAAGCAGGGCGCCGTGGCGCCACAGGCCTGATTCGGGGCGGCGTGGCCCCGGGAAAGGTGGTTGAGCGATGGCCAGACGTGCGGCGTGGTACACCCGTCCCGTCTTTGTCTCCAGCACCTTCTGCGACATGCACGCCGAGCGCGACCACCTGCGCGACGTGGTCTTTCCCGAGCTGGCCGAGCGGCTGCGGGCGCGCCGCCACCACCTGGAGGCCATCGACCTGCGCTGGGGCGTGCAGACGGTGAGCGCCACAGAGGAGCAGGCGCGCGAGCTGCTGGTGCTCAAGGTCTGCCTCGACGAGATCGACCGCTGCCGGCCGTTCTTCATCGTGCTCCTGGGCGACCGCTACGGCTGGGTGCCGCCGCCGGATGCGCTGGCGGCCGCCGCGGGCGAGAAGGGCCTCAGCGCCATGATGGCGGGGCAGAGCGTGACCGCGCTCGAGATCGCCTACGGCCCCCTGCACGACCCCGCCCAGGCGCGGCGCTGCCTGGCCTACCTGCGCCAGCCCCTGCCCTACGACGAGATGCCGCCCGAACTGGCGGCGCTCTACTCGGAGGCGCACAGCCCCGCGCCCGGCGCCCGTGAGGCCGGCGAGCGGCTGCGGGCGCTGAAGGAGCGGCTGCAGGTTGCGCTGGGGCCGGGCCGGGTGCGCCATTACGCAGCCACGTGGGACGCCGCGCGCCGCCGCGTGACCGGTCTCGACGAGTGGGGCCGCCTGGTGCTGGAGGACCTCTGGCGCCAGCTCGACGCCGAGACCGCGGCGCTGGCGGCCGCCCCTGCGCCCACCTGGCAGGAGGAGGAGCGCGCCACCCTCGACGAGTTCATCGAAGAGCGCGCCCGCGGCTTTGTGGGCCGCAGTGAGGCGCTGCAGAGCCTGCGTGAGGTGGCGCTGGGCAGCGGCGACGGCCCCTGGGCGGCCGTGGTCACCGGCGCCGCGGGCACGGGCAAGAGCGCCCTGCTGGCCCGGCTGGCGCGCGACCTGGAGGCGGCGGAATGCCTGGTGCTGGCGCACGCGGCGGGCATCAGCGCCCGCGCCGGCAGCGTGGAGGCCATGCTGCGGCGCTGGAACGGCGAGCTGTCGGCGCACCTGGGGCTGAGCGCGGGGGGCGACGAGGCCACCGGGCTGCCGCAGGTCGAGCAGCAGTTCGCCGAGCGGCTCTCGCAGGCGGCGGCGCGCGGCCGCGTGGTGCTGCTCGTCGACGCCCTCAACCAGTTCGAGCGCACCCCCGCGGCGCGTCACCTCACCTGGCTGCCCGAGCTGTGGCCCGCTAACGCCCGGCTCATCGCCACCGCCATCGCGGGCGAGGAGAGCGCCGCGCTCTGCCGCCGGCCGGGCGTCGTGACGCTGGCGCTGCCGCCGCTCGACGAGCGCGAGGCGGCGGGCATGGTGGCGGCCATCGCCGCGCGGCACCACAAGGCGGTGCACCCCGCGGTCGCGGCGGCGCTCGTGGAGCGGCGCACGCCCGGCGGCGAGAGCGCCGCCGGCAACCCGCTGTGGCTGAGCATCGCCGTCGAGACCCTGCTCCTGCTCGACGAAGAGGATTTCGCCCGCGCGCCGCGCTACGCTGGGACGCCCGAGGCGCAGTTGCAGGCGCTGCTCCGTGAAACGGCCGCGGGGCTGCCGGCGACCGTGGAGGCGCTCTACGGCGAGCTGCTGCAGCGGGCGGGGCGGCGCTTTGGCGCGGCCTGGGTGGCGGCGCTGCTCGACCTGCTCGCCGCCGCCCGCCATGGCCTGCGCGAGGCCGACCTGCGGCAGCTCGTGCCCGCGCTCGTCGGGGAGGGGTGGAGCGACCTGCGCTTCGCCGGCCTGCGCCGCTACCTGCGCGCCCACCTGGCGCGCCGCGGCGCCGAGGAGCTGTGGGATTTCCGCCACGCCCAACTGCGCGCCTGCGCCGTTGCTGGGGTCAGCGCCCAGGTGGGCCGGGCGCAGGCGCTGCAGCGGCGGCTGCTCGAGCACCTGGAGCGGCGGCCCAGGGGCGACCCGCTGCGCGCCGCGGAGCTGATGTACCACTACATCCAGGCCGATGAGCAGCTCGGCGCGGCCGGCTACTATGGCGGCGCGTTGACCGACGAGGAGGCGGCCGGCGCCACGCGGGCGCTGGCCGAGCTGATCATCGCCGGCGGGGCAAAGCAGCCGAACCCCGGGCTGGCATGGGTGGCGTCGCTTTTGCAGCAGGAGGAGACCAGACTCCTGCTGCGTGGTCTCTGTGGGCGCTACCAGTTTGATTTGCTTCACGCGCTGACGGGCAACGCCAGCGTGGCGATATCGCTGGCGTTGCTGCAAGAGGTTCGCGGCGCGCTGGAGCGGCTGCACCAGCGGGCGCCAGAAGATGTCGACCATGCGCGTGACCTGGCGGTGAGCTACCATAAGCTGGGCGAGGTGTACTTGGCGTTGGGCGAGCCGGTGCGGGCGCGCGAGCCCTACGAGCGATGCCTGGCGATTGCCAAGATGCTGCGGCAGCGAGTACCAGACAGGGCCGAGTATGCGCGCGACTTGGCGGTGAGCTACGAGCGGCTGGGGAACCTGTGTGTGCTGCTGGACGAACTGGCGCAGGCACGCAAGCTCTTTGGGGAATGCCTGGCGATTGCCGACGAACTGCGTCGTTGTGCACCCGACAACGTCGAGTATGCGCGCATCTGGTCGGTGAGCCGCATCAAGCTAGGAGAGCTGTACGTGGCGCTCGGGGAGACGGCGCAGGCGCGCGAGTTCTATGAGCGGGCTATTAAGATCGATGAGGAGCTGCACCGGCGTGCGCCCGCTCACGGCGGTCATGCGCGCGAACTGGCGGTGAGCTATGAGAGATTGGGCGACCTGCACCTGGCGCTGGGGGAGACGGTGCAGGCGCTGGAATTCTATCAGAAGGATCTGGCGATCGCCGAGGAATTGCATCGTCGTGCCCCCGACAACGTCGAGTATGCGCGAGTCCTGATGGTGAGCTACCACAAGCTGGGAGAGCTGTACGTGAAGCAGGGCGACTTTGCGGGCGCGAGACAGGTATACAAAGAGGGCCTGGCCATCGCTGAGATGCTGCGGCGGCAGACGCCCGACCGCGCCGAGTATGCGAACGACCTGATGGTGAGCTACGAGCGATTGGGCAATTTGCACCTGGCGCTGGGCGAGCCGGCGCAGGCGCGTGAGTTCTACGAGCAGGCCAGGGAGATTGCCGAGGAAATGCGCAGCCGGGCGCCCAGCAACGCCCAGTACGCGCGCGCCTTCGTCGTGCTGTGCTACAGTCTGGCGCGGACGGCGCAGCAGCAGGGCGATGGCGCCGAGGCGGCACGCGAGCTGGGGCGCTGCCGCCAGGTGCTGCTGGAGATGCGGGCGCACGGCATGTACCTGGACCCGCCCCTGGCGCAGCTCCTGGAGCAGCTTGGCGGCTGAATCCTTCCACACCGGGTGTGCGATATGGTGTGGCTGCCGTCTGCTCGTGGCAGAGGTGGGGAACCCCCTACCGTTCCCCCGGCGGGGGGAATTCAGGTTCACGAGGCAGGCTTGCCGCCTTGCAGGGGGATGCAGCGACGCGGAGCGCCGGGAGCCGGCCCAATTCCCCCCGCCGGGGGAACGGTAGGGGGTTCCCGCCCCTGCCATGAGCAGACCTGGCGGCATTGTTTCGCACAATCAAGTTGGAGGCATTTGGCAGCAATGCCTTTCAAATAGGGCGACAGTCGTTACTACGATGTGCTCGTTATTTGAACGGCATTGAGCCTGGTGGTTCGCCGCATTGGTTTTGATGGGCTGCGACGCCCACAAGGGGCTAGGCTACGCCCATCACAACCAATGCGGCGAACCGCGAGCCCCCTGGCCGCCACAGGCGGCTTGTGGGCGTTGCAGGGCGACGATTCGGCCGTCTGGGGGCCTTCACAGGCATGCCTGACCGATGTTCCCGCGGGCAGCGCGCCCTGCGCTGCGCAAGGAGGCAAGGATGGCGACTGTCGCTACCAAGGGGGTGTGGGCCAACCTGTGCGCCTGGTGGAGGCGCTTCAATCGGCGGCGCCGCGCCCTCGACCGCCAGTTACACCTGGTGTGGCAGGACGTGGAGTGGCCGGTGGTCGTGGCCTTGGCGCTGGCAGCGTTCGTGCTCGGCTACATCGGCTTTGCGCGCAACGCGGTCGCCCAGGGCCAGGCGCTCACACCCTGGGACCTCTTCTACCTCTCGCTGCAGCTCTTTGTGCTGCAGTCGGGCGCGGTGCCGGGGCCAGTCGGTTGGGAGTTGAACCTGGCGCGGCTGCTCGCGCCTGCAGTGGCCGGCTACACCGCCTACCAGGCCATCGTGGCCATCTTTGACCAGCAGAAGGACCTGGTTCGCCTCTGGTACTGGCGCAACCATGCCATCATCTGCGGGCTGGGGCGCAAGGGGCTGCTCCTGGCGCAGGGGCTGCGCGCCGACGACGTCAACGTCGTGGTCATCGAGCCCGACTGCGACAACCCACGGCTCGCCCAATGCCGCGATGCCGGCGCCATCGTCCTCACCGGCAGCGACGACGAGATGCTGCGCAAGGCGCACGTCGAGCGGGCGCGTTACCTCTTTGCCGTCTCGGGCGATGACAACCGCAACGCCGAGATTGCCGTCCTGGCACAGCGGCAGTTGGCCGGGCGCCCTCTCAAGCCGCTGCCGACGGGCCGAGTGGCGCGCCTTTGCCGCACGCCTGTGGACCTTTGTCACGCGTCGCCCCAGTGGGCCGCTCGCCTGCCATGTGCATGTGTTTGACCCGCAACTGCACGCCCTGCTGCGGCCTGTACAGGGGGCGCTGCAGGTGGCGCGCACCTTCCGCCTAGAGTTCTTCAATACCTTCGACAGCGGCGCCCGCGCCCTGGTCGATGACCCGGCACATTCGCCCTTTGCCGGCCCTGAGTCGGCGCAGGCGGCATGCCTGGTCGTGGTGGGGTTGGGGCAAATGGGCGAGAGCCTGGTGCTGCGTGCCGCGGCCAGCTATCGTGGGCCGTGCCCGCCTGCCGCACCGCCCCTGCGCATCACCGTCGTCGACCGCAGGGCCACCCAACGCGTGAAGGCGCTGCTCGTGCGCTACCCCTGGCTGGCGCCCATCTGCAAGATCGAACCGCTGCCGCCGATGGACGTGTCGGAGGCCGAGTTCCTCAGCTACCAGTTCCTGTTCGACGCCGCCGGGCAGTGCCTGGCCACGCACATCTACGTCTGCATCGACGACGATGCCCGCAGCCTGGCGGCCGCACTGGGCCTGCTGCGGCGCCTGCGCGACGATCCGGTGCAGATCATCGCCCGCATGGTTGAGGAGCGAGGCCTGGCCCATCTGCTGCGGCAGCCGGAGGTCAACCAGGGCGGACTGGCCCGGCTGTACCCCTTCAGCCTGCTCGAGCGCTCCTGCCGCTGGACCATGGTCGTCGACGGCACCTGCGAGGTGCTCGCCCGTGCCCTCCATGATGCCTATGTGCGCCACCAACGGCAACTGGGCCACACGCCCGAGACGAACAAGTCGATGGTGCCCTGGGAACAATCGCCCGATGACCTCAAGGAGTCGAACCGGCAGCAGGCCGATCACATCGCCGTCAAGCTGGCGGCCGTCGGCTGCGGCATGGAGCTGCTGACCGATTGGACCGCTGCTGTCGCCTTCACCTTTACGTCCGCCGAGGTGGAAAAGCTGGCCGAAATGGAGCACGACCGCTGGGTGGCCGAGCGTCTGGAGAAGGGCTACCGCCTGGGGCCAAGGGATCCGGTGCGCAAGACCATCCCCTACCTGGTGGCCTGGGGCCAGCTCACCAATGAGGTGCAGGAGTACGACCGCGAGGCGGTGCGCCGGCTGCCATGGGCGTTGGCAGGCGCCGGGCTGCAGATCTACCGCCTGAAGCCGAGGCCACGGAGCCCCTGAGGGTCAGAGCCCTGGCTGGAGATTGCATTGCCACGTCGCTCAGAAGCGTGTCATTGCGAGTGCCCCAGGGTTCCCGGCACCCTGCGCCAAGCCGATGACGTCGTACTGTAGCCGCGGCATCGTGCCGCGTAGAAGGGTTTCGCGGCAACATGCCGCGGCTACGGCCCGGCGGACTATGTCATGAGCAGTGCCCCAGGGTCTCCGAACCCTGTGCCAGACAGAGGAACTTGGGCTTGCGGCCCAGGCCGACAGCCGGGCGTTTCGCTGCGCGCTCATCCGGCCCTAAGCCTTGGGCAAGGGGTTTGGGAGGCTGGCACCGTTGCCCGGCCCCCCACGGGGGGCCGGGCAACGGTGCCAGCCTCCCAAACCCCTTCTTGAGGGGCCCGCACCGGGTTTGTGCCTCGTGCAGGGCACGGGGCGTGCAAGCCGGTCACCGGCCTCAGGTGCCACAGGCAGGCCAAGTTTCTGAGCAGGAGGAGGCCGCAGCCGACGAAGCAATCCCTTGGTTGCGAGCGCAGCGAGGCACTCCACGTCGGACATGGAGATTGCTTCGTCGGCTGCGGCCTCCTCGCAATGACAGTCGCAGTTTCTGTGCCTGCACAGGCTGCACCGCGGCCTGGGATACTCGCAATGACAGCATGAACAGATTCGGGTGCTCTACATCGCAAGGACCGTGCCTCATGGCACGGTCCTTGCTGTTTGTCCTCTCGGCGGTGGCGCATGCGCCCTGGAACACCCGGCGCCGCCCGACCGGTTGCCCGGCTGCCCTGGAAAGCACTGCAAGGAGATGCAGGCGATGGAACCCACAACTAGGAAGCGCCGCGGGTTGCGCATCCTCGGCGCCTCGGCCGTTGTGCTGGTCCTGGTCGCCGCGGGCGTGCTGCCCGGCCTGGCGAGTGTGAGCGCGCAGGGCCCGGCGCCCGGCGCGCCCGACTGGGTGCAGCGGCTCGTCGACTTGGGGCGTGCCGTGCACATGGCCGTGGATCGGCTGCTGGTGCGGCTCAACCCCGCCGAGGTGGCCAGGGCGGCGGCCGAGGCTGGGGAAGAGGCGTTCGGCCAAGAGCCCTCGGCAGTGGACCCCGAGCCCGCCTCGCCGCCGACGCTCGACAAGGAAGACCTGGCCGGCAGCGATGAATGGGTGTACGGCAGCTATACGGGTATCCTCACCCCACCTGGGTGCGATCTGGTGCCCGGCCTCTCCGAGCCCGAGCGCTCCGAGGCCTTTGAGATCTGGATGGACGCCAGCAAGTATGTCGGCGACGATCCGGACAAGTACCACAGCATGACGAGCCTGGTCGAAGGGGTGTGGCAACAACTGAAGGGCGACCTGTGGGCTGGGGAGTGAACTCGCTGGGGGAGATTGTAGAGAACCAGATGTTCTCACTCTCCTAGAGCGATACCCTTCAGGAGCTTCAGGCCTCCTGCATGCCGGCGCCCGTGGCCGGACCTCGGCGTCGCGTGCGGGAGGCCTGGCTGTTGTATGCCAGTGGCATGCAGCGCGAAGCGACGCCTCGGGGCTGCCTATGATAGCCCGCCCCGGACCCCACCACCAGTGCATTCTTTTGGCCCAAGCCCTTGATGTGGAGCATTGTTATGGCTGCCCATGGCGATACCCGGGACTCTGGCTCAGCCGCATCGATGGCTGCTCCTGGCCTCGAAGCGTACGGCATGCATCCGCTGTCTCATGGACAGCGAGCGCTCTGGTTCCTGCACCAGTTGGCTCCAGGGAGTGCTGCCTACAACATTGTGCGCGCCGTGCGCATCGTGTCGGACCTCGATGTGCCGGCGCTGGCGCGTGCGTTCCAGAGGCTGGTCGACCGCCACGCGGCGCTGCGCACCACCTTTACGGCGCGCGAGGGGCAGCCCCTCCAGCATGTGCACGAGCACATGGACGCCTGCTTCCAGGTGCGTGACGCCTCCGGCTGGAGTCGCGGCGCGTTGAACGAGCGCCTCGCTGAGGAGAGCGTCTGTCCCTTTGACCTGGAGCGCGGGCCGCTGATGCGTGTGACCCTGTTCGAGGGCGCGGCGGCGGGGCCGGTGCTCCTGGTGGCGCTGCACCACATTATCACCGACCTCTGGTCGCAGGCCATCCTCTCGTTTGAGCTCGGTGCGCTGTACACCGAGGAGAGCGGTGGGCCCGCCGCGCCACTGAAGCCCCTCGCCATGCAGTACACCGACCATGTGCGGGCGCAGGCCGAGCTGCTGGCCGGCCCAGAGGGCGAGGCGCTGCGCTGGTACTGGCTGGAGCAGCTCAGCGGCGACCTGCCGGCCCTGGGCCTGTGCACCGATCGGCCGCGGCCGCCACGGCAGACCTACCGAGGCGCCAGCGCCTCGCTCAGGCTGAGCGACGGTCTGGCGCAAGGGCTCAGGGCGCTCAGCCAGGCCCACGGGGCGACTCTCTATGCGACCCTGCTGGCAGCTTTCCAGGTGCTGCTGCATCGCTACACCGGCCAGGAGGATATCCTGGTGGGCTCGCCGACGGCCGGGCGCAGGCCTAGGCTGGCGGGGGTGGTGGGCTACTTTGTCAACCCCATCGTCCTGCGCGCGGACCTCGGCGGCGACCCGACCTTTGCCGACTTCCTGCGGCAGGTGCAGGCGACGTCACAGGCCGGCCTCGACCGCGCGGGCTATCCCTTTCCCCTGCTCGTCGAGCAATTGCAGCCGGTGCGCGACCCCAGCCGCTCGCCGCTCTTCCAGGCCATGTTCGCCTGGGAAAAGACCTCGCGGCTGTTCGCCGGCGCGCGCTTTGCGCCCTTTGCCCTGGGCGAGTCGGGCGGGCGCGTCAACGCCGGCCGCTTGGCCATGGAATCGTTGGCGCTCGAACAGCGCATTGCCCAGTTCGACCTGACGCTGGCGATGGCCGAGGATGACGCCGAGCTGGCGGCCTCGCTCGAGTACAACACCGACCTCTACGATGCGGCGACTATCGAGCGCCTGCTGGGCCACTTCCAGGCGCTGCTCGAGGGGGTGGTGGCCGGTCCCGACCGGTCGCTGTCGGTGCTGCCGCTGTTGAGTGAGGCCGAGCGGCGGCAGGTGCTCGT
>JAKPJZ010000106.1 GCA_029553955.1 Chloroflexota bacterium
AAGCCTGGCCAGCTGGGGCTGGATGCCGAGGGACCA
Organism: Chloroflexota bacterium; assembly: GCA_029553955.1. Taxonomy (GTDB): domain Bacteria; phylum Chloroflexota; class Anaerolineae; order SpSt-313; family SpSt-313; genus JAKPJZ01. Next base: position 37 of record JAKPJZ010000106.1, read on the forward strand.
GGGGAGAAACGGGGCGGCGAGCGCGATGTGGCTCAGGTCGACGGCGCCGGCCTCGATCGTGCCGCGGGACAGGCAGGAAAAGGCCATTCCCTTGAGGCGCCAGTACGGGATGTACAGGATCTCGCCGTCGGGCGGTGCGGGCGGCGGGATGACGCACTCCAGGTGCCCATGGTGTCCGAGGCAGAGTTTTACCCGGCACCAGGCGCAGGTGAAGATCCGCTCCGTCTCCTCGAGGCTCACGGCCCCTGCGCAGCGGGGGCACTCGAAATCGATCTGCCAGCGCCGGCTATCCGATCTTGTTTCCACAGTGATTGCAGTACACCGAGTCGGGCAGGTTTTCGGCCTTGCACTGCGGGCATGGCTTCGGCCGCGGGGCCTCGCCGGCGGGGCTGCCGCAGCGGGAGCAGAACTTCGCGTGGGGCGTCAGGTTCTTGCCGCACCGGGGGCACCGGCTGAAGACGAGCAGCTGGTGGCCGCAGCCCGCGCAGAATTTCGCGTCGGCCGTCACGGGGCCCTTGCACTCGGGGCAGGTCATGCCCTCGCCGCGGCCCCCCTGCCTCATGTATTCCGAGTAGAAGGCCGGCATCATGAGCCCCAGGCCCATCCCGAGAGCCGCGCCGGCCTCGGTCTTCGTTTCGGCGGCCTTTTCGAGGGCCATGGCGGCCTTGACCTTGAGCAACTTGTTCACGTCGTCGAAGACGGCCAGCCGGCTCTTGTCGTCGATCGCCTTCTGTACCTCGGCCGGCGGCGTGATGGAGTTGATGTAGAGGGCCTGCAGCCCCAGGCCGAAGTGGCTGAAGTCCTCCTGGAGTCTCTTCACGAGGCCTGCGGAGAGCTCCTCGTAGCGACCCGGGAGCTTGAAGACCGTGTCGATCGTCTCTCCCATCAGGTCGTTGAACCGCGAGACGATGGCCTGGCTCAGGTAGTCCTCGATCTCCGGGGTGCCGTACATGCCCTGCGTGCCGACGAGGCGGTTGACGAGCAGGGC
>JAKPJZ010000115.1 GCA_029553955.1 Chloroflexota bacterium
ACGTCGTCGTGCCACAGCCCGCTCATCCACTCGCCCATCTGGGCGACGGTGGCGTCGACGCGGTCGACCGAGGGCGACAGATGGCCCTTGGCCATCACGTGCAGGCGGTCGCAGATCTCGAACAGTTCGTCCAGTTCCTCACTGACCACCAGCACCGCGCAGCCGGCGTCGCGCAGCGCCAGGATCTCGCCGCGAATCTGCGCCGCCGCGCCCACGTCCACCCCCCAGGTGGGTTGCGAGACGATCAGCAGCTTGGGGTTGGCGTCGATCTCGCGCCCGACAATGAATTTCTGCAGGTTGCCCCCTGAGAGCGACTTGGCCGCCGCATGCGGCCCGCCGGTCTTGACGCCGAAGCGCTGGATGATGGCGTTCGCCTGGCGCTCCAGCACGCCGAGGCGGATCCAGCCGCCGGCGCCGAAGGCCTCGTTACGGGTCAGCATGAGGTTGTGGGCCAGCCCCAGCATCGGCACCGCGCCACGGCCCAGACGCTCCTCCGGCACGAAATGCAGGCCCAGGGCCCGTCGCTCGACGGGGCCGCAGCGGCCGACCGCCTTGCCGGCGACCTCGATCATGCCGGGCTGGGCGCGCGTGTCTTCGCCCGAGAGCGCGAACAGCAGCTCGCGCTGGCCGTTGCCCGAGACACCGGCAATGCCCACCACCTCGCCCGCGCGCACCTGCATCGAGACATCGTGCAGGTCCACCCCGAACGGGGATTCGCGCACCAGATCGAGCATCTTCACGTCCAGCACCGTGGCGCCGGTCTGTACCGCGCGGTACTGCAGGGCGGGCGGCTCGGCGCCGATCATCAGCCGGCTGAGGCTGGCGTTGGACTCCTGGCGCGGGTCGCAGGTGCCGGTGACCTTGCCGCCGCGCAGCACGGTGCAGGCGGTGCAGAGCTCACGAATCTCATGCAGCTTGTGGCTGATGTACAGGATGCTGCAACCCTCGGACGCGAGTTTCTTCAGCACCACGAAGAGCTTTTCCACCGCCTGCGGCGTCAGCACCGAGGTCGGCTCGTCCAGGATCAGCAGCTGCGGATTGCTCAGCAGCGCACGGATGATTTCCACCCGCTG
>JAKPJZ010000121.1 GCA_029553955.1 Chloroflexota bacterium
GTTGCAGACAATGGCAGAGTTTCAATCCCCCTGTCGGGATTGGTGGCCTTCAAGCCCGATTGGCAGAAGTTGGGCCTGGAGCGGAAACAGGGTTTCAATCCCCCTGTCGGGATTGGTGGCCTTCAAGCTCCGGCGCGTGGCCAACAACTATATCCCCAAGGTGGTTTCAATCCCCCTGTCGGGATTGGTGGCCTTCAAGCCAGGCGGCCAACGATGCCGGCAAGCGTAAGCTCTTGGAGTTTCAATCCCCCTGTCGGGATTGGTGGCCTTCAAGCCCATAGGAACACTCGGCTTTGATCCCTACCCGGAGTTGTTTCAATCCCCCTGTCGGGATTGGTGGCCTTCAAGCTCGCTGATCAGCGCGTCGCGCCCAGACCAGTAGGAGTTTCAATCCCCCTGTCGGGATTGGTGGCCTTCAAGCGATCAAGACCCTTAAGCAAACTGAGGCATACCGCCAGGGTTTCAATCCCCCTGTCGGGATTGGTGGCCTTCAAGCCCGCCGTAATCAGGATGCCCGCCTTCTCCACCAGCCCGGTTTCAATCCCCCTGTCGGGATTGGTGGCCTTCAAGCAGCTTTTCAGCGTTTCTTCTGTCAATGTGCAGATTAGTTTCAATCCCCCTGTCGGGATTGGTGGCCTTCAAGCTGCCCGTGGCGCGTGCAACCAGTAGCCAACGCGTTTGTTTCAATCCCCCTGTCGGGATTGGTGGCCTTCAAGCGGCATAGTCGCGGGATTGGGAGGCGTTGACGCGCTGGTTTCAATCCCCCTGTCGGGATTGGTGGCCTTCAAGCTCGAGTATGAATTCGACGTGATCGGGGACATGAGCATCGGTTTCAATCCCCCTGTCGGGATTGGTGGCCTTCAAGCGTCGGCGAGGCGCCCGACGGCACCCCCTGGCAGTTGTTTCAATCCCCCTGTCGGGATTGGGGCCCTTCAAGCATGAGGTGTTCCTGCGCCTGCGGGGCCGGGTGGCCGAGTTTCAATCCCCCTGTCGGGATTGGTGGCCTTCAAGCAAAGAGCAATTCGAGCAGGCGGCGCCGATCCTGGTTTCAATCCCCCTGTCGGGATTGGTGGCCTTCAAGCACTGCGCCGCGTGGCACGCGGGCGAGGGCACTGAGAAGGTTTCAATCCCCCTGTCGGGATTGGTGGCCTTCAAGCCCAGTTGGGTGACCAGATGGAATCGAGCAACATCGAGTTTCAATCCCCCTGTCGGGATTGGTGGCCTTCAAGCCATCGTCGGGTCCAAGCTGGCCGCGAACGCGCGCCTGGTTTCAATCCCCCTGTCGGGATTGGTGGCCTTCAAGCCCTGTGCGCGGGCGCATCACAGCCTTAGCAGGCGATGTTTCAATCCCCCTGTCGGGATTGGTGGCCTTCAAGCATCAGCGCCGCACTCTGCCACCACTGACGACAGCGGGTTTCAATCCCCCTGTCGGGATTGGTGGCCTTCAAGCGAGCTTGGCCGCGTTGAACGGAGTGAACTCCGGCGGTTTCAATCCCCCTGTCGGGATTGGTGGCCTTCAAGCCGCTCGCTCGCGAGCGGCGATTCCGTCCCACGGCACAGCCGCAGCCCGCCCAATCAGGCCTATGTTGCCCCACTCGGGCTCACCTGGGCGTGCCGGCTGGGCTGGCGTCTCCCACCTTGCTTCAGCGCGCGAGCGCCTGCCTCAACGCGCACGCACGACTCCCTCCTCTCGGCGCATCATCCTCGCTGGCCGGCACACACCCACGACATGTAGGCCCCGCGATGCCGCCCCCCACTACCCCTGGTGTCTGCCGCACGCCTGTGACTTGCGAGCGCCTCCCTGGCGCAGCGACCCCGCTCTGCCGCTCGCGGCCCGTCAGACGATGTACACCGTCTCCTCCGCAGGCTTGGGCGACCCGATGGTCTCGACTTTGGCCGCGCAGGCGCCGCAAACAAAGTAAAAGCGCACGCTGTCTTCGTCGGCCTTGAGTAGTGTATCCAATTTGGCCCGCAAGGCAACTCGCTCACGGTCGTTGAGATAGCACTCGAACAGGCTGTACTGCGTCCAGCGCCCAAAGCCACACAGCGCCTTGTGCACCTTGGTGCGCCGCCGGTCGTTGGGGATGTCGTAGGCGACGATGTAGAGCATGCGCTCGACCTTGCCGCGCTGCATGGCTTACCTCACGATGAACGGCCGATAGTCTGCGATCTCGCCGGCCAGCCATTTGGCCACCAGGCGCACCTCCAACTCCAGGCTGCGCCGATAAGTGGCCTTGTAGCCAAAGACGGGGTGCTGTATCTCGGTATCGAGCCGCTCCTCGAACTTGGTCAGGAAGGTGCGCCGCCCGTCTCTCGTCAGCCGCCAGGCGCCGAGGTCCTCTTCGAAATCGCGCCGCCCCAGCATGCCGTTGTTCAGCAGCGTCAGCACGACCGAGTCGACCACCAACGGCCGAAAGACCTCCATCACATCCAACGCCAGGGCAGGCTTGCCGAACTGCGAGGAGTGTAAAAAGCCGACGTAGGGGTCGAGGCCCACGATGCTCACCGCCGACGACACCTGATTGGCCAGCAGCACGTAGCCGAAGGAGAGCAGCGCGTTCACCGGGTCGCGCGGCGGCCGGCGCTCGCGGCGCCGAAAGCCCCAGTCATTCTTCAGCAATTGGCCCAAGACGCCGAAATAGAGCGCCGTGCCCGCGCCCTCGAGGCCCAGCAGCGTCCCCTGCGCCGTGCCTGCCTGCGGATGCGCCGGGTCGGCCGGCGGCGTCGCCAGGCTCGGCTCGAGCGCCTCGAGCTGCGCCAACACGCCCTTCAGCCCCTCGGCCGCCGCGGCGATGGCCGCCTCGTCGCGCTTGCGGTTGGCCCGCAGCAGCATCGCCCGCATGTTCGCCAGCTTGCCGCCGACAAAGCGCCGCGCCAGCGCCAGGGTACGCGCCGGGTCGCCGTGCGCCCGGTGCTGCTCGATACGGATCAGGCTGTTCTTGCCCAGTGGCGGCGCCAGCCGCCCCTTGAACTGCCCATAGGCCGAGCAGAAGCAGATGTCGATGCCGCGCTCCAAGAGCGTCAGCAGCGCCGGGCTGGTCAGCGTGGCGTCGCCATAGACCACCACCTGGCTGACCTTGATCAGCGGTACGCGCACCTGGCGCTTCTCCGTCCCCCGTTTCTCGTCGGCGGGGATCTGCACCAGCAGCGTCTCGCCGTCCTTCTTCACCAGGGCATGTGGCTCCGTCAGATAGAGGGTCGACACGCCGCACTCCTGTCACTCATCACGCACCCCCTCGCCCGTCCCCTCGAGGAACGCCGTCTCACGCGGCAGACAGATGCCTTCCAGCGAACACTCGCGGCACTTGGCCCGCAGCGTGAGCGGCGCGGGCATGCGGCCCGCGGCGAGCAGCGCGAACGCCCGCGCCGCTGCCGCCTCGGTGCGCGCCCGCAGCTCGGGCGTGAACGTCACCTCCAGCCGCCGCCGCGAGCCCCAGTAAAAGATCTCGCCGCGCTCCACAGCGCGCCCCGTGCGCTCCTCCAGGCACAGCGCCTGGGCGCACAGTTGCACCTGGTCGTTGAGCCAGCGACCGATGCGCCCATGCTTGTGCTCCACCGGCCGCAGCGCCCCGGCCACTTCCTCCACCAGGTCCGCAAAGCCGGCCAGGCGCAACCGGTCCGACCACAGGTACACCCGCCGCCGCGTGACCGCCTCGCCCTCCTGCTCGCGCCCGCCGCTGTGCACCCGTTCGTGCTGCAGCGTGCCCTCCAGCACCGGCGCGTTGACCTCCATCTCGGCGCAGACGTACATCAGCCAGAAGCGGCGCTCACAGTACTCGAGCTGGTTCAGCATCGAGATCGGCAGATAGTCGGGCTCGCCATGCTCGTCCACTGGGTGGCGTTTCCTCCTCACCCGCTACGACCACCGCGCTTGGCATCGCAGCGGCCCAACAGCAACTGTCTATCTGGGTGGTGGCCGGCTCAGCCGCTCCGCGCTAACCCGGCCCCAGGCCAGTAGGTGTATCTCGGCGGGTTGGCTGGCCCGTCGCCGCTCGCGGGCGGCGACGGGCCAGCCAACCCGCCGAGATACACCCGCAAAGGGTTGCCGTACTACGCCGGCGGGGCGAGAAGCCTGCGGCATTGCCCCATGCCCATCGTCGTCTTCATGCCCACGCCGGCATAGAAAGCGAAATCGGCCAGCATGTTGAGCTGCAGCCGGGCGATTCCGTTCTCCCCCATCAGCCCAAACGTCACCCGCCCCACAAAGCCGATCTGCGGCGACTTGCGAAAATGCAGCATCTGCGTGCACAGCCCGTCGATGCGGCTGACGACCACCTGCTCCTCGAGGTAGGTCTCCAGCGCCGTCCGGTCGACCTGCAGCGGCGCCGGGGCCAGCGCGTTCCACGACCTGGCCAGGCTGCCGAAGACGAGCCGCGGCTCGGGCAACACCACCACCTGCTTGCCCCAGGTGCGCTGGCCAAAGCCGAACGCGGTCGGCGAGGCGAACTCGAGCGACACCTGCCGCGCCGGCCGTGCTTCGGCCGCCAGCGCCTGCCACGTCGTATAGCCCGCCCAGGGATGGCTGCCGGGGGTGGTGCGAATCTCCTTCACCAGCAGCTCCGCCCCGCCCAGCCGCACGACGGGACGGCCGCCGCTCTGCAGAAAACGCGCCATGAAGCGCTCGTACACCGGCGCATAGAGCACCGTGAAGCGCAGCACGTACTCCTCCGGCGGCGATAGCGCCACCTGGCCACCCCGTGCCCGCCCCACCCCCAAGAGCGGCGAGACGGTGAACGGCCGCACCGGCACCTCGGCCGCATGCAGCGCCGCCGCCAGCCCCTCATCCACCTCGCGGATGGCTGCGAGAAAGGCGGCATGCGCCTGGTGGCCGGCGGTGGCGGAGACGGTGGCCGGCGCCGTGGGAGACAGGATCAGAACGAGCGAGTAGACCTGGACATCGTACCTGCCTTCCATCATCTCGCTAGTCATCCCGCCGTCTCATTGCTCTTGCCCATGAGCGTACTTCCTCCTCTGCCGGTTAGGCGTCAGTCATCCTCAGCACTTGCGGTCCGTGATGTATCTTCTCTACTGGCTTCAGCAAGCGATTGGGACCACACGTAGAGCGCGTTCACGCCCAGAGCGACCTGGAAGGCCCCACTGCCAAGGTGCAGCGTGGTGATATCAAAGAGGGGAGGCAGGTTACGGGCATGCTTGAGCGCGCCCTGGTAGCGGCCGTATTGCAGCGATGCGACGAGAGTAGCCCGCCCTGCGAGCGCCTCGGAGAAATCGGCTTGCTCCATCAGCCCAAGCAGTTCGAACCAATAGCGCAGTTCGAGAGCGTACAACTCGCCCTGCCGTAGCCCGCTGAACCTGGCCGATGTCTCATACTCTAGCTTCCGATACTCCTCAGTCAGGCCATTCAGATCAACGAACATCTGCACATCTCCGGTCTCGAGTTCCTGCCGGTGCTCTTCCCATAGAGCAGGATAGAGCTTGGCGTATTGCCGCGCGGCTCGAGTGTACCATCGTGGTGGGCGACGTCGTCTCTCGCCCTTCTCTACAAACCACTCCCACGGACCGTACTGGAGAACGTCGCCTCGGGTCAGGAGAAGCCTGGCGTCATAGACCTTGTGTGGAAACAGGCCTCGCCGCGCATCGGCCCGATCAAAGATGGCACAGGTTACAGGGGCTGTCTCTCCTCTCGGAGACGATAGCACTCTCTCCACCGCATCTCGCGCCCTCCGCCCTTTCCGATCGATATACTCATCCACTCGCTTGAGGTGGGCCTTCCAGTCTACAACACCATAGCCCCGTGCCAGCCTTGGCAACAGGGTCTCTTCGAGGAACGCGCGTTGGCGAGGCGATGTATGCGGCGCCGCTCTTGCTCGATACCGAGTGTTCAGCTCCTCCATGCGCTGAATGTAGAACCAGTTCTCGTACAGGCCGAGTTGCTCCACATAGCTCCAGAAGGACTCGAACGTGGGGTACGCGCTCAAAACCTTCTCTCGGAACTCAAAACGGGGCACTGTTCGACCGTCGATCTCGCAGAGTTGATCGTAGACTGCTTGAGGCACCAGCACGTGGGCCTCAGCCTCCGCGTCAAGATCACTGCGACCGAGTCGCCCCAGCCGCTGGATAAGCGCAGCCCCTTCGGCCCCCTCCGTATACAGCAGAGAGATAGGGAAGTTCACCCCCAACTCTATCGCCGAAGTTCCCACGACGATCGGCTTCTTCCCGCGCCCCCTTTGCCCAGGAGCCAGAAACCCCCGGATTTCTTCGATATCACGATCACGCGAGAACCCTGCCTGCGCCAAGAGGTCAGCGATCTCCGATGCCTCGAACACCGAGTTGGCGATGATGCACACCCGTCGAGCACCATCTGACGACGAACCGGTTCTGAGGTGACCCTGGATCGCAGACACGTGCTCGGCCACGTATCTACGTAGTGCAGAGCGGTCCCAACCTGATTCGCGCGGCGCAAATGTAAAGCGCGTCGGCTGAAGAACCTGAAAACCTTCCGCTTGCGTCTGCGCATCGAGTTCGACCAGCGCCGCGTCAGGAATCCCCAACACGCGCTGCAGCACGTCACGAAACCGAAAGCTTGGTGTTGCTGACGAGCACACTGTCTTGCGTCCTGCCGATCCTGCAAAGGCGTCACTCAGCGCATGCAGGAACAAGATGCAGGGGATTTGCTTCGGTGCATAGGCATGGAACTCGTCGAACACCACCCAGGGATAACGGTAGATGACCTCGCGCAAGATGCTCTCAGAGTTGTAGTACAGGGCCTGCAATGCCACGGCAAGGCTGTCGGGGTTGGTAACCAGGACCCGAGGCCTTCCAGGTGAACCTACTTCGTCCCTCAGCAGCTCTAGCAGAACCTGTCCCTGTGTGGGTCGTCGGTTGGGCGGAAGTTGCCCTTTGAGCGCGTAGAGCGCGTAACGCGTGATCGCATGCACTGTGTGGGGAGCGCCAACTTGATCGCATAGCCTCTGCACGTTCGCTCGGATATCTTGGATCAGCGCGTTCGTCGGCGCCACAATGATCAGGTTCTTGTGCCGCTTCAAGGCAGGCAGCGTAAACGCACGGGTCTTCCCCGCGCCGGTTTCCGCGCTCAGGAACACGGCGCGGGTCGTCTCATCCATGAGATACTCTTCAAGCGCCGCCTGAAAGTCGAATGGGCATAGGCCATCAACGTCGGCGGGGCCGCCCTGATGAAGCCTGACCGCCTCGGTGCGGATACACAGCATCAGCCCCTCCAGTTGTAGCTCCGCCATAGTGCGGTGAGATTGGCAGGTGCGCAGTGATGCACCTACCCCCTCTGCTCCAGGGATCTGGATGAGTCACCAGGAGCGCTTCGTGGGATAGTCGGGCAGCCATCGCCAAAGGCGTTGGACGCATCGTCAGCAGGTTCAGCGGCAGCGCTCCAGGCACGTCCGCTGGGTTGACCGGATGCGTTGCCACCTGTCCTGCCTCCGCGACAGCTACCTCACTGCAAGGAGCCAGGACTACTGCAGCCTTGGTATTGAACTTGCCAAGACGTATGTACCGCTCCATCTGCAGCTCAGCAGGCGGATTGTAGACGTAGAAGAGGAAACGAGCCCCCACCATGATCACCTTGAGGTAGCCGTGCAGTGGGAATACGCTCGCCAGGGTGTTCGCCTTGCGCTTCTTCGGGTTAGGCTCCCACGACAGTACGTCGTCGATCTTCCGCTCCCAATGCAGATACTCGTCCACCCGGGTGGCATACTGTCGGATGGCTGTTGGCGGAAAGGCATCAACCGATTTCGCGGGTGTCACATACGTGCCCGCCTGCACCAGATTGGCAAAATCATCCAGGTAACGGGGCTGTTGCTTTCGGCGCTCCATCGCCCAGTACAGAGGTGTCACCCGCCCCGTCTCCGGGACACACAGATCGAGGGCATAGGTAAGCGCATAGTTATGGATGACGGGCAGGGTCTCAACCAGGTCGTGGAACTCCAGCGAGGCAAAGAATAGATCGCCATGGAGCTCCAAGGCCCCGTAGAGAACCGCCGGGAGTGCTCTATGCCTCGTCGTTGGCAACATCCTCCCCATCCCCTTCACTACCATCCACTTCTGCCTCTTCGGCCGGCTGTTCGGTGTCCTCTTCGCCCTTCACCTTCTTCGACTTTCTTGCTGCGTACGCTTCTGCCTCAGCATTCGCCTGCACCAGCCATGCGCGCAGGCCATCGCCCTTCCCATAGCGTACCAGAAAGTCAGTGAGAACCTCGTCCGTCTCTGTGTGCGTGAGGTGGACATACCCGTTGAGCTTGATGTCACTCAGTGCAGCTACTACCATCTCGTCTGCTTTGGCCTTCAGCGATTCGGGATCGGTGGCATCGCTGACCGCATCGTAGAAGCGCTGGCACAGATCCAGGCTCGAGAGCGCTTCCACGTAGGATCCTACGACGCCCACGATGTGATTCCTCATTTTGCCGATCCGCGAAGCATCTGCGCCATAGCGCCGAGTGAAATGCGAACAGTACAGCCAATACAGCAGTTCGTTAGCCGTCGCTCCCTTTAGGGTAGTCACGCTGACAAAGATGGTTCCGGGGAGTATCATGTCAGTATCGCCCAGCGCTTGACCAGTGCCCCGCGTACGCTCGTTGATGGCATTGAAGGTCACGTTATCGGTGTTGAAGCCTGAACGCGCGCACAAGCTCCAGCCCTCGTCTGTCAGCACCCGCGAGTTCATGTTGCCCAGGCCCTTTAGCGCGGCGAATCCACACAGGATACAGTCGATACACCGTCCGCACTGTTTGCCAAGATAGCAGGTATCGGCTGTCTCAGGAAACAGACCCAGGGCGCGTAGCGTCTCCTTGCCTAACCGGCGCTCGGTCGCAAGCACCTTACGGTTCGACATCATCAAACGCGGAATAACCTGGCTGTCTACGCGGCCGGCCCGCACCTTCCGTGTGGTCAGTTCGTCCCCTTCAGTGGTAAAGATGGCGTGAGATTCTAGTTGCCGCACGATGACCAGTTGGACGTAGCGCGCAGGCATCACCTCCGGAATCTCTTGGCACAGATACGGCTGGAGTCGGTCTAGATGTCGGATATCGAGAGTCATGTGCGCCCTCCTTCTCAAGATAGGTCTCTAGATGGATACAGACAACTCGTCGGTTGCGGCGTCAGTCTCAGCCACCGATGGCCTCCTGAACATTCGCCATCCTTCGCGTTCCCAGGTCTGGGGTGCAAGATCCTTCATCTGGATGAGGTATCCCGACTGGAGCCGCTTGCGCAGCAGCAGGTAGTTCGTGGTATCACCACAGATGCCATGGACAACGTCTCGCATGAAAGCATCGACGAAGGCGTGCACGCCCTCCGAAAGCTGCACGGCCACCGGCGCGTCATCTGGCGTGCGCCGGGCCTTCGCACGCTTGAGCACGATCCAGGCGCGGCTCCCCTCCACGCCTGTCTGCCGCCTAATCGCCGACTCAATGTCACTGCGCATAATCGTCCTGATCTCGGCCTCGGTCACCCCTGTGGCATCGAATCTCTGAAGCGTCTTGGTGGCAAGCTTGAATGGCAGCGTCAGCGCATGGGCTGAGTCGTACACCGGCGGCGAGTAGAAGGTCTGCGTGATGCGCGCCAGTTCGCGCAGGCGATCAGTCTCTTGCGGGTTCACCATTTCGTCCACCTCCATACAAGCTCGTGTGAATGTGCGGTAGGCCTCTGACAGCCAACTCGGACGGTATTGCTCCCGCCGGCTCTGCCAATCTCGCTGATGCAGCCATGCACCCGGAAGGACCCCGTCAGCCAGTTCGCGGACGATCTCAACAACGCGCCGGCTCGGTCGCTTGCTGTACTCTCGTCCGTCGGCCCTAATCGCGCTGCCTCCCAGCGTCTTGTTGACGCGCAACGCAAACACGAGCGCGCGCAGTACGTCCCGAAGCTCGGCCTGCGATACTTCATCGTCAGCCGGCCGAAACTTCCCGGCGATCGGGGTTCGCTGGCGGATGCGCAGCAGCAGTGCCTTGATTATCTCTGGCGGATTGAGCAGTGTGAGAGAACTCTTCAGGGCTGCTGCATCAAAGCCCACGAGCGGCGACTCGGAGACAACCACTCGCACTGGCAGCGCCTGGGCGAGAAGCCCCGCCAAGACGACGCCGCGCGTCCAGATCTCCTTCCTGCCGATCTCATCCTCCATTTCGCGCCCACCCGGCTTGCGCTCGTTTCTCCGCGTGTACAGGCCCAGAGTGACACTTCCCGTCACATCGACAGGTGGAGTGCCGAAGAACTCGTCCCGAGCACGCGCATCTTCAGCGAAGAAAGCCGCCGTCATCACGCGCAACGGATCGGCGATGGCTGCTATCCATTGCCACTCGCTGTCGGCGCTAGGCGAGAAGAATGCCTCAAACAGCCTCCTTAGCGTAGCTTCACTGAACTGGGTGCGCAGCTCGCGGCGGCTGAAGCCAAATTGTTGCCGAGCGGCTTCCATCCAGTTCATCGGAAAGGCAAAGAATGGAAGCAGGTGCAGGTAGAGCACGCTTTGCTTATTGCTGAATGCCTCAGGGCTGAAGCCCATGCCACGAAGGCCCAGTTCAAGGGCGCATACCTGGCAGGCCGCCCGCGTGCCGTCAGATGCCGCCCCAGATGCGCTGTTAGTATGGGATTTGATGGTAACGGGGAAGAAAGTCTCTCGCTGTGGGCTCACAGCCTTGCCCGCACCTCTTGCTTTGAATGCCTGCTGCCCGCACGTCGGGCAGAACTTGTCCACCACTTGCAGGCCCGCGATCGGGCAACGGACCACCGTATCCCCCACGACGATTGCCCCGTCCGTCAGCATTCTCGTTGCGGGCTCGAAAGAACGCCTAAAGAGCGCCCCAAGCTGACTCGCGAACTCGTCACTGTTGGTCTGCTGCGCCAACGTCACGAGCGCATCTCCGAAGCTAGCCATCTCCCTCGCCAGGGCTGTTGGGTCTGTGACCTGGCTCGCCTGCTCATAGAGCTTTGTAGGCGAGTATGCCGATCGGCTTGCCAGTTCGCCGAAGGTGGTCCCTTCACTGCCGAGTCTCAACTCGGGCAACTGCTTCTCGGTGGTCTGCAAGGCAACTGCATAGTACTTGGGCATGGTCGCAACGAGCCCAAGCGTGTCATCGATGAACTTCTTCGCCCTTGGCGTCCTCTTCGCCTTTGGCAGGCCAGCGAACGCCTTCGTAGCGACTCGCCCTGACAGGTAACTCCCGATAGTGCTGAAGAGGCCCGCATCTCCCGCAAGCGGAGTGCCGAGCAGCCTCATCTGGGCGAACACCTTCACCCCGTTCTGTGTCGCCCGAATGTCCTCCGGCCTCAGCGGGCTTGCAGCCACAGCAGAGAAGATCTGTTGCCAAGCCCTATCCACGATGCCCTGCCCCAATCCCTGTGCCGAGGTGTCTCCCGCCCTTTGCTCGACCAGCGCGCATTTGCTCCGCGGGCCGATGTACACCACACCATCGGCCAGCACCAGCAGCGGCTCAAGCCCCATCTCCCTTAGGGCAACGACTGTTGCTGCAAGAAGAAGATCGGTCATATATGGATGAGTCACGTGGGTGTGGTAGTGAGGAAACAACTGTAGTGGCTCAGTCGCCCCCAGTTGCTGCAGGCGCTGGTTGATTCCCCTGAGCCGGCCGCGCCCGTTGAGAGTATCGCCCATTCGTGGCAGCCCATGGTCGGTGTAGTACCAGTGCTCATTGATGCCCGTCAGCGATGCCATCTGATCGCTTAACCGAATGACCAACTGCGCAAGGTCGTCCTCTTCGACATCGGCAAAGGCAGACAACAAAGGCAGCCCGCCCCGCTCATGGACTGCTGCCCGTGCAGCCAACCGCAAGGGCGTTGTACCATGCAGGCCAAGGTCGAGCCGCGTCAGCCATGTGCTCAGATCATCTGGGGTGATATCCTGATGGTCGACCCGCTCGCCACGAACACTGGCTTCCTTGAGAATGTCGTGGAGGAAGGCCGTGAGCCATATCTCCTCCTTCCATTGGGCCAGTTTCTGCGCCGCAGCATCTGTCTGATGACCCAGGTAATCTATGAGCAGATCGCTGATCAGCAGTGTTGTCATAGAATGCAGCAATAGAGGCATATCGCTGGCATACTTGGCAGGCACTCGATGCAGCCCAGAGCGATAGGCGTTGGGCAGAACGTTGCGTAGGAACTCTTCGACGGTTGTCTCAGACGCGATTTGAAATGCCATCGGCCGTCTCCCTTTCCTGACTATTCATCTCTGCCTCTATTCTATCACCCCACCACCCCCACAACTGTGGGAGTCACTCGCCCTCTCCATATATGTCGGCCATGCGCCGCACCATCGTTCGCATCCGCGCCAGCACCTCCGCGCCGCCCAGCACGCGGCAGTTCGCACCATAGTGCAGCAGCGCCTGCGCCGCCAGGAAGGGGTCTTCGCTGTGGCCGCGCACCAGCGCGCTGCCATCGGGCCGCCGTTCCACCTCGTCGATCTCGATGCCGCGCTGCCGCGAGACCCCCAGGCGGGCGATATGCGCCTGCAGTTCGTACTCGACGGGGTAGCGCGGCAGGGGCGGCGGGCTGGGGGGCAGCTTGTCGGGGAGTACGCTGAGCTCGGCCATGCGGCCCAGGCGATAGTCGAGGTAGCGCTGCGGCAGCCAGCGGCCCTTGGGTCCATCCACCGCGTGGCACCAGCCGCGCAGGTAGTAATGGCCACGGGCGGTGTCGAAATAGCGCTCGTAGGGGTCCACCACGTGGCGGCGCGGCGCCTCATCGCTGTGTTGCGGCGAGCGGTAGGCAAACTCGACGCGTCGCCGGCCCACCAGCGCCCGCGTCAGCGCGTTCCACAGCGCCGCCGGGATGTCGTCGTCGTCGCGCTGCGCCAGGTCCAGCGCCAGCGCCGTGTGCCGCCGCTCGATCTCTGCGCGCCGCGCCTCGGGCAGCGCCTGCTGCAAGCGCCCCAGCAGCGCCTGCACCTGACGGTGCTGCGGCGAATCGGGGGTAAAGGTTTGCGCCAGCCAGGCGATGGTGGCCAGGTCTTGGTCGGGGAGGTCGAGCAGCGCGAGCGCGGCGTCGCCCACAGCATAGCCGCCCAGCTCGCGGTCAAAGCGGAGGTCCACCCCCAGGTGGTTGCGGATGCGTTCCAGGTCCTTTTCCAGGCGCAGGCGCTGCCTGGCCTCGCTACCTGCGCCGTAGGCCTCGGTGCCCTCCTGCGCCAGCACCGCCGCCAATAGCGCCTGCCACGTCGCCGGCCCCTGCCATGCCCGGCGCACAAGCGCCAGGCAGCGGCGCACCACCAGCCAATCGCTCTCGCGCTGGCCGCGCGCCGCCCCGCCCGGGGCCTGCACCTCTGCCGGCTCTTGAGGTCTCACAGCCTCTCGCTCTTATGTCATCAAAGACCACCTGCTGAAAGTACGCCGGGCACCACTATAGCAGAACTTGCCCAATCTTGCCAGTGGCGATGCCAGGGTCGGTGTGCCGCAAGAACCGTCGGGAGCTGAAGCCATCGCGCAAATGCTTGCCAATGCAACGATACTGTGATATACTGAAAAGTCGCAAGAACCGTCGGGAGCTGAAGCCATCGCGCCCCGCCCGTCGCCCGGTGAAGGGTGGCCTCGTGGGCGCGCTTTGCGAACCGCTGCTCATGGCGCAAGCCGCCGGACGGTAGCGCGGCATGTTGCCGCGCGACTCATGGCGGCTGTAAGCCCACGCACCGCTGCTGTCTCTTGAAAAGTGAACCAGGTTGCAGGACACAGACGCTCGCGGCCGGGCTGTGCCGGGCATCTATTCACCCAGAAGGAGGCGGGCTATGGGTGCAGGGCGGGGATCGCGCGGCAGCCGAGACGTTGGCATGCTGGTGCAGGTGTACGTCGGGCATGGCAGCACCTGCTGGTACTGCGGGCAGGCGAGAGCCGAACCCGCATGCGCCGCCGAGATCACGATGTACGGCGACGTCGTCAGCGGGGTGATGGACGGGTTGATCGTGCCCGTCGCCGGCCGGCCAGACAATTCTATCGACAAGGCCATCGTGCCGGTGGCGCGTTGCGCCCGGTGCCAGGCGCTGCACGAGGACAAGACACTGGTCCGTTGGGGGGTGCTCATCGGCGGGCTCGTGGGCGGCGCGCTGACGTTGGCCGTGGTGCAGGGGCCAGGGCTCATACTGTGCCTGGCGTTCATCGGCTTCTGCCTGGGCGTGGGCTGGGCCCGTCTGCTCGGCAAGTCGTGCCTGGAAACTCTCCTCTACGGCGCTGTGGGGGCTATCGTGGTGTACGTGCCGGCGGCGGCATGGCACCTGCCCCCGATCGTCTACCAGGCGTTCGCTGTCATCGCCGGCCTGGGCGGCGGCGCGCTGCTGGGCTACCTGGTTGACTCGCTGCGTCACGAGGCCAGGGTCAAGCGTGCGGGGGTCAAGCTGCAGGAGGATGTGGTCGACTATCCGCCCGTTGCAGCGCTTCTGGGGCATGGCTGGGTGATCACCATCCCGCCGCCGGAGGGGAACTGACCGGCGTCAGGCGCTCGCCAGACCGCGGGGTCCCCCTCACCCTAACCCTCTCCCCTGCGGGGGAGAGGGGACGACTTTTCCCTCTTCCTCAGGGGGAGGGAACGACTTTTCCCTCTCCCTGAGGGAGAGGGCGGGGGTGAGGGTGAAACGCCGAACCGGCGGCTAGGTCCGCGTGCCGGCGAGCCGCCTCCGGCCCCCAGACGCTCGCCAGACCGCGGGGTCCCCTCACCCTAACCCTCTCCCCTGCGGGGTCGCCCTCACCCTAACCCTCTCCCCTGCGGGGGAGAGGGGACGACTTCTCCCTCTTCCTCAGGGAGAGGGAACAACTTCTCCCTCTCCCTCAGGGAGAGGGCGGGGGTGAGGGTGAAACGCACGCAGTCCGCGCGTTCGCTGAAGGCTCCTTCGAGCCCGTAGGGCGGGCTTTCCAGCCCGCCAGGCCTTCAACAAAAGACCTGGCAGGTCTCCGAAAACCTGCCAGGTCTCCTGGGAGATAACTCTGCAGACGTAGCGCCTCGTCGCCCGCCAGACAGCGCCCGCCGTCCCTTCGCGCCGTCTTTGCGCCTTCGCGCCTTCGCGGTGAACCGTCCCTACCGCCCCCTGGCCTCCATGGCCGCCTTGACCCGCTGAGCAGTGGCGGGCAGCTCGTGCAGGCGCACGCCGACGGCGTCATAGATGGCGTTGACGATGGCCGGCGCGGTGGCCGAGGTGGGCAGCTCGCCCATGCCCTTGGCGCCCAGCGGGCCTTCGGGGTGCGGGTTCTCGACCGCGATGGCGCTGATCTGCGGCATGCGGTCGATGCCGGGGATGCCCAGCTTGCGCAGGGTATCGCTGACGATCTGGCCCTGGCGCATGACAAACTCTTCGCTGAGGGCGTAGCCCAGGCCCATCATCACGCCGCCCTCGATCTGCCCTTCGACCGCCTGCGGGTTGATGACGGCGCCCGCGTCGTGGGCGGCGATGACGTGCCGCACCTCCACCTCGCCGCTGGCCTCGTCGACCTCGACGACGGCGGCCTGCGTGCCGAAGCAGTAGGCCACGTGCAGCCGGTGCTCGGCGGGGTCGTAGGGGCCGGCAGGGACGTCCTTGTAGGCGCTGGTGCCTCGCACCACATAGTGCCGGCGCGCGCTGAGCGCGCGGCCCCGGCTCGCCAGGCGGGCGGCCAGCTCGGCCAGGGTCAGTAGCGGCGGTTCGGCCCCCGCCCCCGTCCGCAGCACAAAGCCGCCGTCGCGCAGGTCGAGGTCGGCGGCGCCCTGGCCCAGCGCCTCGGCAGCCGCGGCGAGGGCCTGCTCGCGCCAGGCGCGCGCCGCGGCCACCACGGCGTTGCCGGTGATGAACGTCTCGCGCGAGGCGGTGGTCATGGCGCCGGGCGGGTCGAGCAGGGTGTCGCCAAAGTGGGTGCGCATGGCGGCGAGGGGCACGCCGGTGACCTCGGCCGCGAGTTGGGCCATGGCCGTCTCGGCGCCGCCGCCCAGGTCCGACGCGCCGCTGCGCAGCATGAGCGTGCCGTCAGGCTGCAGCTCGAGCAGGGCCTCGGCCTCGTCGACGTGGCTGCCGCCCAGCCCCACGTTCTTGAACGACGCCGCCACGCCCACGCCGATGCGCCGGCCGGGCCGCGGCTCGGGCAGATCGAGCCGCGCCAGCGCATCGCGCACGGCGTGCAGCGTTGGCAGGGCGCCGACGCTCGCGGTGAGCACATCGCCGGTGGCGGTGGCCTGGCCCGGCGCCAGGGCGTTCAGCTCGCGCAGGGCCAAGGGGTCCATGCCCAAGCGGCGCGCCAGCTCGTCGAGCTGCACCTCGCCGGCGAAGGTGGCCTGGGGGTTGCCAAAGCCGCGCATGGCGCCACAGGGGACGTTGTTGGTGTAGGCCAGGTAGGCATCCACCTTGGTATTGGGCACGGCGTAGGGCCCGCAGGCAAAGCTGGCCGAGCGAAAGATGACCGACGGCCCCAGCGAGGCGTAGGCGCCGGTATCGCCATAGATGGTGACCTGCATGGCGGTGATGCGCCCATCGCGGGTGGCGCCGGTTCTGTAGTGGATGGTTTCGGCGTGGCGCTTGGTGGAGACGCGGATCGACTCGCGGCGGTCCATGACCATCTTGACCGGGCGGCCGAGGCGCAACGCCCCCAGGGCGGCGAGGATCTGCAGGGTAATGTCTTCCTTGCCGCCAAAGCCGCCGCCGACGGGCATGTGCACCACGCGCACGCGCTCGGGCGGCAGCGCCAGCGAGGCCACGATCTGCCGCTGGTCGGGCCAGGGGCCCTGGCTGCCCACGTAGACGACTACACCCCCCTGCCCGTCGGGCTCGGCGAGCGCGGCCTCGGGCTCCATGTAGGCGTGCTCGACAAAGGGTGTGCGGTAGCTGCCCTCGACGATGACATCGGCCTCGGCCAAGCCGGCCGCGACATTGCCCTTGTGCAGGTGATACTCTTTGAGCAGGTTGCCACCCTCGTGCACGCGCGGCGCGTCGGGCCGCAGCGCCGCCTCGGGGCTGGCGACCACCGGCAGCTCGCAGTACGAGACGTCGATCAGCTCCAGCGCCGCCGCGGCCTGCGCCTCCGTTTCGGCATAGACCACAGCCACGGCATCGCCCACATAACGCACGCGGTCGACGGCGAGTACGGGCCAGTCCGACACGATAGTGCCATGGTGCTTGGCCCCGGGGACGTCGGCGGCGGTAAACACGGCCACCACGCCGGGCGCCTGGCGCGCTCTCGCGGTATCGACGGACAGCACCTCGGCGTGGGGGTAGCGGCTGCGCAGGGCGCGGCCGTAGAGCTGGCCGGGGCGGTTGAGGTCGGCGGTGTAGCACAGGCTGCCGGTGGCGCGCTCGAGGCCGTCGAGGCGCGCCGCCGAGGCGCCCAGGCCGCCGGCGATGAGCGCCTGCGCCCGCTCCCTCGGCACCTGCGCCTCGCCGGCGCGCATGAGCGCAGCCGCCTCGCGCACCGCGGCCACAACCTTGACGTAGCCGGTGCAGCGGCAGAGGTTGTGGGCCAGCGCCGCGCGGATGGCGGCGTCATCGGGGTCGGGGGTTACGTCGAGCAACGCCTTGGCCGCCATGACCATGCCGGGGGTGCAAAAGCCGCACTGCACCGCGCCCTGGTGCACAAAGGCGTACTGCAGCGCGTGCACCGTGGTAGGTGTGCTTAGGGCCTCGATCGTCTCAATGTGGGCGCCGCGCAGACGCCCCAGCCGCAGCAGGCACGAGCGCTGCGCCTTGCCGTCGACAATCACGGTGCAGGTGCCGCAATGGCCCTGGCTGCAGCCGTTTTTGGTGCCCGTCAGCCCCAGCACATCGCGCAGGTAGGTGAGCAGCGTGGTCTCGGGCGGCAGCTCGGTGCGCCGCAGCAGGCCGTTGACGGTCAACTCGATCCCTTGGTCGCTCATCCCAATGCTCCTTGACACTCTGGGCTCAGGCCGGCTCGCACGCTCCGCATCCACCCGGCCCGGGCCCGTGGCAGCGACCGGCTTTCATGCGACGCGCTACCCCGGTACGGGCCCCTAAAGGGGGTTTTTGCGGGTTGGTTGGCCCCGCTGGCCGCCCCTGGCGGCCAGCGGGGCCAACCAACCCGCAAAAACCCCTCACAAAGATCCGGATAGCAGCGGAGCCGAGTGCCCGGCTGCTACCAGGATGCTGAGGTAGCGGGATGGCTCTCCGACAGCCGGCTAGCCGACCAACACGTGGCGCAGGATAGTCCCTTGGGGCAGCTCGCCGGGCTGGGCGGGCGCCCGGTCGACGGCGAGCATCAGGCATTCGGTGGCAGCGATGCGGCGGTACTCCTCCATCTCGAGCAGGCCCTCGAGCTGCTCCCACATCGCCTTCTGCGTCTCGTGGCAGTGGGCCGCGTCGATCTTGGCCCGCAGGTGGGGCCCGGTGTCCAGCGTGTGGGTCACCTGGCCGACGGCAGCCGCGCCCGTGTGGCCCATCAGCATCTGGCGCTGCACGTCGCTGATGCCCATGAAGAAGAGGCGCCTGGCGCGCCAGGGGCTCAGGCCGGCCTGCATGTCGGCCGTGTATAGGGTCTCATCACGTGCCGCACCAAAGGCGGCTGTGGCATAGGCGCCGATCGCGATGTGGTCGCGGTGGCCATAGAGGCCATCGGGCCCGAAGGTGATGACGGCCTGCGGCCGGTAGCGGCGGATCAGGCGCACGAGCCGGCCGATCACCTCTGAAGCGCTCGCCCTGGCCAGCGACCCCTCGGGCGGCTCGCCGTGCTCGGGCCGCCAGCCCGAGTCGCCATAGGGCAGAATCTGCAGGTGCCGGATGCCCAGGCGCCGGCACGAGCAGCGCAGCTCCTCGCGCCGCTCCTCGGCCAGGCGTTCGCGGTGCTCGGGGGTATGCTCCTCCTCGGCGCCCAGGTCGCCCGAGGTCGCGCAAACCAGCGCCACTTCGGCGCCTTCGGCGGCGCAGGCCGCCAGGGTCCCGGCGATCGCCAGCTCGTCGTCGGGGTGAGCGAGAATTGCCATCACACAGGGGGTCGCCATTGATGTGAGCCTCCGCCATTGGTAGTTGAATAGCCGTCAACGGGGCATTATACGCTGGCGGCTGCCTGTGACCAAAAGTGGGGAGACACCTGACGCACCAATTTCCCAGAGGGCAAAACGATTGGCGAAAAGTCCGGCAAAGGCCTGCCCGTGCCGCGGCCAGGCCCCCCCCTACCGTTCCCCCGTCGCGGGGGAATTGGGCTATCTCCCGCGGCACTAGATCGCTCGCTCGCCGTTCCTTGGCCGCACAGGATGCGGTCGGGCGACCCAATTCCCCCGCGACGGGGGAACGGTAGGGGGGCCCACCCTGCAGCAGGAGCAACTGTCTGTCAGCAGCGGCGCGAGCTGGACCGAGTTTTTGCCAGAGAGCTGGCGCTGACCACCCGCCAGGGTAATTGGTGTGTCAGGTGTCTCCCCACTGCGAACAGGCTACTCGCGGACCTGCCCGGGCAGGAGGATGCCGCCCGGCGACGGCTTGGGCTGGCCGGGGATGAAGATGCCGCCGGCGGTGCGCTCGACGCGCGGGCCGGGCTCGTCCTCCTCCTCGTCATCGTCCTCTTCGGCCCGTTCGGCTTCCTGCTGCTTGCGCGCCCGCTCTTCGGCCAGGAGCTGCCTGGCCTTGAACAGGCGCTCGAGCGCCGGCCGCGGGTCAAAGTGGCCGTGGCGGCCGGCCGCCCGGCGATAGCCTGCGGCCGCCTCGGGCGTGGCCAGGTAGTGGAACATCACATAGCCCGCTTGGCGCAGGAACTCGGGCCAGGTAGCCTGATAGTGCTCCTCGCAGTAGGCGCCGTAGCCGCGGTCGGCGGCAGCGACCAGCCCCGCCCGCAGCGCGCCGAGCAGCAGCACCGTGCCCCGCGAGAGCCGGCAGCGCTCGCCCTCGCCAAAGCGCCGGCCCAAGAGCAGGTCCCCCGGCATGGCCAGGCGGGCCAGCCCCGGGTCGCTCACCTGGTACGTGCCGCCCACCAGCAGGTCCTTGATCTCGATGCGCCCGTCAGGGCTCACCCGGTCGATGCTGTGGAGCGACAGGTAGCTGGCGCTGAGCTCGGCCAACAGCTCGCGCTGCGCGATCGTCATGTGCAGCCCATACTCAGCCGCATACAGCTCGACCACGCGCCGGCGGCCCTGGCCCGTCGGATAATCGTAGACGTACCACTCGAGGAACGGCTCCATCTCCGCGGGGCCCAGCACGCGGGCGACGCGCAGGTCGAAATCGCCGTTCCAAAAGCGGCTAAAAGCCGACTGCGAGTCGACATAGAGCGCAGGCCGGTCGAGCATGTTGAGCAGCTCGCGCCACAGGGCCTCGTCGTCGCGGTGCCGCGTCACCTCGCGCACCTGCTTGGCGTGCTCTCGCGGCCCGCAGCAATGCTTGTACTTTTTGCCGCTGCCGCAGGGGCAGGGGTCATTGCGTCCGGTTGTTGCCATGGCCATCAATCCTCGATCAACACGAGTGTTACTTCTGTCAGGACTCTACCACAGCGCCCAGGCGGCGTCAAACAATCGCGCTGCCGGGTTGTGCGCTCCGCATCACCCCGGCGCTACCCCGAAAGGGGATTTGGTGGGTATGCCAGGGCCGCCGGTCGCCCCCGCGGGGGCGACCGGCGGCCCTGGCATACCCACCAAATCCCTCCAAGAACCTCCCTTTGACGGAGACGTGCGCCTGGTGCTAGAATGGCCGCACACTTTGCTCTACAGAGGAGAGGCGGCTGCCATGCCGCCGTAACCGCCATACCAAGGAGACAGCCATGCGCACGATTATCATCACCGCCGGCTCGGTGACGGCGCGAGCCGAGCTGAACGATTCGCCGACGGCGACGGCCCTGTGGGAGGCGCTGCCCATCGCCGCGCGCGCCAACACCTGGGGCGATGAGATCTATTTCGGCATCCCCGTCCACACCGACGAGGAGCCGGGCGCCCGCGAGGTGGTGACCGTGGGCGAAATCGGCTACTGGCCGCCCGGCCACGCCTTCTGCATCTTTTTCGGGCGCACGCCGGCCAGCCGCGGCAGCGAAATCCGCGCCGCCAGCGCCATCAACCCCCTGGGCACCATCGTGGGCGACGCCAGGGTGTTCAAGCAAGTGCGCGACGGGGAAAAGGTGACGATCGCGAAGGCTGAAGAGCCTGGAAAGTAAACCGCAGAGGCGCAGAGGCACCTTGTCATTGCGAACGCAGCGAGGCAACCTCATTCCACGGCTGGGGGTTGCTTCGTTGCGCTCGCAATGACAGACTTGCTCTGCGTCCTCTGCGCCTCTGCGGTGATTCTACGTTGAACTAGCTTTCGGCGCCCCGCAGCGCTTCGCGGATGGCGGCGAGCCGCTGCGGCCGCCCGGCGACAAAGCGCTCGATGCCCTTGAGCAGCCACTCGGGCGAGAGGCGCGCTTCATTCAGTAGCTCGTCCACAGTGCCGCCGGTGCGCCAGCGGTTGTCCCAGTCGCTCGACAGGGTATAGGCCTCGGCCACCTTGTTGTCGAGCCAGTCGTGCATCAGGCGCCGCGCGCCGTTGGTGATGGCCATGGCGTCGAGCCGGTCGGCGGGCGAAAGCACCTCATCCTGGTAGGCCTGGGGCTGCAGCCGGAAGAGCTCGGGGCTGATGGCCGCGACCACCTTGACGTTGAGGCCGCGCGCATCCAGCTCGGGCAGCAGCTTGACCACGCCCGAGGTCGTGCTCGTGCCCTGGACGATGACGGTGCCCAGGCGCGGCAGGCCGGGCCGGTAGGGGCGCATGACGTAGGCGCCGCGCGCCGCCGCCAGGTGCGAGGGGATGCCCAGCGCCTGCCGGTCGGGCACGGTGATCGGCGGGCGGGTCAGGTGCAGGGCGATGAGGTGCACATCCTGCTGCAGCGCCGCGCCGAGCACGACCGGCACCTCGTTGTACTCCCACGGGTGCACGTTGATAATCTGCCCCTCGGGGAAGAGCTGGGTCACGCCCGGGGCGAAAATGCCAAAGTGCGTGCGCGAGTCGTCGGCCGTCTCGGGGCCCGAGTGGCCGGCCACCCAGATGATCTTGCCCAGCTTGAGCGGGCTATCCTGCGCCATCTGGCTAAAGAGGCGGAAGGGGCCGTACTTTAGGTAGCTGAAGGAGCCATAGGTCGAGCAGGCACCGAAAAAGCCGGCGAATTCGTCCTCGGGGTCGGCCGAGAGATTGGTCGACACCAGGCCGGTCATGATCCCCGAGTTGGCCAGCTCGGTGATCTCTTGCGGCAACACCACGCCGCTGGGGTTGGTCTCGCGGTCATACGAGCCATAGCCCTTGAACTCGCCATAGCCCTGGCCAAAGCCGGCGATATTGGTAGAGCCGGCCAGGTCGGCCGAGGCCACCAGGAAGAGCGGCCGGCCATAGTGCTCGTGGCAGTAGGCGTTGACCCAGGCGCCCCACTTGGCGAGCGCCGCCCGGTTGGCCACCTTGGTGCCGGGCGCCACATAGACATCGGCCGGATAGCGCTCGAAATCGTACAGCGCCGGGTCCTCGATCGGGTTGCGCTGCAGGTTGAAGCGCACCGTGGGGATCTCGTGCGGCACCTGCTCGCCCAGCTCGACGAGGCGGTTGGCCAGATAGTCGATCAGCCCCTGGTCGCGCCGCAAGACGCTGAGCACGGCGTCGATGTGCTGCAGGGTCTGCGCCACGCGCTCGTCCTCGGTCGCCAGAGCGCCCTGGCCACAGCCGGCGAACTCGACGCCGTAACGCTCGGCAAAGGGCTGCAGCGTGCGCCAAAAGAGGTCGCAGTTCATCGGCGAATGCGGCGCGCCGTGCGATTTGTTGTCGTAGACGAGGTAGCCCCGCCCCTTGCGCGTCTTGACCCAGCCCGCGGTCGGCCGCTGTTCGGCGTTGGGGGTGGTGGTCATCCCCAGCAGCACGCGGGTCACCTGCTCCCAATCGGCCCCCTGCTCGGTGCCAAAGACGCGCCAGCCGTGAGGCTCGAACCAGTCGCGCGGCGTGCCGTTGACCACGCGGCTGATGGGATGGTCGTCGATGCCAAAATCGTTCCAATCGACCACATAGTAGAGGTTGTCGAGGCCGAGGCCATAGGCCGAGTTGATTGTCTCGGCGGTGACGCCGGTCGTCAGCCCCCCCTCGCCCTCAAAAGCAAAGACCTTGACCCCCGTTGCCCCCGCATACTTGAGCGCCAGCGCCTCGCCGGCGGCCGCCGGGCTGCCGTGGCCCGAAGGCCCGGTGTTGAACTTGAAGAAAAGGGTCTTGCCCACCATCTCGGCGTGGCCCGAGAGGCCGCCGTTGTGGCGGAAGGTCACCAAATCGGCCGGCGCGAGCACCCGCTCGGGGCCGCCGGGGATGAGGTAGCGCGGGTCCTGCGTCTGCTCATACTTGAGGCGCATGGCCTCGTTGAGCACGGCCAGGGTGCAATAGACGAGAGGCACAGCATGGCCGCCCACCAGGATGAAGCGATCGCCGAAGCGATTCTCGGGATGGCGGATATCCCAGCGCATGGCGCCGCTCAGCAGGGTCGTCACCAAGGCGTGCACCTTCGACAATGACCCACCGGGGTGCCCGCTCTGCCGCAGGTTGACGGTGATGGCGATGAGCTGATCCACCATGTCTTTCACGACTTCCCACCGGGGGAAATCGGGCGCAAGCGCCGCCAGGCGACTCTCGATGGCCTCGTTGGAGCTGAAATCCATGACCTGCGTCCTCCCTTGCCTGACCGAAGCGAAGGCCGGGCGCCGTTGCCCGGCCACTTGAGTTTGGTACATACCAGACTAATCGTATTCTATTATCCTGTCAATTTTGCGCTTTTGACCGTCTGGGCACAAGGCTTCGCGCCTCACCGGAATGGGCCCCAAAAGGGGGTGGGCGGGTTGGCCGTCGTCGTAGACCGCCCGCGGGCGGTCTACGACGACGGCCAACCCGCCCACCCCCAGGGTCTAGAACCGGGCATGCGCGAAGCGAAGCACCCGGTCGGCGGGCGAGGCTGCCCCTCTCACTTGGCTGCTGGGCCGTAGGCCTCGCTGAGCAGCTCCAGCGGGTGGCGCACCTCGACGGCGCTGCCCGCCTGGCCCAGGCCATCGCGCATCTGGATCATGCAGCCCAGGCACCAACTGGTGACGATATCGGCGCCCGAGGCCATGACGTTGGCGATCTTGCTCTGGCGCAGCGTGAGCGACTGGTCATAGTGGGCGGCCAGGCCCCACGGCCCGCCCTCGCCGCAGCACTCGTCGGCGCCGGCCATAGGCACCACCTGCAGCCCAGGGATCAGGTCCAGCAGGTCGCGCGTGTTGTTGGCCGATGCGGTGGTCTTGTGGCCCAACTTTTCGTGACACGACACATGCACGGCAACCGTGCGCGCGACCGCCTGCGTCGCCGGCTCGAGGTTGGCCACACCGATGACCTTGACGATGAACTGGGCCGGGTCATACAGCTTGGCGACGAGGGCCTTGGCCTTCTCCTCGTACGCCGTGTCGCCGAGACGGGCGAATTCTTTCGCCAGCTCCTTGAAGGCCAGGATGCACGACGGGCAGTGGGCGACCACGTACTTGTAGGGCAGCAACTGGTCGATGTTGTAGCGCGCCATGCGGTAGTACTGCTCGGTGTTGCCGAAACTGGCGAACGGCTCGCCGCAACAGGTCTGCGGCGGCAGCGACACCTGCCAGCCGTTGTGCCGGGCGATGTTGATGAAACCGTCGGCGATGGGCTCGTCAAAGAGGTCCGAGGTGCAGCCGTAAAAGTAGGCGATGTCGGCCTGCGCCGGCGGCACATGCGCCAGCTCGGGGTAGCGGCTCTCCATGGTCGACCTGGCCAGGCGCGGCAAGTAGCGCTGCTTGGGGATGCGCGTGGGGATGAGCCCCTGCGGCAGCCACGACAGCACCGCGCGGCCCGGCCGGCTCTGCCACAGGCCCTGGGTAAAGCCGAGGAAGCCGATGCCGAACGTGTAGAGGCCGCGGCGCGCCATGACGCCGGCAATGGCCGGGGCGATGACCCGCGAGCGCTTGGGCTCACGGATCTTGACCACGAGGTCGCGCATGCTGGCGTTGGTGGCGCACTTCCACGTGCACTGGCCGCACATCAGGCAGAGGTCAAAGGCTTTCTTGAACAGCGGGTCGTGGCGCATGGCCGGGTCGGCGCCGCTCTGCAGGGCCATGGCCAGCGCCCGCCGAAAGGTCGGAGCGGCCTCGGTGCGCGCGGCAAAGCCATCGGCCAGCTTGCTGAACACCGGGCAGATATCGGCGCACTGCGAGCAGAGCGAGCACACGCCCGAGTAGAGGGCCGAAAAGTCTTGGAAGCGGGCCAGGGTGAGCTTGGAATCCTCGGCCTCGACGCCGACCAGCTCCTCGATAGCCGCGTGCAGGTCCTTGTCGCGCGCCTCGCGGACAATCTTGACCCCCGGATGCATGATGCCACGCGGGTCCAGGAGGTCCTTGATCTGCACAAAGAGGTCGAACAGCGCCTTGCCGAACACATGCGGCAGGATGACGCCGCGGGTGCGGCCATCGGCGTGCTCGCCGCTCATGCTGCCGCCGAGCGCGGTGACCTTTTCGGTGATCCTGGCCATGACGTTGATCAGCCGCACCCGGTCCTGCTGTTCGGTGAGGTTGAGCAAGAGGTAGAGGTGAAAGTTGCAGTCGCCCGCGTGGCCGTGCGTGCCGGCGACGACCTGCTCCTGGTTGAACACCTCATCCATGTAGGTGATGAACTCGAGCAGCTTCTGCTGGTCCCTGGGGATGACGACGCACTCGATCATGGTCAGCGGCCGCTTGCTCGGGTCGTAGGCATAGAGCACGTTCAGGGCGCTGCGCCGCCCCTGCCAGAGGGCGTCGGCCTTGGCCTGGTCGTAGGCCACGTCAAAGCCGATGGCCGTCTGGGGATAGTCGCGCCCGAGCAGCTCGCGCAGGGCCGCCACCTGTTTCGCGATCAGCGCGGCCGCCGCCTGCTGCTCCATGATGCGCACGGCGCCCAGCCGCCGCGAGGGGTCCTTGGGGTCGGGCCGCACCTCCACGTCGTCGAACTCGATAAGGTACATGACCTTGGCGTCTTCGCGGATGCCCAGGTTCGGGTAGGTCTTGCGGATCAGCTCGAGGTTGGTGGTGACGGCCGTGTCGAAGCAGGAGGGCTGTAGGTCATAGATCTTGGGGATGGCGCCGCAGGCCTCGGCGAGGTCGGTAAAGTAGACGATGCAGGTCGCTTTCTGCGTGGCCAGGGGCATGGCCCGCAGCTTGGCCTCGGTGATGACGCCCAGCGTGCCTTCGGAATGGGCAAAGAGCCGCGACCAGTCGACGGGCACCCCCGCCTCGAGCTGGCGCAGGATGTCGAGCACGTCATAGCCCGACGAGTTCTTGGGCACCCGCGGGAAACCCTTGTCGATGGCCTCGGCGTTGGCGCGCACGAGGTCGATGATCTGTGCCCACGGCTGCTCGCCCGGCTCGATCTCCGAGGTCCACAGGCCCGTGCCGTCGGGCAAGACGACGTGCAGGTCCAGCACCTGGTCCTTGGTCGTGCCCAGCTTGACCGAGCTAGCGCCCGAGGCGTTGTTGGCGATCATGCCGCCGATGGTGGCCATATCGGTGGAGGCTGGGAACGAGGCCAGGAACGCGCCGTGCGCCTTGAGCATGGCGTTGAGCCGGGTGCAGATCACCCCCGCCTGGGCAGAGACGATCTTGCCACCCTCGGCGTGATCGCCCAGGACCTCGGCCGTGTCGAGCGCGCGCATGTCGAGGACGATGCCGCTGCCCACCGACTGCGCCGGCAGGCCGCTGCCCGCGCCCCTGGCCGTGATGGGGATGCCCTGCTCATAGGCGTAGCGCACGGCCTTTTCCACGTCGGCATGGCCGCGCACGCCGACGATGGCCAGCGGGGTGAGGCTGATCGGCCCGACATCGCTGGCATAGCCCAGGCAGGCGACCTCGCCCACTTCGATCTGCCCGGCGGGAATCCCCGCCTCGGCGAGGCCCTTGGCGATGGCCGCCCGACCGCGGCCGCCGCCCTGGCCGCGCTCAGCCAGCTTTTCGGCCGCCAGCAGGGTAAGGTGAGTGTTGCGGCCGCCCTGGCCGGGCTCTTGACCCTCAGGCATGTTGACTTGCACGGTGGCTTCCCCTCCAAAGATGAACGCGATCCTGCGGCCCACATTAGCCTTGGCACCTGACAGGTCTTCGGGAGACCTGTCAGGTGCCAACGCGGGATTGCAGACGAGCACCAGGGCCAGGTCGGCCACGTTGGTGCCGCTCGGGCCGGTCTCGATGCCCAGGCCGAGCTTTTGGAAGAAGGTGGCCGAGTCGTAGCGCGCGAGATGGTCGCGGGCGTCGAGGCCCTGGGCGGCGGCCAGGCGCAGCGTGTCGCCGTCGGCGATGGCGCCGGCCAGGCTCGAGTGGCCGTCGATGCCGTCGGTAGAAAAGGCTGCAAAGGTGACCCAGTCGCCGGCCGCCAGGTGCGGCGCGATCGCCCGCCAGATGTTTTCGATCTCCTGGGTGACCTCGGCCTTGATCTTGTCGGCGGTCGAGCCGGTGCGGCAGCCGGCGAGGCGCACTGCATAGCCCAACTGCGCCGCCCGCTCGCCCGCCGCCTCCATGGCCTCGTCGTTGTTGGCGATGATGACGTACTGGCTGCGCTCGGCCGCCAGGAGCGGCGAGTCGCTGTGCAGGGTCTCGTGCTCCTCGCGGCCCAGGTTGGCCTCGATGTACTCCCTGACGGCACGCGGGGTCTTGCTCCAGATGCCGTGGCCGGTGAGGGCTCTCTTGGCCGCCTCAAAGGTCGAGGCGTCGCCGACGGTGGGCCCCGAAGCAATGACCGAGGGATCGTCGACCACGCCGGTCTTGGTCACCGGCACGTCGGAGAGCACCAGGGAGATAAAGGCGCCGGCCCCGGCGGCATACTTGCGCATGCCGCCCCCCTTGAGCGGGTCGATGTGCTTGCGCACCGCGTTGATCTCGTCGATGGTGGCCGGCACCGTCAGCAGCAGCGAGGAGACGTCCTGATAGTCCTGCAGGCTGACGCCTTCTACAGGCAGGGCCATCAGCGACGAGCCGCCGCCCGAGATGAGGGCGATGACCAGGGTGCGGGCGTCGGCGGCCCGCAGCAGCTCGATCATGCGCCGGGCGCCCCTGGCCCCCTCTTCGTTGGGGATGGGATGGTCGGCGGCGAAGAGCTCGACGTGCTCGGCAATGGGCTCGCGGGCCTGGTCGCGGTAGACGTTCAGGGCACCGGCGCTGATGCGGCCGCCGAGGATGCGCACCAGCTCGGCGGCGGTGCGCCGCGCTGCCTTGCCGCCGCCGACGACGATGATGCGCTCAAAGCGGCCGAGGTCGTAGGTTCGGCCGGCGACGGTCAGGACGTTGCACGCCTCGTCGAGGCTGACGTAGCGCCGCAGGGCCGCTTCGGGAAGCACGCGCTCCAAGGCGTGGGCGAGGATACTCCTGGCATCGGCCTGCGCCGGCCGCAGGCGCAGGTGATTGCTTCCGTCATGCTCTTTCACGTGGGCCACCTTTGATCACTGGCGACACTCTCGGGATTGTGAGTTCGTTACATTCTTCACGAGCTTTGCCCCTATCATAGCCGTCACGTTCGCGCGAGTCAAATACAGTACTTCCGCTGTTGCTCGGAACAGCGCCACGCTCGTGCTCATCAACGAGCGGCGGCACGGCTGAGGGGCCTGCTGGTACGATGATGTCTGGTGCCGAACCATGTTCGCGCCCGGCGGCGCCGAGCCGACCTGCTGGGGCGCCTTTGCGCTCGAGCAAACGGTCAAGGAGCAAAGAGCGCCAACTGGCCGCCGCCCTCGTCGAGCCCCAGGGCCGCCTCAAAGCGCGCCGGGTCGGCCGCGCCGTCGAGCAGGCCAAGCAGCGCTGCCTCGCGCAGGAAGGCCCAGCCCAGCCGCTCCAACTCGGCGCGCCACAGCGGCTGGGCGGCGAGTCTGTGTCGCCACAGCGCCGCACGCCGCGTGGGAATGACGAGCAGGCGGCGGCCGGCACACACCGCACCCAGCAGCGGGGCGATGGCGACGCTCGCCTGCAGGCGGAAGCCAAGCCGCAATGCGCCCGCCTCGGCCCAGGCCAGGTCGCAGCCGGCCGCCTCGCCCGGCTCGTAGCCCAGGCGCTCGCCCAACTCACCCAGCGCCTGCAACAAGCGCTCGCGCCAGGCCGGTGCGGTGATCTCCCGTTCCTCTTCGGCAAGCGCCCAGCGGCGCGGCTCGATCTCGACACCATACGACTCCAGGCAGGCGCGCAGCAGCGGCCACGAAGGCACCTGGCCCCCAAGCGCCTCGAGCACCTCCTGCTGCAGCGCCTCTTCCGACGACGGGCCGCGCTCCAGCGCCGCGCGTACCAGCGCCTCGGTGCGGTCGGCCAGGGGCCGGCTGCACTCGGGCGCGGGCCGCAGCCGCCACAGGGCCTCGCCCGCCTCGCCCCCAGGCACAGGCACCGCTTCAAGGTCCTCAGCGCCCTCGAGCGCCCGGCCCACGGCTACGGCCAGCCGCTTGCGCAGCGCTTCGGCCTCAGGCGCGCTGCGACCGCCGGCGAGCAGCCCCTCCCGGCCCAGCGTCGCCCAGATAGGCCCGTGCAGCGCGCCAAAGGGCGCCGGCTCGCCGCGCGCCTCGAGCAGCGCCGCCGCCGTGCGCGCCGCCAGCAGGCCCGCGCGCACGGCCCTGTCGCCCGGCGGAGGCACGGCCACGCCGCGGGCCAGGACCACATGGTGCTCCACGCGGCGCACGGCCAGGGGCGGCGCGGGGCGGCCATCGAGCGGGCCGTGCCAGGCATGCACCGGCGCAAGCTGCGCCCCGCCCGCGGCCACCAGCAGGCTCTCGATGTAGCGCGTGGCCGGCGCCTGGAAGGCCAACGCCACCCGCCCGCGCGGCGCCAGCGCCCCGCCCAGGGCAGCCAGCGCCGCCGTCAGCGCCTGCAGGTAGTGCAACTCGCCCGGCACGCGCTGGCGCAGCAGGCGCACGGCGGCGCGGCTGCCCTCTTTGCCCATGAGCCAGCCGCTCCACAGGTAGCTCAGCGCGGCAAAGGTCGAATCGAAGCGCGGCAACTGACTCAGCGCCAACGACACCCGCCCGGCCAGGCGCCCTGTCAGCCGCGGCAAGGGGCCGGCCTCCACACCGGCGGCGCCCGGCCCGGCGCGCAGGACCTCCTCGGCCGAGGCTACGAGAGGCAGGGCGCATCCACCGCCGGCCACGGCCCGCGCCGCAGCGACAAACGTGCGCCAGACGTTGGCCTCGCGGAAACGCCGCGGCGGCGCCAGCGATGCCACCGGCCGCCAACCCTCCTCTGTGGCCTGATGCAGCGCGCTGGCCTCGTCCATCGTCTGCAGCAGGGCGACGCGCAGCGCATCACGCAGGGGGCTATCGGCGAAAAGCAGATCCAGCTTGAGGACGAGGGCCGAGAGGGCATAGAGGCCGCGCGGGGTGTAAAGCCCGGTCAGGCGGTCGGCCAAGCGCGGCGGCGCATCGTCCACGCGCAGCCGCTCGGCCAGCAGGCGCCGGTGCATGCCCTGGGGGTCGAACCCCAGGTGACGGGGCACTTCGCCGGCCGGCAGCGGCTCGCGTGCGGCATGGCCGCAGCGGCCGCAGCGGTACTCGCGCAGCACCGGTGTGGCCAGCTCGCGGTCCCACACGAAGGCCTCAGCGGCGGCTTGTGCGCCGCACTGGCCGCAGGCGGTGGCATAGAGCTGGTCGAGGTGCTCGCCCAGCAGCGTATCGGCCTTGGGCGCCGCGGCCAGGCGAGCCACAGCCCCCTGGAGTTGCGCGGGGGCGGCAGGC
This sequence comes from Chloroflexota bacterium, assembly GCA_029553955.1. Lineage (GTDB taxonomy): Bacteria > Chloroflexota > Anaerolineae > SpSt-313 > SpSt-313 > JAKPJZ01. Next base: position 30,579 of record JAKPJZ010000121.1, read on the forward strand.
GCCGCCTCGACGCGTACCAACAGGGCAATAAGCGGGTTGCCGGTCGTAGCCACCGCGCGCCGGCCGGCCACCGCCGCCGCGCGCAGCACGGCCACATCCTGGCAGAACGGGTCGAGCACGAGGTCTCCCGGCGCCGTCCATGCGGCTACATAGGCTGCCGCCAGCGCCGGGGCCACCGGCCGCCGGAAGCGGCCCAGAAAGTCGCCTTCGCCCGCTGCCTCCGCCAGACTGTAGAAATCCACCGCCGCCACCGCATACCTCCCCAAACTGCCGGGCCGTATGCCGGCCGGCAAGACCAGTATAACACACTCTCGCACTGCTGTGTAGACCCGCTCCCAGAGCCTTGGCCGAACACAGGTGAGGAACGACGCCCACGAAGCCGCTTGCGGCGGCTTCGTGGGCGTCGTTCCCCGCTCGTGTTAGGATATGGCTCCGCGCACTCGGGGGTACTGACCTGAGACCTGGCGCTGTCATTGCGAGTACCCCAGGGTCTCCGAACCCTGTGACCAGCACAGAACCTTGGCCTGTCATTGCGAGGAGGCGGCCGTAGCGAAGCAATCTCCTTTGCCGGACGTGGAGATTGCTTCGCTGCGCTGCTCATGACGTAGGCCGCCGGACTGTAGGCGCGGCGTGTTGCCGGGGACTCCCCAGCGCGGCACGATGCCGCGGCTACAGTGCGACGTCATCCGCCTGCCGCAGGGTTGTGGCAACCCTGGGGTACTCGCAATGACAGGCGGGAGGTCTCTTAACACGCGGCCGCCCTTGACGATGGCGCGGCATGGTGTTACGATAAATGTGCAGGGCATGCATACCCGGGCGCGCACGGTCAAACATGACCCATTACAAACCCCCGCGGAGACTTGCGTTTTCTCGACTCTTAGTGTAAACTAGACCGTGGGGAGCATGCCCAGGAAAGGAGACTGGTTCTCGATATGGTTGAGGTAGCCAAAGAGAAAGCGCTGGAGACGACCATGTCCCAGTTGCGCAAGCGCTTCGGCGACGGTTCCATCATGAAACTGGGCGATGCTACCAACATCATCCACATCGCAGCCATCCCCACAGGATCACTGGCCTTGGACCTCGCCCTCGGTATCGGGGGCATCCCGCGGGGCCGCATCACCGAGATCTATGGGCCTGAGTCTTCGGGCAAGACCACCCTCTGCCAGCACATCATTGCCGAAGCGCAAAAGCTGGGCGGGGTGGCCGCCTTTATCGACGTCGAACACGCGCTCGACCCGGCCTATGCCCAAAAGTGCGGCGTGAACATCGATGACCTCTATGTCTCCCAGCCCGACACCGGCGAACAGGCCTTGGAGATCGCCGAGGCCCTGGTGCGCAGCGGCGCGGTAGACGTCGTCGTGATCGACTCGGTGGCCGCACTGGTGCCGCGGGCTGAAATTGAGGGCGAGATGGGCGACGCCCACGTCGGCTTGCAGGCACGCCTGATGTCGCAGGCACTGCGCAAGCTCGTGGGTGCCATCAAACGCTCGAACGCGGCCGTGATCTTTACCAATCAATTGCGCATGAAGATCGGGGTCCTTTTTGGCAACCCAGAGACGACCACAGGTGGCAACGCCTTAAAGTTCTATGCGGCCGTCCGCCTGGACATTCGCCGTATGGAAGCGATCAAGCAGGGAGGCAACGTCGTCGGCAACCGCACGCGCGTGCGGGTCAAGAAGAACAAGGTCGCTCCTCCCTTCAAGATGGCGGAATTCGACATCATGTACGATCAGGGGATCTCAAAAGAGGGCGACGTCCTCGATATGGGCGTCGAGTTGGGCATCGTGGACAAGCGCGGCGCCTACTTTTCCTACAATGAGACCAGGCTCGGACAGGGTCGCGAGAACGCCAAGAGCTTCCTGCGAGAGAACCCCGACTTGATGGCCGAGATCAGCGCCAAGGTGCGCGAGGTCGGATTTGTGGGCATCGCCGGTGCGCCACCTGCCGCGGCTTTTGACGATGGCGAGGATGGCGACGGCTTCGAATCCGAATAGTCCCCGTCGCACCCTGGCGAGGCCCAGATGGGCCGCAGCCCGGCTCAGAAGCCGGTGAGACCACTGGGCCTCCGGCCGTGAACCGCTGCAAGGGCATCGTGAGCCTGCGGCAGAGCTGCGGGCGGTCGTGGCCTGCGCCGCGGCCGGTCGAGGCCCTACGGCCGTAACAATCTGGAGCGCATTGGGGCCGGCACGGACCGCTGGTCGCCAATGTGAGATTGAACGCTGTGGCTTCAGGCCACAGCGTTTTCTTTTTTTGTCGCATGCGCAAGACCTGACAGGTCTCGGAGACCTGTCAGGTCTTGATGGGAGCAAGGTGCCAATGGCCGGCAAGATCACGGCGCTCAGGGCACAAACGAAGAACAAGGGGCGGGTGAACGTCTATCTCGACGGGGCATTCGCCTTCGGGCTGCCCGATATCGTCGCCGCCGGCCTGCGCATCGGCCAGGAACTGTCGGACGCCGACATTGCCGCCCTGCGGCAGCACGACTCGCTGGAGCGCGCCTATGACCGGGCGCTGCGCTTTTTGAGCTACCGCCCGCGCAGCAGCGAAGAGGTGCGCCGCTACCTGGCCGGCAAACAGGTCGCCGAAGAGGTGGCCAGCGAGGTGCTGCAGCGGCTGGCACGCGCCGGCCTGGTCGACGATGCGGCCTTTGCCCGCTTCTGGGTCGAGAACCGCACGAGCTTTCGCCCACGCGGCGCATCGGCTCTGCGCTACGAGCTGCGGCGCAAAGGCATCGGCGAGTCGGCCATCGAAGCGGCGGTCGCAGCGGTCGACGAAGACGGCAGCGCCTACCAGGCGGCACAGGCCCGGGCGGCGCGCCTGCTGCATGTCGACCGCGATACGTTCTATCGCCGGCTGGGCGAGTTTCTGCGGCGGCGCGGCTTTTCGTACGCCACGGCGCGCGACGCCGTGGAGCGCCTCTGGCGCGAGAGGTCCGGAGACACGCCTGAGAGCCTATCCGAAAAGTCGTAGCATGGCCCCTTGTGGGCGTCGCGAGTGGCACATCTAGCCTCATGGCGAGGCGAAACGGGCGCAAGGCCCTGGGCTACGCGGCTTTTCGGATAGGCTCTGAATAGAGAGCGACCTTCGGAATGGAGCCGGAGATGAGATATATCTGGGAATGGGAAAGGATCACACATGCCGTCCGTTATCATTGCAGCAGTGAGTGGCCTTGCGGGCGCCGTTCTCGGCTCCGGGCTTGGCTACTTACTCCGTGAGTACCTGGCCAAGACGCGCTTCAGGGAACTGCACCAAGAATCCGAGCGCCTGCTAAACGAGGCCAGGACCAAGTACCGTGAGATCGAGCTGGAGGCCAAGGATCTGGCGCTCCGTCTGCGCGAAGAGGCCGAGGCCGACAACAAGCGGCGCCGCGCCGAGTTGCGCGTGCAAGAACAGCGCCTGCAGCAGCGCCGCGAGAGCCTGGACCGGCGCATCGATGCCCTCGAAGCGCGCGAGCGCGAGCTGCAGTCACGCGAAAAGGGCATCGAGCACAAGGAGCTTCAAGTCGAGCAGCTCCGCGTGCAGGTCTGTGTCGAGCTGGAGCATGTGGCCGGCATGGACCGCCAAGAGGCACGGGTCTTGCTCTTGAAGAGCACTGAGGAGGAGACTCGCCAGGACCTGGCCCGGGTCATTCGCCAGGTCGAGGCCGAAGTGGAGGAGGAGGCCGAGCGCCGAGCACGCGAGATCATCTCTCTGGCTATCCAGCGCTTTGCCTCCGACCAGGTCGCCGAGACGACCGTTTCGTCGGTGCCGCTGCCCAATGATGAGATGAAAGGGCGCATCATCGGGCGCGGCGGGCGCAATATCCGCGCCATCGAGAGCGCCACCGGCGTGGACCTGGTGGTCGACGACACGCCGGAGGCCATCGTGCTGTCGAGCTTTGACCCGGTGCGGCGCGAGGTCGCGCGGGTCGCCGTGACCAAGTTGATCGTCGACGGCCGCATCCATCCGGCGCGCATCGAGAAGATCGTCAAGAAGGCGCAGCAGGAGGTGGACAACACCATCCGTGAGGAGGGCGAGCGCGCCGCGTATGAGAGCGGAGTGCACGGCCTGCACCCGGAATTGATCCGGCTGCTCGGCCGCCTGCGCTATCGCACCAGCTACGGCCAGAACGTGCTCATGCACTCGATCGAGACCGCCCACCTGGCAGCGATGATGGCCGCCGAGCTCGGCGCCGACGTGCAACTGGCCAAGGAGGGCGGGCTGCTCCACGACATCGGCAAGGCCATCGACCATGAGGTGGAGGGCGCGCACGCCGCAATCGGGGCCGACGTGGCCCGGCGCATCGGCAAGCCGGCGCGTATCATCAACTGCATCGCCGCGCATCACGGCGAGGAGGAGCCTCAGAGCATCGAGGCGATCCTGGTCCAGGCTGCCGACGCCATCTCGGGCGCGCGGCCCGGCGCACGCCGCGAGTCGCTGGAAAACTATGTCAAGCGCATCAAGGCTCTGGAGGACATCGCCGACTCCTTTGAGGGGGTCGAAAAATCGTATGCCATCCAGGCGGGGCGCGAAGTGCGGATCATCGTCAAGCCCGAGGCCATCGACGACCTGGGGGCCGCGCGGCTGTCGCGCGACATTGCCAAGCGCATCGAAGAGAGCCTGCAGTATCCGGGCCAGATCAGGGTGACGGTCATCCGCGAGACGCGTGCCGTCGAGTACGCCAAGTAAGAGCCTATCCGAAAAGTCGTAGCCTGGCCCCTTGTGGACGTCGCTACGCGGCTTTTCGGATGGGCTCTAGAGGAGGCACCTGGGCGAGGCAGAGCGGAGACTGCGGGGCCTGGCGCGCAAGGAGTGCTATTCCTGGGCGAACATGTCGCCGACTGGAGAGGATCCGGCTACAGTTCTGCAGACCAGTTCTTGGCCCGAACATCACAGCAGTGGCCGTCGGAGAGTGGACGGCACAGGAGGCAGCTACATGGAGATCCTCAAAGTCTCGGCCAGATCCAGGTCTACCGCGGTCGCAGGTGCGATCGCCGGGGTGATCCGCGAGAGCGGCCGCGCCGAGGTGCAAGCCATCGGCGCAGGGGCGGTGAACCAGGCCGTCAAGGCTGTCGCCATCGCCCGCGGCTATCTGGCCCTGGATGGCATCGACGTCGTGTGCATACCGGCGTTCACAGAAGTGAGCATTAGCGAACAAGAGCGAACGGCAGTCAAATTGATCGTTGAACCGAGATGAGTTCACGGGTTGACCTGCACGTTCACACAACTGCATCCGACGGTCAGTGTACGCCCAAAGAAGTGGTTGCGATGGCGCGGGCTCGAGGGCTCCGCGCCATCGCCATTACCGACCACGAAAGCACCCAGGGCGTGCGCCCTGCTGCAGCGGCGGCGCGGGGCACGGAGCTCGGCGTGGTGCCGGGCGTCGAGATTTCCACAGAGAGCGCGCTGGGTGAGGTCCACATCCTGGGGTATTTCGTCGAGCCCGAGTCGGCGGGGCTGGAGGCCAAGCTGCGCGAGATCCGCGAGGCGCGTGTCTTGCGCGCCCGCCGCATGGTCGAGCGACTGGCCGCCCTCGGCATGCCCCTGAGCTGGGAGCGCGTGCGCGAGCTGGCGGCAGGGGAGTCGGTGGGGCGCCCGCACATCGCGCGGGCGCTGCTCGAGCAGGGCTATGTCACCTCCACCGAACAGGCGTTTGCCCTCTATATCGGCTCCAGAGGCCCGGCCTACGTGAGCCGCCTCAAGGTCACGCCGGCGGAGGCCATCACCTTGATCCGCAACGCGCGTGGCGTGCCGGTGCTGGCCCACCCATTACAGGTCACCGAGATCGTGCCTGCGCTGGCCAAGGCCGGCATCGAGGGGCTGGAGGCCAGTTACACAGGGTACTCGCCAGAAGAGGTGCGCTACCTGGAAGACATCGCCCGCCGCCATGGCCTGATCGCCACCGGCGGCAGCGACTTCCATGGCCCCGACCTCGTCTGCGGCGAGCTCGGCGCCGCCACCGTGCCGTATGACGTTGTCGAGGAACTGCGCCGGCGAAGGCCTGCGTAACCCGGACTCCCGAACTTGTTCGGGCGTCCCAGCCCCAACAAGTTGGGGACTCCGAACCCGGACTCCCGAACTTGTTCGGGCGTCCCAGCCCCAACAAGGGCGCCCCGGCCCCAACAAGTTGGGGACTCCGAACCCGGACTCCCGAACTTGTTCGGGCGTCCCAGCCCCAACAAGCTGGGGACTCCGAACCCGGACTCCCGAACTTGTTCGGGCGCCCCGGCCCCAACAAGTTGGGGACTCCGAACCCGGACTCCCGAACTTGTTCGGGCGCCCCGGCCCCAACAAGTTGGGGACTCCGAACCCGGACTCCCGAACTTGTTCGGGCGCCCCGGCCCCAACAAGGGCGCCCCGGCCCCAACAAGTTGGGGACTCCGGGTTACGTCGCGCTACTCGTCGTTCTCGTCCTCTGCGTCGTCGTCTTCTTCCGCGGGGCAGGGCGCCGGCATCTGGCCCGCCTGCAGCTCGGCCGCCGAGAACTCGACAATCTCCTCGCTCTCGAGCCGGACGGTCACCATCTCCTTGAGCGCATTGATGCCGATCACCTTGCCCGGGCCCTGCGGCGTATCGATCTGGTGGCCCGGCTTGGGCAGGCGGCTGCGCGCCTCCACGTAGCACTCGTCCTCGAACTCGAGGCAGCACAGCAGCCGCCCGCAGACGCCCGAGATCTCTGCCGGGCTGAGCGGCAAGCCCTGGTGTTTGGCCATCCTGATCGAGACCGGGTTGAACTCGGTCATCCACGAGCGGCAGCACAGCTCTCGCCCACAGGTGCCGGCGCCGCCGCACAGCTTGGCCTCGTCGCGCACGCCGATCTGGCGCAGCTCGATGCGCGCATGGAAGGTCCGCGCCAGGTCGCGTACCAGCTCGCGAAAGTCCACGCGCTTCTCTGCAGTGAACGAGAAGACCAGGCGGGTGCCGTCATAGTTGTACTCGGCGGCCACCACCTTCATGGGCAGGTTGTGTTCGGCCACCTTCTGACGGCACTTTTCGAGGACCCTGAGCTCGCGGCGCTGGAAACGCTGCGCCTGCAGACGATCCAGCGGCGTAGCCCGTCGCTCCACCGGCTTGAGCTCGCCGACGATGTTGTCGTCGTCCACCTCGTGGGGGCCGATAATGATCCGGCCCATCTCGCGGCCCCGGCTGGTCTCGACAATCACCTCGTCGCCCGGCAGCAGGCCGTCAACCCCGTTGGGGCTGAAATCGTACACCTTTGAGGTACGCCGGAAGCGCACCCCTACTACTATGGCTCCCATATATGTCCCTCTGGGTGAACCGGCCCTCGGCAATCAGCTTGCACCCAATGTCAAGAAGAGTACTTCGAGCGTGAGCCTCGGGTTGGCATTGCATTCGAGGCGACGGCGCGCATCGGCGAGCGCCTGCAGGCCGGCAAGCAGCTCGGGCACGGTGTGCCCGCCCGCAGTACGCTCGAGCGCCGCAGCCTGATCGGCATTGCAGACCAACTCGCTGCAGCCCGCGCGCCAGAGCAAGAGGTCGCGCCACCAGCCGAGCCACAGGTCCAGCAGGGCCGGCAGCGCCTCGGCGTCGCCGCTCAGCTCGCGCGCCAGGCGCAGGTGCCCGATCGTATCGGCGCCCAACACCTCGCCCAGGTGGCCCAACTGGGCCTCGCGCTGCTGCAGGAGCTGGCCGCCCCGCGCCGCCTCCACCGCCCAGCCGACGCGCCCTGCGGCGAGCCTGGCCAGCTGTTGCGCCTGCTCGGGCTGGGCGCCGCAGCGCTCCTGCAGCCCCCGTGCGATAGCCGGCACGGCCGGCGGCCGCAGCCACAGCGGCTGGCAGCGCGAGACAATCGTCGGCAGCAGACGGCCTTCATGCGTCGCCGTCAGGATGAGCACCACCGGCGGCGGCGGCTCCTCCAGGGTCTTGAGCAGGCAATTGGCCGCCTCGGGCGTCGCGCCCTGAAAGTCGGTCAGGATCACCACGCGGCGCCGCGCCTCCACCGGCGACAGCACCGCCTGGCGCTGCAGCTCGCGCACCTGGTCGATGCGGATGGCGCGCACCTCGCCCCCCTCCACCAGGTGGACGTCGGGGTGACGGCCGGCGGCGATCAGGCGACAACTGCGGCACACGCCGCAGGGCGGCGCCTCGCCGGTACAGTTGATGGCCCGCGCCAGGGCCAGGGCCAGCGTGGCCTTGCCCACCCGCGGCGGCCCCAGCAGCAGGTACGCGTGCGAGAGCTGCCCTCGTTCTAGGCTGCGCTGCAAAAGGCGCACGGCCCACTCGTGGCCGATCATTCCCCAATCCCCGGCTGGCTCACTCATGCCCTCTATTGTAACACAGAGCGAGTCGCAGTTCAACTGGGGGTGTATCCCATCATCGTTGGTGACCGGCTCTTGAGCTTCGCACGAACCCGGTGCTGGCCTTTGAGGTAGGGGTTTGGCGGGCTGGCTGGCGTTGCTGGCCGCCCCGCGGGGCGGCCAGCAACGCCAGCCAGCCCGCCAAACCCCTACCCCAGGTCAGGGCTGGGCGCACGAGAACACGAGCCTGTGCAAGCTTGTCCGCGCCCAAGGGGTGGCAGCGGAGCGGAGAACCCGGCGGGCACACGGGTACCCCACAACTGTGGAATATGCCCTTCAACTGGGGGTGTATCCCATCATCGTTGGTGACCGGCTTTTGAGGTATGCCCGCAGGCACAGCCACGTTTAGGCAACTGGGCCGGCTGTGGTATACTCGAGCGGCTGGGCGGGCTGTTCGCCAGGGACCGGGTAGCCCGCAGAGGGGGTACTGATTGGAGTTGCACGTGGAGAGAACAGCGGGCGCGCTGGCCCAACACGCAGGTGAGCTGCTGCGGGCGCGACGCATGACGCTGGCGGTGGCGGAATCGTGCACCGGCGGCGGGCTGGGCGATGCCATCACCGACATTGCCGGCAGCTCGGAGTACTTTCAGGGCGGCCTCATCGCCTACTCGTACGAGGCCAAAAAGCGGCTGCTCGCCGTGCCCCGCGACCTGCTCGCCGCCAAGGGCGCCGTGAGCCCCGAGGTCGTCACCACCATGGCCGCCGGCGCCCGGCGCATCCTCCAGACCGACCTGGCCCTGGCCCTCAGCGGCATTGCCGGGCCCGGCGGCGGCATGCCCGGCAAGCCCGTCGGCCTGGTCTACATCGCCCTGGCCACGCCCCAAGGCACCGCCTGGCGCCGCCACCTCTGCCAGGGCAACCGCATCGAGAACAAGCGCGCCTCCGTCTGCGCCGCGCTCGAATGGCTCATCGAATACCTCCAGGAGCAGCGGCAAAGGACGTAAACCGCAAAGGCGCAAAGACGCCAAGGTTGTGAGGGAATGTGACTGCTCAGCCTGCTGTGGCCCGTATGACGGGCTGAGTGGCCGCGGACATCCAATCCATCCTGATCCCTTGGCGTCGTCTTGGCGTCTTTGCGCCTTTGCGGTTTACGTGACCCCAACCCCCCTCTGGCGGGCGGCTTCGAAGAGGAGCACGGCCGCGGCGAGAGCGGCGTTGAGCGATTCCACGCCCGGCGCCATGGGGATGGCCGCGCGGACCTGGGCCAGCACCCCGGCCACCTCGGCGCCGCGGGCCTCACCGCCGATGATCAGCGCCGTATCACCCCGCCAGTCGATCTGCCAATAGGGCCGGCCGTCTTGCGCCGCGAGCACGGCCAGGCGCCCGTTCACGAGTCCGGCCAGTGCGCCCGCGTCGAGGCCGGCCTGCAGCGGCAGGCCCCAGTGCGCGCCCATCGCCGCGCGGACGACTTTGGGTGCAAAGGGGTCCACCGTGCCCCTGGTTGTGGCAAGCCCGGCGGCGCCCGCGGCCCAGGCGGCGCGCATGATCGTGCCCACGTTGCCTGGGTCACGCAAGCTATCGAGGATGACGACCAGGCCGTGGGCGGGCCAGGGCAAGCGGGGCATCGACACGACGGCGAGCACCCCCTGCGGGGTCACCGTCTGCGCCATGGAGGCCATCACTTCGGGGGTCACTTCGATGAGGCATTCTGCGGCCTGCCGCAGGCGCGCAAGCAGCGCCTCCCCCTGTTCGAGCGTACGCACGCGGCCGGTATAGAACGCCAAAACGGGCCTCACCCCCGCGCGCAGCGCCTCGGCCACCGATCGTGTGCCCTCGATGACAAAACGCTGCTCGCGGGTGCGGACCCGTTCGCGGTACAGAGCGCGCGCGTATCTGACGCGCTCATTGGCCAGGCTCGTCGTGACCATCGGCAGGCCCTAGGCGCCGGCCTTGGCCACCTCGACCAGTCGAGTGAAACTCGCTGCATCGCGCACAGCCATATCGGCCAGCATCTTGCGGTCGACCTCAACACCGGCCGTGCGCAGACCACTGATCAGCCGGTTGTAGGTGAGCCCTTGCTCGCGCGCTGCTGCGTTGATGCGCTGGATCCACAGGCGGCGCATATCTCGCTTGCGGTCGCGCCGGTCGCGGTAGGCATACGCCAGTGATTTGAGCAACGCTTCGTTGGCACGGCGGTAGAGCGAGTGCTTGGTACCGTACTGCCCCTGTGTGAGCTTGAGTACTTTTTTATGGCGCGCCCGGGCTGGGACGCCTCGCTTAACCCGTGGCAATGCTATTCCTCCCGTACGAGCGGCCGTTGCCGGCCGGCTCAAAGGCTTCAACCATGGGGCAGGCCTGGTGGCCTGCCCGTCAGGGCTTCAGGTAGGGGGCCAGGCGGCTGATGCGCTTCTTCTCGCCGCGCGTGGTGACCTCAAAGGTCTTGTCGAGGGCCCGCAGCACCCGTGCCGCCTTCTTGCGGCGCAGGTGGCTCTTGCCACCCTTGGTACGCAGGATCTTGCCAGTGCCCGAAATCTTGAAGCGCTTCTGCGCCGTCTTGTGCGTCTTGATCTTTGGCATCGAATTCCCCTCTAGCAGTCGTGTAGCCTGGGGCCTTGTGCCCGTCAGGAGCGCCCACAAGGGGCCACGCTACGGTTCTTCAAATAGGCCCTAACCAGAATGATCAGCCGCGCCCGGCTGCTTCAGCGCAGGACCCGGGGCGAGAAGCATGATCATCGTCTTCCCGTCCATCAGCGGCTGCTGTTCCACCGTCGCAGCGTCGCCCAACGAGTCGGTAATGTGGCCAAGCAAATCCCTGGCGACTTCGGGATGGGTAATCTCACGCCCGCGGAAGCGAACCCGCACCCTGACCTTTGCGCCATCCGACAGGAAGGTGCGCATCTGCCGCACCTTGACGCCCATGTCGTGTTCGCCGATCTTGGGGCGCAGGCGGACTTCTTTGATCTCGATGATGCGCTGCCCCCGGCGATCCTCGCGCTCCTTCTTGGTGCGCTCGTAGAGATACTTGCCATAGTCCATGAGACGGCACACCGGCGGGTTGGCGTTGGGAGCAACTTCTACGAGATCGAGGCCCTTCTCATCCGCAATCTGCATCGCCTCGCGCACCGGATAGATCCCAAGCTGCTTTCCTGTCTCGTCAATCAGCCGGATCTCGCGGGCCCGTATCTCCTGGTTTAGACGAACTTCTCGGCTACTGATCTCTCCACCTCGCTGGAAAACTGAGCACACGACCGAGACGCAGCAAGCGCCCGGCCAGAGCCGAGGCGCTTCGGGTCCATGTGCCTGCATGTTACCACAAATGTACAGCCGCGTCAAGCGCGCAACTGTCATTGCGAGGAGGCCGCAGCCGACGAAGCAATCTCCAATGCACGGCGTGGGGATTGCTTCGTCGGCTGCGGCCTCCTCGCAATGACAGTCGGAACACTCCACATTTGGTCGCCCGCCTGCCGCCGTGTATAATCTGTCCAATCACACTCGAGGTGTATGGTATGCGCGTGCACTGGCCCGGCGACCCCGATTTCCCGTCGCCCGCCGCCTGGGACGAGTTCGCGAGCGCCCACCCCCATGGCCACTTGTTGCAGAGCTGGGCCTGGGGCGACCTGAAGGCGCGCTTCGGTTGGCAGCCACTGCGGCTGGCGGTGAGCGACGGCAGCGGCCTCGTCGCCGGGGCGCAGGTGCTGCTGCGCCGGCTGCCCTATCGCAGCCTGGCCTACGTGCCGCGCGGACCCGTCATCGACCCCGGCGACAACGAGGCGGCTGCGGCGCTGCTGCCGGCGATGCTCGAGGTTGCCCGCCGTCGCGGCGCCATCGCCCTCAAGGTCGAGCCTCCCTGGCTCGACGCCCCCACGGCCGAGGCCTGGTGGGCCGGCCAGGGCTTTGCGCGCACGCGGCAGACCGTGCAGCCGCGGCGCACCATCATCGTAGACCTGCGGCCGAGCGAAGAGGCGCTCCTGGCGCAGATGAAGCCCAAGTGGCGCTACAACGTGCGCTTGGCGTCGCGCAAGGGCGTGACGGTGCGCCAGGGCACGGCCGCTGACCTGGCCGTGTTCCACACGCTCATGGTCGAGACCGGCGCGCGTGATAGCTTTGGCGTGCACACGCCGGCCTACTATGAGGCCGCATTGCGCTTTGCCAGCCCAGCCGGCAGTGCGGCCCTCTTTCTCGCCGAGCACGAGGGCCAGGTGCTGGCCGGCCTGATGGCCTTTGCCTTTGGCACGCAGGCCACCTACATGTATGGTGCCTCGAGCAACCACGAGCGCCAGCGCATGCCTAACCACCTGCTGCAATGGGAGGCCATGCGCTGGGCCAAAGCGCGCGGCTGCACCAGCTATGACCTCTGGGGCATCGCCGACCTGGAGCCCGACTCGCCCAGCGCGGCGCTCGGCGGCGTCGAGCGCTTCAAAGCCGGGTTTGGCGGCAGCACCGTGCGCTACGCCGGGGCTTTCGATTACGTCTACTCGCCCTTGGTCTACCGCGCCTTTAGCTGGCTGTGGGGCCGCCGGCGGGCTGCAGCCCAGCGGGCCCAGCCCGCGCCGGCCGAAGAGGCGGCGGATTCCTGACACCGCCACAATGACAATCGCCGGGGAGACACCTGACACACCGATTTCCCTGGCGGGTGGTCGGCTTCGGCTTTCTGGCAGAAACTCGGTCCAGCTCGCGCCGCGGCTGGCGGACGGTTTCTCCTGCCGCAGGGTGGGCCCCCCCCTACCGTTCCCCCGTCGCGGGGGAATTGGGCTGTCTTCCGCGGTACTAGATCGCTCGCTTGCCGTTTCTTGGCCACACAGGATGCGGTCGAGCGCCCCCATTCCCCTGCGACGGGGGAACGGTAGGGGGGCCCACCCGTAGGTATGAGCAGGCGTCTGGCTGGGTTATTGCCGATCGCCTGCCCGCCAGGGAGATCGCTGTGTCAGGTGTCTCCCCGGCATGGGATGTACCCCTGGACTGCGGTGAGGGACCCCCTACGCTCGCACGCGCAGCAGCTCTTGGTACAGCGCGGCGTGCGCCTCAGCCACCCTGCGCCAACTGTACCCCTGGGCTACCTCGTGCGCCCGTGCGCCCAGGCGCTGGCGCAGGCCGGGCTCGTTAAGCACCCGCCACAGGCGTTCGGCCAACGCCGCCGGGTCGTTGTCGGGCACCAGCAGCCCGGTCTGCCCATCCTCCACCACGTAGGGCAGCCCGCCTACGTGCGAGGCGACCACCGGCGTGCCGCAGGCCATGGCCTCCAGTGCCACCAGGCCAAAGGACTCATAGTGCGAGGGCATCACGCAGACGTCGGCCGCTGAATAGTAGTAGGGCAGCGTATCCTGCGCACGCGAGCCCAAGAACGCCACCATCTCCTTCAGGCCATAGCGCTCCTTCACCTCATCGAGGCAGAAGGCCTCCTCGCGCGCCGCCTCGGCGCTCTCCGCATCGCCGCCGATGACCGCCAGGCACAGCCCGGGCCCGCCCTGCGGGGCGAGCTGGCGGATCAGGCTGCAGAGCGCTTCGAGCAGCACATTCAGCCCCTTCACCGGGTCGAGCCGCCCCACAAAGAGCAGCAGGCGCTCGCTGCGGTCGGTCAGCCCCACGTAGCGGCGCGCTTCATCCTGCGGAATCGGCCGGAAGAGCTCCAGGTCCACGCCGGGCGGCAGCACCGTGATCCTGACGGGGTCGGCGCCATAGTGCGCAACCATCTGGCTGCGGTCGGCCGGCGTCGCCGCGACGATGCGATCCACGCGGCCCATGATCTCGGCCTCGATCGTGCTGCGCTCGCGCGCCTCGCTGCCCGGCCCGCCCGATGGCGCGCTCTCCTTCAGGCGCCCAAGGGTGTGGAACATCTGCATCACCGGCACGTGCCAGCCTTCGGCCAGCTGCAGGCCCACCCAGCCCGAGAGCCAGTAGTGGCTGTGCACCAGGTCGTAGCCCACCCCCTGCGCCGCGGCAAAGCCGCGCACGCCGGCCACGAACTCGGGCAGATGCTGGAAGAGCAGCCGCCGGTCGAGCGGCGCCTCGGGCCCCGCGGGCACATGCACCACGCGCACATCGGGCCACGGCGCGTGCACGTAGGGAACGGCAGCATCCTGCGAGCGGGTAAAGACATCCACAGCAATGCCCCGCCGGCCCAGCTCGCGGCTCAGCTCGCGGACGTAGACGTTCATGCCGCCCGTTTCCTTGCCACCCAGCACAGCAAGCGGGCAGGTGTGGACGCTCAGCATGGCGATGCGCATGGGAGACACCAACCTGGGTAATGCGTGATGTGTGTCGTACGCACGTGCCGCGCAACTGCTCAGCCTGTCATTGCGAGCCGCAGCGAAGCAATCTCCAACGTGGCCGTGACGCACATGGCTGGGGATTGCTTCGCTGTGGCTCGCAATGACAGGCTGAGCAGTCACCGCGCCGCGCCGGCTACAGCCCCTTCTTGGCCATGAACGCGGCCAGGTCGGCCACGCGCACCGAGTAGCCCCACTCGTTGTCGTACCACGACACGACCTTGACCATCGTACCGTCCATGACCATGGTCGATGCGCCGTCGATGATGGACGAACGCGGATCACCCTTAAAGTCCATCGACACCAGTGGCTCCTCGGTAAAGCCTAGGATGCCCTTCATGCGGCCCTCGGCCGCCTCGCGGAAGGCCGCGTTCACCTCGGCCGCCGTCGTCGCCGTGTCGACGTCGGCCACGAAATCGATGATGGAGACGGTTGGCGTGGGCACGCGCAGCGCAAAGCCATCGAACTTGCCCTTGAGCTCGGGAATCACCAGGGCCACAGCCTTGGCCGCACCCGTCGTCGTGGGGATGATGTTGAGGGCGGCCGCCCGCGCCCGGCGCAGGTCGCGGTGGGGCAGGTCGAGGATGCGCTGGTCGTTGGTATACGAGTGGACGGTGGTCATGAGCGCCCGCTTGATGCCGAAGCGATCGAACACGACCTTGGCTGCCGGCGCCAGGCAGTTGGTGGTACACGAAGCGTTGGAGACGATGTTGTGCTTCTGGGGGTCGTAGCGGTCCTCGTTGACGCCGAGGACGATGGTAATGTCCTCGCCCTTGGCTGGGGCCGAGATGATCACCTTCTTGGCGCCGCCCTGGATATGGGCAGCCGCCTTGGGGCCATCGGTAAAGACGCCGGTCGACTCGATGACAATGTCGACGCCCAGGTCGCCCCACGGCAGTTGGGCGGGGTCCTTCATCGCGAACACGCGGATCGCCCTGCCATCAATGACCAGGCTGTCGCCTCGCACCTCGACCGTCCCAGGGAAGCGTCCATAGTTCGAGTCATACTTGAACAGGTGCGCGTTGGTCTGCGGGTCGAACAGGTCGTTGATGGCGACGACTTGCAGCTCGTCAGGGTGAAAGTCGAGCATCGCCTTCAGACTCTGCCGGCCAATGCGGCCAAAGCCGTTGATTCCGATGCGGGTAGCCATTGTTGGCAACCTCCCTTTATGTAATGAAAGAGCAGGAACGGCTCCCCCAGCTCGCCCCAAGCCATCGCCCTGAGCAGAGCGAAGGGTCAGGAGGGCCATCGGCCATGGGTTTTGGGCCCCTACTGCCCCCTGAACCTGGCCAGAAGACCCAGCAAGCAGCGTGCCAACTTGGCCGGGTCGTGGCGCCAGGGGCTCTTGGGATCAGTCAGGTCCTCAAAGACGATCGGAATCCGATCCTGCCAGGCATAGATTGGGCGCACCAGCTCCAGCTTCCAGTTCCCGCTCGGCACCTCCATATTGCTGTTGGCCACCACCACGTCGACCAACCCCGGCCCGACGTGCTCCTCGATGGCCCTCACGTGGTCCTCCACCGTATAGCCGTCTGTCTCTCCCGGCTGGATGGCCACATTGCACACATACACCTTGAGCGCCGCCGAGACGCGGATGGCCTGTGCCACCTCATCCACCAGTAGGTTGGGCAGCACACTGGTGTAGAGGCTGCCCGGCCCCAGGATGATCATCTCGGCCTGCAGGATCGCCCGCAACGCCTGCGTGTCGGCACGCACGCCGCTCGGCTCCAGGTACACCCGCTCGATGGGGTGCCCGCTGAGCGGAATCTGCGATTCGCCCTCCACGTGCCGTGCGCCGTCACCGACATCGGCGATCTCGGCGCAGAGAGTCACGTGCTCGAGCGTGGAGGGCAGGATGCGGCCCCGCACCGCCAACACCCGGCTCGACTCGGCGATGGCCCGCTCAAAATTGCCCGTCACCCCGACCATGGCGGCGATGAACAGATTGCCAAAGGCGTGCCCGTCGAGCCCTTGCCCCTCAGGAAAGCGGTATTGAAAGAGCTCGGTCATCAGCGGCTCGGCGTCGGCCAGGGCCGCGATGCAGTTGCGAAAATCGCCAGGGGGCAGCACGCCCAGCTCGCGCCGCAGGCGGCCCGAGCTGCCGCCATCGTCGGCCACGGTGACGATGGCCGTCAGGTTGGCCGAGTGCTCCTTCATGCCGCGCAGGAGCGACGACAGCCCCGTGCCCCCGCCGATGGCGACCACGTGCGGCCCGCGCGCCCGTTGGCGGTGCTGATACACCAGATCAGCCAGGTTATCCTGCCCTGGCCGCAAGAACACGGTCAGCAGCGAGCGGTTCAGGTGATAGACCGCATAGCCCACGATCCCCAGGCCAACGCTGCCAAAGAGCAGGGCGCGCAGCTCGCGAGCCAGGAACTGGAGCGTCAGGTAGTAAAAAATGCGCGGCAGCGGCGCCTCGCGATAGAGCTCAACCAGGATATAGGCCACGCCCAGGCTGAGGCACGTGACCCCCGCCACCAAGAGAAGGAGCCAGCGCTTCACCCCCATCCCGGGGATCAACCACTTGGAAGCGAGCAGCTCGCGCCAGGAACGCATCCACTCTCCCTCTCATCCAACACACTCCAGCCACAGCGATTATAGGTGCAGCGCCCAGCCAAGTCAAAGCCCTCGGCCGGTGGCGCGGGGCGTGATGCGTAAAACGTGAAACGTAATGCGTGATGGTGGCTCGCGGCCAGAGAGGGCCCTGCGCCTCACGCATCACGCAGTACGCATTACTGCATCATCATCGCTTGCATAAAGACCCGCGTAAAGTCCTGGCGCAGCGAGAGCTCCAGATACTCCACGTGGTCCACAACGTAGGCCGCATCCTGCCACGTGCGGCGGCTCAGGAGCGCCAACTGGGCACCCACGCCGGCGGCGTTGCCCACCGGCGTCAAGGCGGCGCGCGGCAGGTGCGGCATGAGGCCGATGGCGAGGGCGCTCTCGGGGCGGATATAGTTGCCAAAGGCGCCGGCCAGGCAGACCTCGGCCACCTGCTCGGGCGCCACGGCAAGTTCCTGCATCATGATCTCGATGCCAGCGCGGATGGCGCCCTTGGCCAGCTGCACCTGGCGGATATCGCGCTGCGTCAGCAGGATAGGTCCGCCGATAGCCGTCTCCTCGGCTGGGGCCAGCACGAAAGCGCCACCCTGCCCGTGAGGCACAAGCCGCGCGGCGAGCTCGGCGCCCGCCAGCGCAGCCACCTGGTCGGACGTGCGCAGCCGGCCGGTGCTATCGATGACCTCCAGGCGGCGCAGGACGGCGATCGCATCGACCACCCCCGAGCCGCAGATGCCCCTGAGCTTGCCCTGACCGATGGCGTGCAACACCAGGTGGCCATCCTGCAGCTCGATGTGATCGATGGCGCCGTCGGCCGCGCGCATGCCGTGGCTGAGTTGCGCACCCTCAAAGGCTGGGCCGGCCGCCGTCGAGCAGGCCAGCATGCGCGCCCGCGAGCCCAGCGCCATCTCGCCATTGGTGCCGATGTCGATAGCCAGGCGCACCTCGTCGCTCTCCAGCAGGCGCGTGGCCAGGAGCACACCCACCGTATCGGCGCCCACAAAGCCGGCGATGTTGGGCAGCACAAAGAGCTGCGCCTCTGGATGGGCGTGCAGGCCGGCGTCTCGGGCGTCGAGCTGCAGCGGATCGGCCATCACCGGCACGTAGGGCGAATGCCCCAGGCCCGCGGGGCTCAGGCCCAGGAAGAGGTGGTGCATGGCCGTGTTGCCCACCACGGCCAGGGCGTAGACCTGCTCGCGCGCCACACCCGCCGCCTCAGCCGCCTGGCCCAACAGGCTGTCGATGGCCTCCACGACCGCCGCGCGCAGCGCTTCCAGGCCCCCAGGGTCATGCGAAGCCAGGTCGATGCGCGAGATCACATCGTCGCCAAAGCGTGTCTGGGGGTTCAGCGTCGAAGCGACGGCCAGCCGCCGCCCGGTCGCCAGGTCGAGCAGGTAGCCCACCACCGTCGTCGTGCCAATGTCGCAAGCCAAGCCGTAGCAGGCCCCACAGGTATCGCCCGGCTCCACGGCAAGCAGCCGCTCGCCGGCGCGCACCATAGTCACCAGGCCCCCGGCCGCGCGCAACGCCCCAGGCAGGGCGCGCAACGCCTCAAGCGAAGGCGAGAGCCGGGCCGCGCCCGTGTAGGTCCGCTGCAGTGCAGTCAGGTCGGCGAAGGGCTCTGTCAGGGTCGCCGGCGGCACGCGCAGCGTCTCCTTCTGCACCGGTGGGTCGAGCGCTACCGGCTCCAACAGCCCTTCCACCAGGATCGACACCCCGCTCGCCGCCGCAGCCCAGGGGACCTCGACCGTGCAATCCTCCACCACAGCCGCCTGGCAGGCGAGCCGGTAGCCGCCATCCAGCTCCTCAGCCGAGAGGTGCCGCCGCTCGGCCTCAGACGGCGGCGCCAGGCGCCCTGTAAGCAGCCGCACCTTGCACTTGCCGCAGGTGCCCCTGCCGCCGCAGACCTGCTCGACAGCGATGCCCACCTGAGCCGCCGCCGCGGTCACCGTTGCCCCAACGCGCACCACAGCCGCACGCCCTGCCGGCCTGAAGAAAACCCGTACTCCGCCTTCCGTGGTCAAACCTCTGTGTCCCTTCTCAGAGCCGGCGTGAGCCTGGCGAGAATTCCGAACCCTCGCAAGGTTCACCCCGGCAGCAGGCCCAACGCCTGTCAACGGGCCTTTTCGAACACCAGCAGGTGCGATAGCCCGAGGTGCCGCAGCGGGGTATGCTCGAGCATGTAGGTCAGGCCACGGAAGAGCCCCGCCAGCGCGCCATGACGCGCGGCGATCTTGTCGTAGCCGGGGTAGATCTGCGTGTGCACCACGATGCGCCCGGGCAGGCCGTCGAACAGCCGGCGCAGCTCGCGCGCCCGGTAGGCGCGCACGTGGGGGCAGAACCGGGCGCGCAGCCTGTTGGGCATATAGTTCACCAGCGGGATATTGCCAAAGTGATAGCGGCCGCCCCAGAAAGCGCCGTGCGTCTCAAAGGGGTACCAACGGTTGGGCACAAACACGACCAGCCGCCCGCCTCCCTTGAGCACACGGTAGGCCTCGTGCACCGCCTGCCGGTCGTCGTCCACGTGCTCCAGCACCTCGTGTGATAGGACGGTGTCGAAGGTGCCGTCGGCAAAGGGCAGCGCTTCGGCCGGCGCCCGCTGGATGTTGGGGAGAGTCTGCGAGGCCTCGGCGACCTTTTCTTCGTCGACATCCACGCCCCACACGTCGTCGCTCAGCGTGCGGAACTGGCGCACGTAGAGGCCCAGCCCGCAGCCCACGTCGAGGATGCGCGCCCCCTCGAGCCGCGCAGCCTGGCGGATCAGCTCAAAGCGCCGGTTCTGGCCAAAGCGCCACACGTAGCTGGGGTGGCCCAGCTCGATTGTCTTGTCGGTCTCTCCTGTCATCGGCGAATACCTCGGCCAGATAGTACACACTCCGCCACAAAACGCCAAATCCGAGTGCCCTCTATTTGCCCCTAGTGAGGGGGAGTGCCGGAGGCGTCGCTTGCGCGCAACTGCTCAGCCTGTCATTGCGAGCCGCAGCGAAGCAATCTCCAGCCACGCGCGTCACGGCCACGTTGGGGATTGCTTCGCTGCGGCTCGCAATGACAGGCTGAGCAGTGACGCTTGCGCTTGCCAAGCACCTCCAATACGCGTAGAATACTCCCATCGTGGGCACACACTCGGAGGGATTCCTGTGGAGAAACTGGTCATCATCGGGAGCGGGCCGTCGGCCTACACGGCTGCGATCTATGCCGGGCGCGCTTTGCTGTCGCCATTGCTGATCGCCGGCAACCTGCTCGGCGGGCAGGTCACCATGACCGCCGACATTGAGAACTATCCCGGCTTTCCTCAGGGCATCGGCGGCACACAGTTGATGCAGCTCATGCTCGAGCAGGCCGAGCGTTTCGGTGCCCGCGTGCAGATGGATGAGGTCGACAGTGTCGATTTCCGGCGCCATCCTTTCATCCTCAACGCCTCGAGCGGCCCCATCGAAACTCAGGCCGTTATCATTGCCACCGGAACGACGCCCCGCCGCCTCGGCGTGCCGGGCGAGCAAGAGTTCGTCGGCCGCGGCGTATCGTTCTGTGCCACCTGCGATGGCTTTTTCTATCGCGACAAGACGGTGATGGTGGTGGGCGGCGGCAACGCGGCCGTCGTGGAGGCCGACTATCTCACGCGCTTTGCCGGCGAGGTGTACCTGGTGCACCGGCGCGAGCAACTGCGGGCCGAGCCGATCATGCAGCAGCGGGTGCTGGCCAACCCCAAGGTCAAGCCCATCTGGAACAGCGTGGTGACCGAGGTCGTCGGCCAGGATGCGGTGACCGGAGCCCGGCTGCGCAACGTGCGCACCGACGAGGAGACGGTCCAGCCGGTCGCCGGCATCTTTGTCTACATCGGCACCGATGCCAACACCGGCTTCCTGCAGGGCCAGGTCAAGCTCGACCGCGGGGGCTATATCACGGCCGACCGCCACGGTCGCACCAGCGTGCCAGGCGTCTTTGCTGCCGGCGACGTGCAGGACCCCTTGATGCACCAGGTCGCCACCGCCGTCGGGTCGGGCGCCGCGGCAGGGATGGAAGTGGAGCGCTTCCTGGCCGAGCTCAGCGTGCGCTCCTACGAGGAGATCGCCCGTGAGAGCCGCCCGGGGCCGGTCGAGCCCGGCGCCCCGGTGGGCTGAGTGGCGGATGGCGCACGGCATATGCCATACGCCATACGCCATACGCTATCCGCCACAACCCTGAGGAGAGACAGCCAATGGCAGACCAGATTACCCGTGAGATGACCATTGCTCAAGTCGTGCACGACTACGGGGACAAGGTCATCCCCGTCTTCCTGGCCCATGGCCTGATGTGCTTCGGCTGCGCCGTCGCCCGCTTTGAGAATATCGAACAGGGTGCCATCGCCCACGGCATCGATGTCGAGGCCCTGGTGAAGGACCTCAATGCTGCGGTGAGCGAGCAGCCGGCGGAGTGATGCGTAATACGTACTGCGTGATGCGTAATGCGTGATGCGCAAGACGTAGGAGCATCACGCATCACGCAGTACGCAGTACGCCTCACCCCTCACACAGTGGAGAACGCCCCATGCCCCACGCCGACACGACTTACGGACGTCTCTCGTTCGTGCGCCGGGCAGGCTCCGCCGAGGTCTCGCCGGTGCTCTTCGTGCACGGCGCCGGCGGCAATGCCCTCCTATGGGGCAGCGTGATGAACCGCCTGCCCGGCACGCCGGCGCTCGCTGTGGACCTGCCGGGGCACGGCCGCTCACCCGGGCCGGGCCTCACGAGCATCGCCACAGCCGCCGATGCCGTGCTCGCCCTGGCCGGCGCGCTCGGCGTGCACGAGTTCATCGCCGCCGGGCACTCGATGGGCGGCGGCGTGGCCATCGAGCTGGCGCTGCGCGCGCCCGAGCGCGTCCGCGGCCTGATCCTGCTTGCGGTCACCGCCCGCCTCCTTGTGGCGCCGGCCCTGCTCGAACAACTCGTCGCCGATCCGCCGGCCGCCCGCCGCTGGATCGTCGAGGCCGGCTATGGCCCTGCGACGACGGCGCGCACGCGAGCGCTCGGCGAGGCGCAGCTTGCCGGGGTGGCTCCCGAGGTGCTGCATGGCGATTTCGTGGCCTGCAGCGTCTACGATGCCCGTGAGCGCCTGGGCGAGGTACACAGCCCGGCCCTGGTGCTCTGCGGCGCCGACGACCGGCTCACCCCGCCCAAGTACGTGCGCGCCCTGGCCGAGGGCCTGCCCAACGCCCACTTGGAGATCATCGCCGGCGCCGGCCACATGCTGCCCATGGAGGCGCCCGGAGCGGTAGCCGCAGCCATCAGCGCCTTCCTCAGTAGTTCGTCTCGCGGCTGAGCACATGCACCACGAGCAGCACCGTCTGGCCGGCGCGCTTGAGCTTGTCGGGCTCGATCGCTTCGGGCGTGTCGGCCGGCGTGTCAGCCAAGCGGTCGGAGCCATCCCAGCTCACGTAGGCGCTGAGCGCTGAACGGCCGCCAAAGCCGGAGGCGGTGTACTGGCCAAAGTGCGGGCCACGGCCGCGCGTGGTGACCGGCACGCGGAGGCGGCCCGCGGCATCCTGAAAGAGCTGCACCAGGCTAAAGCTCGTCCCCTGGCCGAGGGCGATGGCCTTCCCACTGCCGCCGCCCAGGCTGCTCAACTCCAGCACCGCCTCGACGCGCAGTATGCCAAAGCCCCCCTTGGCGTTCATGACGTTCTTCACACTCAGGCCCTCGGCGCGCTCGCCCCCTGTCCAGGCCACAAAGACCACTGTCTTCTTGGGCTGGTAGGGGCTCGCCTTGAGCAGGCGCGCCATTTCGAGCATCGCAGCCACACCCGAGGCATTGTCGTTGGCGCCGGGGAAGAGCATGCCGTCGGGGTCGGTGCCCGGCCCGTCATAGTAGGCGCTGATCAGGATCACATCGTTGTCGAGCGCCTCGCCCTTGCGCCCCATCTGCGCGCCGGTGCCGGGGATGTGGCCGATGACGTTAAAGTAGCTGGGCGAGGAGGAATCATCCAGCTCGAGCGCAATCTCGAGATGGACGCTCGCGCCCGGGTTGGTCGAGGCCGCCTCGCCGACGCCGAGTCCCTGGGCCATGCGGTCCAGCTCGGCCAGGCTGCTCCCGGCCGTCGCCAGGAGCCGCTCAGCCAGCTCCGGCGTGATGATCATCGTCGGCTGCGGTGGGCGGGACTGGGGATCCCAGGTCACGAGGTCGGCGGAGCCGAACAGGCGCTTCTCCTGTATCGCCCCCAAGTCATCGCTGACGATCAGAACGCCCGCAGCAGCCCGGACGTCAAAGCCTGTCGGCAGCGAGTTGCGTACGATGACAACACGCTTGCCGAGGTTCAGCCGGCGCAGGCCGTAAGCATCGGGCTTGCCCGTATCGGGCGCAGGCCCCAGGGCGAGGCCAACGATCTGGCCACTGTCCTCGCCGAACCCTCCGTACCTGCCGGTGTACTCAGCAAAGTCCTGCCGGTGCACCAGTTGCTCGGCCACGGCGCCACTGCTGTCGAGGATCTCGAGCAGCGGCGTCTCGACCAGGTGATAGCGCGGCTGGACAGTGCTCTGGATAAAGGTGTTGTCGTCGCCGGTGGGGAAGAGGCCCACCTCCTCCATGCGCCTGGCGATATAGTCGGCCGCCGCCCTGGCGCCGGGCGTGCCCGTCTCGCGGCCCCCGAACTCGGGCGAGGCCAGCACCTCGATATCGGCCATCACCCGCGAGGTATCGAACTGGACCGCCTCGGGGCGGTAGAGCTCGATGGGCGCCGTGCTGCGCACCGCCCACCCCAGGCCGAGCACGAGCACGGCGCCAGTCACCATGGTGTAGCGGTTCACCAGACGCGCCACGTTCAGCCGCGACTCGGCCATAAAGCGGCGCAGCCCCTCACCCCACAGGTTGAAGGTGAGGATAGCCAGGAAGATGGCCAGCCCTGGCGACCACGCCAGCCAGGGATAGCTGCGCCACCAGTTGCGCACGTTGGCCAGCAGCGCCCCCCACTCTGGCACGTCGGAGAAATGGTAGGAGGGCCCGCTCAGGCCGGTGCCGAGGAGCTCCACCTTGAAGCCGCCGCCGAGAAAGATGTTGAGAAAGCCCAGCTCGGCCAGCAGCATGAGCATGCCACCCATCTCGAGCACCGCCAACACCAGCAGCGGCACCAGGAGCTGCGGCAGCACGTGCCAGGTGAGGATGCGGTTGGGCCGCGCCCCCACCGATCGCGCCGCCTCGATGTACAGCTTGGGCTTGATGCCGATCACCTGCGCGCGCACGTACTGCGCGATCTCGCCCCAGCCCACGATGCACAGCGCGGCGACGAACACGCCCATCCCCTGCTCGATGCCCAGCGCCAGCACGGCGATCATGGCAAAGAGCGTCACCGGGAAGGCCGCCCACACCGCCACCATGCCGTTCACCAACCGCTCGAACCAGCCACCACGCCACCAACCCGCCAGCAACCCCAACACCGTGCCCAGCAGCACGCGCGCCAGAGTCGCCGCCAGCGCCAGCGCCAACGTCTGCTTGGCCCCAGCCAACACGAGCGCCTGCATGTCGCGCCCCACAATGTCGCTGCCCCACGGGAACACCGACGACGGCGCAAAGGGCGGCCCGCCGGTCTTGCCCTCGATCGTCATGATGTTGTTGGTCTGATAGGGGTTCGCCGCGGTCAACTGCTCACCAAAGAGGGCCAGGCCGAAAAAGCCCAGCACCAGGAGCGTGCCCAGTATGAGCGCGGGGTTGCCGAGCGCGATGCGCAGGTTGCGCAGCCCGTCGGACCTTCTCGCCTGGCCCGCCTCGGTGGCCTGCAGCCGGCGCGTGGCCACAGCATCCTGGCGCGCCGCTTTGCGCACCGGTTGTGCCGGCCGGTGCGCGCCGGGGAGGCGTCGCAACAGCCCCGCGCCCAGCTCGCGCACCTGCAGCACCACATCCTTGAGCGCATAGCTGGCGTCGGCCAGCTCTTCGCGCCAGCTGCGCCGCTCCTCCTGCTCCTCGCCGCCTGGCGCTTGGCGCAGCCGCGGGTCCACAATGCGATAGATCAGCTCCAGCGCCAGGTTGATCAGCAAAAAGATCGCGCCCAGCGCCACCAGCAGGTCCGTCACTAGCGCCGCCGGCCCCTTGCTGATCGTCTCCAGCAGCGTCTGCCCTATCCCAGGCCAGAGGAAAAACGACTCGACCACCGGCAGGCTCGCCAGCGAAAAGCGCAGCGACGTCCCCAACGTGGTCAAGATCGGCGTCAGCACGTTGCGCAGCGCATGGCGCATCAGCACCACCCGCCATGCCAGCCCCTTGGCCTGCGCCGTGCGGATATAGTCCTCACTCAGCACGCCCGCCATGGCCACGTAGGTCACCTGGACGATCTGCGCCAGCGGCCGCACCGCCAGCACCAGCACCGGCATCACCAGGTGCGCATCCCAGCCAAACCCCGTCGGCGGCAGCAGCGCCTTGCTCAATGACAGCAAGTTGAATATCTTGGTGTTGAGGATCCACAGCAGCATCGCCAGAAGGAAACTGGGCGTCGACACGCCCAGGATGGAGAGGAGCAGGATCGCCGTCGACGCGCCGCGCCGCCGCAGCAGCGCCACCGCAATGCCCAGCGGCACGCCGATGATGCCGGCAACCGCCACCGCCAGCACCAACAGCGCCGCACTGCGCGCAAAGAGCGTGCCCACCACCTCGAACGCCGGCGTATACGCCTTGTGCCACAGGTAGGTCGACGGGTGCTGCGCCAGATAACTGCCCGTGCGGGCCAGTGCCTGGAACGCCGCATCGAGCGGCTCGGCCGGCAGCCCGGCCCGGCCGCGCTCGGCCACGAGCAGGCCGAACTGGGCGAGGTAGGCAATGGCCAGCAGGATGACCAGGCTCGACAGCAGGCGCCGCAGGATGGCCTGGACGAACGGGCGCTGCAACAGCGCCCTGGGCGATGACTCGGCAGTCATGAGGCAATCCCTCCGCTATGCAGTGCGCTGATACGTGCAGTGAGGATCGCCAGAGGCAGCACAGCCCCGACCGGGTATGGGCCGTGCCTCGGGGAAGAGCAGGAGCACCGAGGGCAGGGGATACGACGGATCGCGGCTGACCCGGGCAAGCCAGAGATTCCGCTTGCCCGGTGAGTGCATTGGCTCTGGCGATCAACCCTTCGCAAGAAGCAGGGATAGCTGGTATTATCCGGGTAGTATACTACGGGTCACGCAAAAAAGCATCTCTCTGTGCAGATGCAAGTTTTGGGGCCGCTCTCACGTATAATAGAGCGAATGGGAAGAAGGATAGTCTACCTGGCCTCTGGCCAGGCCGGAGGCTGGCATGGACCCCTGCAGCGATGAGCTGCTCGTCGAAGAGAGCAAACGAGGCAGCCGGGAGGCGTTCACAGAGCTGGTGCAGCGCCACCAGGGCGCCGTCTACAGCCTGTGCTATCGCACCGTCGGCAACCCCACGGAGGCCGAGGACCTGGCGCAGGAGGCCTTCCTGCGCCTCTACCGCAGCCTCGATCGCTTCCGGCGCGGCGCTCGCCTGCGCCCCTGGCTGCACAGAATCGCGGTGAATGCGTGCCTCGACGCGCTGCGCAAACGCAAGGAACCGATGCTGTCGCTGGATGGAATGCGTGAGGGCGGCACAGAGCCCCCCATCCCCCATGGGGGAACCCTACCCGAGGAGGCTTGCCTGGACCGCGAGCTGCAGGCTGCCGTGCAACAGGCGCTCCTCCAACTGCCCGGCGATTATCGCATCGCGCTTGTCTTGCGCTACCTGGAGGATCTGTCGTACCGGGAGGTCGCCGATGCGCTCGGCGTCCCGCTGAGCACTGTCGAGACGCGCATCTTCCGGGCCAAGAAGATGCTTGGCCAGGTTCTCTCGTCCCCAACTGTTGGGGGAAAGGAGGGGGCATGAACTGCTCCTGGAAAGATGCGGAGGCCCAGCGCTTCGCCGAAGGCAGCCTCGACCCCGAGCGCCAGGCGGCTTTCGACGCTCACCTCGAGGGCTGCGCCGTGTGCCGGGCGCGGGTGGCCGAGGCGCAGCGCGTGGAGGGCCTGCTGCGCGCCGGCATCACGCCTGTGGCCGCACCGGTGACACTGGCCTCGCGGGTGGCCAGCGCCACGGCGGCCGAGCGCGAGGGCCGGCGGGCACGCAGAGGTCTGCTCGTCTTCGGCCGGCGGTTCTCGCCGGCACTGGTGGGCGTAGCCGCGGCGCTCGTCTTGGCGGTGGCCGCCTACACCGTGGCGCCGGGGGCCGTGCTGGCGCTGGCGCAGCGCGTGCTGTTCTTCGTGCCGGGCCTGGGCATCAAGCCGGCCGGCGACAGCACGCTCGTGGCCACCGCGCCGGTATCGGTGCCGAGCGGCGCTCTGACCTTCACCGTCGAGGCGCTGCTGTCGGACGGCACCAAGACGACGGTCAAGTTCAGGCTCGCCGGCCTGCCCGGCGGCAAACAGGGCTGGAGCTCGCAGCCGCCCAAGGACCGCGTGCCGGTGCTGCGCGACGCCGCGGGACGCGAGTACGGCATGACCGGCGGCTTTCAGGGCGTCGGCGGCAGCATGGCGGAGAATGTCGTCGAGGGCGAGTTTGGCTTTGCACCACTGCCGGGCGATCTGCGCAGCATCGACGTGATCATGCCGCTCGACTACCTGGTGCCCGCGGCCGTCGTGCCCGGGGCTGACCAGCAGAGCCTGGTAGCCCAGGTTCGCCTGGCGCCGCCGGCTGAGAGCGGCTTGCCGGCGGCCACGCCCCAGGGCGCGCAGGCCACGGCCAACGGCGTCACCCTGCGCGTAGCGGCGAGTAGCCTGGAGGCCGGCCGTACGGTGGTGTTGGTGGAGGGCGAAACCGAAGGCATGGCCCGCGTGACCATGCTGGGCAGACCGGGCGACGACTCGGCCGCCGCGGCTGCCCTGCGCGACGACCGCGGGCGGACCTACCCGCTGGCGCCCGAGGGTGACGGCACGACAGTGGTCGGCAATCCGTTCCACAAGGATCTCTACTTTGCACCCGTGGCACCTGGGGCCGGCCGGTTCACCCTGAACGTCGCCGCTGTGCAGGTGATGGAGAGCGCGGCGACGAGCGTGACCATCCCACTGGAAGGACACAAGGCCGGCGAAACCTTTGCCCTCGACCGCGCCATAGACCTGGGCGGGCACCAGGTCGTGCTCACATCGGCGCGGCTGGGGAGCGATCAACTGCCGGGCCAGGAGCCGCAGACGTGGCTGTACGTCAGCGTGGACCTCGGCCTGACGGCGGATGGACGCACGCTCTGGTCCTTCAGTGCCCGGCGAGCGAGCGGCGATGGGTCCTCGATGTGGAGCTATGGCACGGGCGAGGGCGACCGCTTCTTCGGCGTGCCGGTCGGGCCGGGCGACAAGAGCGTGACTATCGATCTGCACAGCCCCATCGTCGTCGTCGAAGGCCCGTGGGAGGTCAGCTTCCCAGCCGGGCAGTAGCGTACCAATCAGACGTTTGTCGTGCGGCGCAAGCGGGGGTGAGGTCGCTCCTCACCCCCAGCGCCTCCGCCTCGGGATGCCGAGCTCACGCAAAGCATCCTCCCAGGCGCCCCGCATCACCAGGTAGGATGGCATCCTGTCTCTGGCCTCAGCCGCAGAGAACTCGGGGTCGAGGTAGCGCAGCTTGAGCAGCGCACGAATATCCCTCGCCTTTTGCGCTGCTGTGGTCTTGGCCACCCGGAAGTGCCGGGCGATATCCTGAGGGGAGATGCGGGGCTCGGGCCTGCGGCCGAACAAAACGTTGAGCTGCGCCAGGGTGCAGATGACTCCTGCCGCCCACACATCGGGCCGGCCCTGCAGGAAGGGCACGACCCGCTTGCGCCCCAGCTTGTCTACGAGGTTGCCGGCCAGTGGCACGTACTCCTCGGTCAGGTAGCGCCGGCAAAAGTCGGCCGTGGCATACTTGAGCTCCTCACGGATGGCTTGAATCCGCTGCCTGTCCTCTTGGCTATATGGCATAGCACCCTCCATTGCTGTGGTCACATCCATCCCCATCTGTAGCCCCTGACATTGTAGGCCCCGTGAGGCAAGCTGTCGACTGCACAGGGATAGCCTTCGTGATGAAGAGAGTCGTCGCAATCGCGCCGCGCCCGAAGCCATGGACGCGACAATCCTCCCACGTGCAGACCGTAGCCTAGCCCCAATACCGTTCAAATAGGGCGGCGCGCTGGCCGCGGTAGCCCGAGGCTCCCGTGGTAAGCCTCGGGCAGCCCCGCGGCGTGCGCGCGCTGTGGCGCTATTTGAACGGCATTGAGCCTAGCCCCCCTTGGCCGCCGCAGGCGGCTTCGTGGGCGTCGGTCTCCGCCCGTGTCAGGATAATGCCTGCCAGCCATGGCGACAATCCCATCGTGACCACGGCGTAGCCTAGCCCCCCTTGGCCGCCTGCGGCGGCCAAGGGGGGCTAGGCTACGGTGCCCCGCCGCGTTTTCAGATCAGCCTCTACGCCCGCCCTGCGGGCAGAGTCACGGATGAGAACAGCGGACGCCGTTTTCTCGGCAAGGGCACTCACAATGACAGACTGAACAGCTAACCGGAGCCGCGGCGCTTGCAGCAGGCTTGCTCACGTGCTACAATCCGCTCAGGCATAGTTCACTGCCCTGGAAGGAACCCGACAGGTTGCGAGTCTGCGATGGCCCGGCGGGGGCCGATATCCCGCCTGAAGAACTGGAGGCCCTGCGCGCCAAGCTGCTAGAGGTGTACCGGCGCCTGGTGCGCGTCTTTGGCACGCCCGAGCGCACGGGGCACCTCGACCCGGTGAGCGAGTTGGTCTCGACCATCCTGAGCCAGAACACTTCCGATACCAACCGCGATCGCGCTTTTGCGCGCCTGCGCGCCCGCTTCCCCACCTGGGAGGA
This sequence comes from Chloroflexota bacterium, assembly GCA_029553955.1. GTDB lineage: Bacteria > Chloroflexota > Anaerolineae > SpSt-313 > SpSt-313 > JAKPJZ01. Next base: position 60,415 of record JAKPJZ010000121.1, read on the forward strand.
GGTGCGCGATGCCGACGTGCGCCAGATCCGCGAGGCCATCCGGCCGGCGGGGCTCTCGGAGGTCAAGGCGCCGCGCATCAAGCAGGCGCTCCAGATCGTGAGCGAGCAGGCCCAAGGCCGGCTCTCGCTCGACTTTATGAACGACATGAGCGTGGCCGAGGCCAAGGCCTGGCTGACCGCGATCAAGGGCGTGGGCCCCAAGACGGCCGCCATCATCCTGCTCTTCTCCTTCGGCCGGCCCGCCTTCCCGGTCGACACGCACATCCACCGGGTGGGCAAGCGCCTGGCGCTCATCGGGGCGCGCGTCTCGCGTGAAAAGGCGCACGGCATCTTTGAGGCGCTGATCCCGCCGGAGCTCTACTACCCGGCGCACATCGACATCATCCGCCACGGGCGCGAGATTTGCCACGCGCAGCAGCCGCGCTGCGAGGTCTGCCCCCTGCGCGACCTCTGCTGCTACTATGCGACCTGTGTGGAGCGAACGGTGAGCGGCCCGCCTTCGCTGTGCGGGGGGACGAGTGATGCGTGATGCGTAATGCGTGATGCGTGATGCGTGATGCGTAACCCTTCTCACACGCACGCGTATCGCGCCCAGCAGCATCATTCGCCGTGGACCGACCTTTACGTATTACGCAGTACGCATTACGCATCCCGCATCACGTGTCACCGAGAGGAGTTGGACCATGGGACAAGGAAAGACCTTCGGCCTCATCCTCATCGTTGCCGGGCTGGTCATTGGCCTCGCCGCTGGGGGCTGGCTGAGCATGGCGCTCGCCTCCGGGCAGATGGCGTCGGGCGGGTTCGCCCTGGGCCTGGCGCTCGTGGCCATCATCGTCCTGCCCTTCTTCGCCGTTGGAGCTGTCATGCTGGTGCGCGGCGCCGCCGAGGGCCGCGACATGGCCCGCGTGGCCCAGGAGCGCCGGCTGTTGAACATGGTGCTCACCCAGGGCCGGCTGGCCGTGGCCGACGCCGCGCTGGAACTGAACGTCTCGCGCGACCAGGTCAGGGCCTACATCTATGACCTCGTCGGCAAGGGCCTCTTCACCGGCTACATCAGGTGGGAAGAGGGCATCCTCTACGCCCGCGACGCGGGCGAGATGCGCACCAACAAGTGCCCCAACTGCGGCGGCGAGCGCGAGCTCGTCGGCAAGGGCATCGTCCGCTGCCCCTACTGCGGCTCCGAGCTGTTCTTGTAGGCATGCGGGGGGGGGGCTTCACCGCAGAGGCGCAGAGACGCGAAGGGAACGCAAAGAAAAGATGATCTCTTCACCTTGGCGCCCTCTTCGCGTCTTTGCGCCTTTGCGGTGAAGCCCCCGTGGTTCCTCATGGAGGGCGCCATGGGCGAGAGTGCTTCACCCGTGCCTGGACCGTACACGACCGTGCTGGTGGCGGTGCTCAAGTCGCCGCGCGACCTGAAACTCGCCCGCGAGCAGCACTGGTATCGCATCCCCGTGAGCAAGCTGCCCACGCGGGCCATCGGCGCGCCCATCCTGGCCTTCTACCAGCCCAAAGCCTTCGGCGAGGAGCGCTGGGCGGTGCGCTATTATGCGCTCGCCGAGCGCTGGGCCGAGGCGCGGCGCATCGACCTCCTCCCCAACGAGCCCGACCACCCCAACGCCCACGAGCGCTACTACCAGGTGTGGCTCGGCCCGATGCAGGCCCTGCCCCACCCCATTGCCAGCCGGCGCTGGCGCCGCATCGCCTTCATCGTCACCCACTGGCAACGCCTGCTCGACGCCGAGGCCGTTGAGGATCTGCTGCACGGCTCCATCTGGGACGAATCGCTCTGGCAGGCCATGCGCAACCTCGGCTATCTCGCCGAGCACGTGCTGCGCGAACTGCGTGGCCGGTTCCCTCCAGTGGAGAGAATAAGCCACAGAGGCCACGAAGGCTAGTGAGCATGAAACCCCTGGTGTCCTTCGTGGTGAATACCCGGGGGTCTATCCCACAGTTGTGGGGCACCCGGGTGCCGGGCCGGGTTCGTGCGAAGCTCAAGAGCCGGTCACCAACGATGATGGGATATACCCAATACCCGGCGCGCGCTTGCAAAACGCGGGGCATGATGTACAATAAGAGATGAGGGGCGTGCATCGCCAGGCGCAACCCGGCCGGCTGCGGGCGCGTATAGAGCCAGGGGAGTATCGCCTGCCACGGGCTGCGTGGCGCTCGCGTGTCGGGGGGTGTCTCGATGGTTATGCAACCGCATCGTCCGTTCCTGGTCCGCGCCCTCTACTTTGTGCTCATCGGCTGGTGGCTCGCCTGGTTGTGGATCAACGGTGCTTGGGTCCTCATCGCATCGGTCATCGGCCTCCCCTTGGGGCTGTGGATGCTGAACCGCGTGCCTCAGGTGCTGACGCTCAAACCCATGGCCGTCGAGGCCGAGGTGCGCGGCTACGGGCCATACGCCCACGTGCGCACCCATTCAGTAAACCAGCCCGGCTGGCTTGTGCGCCTGATCTACTTTTTGCTCATCGGTTGGTGGCTCAGTCTTGTCTGGGCCAACGTGGCCTGGGCGCTGTGCGTCAGCATCATCGGCCTGCCGCTGGGCGTGATCATGTTCAACTATTTGCCGGCGGTGACTACGCTGATGCGAACGGCGTGAATCGCTTACACCGACACACGAGGAAAGAACAGCCAGCCTGCCCGAGTTCACAAGGAGGAACAACTATGGATGACCCCATCCGCCGCGCCATCGCCGACTCGCAGAGTGGCTTTGAGAAGCTGCTGGCCAGCATCCCAGGCTACAAAGGCTACAAGCAGAAGGAGCTGCGTCGCGAGGCCGACAAGCGGCTGCGCATGCACCTGGCCGGGTGCTTTGACGAGGCGCGCCGCCACCTGTTGGGCGCGATGGAGCAGATCACCAGCTCCGGGCGCCTCGAAGAGACGGCGGCGCTGCAGAAATCGAACATGAGACTGCAGTTGCTCATCGACCGCCTGCGCACGGCCACCTATGGCTATGCGGGCTGGTTCGACGCCGTCAACATCGAGCAGGAAGAGCTGGACCGGCTCTACGCCTTTGACAGTGCCTTGGCCTCGGGGGTTGACCGGGTCAACGAGGTTGTTGCCAAGATCGTCGGCCAGGCGGCCGCCGGCGAGAGCACCGCCGCCGAGGCCCGCGCCCTGGCTGCCATGCTGGAGGAGCTCAACGACACTTTCAGCCGCCGCAGCGAAGCGATCATCGGCGAGTAGCAGAGGCTAGAGGCGTTCAGAAGGTCATTGCGAGCGCAGCGAAGCAATCTCCAACTGCGCTTGCAGAGGCCGGGCTGGAGATTGCTTCGCTGCGCTCGCAATGACCTTCTGAACAGGCAGCAGAGGTTTCATAGAGGAGAGAAGAAGAGATGGCAATCCTTCAGGTCGTCGAGTACACCGATGCCAGCGGGCAGGAGATTGTGCGCCGCGTGCCAGCGACGGGCTCCGGCGAATTCCGGCTGGGCTCGCAGTGCATCGTGCGCGAATTCCAGGCCGCGGTCTTTTTCCGCGACGGCAAGGCCCTCGACGTCTTGCCCCCCGGCCGGCACACGCTGACCACGGCCAACATTCCCCTGCTTGTCAACCTGATCGGCCTCGCCTTTGGCGAGTCGCCGTTCAAGGCCGAGGTCTACTTCGTCAACACGCGCCAGTTCCTGGATCACAAGTGGGGCACGCCCGAGCCCATCGCCCTGCGCGACCCCGACCTGGGGCTGGTGCGCCTGCGCGCCTTTGGCACGTACGGGTTCGAGATCGCCGATCCACAGCTCTTTGTCAACAAAATCGTCGGCACCCGTGGCTTCTACGAGACCTCGCAGATCGAGGGCTACCTGCGCAGCATTATCCTCTCCAAGCTCACCGACATGCTGGGTGAGGCGCGCAAGGGCCTCTTCGACCTGCCGGCCCTGTTCGACGAGATTGCGGCGGGCGTGCAGGCCAAGGTGCGCGACGACATGGCCGCGCTCGGCATCAACCTCAAGGCGCTCTATGTCAACTCGATCAGCCCCACCGAGGAGACGGCCAAGGCCATCGACGAACGCGCCTCCATGGGCGCCATCGGCGACATGCAGGCCTACATGCAGTACAAGGCGGCCCGCGCCATGGGCGATGCGGCGCAGTCGGGCGGCGAGGCCGGCGGGCTGACCGGTGCCGGCGTGGGCCTGGGCGCCGGCGTGGGCCTGGGCGCAGCCATGGCCGGCGCCATCAGCGGGGCCATGCAGGGCGGCCAGCAACAGCAGCAACAAGCAGCCGCCGCCACCATCGCCTGCCCCAACTGCAGGACGGCCAACCCAGCCGGCGCCAAGTTCTGCAATAGCTGCGGCACGGCGCTCAGCGGCAAGCGGGCCTGCCCCAAGTGCAACACCGAGAACCCGCCCGACGCCAAGTTCTGCAATAGCTGCGGCACCAATCTCGGCTAAGCGGGACGGGATAACTCACCGCAGAGGACGCAGAGGATCTGGAGCACGAAGGACGCGAAGAGGCGCGAAGGACACGAAGGTAGCCGCACTGGGCCGGCATCTCCATCTGCATGATGTGGCTACAGCAGGAGACAGCATCTGCCGCCGCGCGGCTGCAGCGAGATGCGGCCCCTGGGGCGCTGTCTTCGTGTCCTTCGCGCCTCTTCGCGTCCTTCGTGCTAGCCCTCAGTTGCGCTCGGCCTGGCGCTGCTCGAGGGCGCGCAGCCTGCTCCAGGCGCGGCCCCAATCGCCGTCAACGCCCTGCAGGATGCTCTCGGCCTGCTGGCGCGGCACGCCCAAGCGCTCGGCAGCCATCCAGTAGGTCTCGACAGCGGGCGCGCGGCGCCGCGCCGGCTGTGGCGCCGCCGGCTGGGCCGCAGGCGCAACCGGCACGGCCTGCGGCGCCGGGGCGGGTTTGGCGGGCGGCGCGACGGCCGCAGGGGCTGCGGGCGCGGGCGCCTGCTCGGCCTCGGGGCGGCGCGTGCCCGCGGCGACCCGGCTGTGATAGTTGGCCGCCTCGTAGGCCGCCAGGTGCCTCAGGATGGTGTAGGCGATGCGCCGGGCGTCGAACTCGGAGAGCAGCATCGCCAGTGAGGCCTCGGGCTTGCCCAGGGGCTGGATGGCGCCCTGGCCCATGACCTTGCCCGGCCCGCGCGACACGGTGACCTTGACGGGGTTGCGCGCCTCCACCCGCTCGATCACCAGCACGCGCGAGGTCACCGCTTCACCCTGCGCTGTGCCCTTGAACTCGATGTACTTCTCCCAGAGCCGCCCTGCGAGGATGTCGTGGCAGACCAGAGCCAGGGCATCGGGCTCGGCATAGTGCTCGAGCGAAAGCTTGGCCCCCTGCCCTTCCACAAAGTCGACGATCTCGATGCGGAGCTTGCCAATGTCGAGGGTGTCCTGAATGTCGAGGATGCGGTTCTTGGTCACGTGGCGGACGATGCGGTAGTTGCGCGGCTTGTACGTGTTCTCGCTCATTTCTCACTCCACCTTCCAGGCGAAAAAGCACACCGCACACCTGAATTGTAACCGCACATCCGTTCTGTGTCAAACCACGGCCAGTCTGTCATTGCGAGGAGGCCGCAGCCGACGAAGCAATCCCCAGCCCGCGAATAGGAGATTGCTTCGTCGGCTGCGGCCTCCTCGCAATGACAGTGCGAACCTTTGCCGACGCTTGAGTTTTTGCCCGTTCTGAAGTATCATCGGATGGTGAATTCATCGGGGAGGAAGAAGCTCATGCAGGTCGTGCTACTGAAGGACATCAAGCGCCTGGGCAAGGCCGGCGAAGTGCGCAACGTGGCCGATGGCTATGCCCGCAACTATTTGATCCCGCGGGGGCTGGCCACGATGGCCACCAGCGGCGCAGTGCGCGAGGCCCAGGAGCGGGCCACGGCCGAGGCCAAGCACCAGGCGCGCGAGCAGGCCCAGGCCCAGACGCTGGCCGAAGAGCTGAGCACCGTCGTCTTGACCTTCAAGGCCCGCGCCGGCGAGACCGGCCACCTCTACGGCTCCATCACCAGCGGCGATATCGCCGCGGAGCTTGCCAGGCAGACCGGCAAGCCCATCGATCGCCGCAAGGTCGCCCTGGAGGAGTCGCTCCGCGACCTGGGCACCTACCAAGTGCCGCTCAAGCTCGCGGGCGACGTCACGGCGACGATCAAGGTCATCGTCGAGGCCGAGTAGTCCATTACGCCCTTCCCAAACCTTGGGAATGCGGATATAATGGAAGTAGGGAAGGCAGGATGCTCCCGGAAAGGAGCCTGGTGATGGACGGGGAAGAGCGTGCCATGCGGCAGGCATTCATTCGTCACCTGGTAGCCAACCTGCAATGCGTGAGCTGCGGCGAGCGCTATACCCGCAACGACATCTATGTGCTCGGGCACCATGAGGATGTGTGGGTTTCGGCGGTCGTGTGCAACCACTGCGGCACGCAGGGGCTCGTCTTTGCCACACTGCAGGGCGCTGACCAGTTCGAACTCACGGCCAAGTCGGACGCCGACGAGCGTTCGGCCCTGGAGCAACTGCCTGCCCTCTCGATTGACGACGTCCTGGATGTGCACGCTTTCCTGCGCGCCTTTGATGGCGACGTGCAGGCGCTCTTCACCAGGACGGCCAGCCAGGAAAGCTAGCAGCTCGGGGCCGGGTGCGCTCTGCCCAACCAGCTTGCGAGCTGTTCGGCGAACTGCTCGAGCGTGGCGGCGCGGATGCGCACCAGCGCGTTGACCTCATCCGACGCCAGATCGAACGAGGCGATGGCTTCGCCGGGGTTGCTGAGCAGCGCCTGGCGGAATTGCTCATCCACCAGCGCCGTGCCAATCACCTCCGAAAGGCCCTGGTGCGTCACCCTCTTCCCGCTCCTACTCCTGCACAGCGGCACTGCGCCCAACAAGCGCCTCCTGCAGCAGCCAGAAGAGCCCCGCCGCAATCAATACATCGCCCAGGCTGAACGCCGTCGGCAGCGAGAGGGGCGGGCCGAGCACCAGGATGTCGGACAGCCACCACAGCCGGGTCTCGGCGCGGGGCAGGGCCACGTTCTTGGCCCCCCACACCTTGGCCACGGTGCCCCGGGGCGTCACCCACGAGAGGCGCCCCATCCGCTGCAAAGCCTCGGGCGTGATGGGCATCCAGCCGCCGTTGAGGGTCATGACTACCAGGTTGGCCAGCAGCCCCAGCCCCACCAGGAACACACCCGGCAGGCGGCGGTTCGCCCAGACGACGCAGACCACCAGCGCACATGAAACGACCATCATCAGAGTAACCAGAGGCACCCCGATGATGGTCGCTTCAGCCACCAGGTTGTAGACCAAGGGGTATTGGAGGGCGACGGCAGCGAGCGCCAGCCAGCCGAACTCGACGCGCAGGCTGGCCAGGCGGCTAAGGCGCCCACCGCGCAAGAGCGCTATGAGGGTGGAGGCAGCAACGCTAACAATAAGGACCACCGGTTATGTGATGCTCCAAATCCCCCGGCTACGCGACGGTGGCAACGGCGGCTCAGCCGCCCGGCGGCCCCCCGCCACCCCAGGCATACGGCGCACCGGCGGCGAGGGCCAGCGCCGCGATGACGATGAGCACATACACCATGCGCAACGTCTGCGGCCCCGCCAGCCTGCACAGCCTGGCCTTCCACTGTGACATCTGCACCTCCTCCCCGCAGCCCTTTGGCCAGTCACAAGACACCGCTGCGGTCCTGAGCATTATAGAGGGGCGCGCTTTCGGAAACGCTTACAAATCGCCGGCGGCGAGCAGTTGGTGGAGCTCCACCGTCTCGGCGACCGGCTCCACGCCCAGCTCGTCTTGCAGCAGAGTGACGACCGTCTGATAGTGGCGCAGCGCCGCGTTGCGGTCGCCCATCAGGGCCAGGCAGCGCATCACGGCCCGGTGCGCCTGTTCGCGGAGCGGGTCACGCGCCAGCAGCTTGCGGTAGGCATCCAGTGCCCCGGCGTGGCGCCCGCGCGCCAGCCGCAGGTCTCCCAAGGTCTGCAGCGCGCCCAGGTAGCGGCGCTCTAGCTCTTCGCGCCGCCAAGAGCACCACTCGTCGTTGCTGAACGAGAGATCCTCGAGGAACTCGCCCTGGTACAGGGCCACGGCCTCCTGCAGGCATTCCTCCGCCTGCTGGGGCCGGTCGGCCAGCGCCTGCTCGGCCTGGCCGACCAGTCCCTCGAACTCGTCGACGTCATACCAGCAATCGAGCCGGCGGTTGAAGAGGTACTGCTCGTTTTCGTACCGCACGCAATCGTTCACCCCCAGCGCCCGCCGCAGGCGATAGAGGGTCACGTGGAAGGCGCTGCGCAGCCGCGACGGCGGCAGGTCGGGCCAGAGCACGGCGCCGATCTGGTCCTTGCGCCGCGCCGGGAAGGAGAAGAGGTAGAAGAACAGCTCCTCGGCCTTGGCCGTGCCCCAGTCGGCGCTGGAGAGCAGCCGGCCATTGACCGAGACGCTCGATTCGCCCAGGGCCGCCACGCGCAGATGGATCGGGGGCACCTCGCCGGCCTCGGGCGTGGTGCGCGGCCCGGCCGGCGTCGCGCTGGCCCGCGCCCGGCGCACGAGATCGGCGAGCAAGGCGCCGCCAACGCCGGCCTGCGCCGCCGCCTCCAACAGCTCCAGGGCGCGCGCGCCCTCACCGACGAGAAAGTGGTCGTGGCCCAGCTCCATGGTGACCTCGATCAGGCGCCGCACATAGTCGCAGGCGGCCTCGCGATCGCCGCGGGCATCGGCCACACGCGCCATTTGCAGCCAGGTCAGCGCCAGGTCGCGCTTGGCGCCGGCGCGCTGAAAGATCTGCTCGGCCCGCTGCAGGTGCTCGAGGGCCAGGGCGACGTTGCCTTGCTCGAGGCAAATGGCCGCCAGGGTCACGCCATAGCGTGCGGCATCCTGGCTCAGCCCCTGCTCCATGGCCTGCTCGTAGGCGCGGCGCGCCATGGCCAGCGCCTGCGGATAGTCGCCGCGGCCGCGGTGCACCTCGGCGTTGGCGTCAAGCAGGTAGGCCAGCAGCGAGGGGTCGGGCAGCGCCTCGGCCAGCCGCCAGGCCTCGCCATAGGCCTCGAGCGCCGGCCCCCACTGCCCGGTCTCGCGCAGCACGTCGCCCCTGCCCGCCCAGATAAAGGCCGACAGGCGCTGCGAGCCCGCCCGATGGGCATAGTCGAGCGCGCGCTCGAGCGTGGCCAGGGCGCGCTCGTACTCGCCGCGCAGTTGCTGGCCGACGGCCAGGCTGTTCAGCACATTGGCGGTGTTGCCGGGGTGACCCATCTGCAGCCAGAGATTCAGCGCCTCCTCAAGGTGCAGCTCCGACGCGGCCAGGTTGCCGGCCAGCGAGAGGGCCACGCCCAGGTCGCCGTGGGTCAGCGCCAGGCCGTATGAAGAAGCGGCCTCGCGGTAGAGGTCCAGCGCTTGGCGCAGCTCTTCGGTGCCTTCGGCCACCCGGCCCACCTGGCAGAGGCTAATGCCCAGGTCGCGGCGGGCGTTGCCCATGAGGAGTGGCGTCTGGCCGCCCAGGCGCTCGAGGATACCCAGCGCCTGGCGGCAGCTCTCGATGGCCTCGCGGGCGCGCCCAAGCAGGCGCAGGCAGACGGCGCGGTCGGCCAGGGCATCGGCCAGCGCCTCGCGGTCGCCCTGGGCTTCGTAACCGCGCAGCGCCCGGTCGTACAGCTCGAGCGCGCGGGCGGCATCGCCGCAGTCCCTGTAGATGCGCCCACGGTAGTGGATCAGTTGTGGCACCTGGGCCAGCGCATCGGCGGGCAACTGGTCGATCCACTGGGCCAACGTTTCAAGGCGCCCCGCCTCGAACATCTCCTTGGCCGCCCCCAGCGCCACGCGGATGGCGCCGGGCACCTCCTGGGCCGCCATGTGGTGCTGGAAGGCCGCGCCCCATTCGCCCTCGGCCTCCAGCACTTCGGCCGCCCGCCGGTGCAGCGCCGCCGCCCGTCCTTGGGCCTCCGTTTGCAGCTTGTGACGCAGGAAGCCCTGGAAGAGCGCGTGGTAACGGTACCAATGTGCGTCATCCTTGTCGAAGCGCACGATAAAGACGTTGCCCCGCTCCAGCAGTTCGAGCAGCGCCGCCGCGTGGTCGAGCCCGAGCAGGGCATTGCAACGCACTGCGCTCATCTCGTCGAGGACGGCCGAGCCCAGCAGGAACTGTTGCACCTCGGGGGTCTGCTGGGCAAACACCTCGTTGGCCAGGTACTCGTAGACACCGCCCGTCGCGCTGCGCGCCTGGGCCGCGCCCGCGAGGAGCTCCTGCCAGGTCGTCTGCGTGCTGAGCAAGATGCCGGTGATCCAGCCCTCCGACTGCCGGGCCAGCTCCTGGGCCATATCGTCGGGCATTTCCTGGTGATAGTTCTGCAGCACCAGTTGCTGGATCTCTGGCGGCGTGAAGCGCAGCTCGCGCGCGCCGAGGCCAGCCACCTCCTGGTGCGCCGTGAGCACGGCGAGGCCGCGCGGCGTCAGCGTGGGGATGCTGCGGCTGGCGATAATCAGCCGGCAGTTCTCGGGCAGGCGCGCGAGCAGCGAGTCGAGGAAATAGTTGACTGGCTCGCTGGGGTTCACCAAGTTGTAATCGTCGAGCACGACCACGAAATAGTCGGGAATCTCTTCATAGATCTCGTTGACCAGCACGCCCACCAGGGCCTCGACATCGCTGGGGTGCTTCACGCTCTCCAGGAGCTCGCGGGTGCGCCGGCCAAAGCCGGGGAAGCGCTGGCCGATGGCGGCGAGCAGATACTCGGCAAAGAGGCGCACGTCGCGGTCCGACGTATCGAGCGAGTACCAGCAGAGTGGCAGGTCCACATCGTGGGCAAACTCGACCAAGAGCGAGGTCTTGCCATAGCCGGCGGGGGCCGAGATCAGGATGAGCTTGCGGTCGAGGTGCTCGTGCAAAAAGTCGATCAGCCTGGGCCGCCTGAGCAGGTCGGCGCGGCGGCCCGGGATCAGGTACTTGGTGACGACGAGAGAGTTCCCCATAGCGGCTCGCCCCCCGGCAACTGCCTGCAAGAAAGGTGGCAGACAGAAACGGCAGTCTCGGCATGTGGTTCTGGGGCACAGGTGGTGCCAGACCCGGCGACGAGAGGCCAGAAATCAGCGCAGACCAGCGAGCTCGGAACGCCGACAGGACGAAAACGGGTCTCACCGCAGATGCTGATACCCCAGGGGATACCGTAAAGCAGCAAGACGCCCACAAGGGGCTACGGCGCCCGGAGGCATTTTCAGGTCAGATGCACGTATCGTGCGGAGCACACTGCCGGCCATTATAGCCTTGTTGCAGGAGCAGCGCAAACAGCCCGCTGCCCCTGCTGCCTGCGCCCATGGACCTAGTGCCAGCCCCCCCCAAACACCCCTTGTGACCCGGCCACTGCAGATGCTATAATCACGTATGCACACTCTCCACCGATTCCATCCCCACCGTCCCGTCGCCGCATGCCCCTGCGCCGGGACGCCTGGCTTCGCTGGGAGGGCGCCTTGGCCAACCTGCGCCTGATCTTCAACGGCGATGATTTCGGCCACGCGGTGAGCATCAATGCGGCGATCGTGCGCGCGCACGAGCAGGGCCTCCTCACCAGCGCCAGCCTGATGGTCACCGGCAATGCCCTCAGCGACGCGGTGGTTCGCGCCCGCGCCCACCCGTCGCTGGCGGTGGGCCTGCACGTGGCGGTGCTCGGGGCGCGCGCAGCCGTGGCGCCCGCAACGGCGCCGCACCTGGTCGACGCTCACGGCCGCCTGCCGCGCGACCCCTTCCTGGCCGGCGTGCGTTTCTTCCTGAACCCGGGCCTGCGCGCCGAGCTGCGCCGCGAGATCGCGGCCCAGTTCGAGCGCTTTCTCGACACCGGCCTGCCCCTAGCCCATGTCGACGGCCATTACCTGATGCACCTGCATCCCACCATCTTCCCTATCCTCATCGCCCTGGCCGAGCAGTATGGCGCGCCGGGCATCCGCTTCCCGCGCGATGACCTGCGCCTGACGCTGGCGCTCAGCCACAAGCACGTGGCAGGCAAGGTGACCTGGGCCTCGCTCTACGCGTTGCTCTGCCGCCTGGCCGAAAGGCGCCTGGCTCAAAGCCCGGTGGCCTTTACCGACCGCGTCTATGGCCTGCTGCAGACCGGCCAGATGCACGAAGCGTTCGTGGCCGGCCTGGTGCGCCGCATCTCACAGAGCGTGCGCTCAGCCGAGCTCTTCTTCCACCCCTGCACGCAGCCGCTGGGCAGGCCGTTCGGGCCCAACCCCGGCGACCTGGCGGCGCTGCTCAGCCCCCACGTGCGCCAGGCCGTGCGCGAGCGCGGCGCCCAGCTCATCAGCTATGCCGACCTCGGCAACGGGCGCCCCTGCCCGGGCCTCCTGCCTTCGTGACCAGGGTGTATCCCAGAACCGCAGGAAGCTCTTGAACCAAAGACCACAAAGAGCTTTGGGTGCACCCTTGCCCCCTTTGTGTCCTTCGTGGTGATCGGTCCCCGTCGGTTACTGGCAGTTCTGGGATACACCCTCGTGACCTCCGAGACTTCCCTTTTGACTCGGATTCTGGTATAATTCACGGCAAGTTGGTTCCCCCGCGGCCAGAATGCGCTGCTGGGAGGTAATGTGGCTGGAGGCACAGGGTGAGTTCTTCGTGGTATAAGAATGGTTTTGTATACCTCCTGATCCTGGTGGCCGTGGTGGCCCTCTTTGTCAACTTTGTCTCGCCGGGCGAGAACCCGAGCCGGGTTTCGATTCAGCAGGTGGCCACCTACGTCAAGGAAGGGCAGGTCGAGAAGGTCACGGTCGCGCCCGACGGCCAGTTGACGGTGACGTTGAAGAACGATCCCACCAAGAAGCTGGTCTCGCGCAAAGAGGGAGATGCCGGCCTGACCGACACGCTCAGGAACCTGGGCGTCACGCAGGATCAGATCAGCGGCATCGACGACATCGTGTATGCCGACCCCAGCCCATGGGCCGACTGGATCGGCCTCCTGGGCACCCTGGTGCCGCTCGTGCTCTTTGGGCTGCTGATGCTCCTGATGCTGCGCCAGGCGCAGAGCGGCAACAACCAGGCCTTATCCTTCGGCAAGAGCCGGGCGCGCATGTTCGCGGGCGACAAGCCGACCGTCACCTTTGACGACGTGGCCGGCGTCGAAGAGGCCAAACACGAGCTGCACGAGGTCGTCGAGTTCCTACGCGAGCCGGAGCGCTTTACCGCGCTGGGTGCGCGCATCCCCAAGGGCGTGCTCCTGGTGGGCGCGCCGGGCACGGGCAAGACCCTGCTGGCGCGGGCGGTGGCCGGCGAAGCGGGCGTGCCCTTCTTCTCCATCAGCGGCTCCGAGTTCGTCGAGATGTTCGTCGGCGTCGGCGCCAGCCGGGTGCGCGACCTGTTCGACCAGGCCAAGCGCAACAGCCCGTGCATCATCTTTGTGGATGAGATCGACGCCGTGGGCCGGCATCGCGGCGCGGGGCTCGGCGGCAGCCACGACGAGCGCGAGCAGACGCTCAACCAGATCCTGGTGGAGATGGATGGCTTTGACACCGACACCAAGGTCATCGTCCTTGCGGCCACGAACCGGCCCGATATCCTCGACCCGGCCCTGATGCGCCCCGGGCGCTTCGACCGCCGGGTGGTGCTCGACCGGCCCGACATGATGGGCCGCAAGGCCATCCTCGAGGTGCACGTCAGAGGCAAGCCGCTGGCACCCGATGTGGACCTGATGGCGCTGGCCAAGGAGACGCCGGGCTTTTCGGGCGCCGATATCGAGAACATGGTCAACGAGGCGGCCATCCTGGCGGCGCGCAACGGCAAGAAGACCATCGGCATGGCCGAGCTGCAGGAAGCAGTGGAGCGTGTGGTCGCCGGTCCCGAGCGCCGCAGCCGGCTGATCAGCAAGGAAGAGAAGTTGGTCATCGCGCATCACGAGGCGGGCCACGCCCTGGTGATGGCCAACCTGGAGCACGCCGACCCGGTGCACAAGGTCTCGATCATCGCCCGCGGCATGGCGCTGGGCTACACCATGAGCCTGCCCGAGGATGATCGCTACCTGCAGTCGAAGGCCAAGCTGCAGGATGCCATCGCCGGCATGCTCGGCGGCCGCGCTGCCGAGGAACTGGTGTTCGGTGACATCACCACCGGCGCCTCCGACGACCTGGAGAAGGCGACCAAGCTGGCGCGGGTGATGGTGACGCAGTACGGCATGAGCGACGAGCTCGGCCCACGCACCTTCGGCCAGAAGGAAGAGCTCGTCTTCCTGGGCCGCGAGATCGGCGAGCAGCGCGACTATAGCGAGCGGGTAGCGCAGCAGATCGACGAAGAGATCCACAAGATCATCGTCGGCTGCTACAACCGGGCGCTGGAGATCCTGCGCAGCAAGCGCGACCGGCTCGAAGCGCTGGCCGCACAACTCATCGAGCGCGAGACGCTCGAGGCGGGCGAAGTCCAGGCGATCATCGCCTGAGGCCCACAGCAAGCATGAGAAAGGGGCGGAGGTTTTGCCTTCGCCCCTTTTCTATGGAGGCAGAAGATGAGCGAAGCTTTGCAGCCCGGCCTGAGCGGCACGAGCGAACTGGTGGTGGGGCCGGAGAACACCGCGCGCCACTTGGGCTCGGGGGGCGTGGACGTGCTGGCCACGCCAGAGTTGGTGCGGCTGATGGAGCGGGCCGCAATGGCGGCGGTGGAGCGTCTGCTGCCGGCGGGCTCGGCGACAGTGGGCGCTCGCATCGACGTGCAGCACCTGGCGCCGAGCCCAAAGGGTATGCGCGTGGTGGCCCGCGCTGAACTGGTGGCGGTGGAGGGCCGGCGCCTCACCTTCAACATCGAGGTGCGCGACGAGCGCGAACTGGTGGGCCGCGGGCAGCATCAGCGCGCCATCATCAATGTGGAGCGCTTTGGCCAGCGTCTGGCAGCCAAGAACGCCGGCTAGCAGCCTCCTTGGGTTTGTAGCCGGCCCTGGCCAGCCGCCACCCTTGCAGGCACGGATTATGCAGCGCGGGGAAGACAGCACGTTCACAGGAGGATGGCGTGAGGATGCAGGACCCCGCCGCGGTGATCGAGGCCATCATCCGTGCCGCCAACAGCGGCGACCTCGCGGGCATGATGGCCGGCTTTGCGGAGAATGCTGTGCTGGCGCTCAGCCCCGCCCTGCCGGGCATGCCCAACCTCTTCCAGGACCGCGAGGCGATCCGCGGCTATCTGCAGCAGATTGTGAGCAACGGCTTTCGCGTCGAGCCGATCGAGGTCGAGCGCTCGGGCGATGAGGTGCGCTGGCGCTCTGTGGCCTCCGGCGGCCTGTTCGGCCACGCGGGCCTCGGCCGGGCCGAGGTGAGCAGCCGCGCCATCGTGCACGGCGGGCTGATCCGCACCATCGACATCCAGTATGCCGCTGCAACGGTGCGCCAACTCGAGGCCGCCCTGGTGGCGCAGGCGTAAGGTGCCGCCTCCTCACGCGGGTCCGCCCAGGAAGGAGAGCGCGCAGATGCAGAAACCGGTATCGATCATCGAAGCGGTCATCGAGGCCGCCAACAACGGCAATGTAGATGCCATGGTCGACCGCTTTGCCGAGGATGCCGTGCTCAGGCTCGACCCCGAGGTCCCGACGATGCGCCCCGTGTACCAAGGCCGGCTGGAGATCCGCGAGTACCTGCAGCAGATTGTCGCCAATGGCTTCCATGTCGAGGCGAGCGACTATAGCGTAAGCAACAACGCCGTCTCGTGGCGCTCCACGGTCTCCGGCGGTCCCTTCGGCAAGGGGCGCGGCAGAGCCGTGCAGGTCCGCACTCAGGCCATCGTGCAGGCCAACCAGATTCTGAGCATGACGATCCACTACGGCACTGAGGGGATACAGAAGCTGCAGGCAGCCGTGGTCGAGCACGCGTGACAGCAAAGCGGCGGAGCGGACATACCGTAGAGTAGTCATGAGCGCAGCGCTGACCACGGGACGCGAAAACCCCCACAGCCGCCTGTGGCGGCCAAGGGGGGCCAGGCTACGCTGATGGATGCAGCGAACGTCTTGGAGGCCTTTGATGCGGCGCTGAGCGCCCACGACCCTGAGGCCGCGCTGGCGCTCCTGGCCGAGGATGCCGAGGTGCGCTACGAGCCACCGCCGCCCCCGCCCGGCCGCGCCGTCTACCGGGGGCGAGCGGAAATCCGCAGCCTGATCGTGGGACTTGTCGCCCAGGGGGTGAAGGTGCAGGCCGAGGGCTACCGCGCCGAAGGCGAGCGGGCGCTGAGCCAGGGGCGCCGGGTCTACGCCGCCGGGCACGAGGCGCTGGGCGGCAACCCCGTCGCTCTCGAGGGCGAGGCCCTAGTGCGCCGCGGCAGGATTGTGGCGCTCACCTTCACCTTCGGCCCCGAATCGCTCGCCAGGATACGCGCCGCCGTCGCCGCGCGGCAGCAGGGCTGACACTCGCCATGTGCAGTAGGTTCGTAGTGGGCGCTTCAGCGCCCTCACCCCCAGCCTGGCGCCAAATGCGCTTGCCGCGCCAATCCACAGCCGTCAAGGCGCTCAAGCGCCCACTACGAACCTTGAGCTCCCTCGCCCCCATTGTCGATGCTATGCAGCGTCTCTTGCACGGCGAGCTCGATGCCATCGCGCAGGGCTTTGCGGTCGGGGTAGCGCTTCAGGCGCTCGAGCAGGAGCTGGGTCAGCCGCCGGCTCAGCGCCTTGACGGCATCGCTCGACGGCCGCTCGCCATAGGCGAACCACGCGGCGACCGAGTAGCCCAGCGCCATGGTCGTGCCTGCAGCGATGGCCGTACCGAGGACGTAGCCGGCCACCGGCACCAGGTCCACCAATTGATAGAAGAGCGTCCGCGCCAAGAGGCCCGAGCCGAAAGTGAGGGCGATCTCTTTGGCCCGCGCCAGGCTGAGCTTGAGGCCAAAGACGCGGGCCAGCTTGAGCACCATCGCCACCTGGATGGCTGAAATGGGCACGAACGATGAGAAGGGGATCGCAATCGGCGCGGTCACGAGGTTGGCCGTGCCGGCGGCGGCGCAGGCACCCAGGATGGTGCTGGTGGCCAGCGCCCAGCGCGCGCCGGGGGCCATCTCGGCCAGCGTGGCCAGGATCTCGGGGTCAGTCTCGAGAATCGCCAGCAGCAGGCGGTTGAGGTTGATGCGGCGCGTGGCCGACGTGCGGATGATCCGCTCGGGTTCGAGGTGCAGGGTCGCGGCCACGGCGCGCAGCACCGCTTCCTCATCCTTGCCCACCAGGTCGATCTTGTTCAGCGCTACGACAAAGGGCTTGCCCAGGCCGGTCAGCTCGCCATAGATGTAGGCCTCATCCTGGGCGATGCCGCGCGCGGCGTCAAAGACAATCACGAGGAAATCGGCCCGCGCCGCCGCCTCGATCGCCTGGCTGTGGCGCGCCGCCGCCCCCTCCTGACCCTCTTTGCCCACCGCTGCTTCGTTGGCGCCGGGCGTATCCACCACCCAGAAGGCTTCGGCGTCGCCCCGCAGCGCGCGGCGCGTCGTCCCCGGCACCGGGCTCACCTCGGCCCGCGGCGCCGTAGGGCCCACCAGCGCATTGTAGAGCGACGACTTGCCGGTGTTCACCGGCCCCACCAGGCACACCGTCTTGCGCGCCGCAAAGAGGGGCGCGTACTGCCGGCGCACCAGGGGCAGCAGCCGCTTCAGCTCGGCCAGCCCGAGCTGATCGAGCACGCGGCCCATCTGCAGCCCGCCGTCGCCCGCCAGCGCCTCGCGGAGCGCGTCCCGCTCGTCGGTGTGATCGCTTTTCGCCACCGGCCCCATCCTCTCTCATGCGGGCAGTAGACCTGACAGGTCTATCGCCCACCAAACCCTCTTCTATTGTACATCAAGAACGGGGCCTGCCAAGTCCTCCCTCGCCCTCGGACTCCCGAACTTGTTCGGGCCGGCCCCGACAAGTCGGGGACTCCGGGGCCAAGTCAGGGACTCTGGGCCGGGCCGTGCGTTAGTCGGGCACGAGCAGCAGCCGGCTCTCGGCCTCGCGCTCCACATCCTCGCGGGCAAAGAGCATGGGGTGGTACTCGCCGCTGAACCACGGCCGCACCTGGTCATCATAGTGGGGGCTGCCGGGCCGGCCCGACTGCCCTGGCACGAGCTGGCTGCGCCCGTGGCGCAGGTCGCTCATGTCGACCACGTAGCGGTAGGAGGGGCCGATGACCGCCTGGCCGTTGCCATCGGGCCCGGGGGGTGCCCCAGTGGCGCAGACGGTAGTAAAGTTGCCGCCGAGAGGATACGGCCCACGGTTGAACAAGCGGTCGAGCGGCTTGACCTGGCCGAGGAGGTGGCTGTAGGTGAGGCTGTGCACCCGGCCCCAGGCCCAGCTCTGGGGGTCGGGGCCGAGCTCGGCCCGCAGATGGTCCACAGTCTGGCGCAATGCCAGGCGCAAGACGTCGTCGCGCGTTTCGCCGTGGCCCAGGTCGAACCAGTGCGAGCCGGGATCGGGCAGGGTGGCCTGCAGCCATTCCCAGGCGCGAAAGCCAAAGAGGCTGGCATCGGCCACCACCGGCACCGGTCCCCTGCCCGTGTAGCGCCCGGTCAGGTCTTCCAGCGTGCCGGAGAGGATCAGCGCGGCCAGCCGTGGGATGAGCGCCTCGTGCACCGCGGCAGCCGGGCTGTCGACCGACATGTGGCCATCCCAGCGGCGCATGATTTCGACGACTGGCGCGAGCTCGGGGTCCTCCACCGGCAGGCGCGCGATGTAGCCCGCCACCAAGCGCGCGCCGGGCGAGCGCTGGTCGAGCTGCATGGCGCAGGCATAGTCAATATCGACGCGGGCGCGCGCCTCGATCATCTCGATGATACGCTGCGCCCGGTCGCCCGAGCAATAGTCACAGCTGATGTGATAGCGATAGTCATCGGCCACGGCGCGATTGTTGGCGCTGGCCACATAGCCCTGGGGCGGATTGTACAGATGGGGCAACTCTTCGAAGGGGACGTAGCCCGCCCATTCGTACTCACCCGTCCAGCCGGGCACCGGCACGCGGCCTTCGCCCTTGGGGCGGATGGGCACGCGGCCGGGGAAGGTGTAGCCGATGTTGCCCGCCGTATCGGCATACACGATATTCTGCGAGGGCCCGGTCCAGTGGCGCAAGGTCTCGCGCAGGTCGAGGCAGCTCTCGACCCGATCGATGCTGTGCAAGAGCTGAGCCATGGTGCCGGGCTCGAAGCACGTCCAACGCAGCGCCAGCGGCTGCTCGCCAGCCGCATCGGGCGCCAGGGCGTTGATAATCGGGCCATGATGGGTCGAGATCACGTCCTCGACAGCGATGCCCTTGCCGCGTACGCGGATCACCTCGCGGCGCAGCTTGGCGTGGTGCCACTCACCGCGGTGCTGGTATTGCACGCGCCCGCCCGGCGCCAGGCGCAGCCGCTCGGCGTAGAGGTCCTGCACGTCGGGAAAGCCGTTGCTAAAGCCCCAGGCCACGTGGGCGTTGTGCCCGCTCAGCACGCCAAAGGCGCCGGCAAAGGTGACGCCGGTCACATCGAGCCCACCCCCCACCAGGTGATTCTCATACCACAGGCAGGGGATG
Source organism: Chloroflexota bacterium (assembly GCA_029553955.1). Classification (GTDB taxonomy): domain Bacteria; phylum Chloroflexota; class Anaerolineae; order SpSt-313; family SpSt-313; genus JAKPJZ01. The sequence continues at coordinate 79,803 of JAKPJZ010000121.1, forward strand.
CTCATCTGTTGGTGCAGATCGTTGGCCACAAGCGGGGCACCCGAGGCGGTGCGCGAGCCGGCCAGCACCCAATCGTTCGAGCCCAGGCCGTCGTGCGCCGGCCGGCCGGCCAGGGCGCGCGCCCGCTCGACCCGCTCCTGCGCCTGGCGGCCGATGGCGCCATAGTCCATGCCGCGCGGCACCACGCAAGGCCAGCGCGAGCAATAGTCAGGCTCGAGCTCGGCCTCGCGCTCGGGGCCGAGGCGGGCGATGAGCTGCGCACGCAGCAGCTCGGCCTCCCAGTTGACCGACAGACTCCAGCAGACCATCAGGCTCCAGGCGATGGTATCGGCGACCGACCAGGGCTCGGGCCGGTGATGGAGCAGGGTGAACTCGATGGGCAGCGGGCCTACAGCCATCTGGGCGTTGACGCCCGCGGCAAAGGCTTCGAGCTCGGCGCGCACGTCGGGCGCCAGCAGGGCCTCCTCCTGCTCGGCCACGTAGCGTATGCCCAGGACGCGCAGCCAGCGGTCCACCGGCAACGCGCGCGGGCCCAGCACCTCGGCCAGCCGCCCCGACACCAGCCGGCGCTGGAACTCCATCTGCCAGAGCCTGTCTTGCGCCTGGGCAAAGCCCTGGGCGAGCATGACGTCGGGTGCGTTCTGGCCATAGATGTGGGGCACGCCCCAACGGTCGCGGATGATCTCCACCGGCGCACTCAGGCCGGGCACATGCAACACGCCGTTGACCTGGGGTTGCGAGCGCCGGCAGAGCCAGGAGAGCCCCGCGCAGGCCGCGGAGCCGAGGAAGCCATCGAGGAGCGACATTGAGCGAGAACCCCTTTCCGTGCAGAGATGCGCGCTTGGCGATGGTGGACCCCTCGCAAGGTTGCCCCATCACCAGGGCCATGGCACAATCTAGCGCCTCTAGCACGAACAGTGCCATGAGAGGGAAAGGGCTGTCGAGGGAGGACCGTCATTGCGAGCACGTTCGCGATGACAGTCTGAACGCTTGCGCCTGTGCCCCTGATTGACAGAACTTTGACAAAAGCCGTCTCTCTGTGTATCATCTTCCCAATACTCCGCGGAGGCAGCGGCGCCCCTCGTGGCTTGAGGAGTCCTGGACCTTGTCTCGTCCCTTTGTCGGCGCCCTGCCCTACGGCGTGCGCGATCTCTTTCTGGAAGAAGCAGCGCAGCTGACCTCCCTCGAAGACACCTGGCGTGATCTCTTCGAAGCCTGGGCGTATTGGCGCATCATCCCCCCCACCTACGAGCACTATGACGTCCTGCTCGCCGGCTCGGGCGCCGAGCTGGAGGAGCACGTCTTCCGCGTTCTCGACCGCGAGGGCAACATCCTGGCCCTGCGCTCGGACCTCACCACCCAGGTGGCCCGCATCGTGGGCACCAAGCTCTTCGACCTGCCCCTGCCGCTGCGTTTCTACTACCTGGCCAGTGTCTACCGCTTCGAGGAGCCCCAGGCCGGGCGCCAGCGCGAGTTTCGTCAGGCGGGAGTGGAGCTGATCGGCGCCGGCGGGCCCGAGGCCGACGCCGAGGTGCTGGCGCTGGCCATCGAGGCGCTGAGTCGCGCGGGCCTACACGCCTTCCAGCTCAACGTGGGGCACCTGGGCGTCTTCCGCGCCCTGGCCGCCGAGGCGGGCCTGGCCGCGGCGACGCTCGACGCCGTGCGCGGCGCCCTGAACCGCAAGGACGGCCAGGCGCTGACCGAGGCCCTGGCGCGCACCCGCATCGCACCCGGCGTCGCCGCCGCGCTGCAGCAACTGCCCACCCTGTGCGGCGGTCCAGAGGTGCTCGCGCAGGCGGCCCGTCTGAGCGATCACCCGGCCGCGTGCGGTGCCGTGGCGCGGCTCCAAGCCATCCAGCAGGCATTGACGCGCCGCGGCCTGGCCGAGCACGTGATCTATGACCTCGGCGAGACGCGCGGCATGGGCTACTATACCGGCATCGCCTTCGAAGGCTTTGCCCCGGGCCTGGGCTTTCCGCTCTGCAGCGGCGGCCGCTACGACGAGCTCATCGGCCGCTACGGCCCGCCCCGCCCCGCCGTGGGCCTGGCCCTGGCGACCGAGCGCGTGCGCCTGGCGCTCGGCGAGGCCGGCGTCACAGCGGCATCGCCCGATCTCCTGGTCGCAACTGGCGTGGCACGCGAGCGTTGGCGCGAGCTCGAGCGGCTGCGCGAGCTCGGCTGGCGAGTGGAGGTCGATCTGCTCGAGCGCAGCGACGCGGACCTCCGCACCCTGGCTGCCGAACGCGGCATCCCGCGGCTGGCCCTGGCGGCCGACGAGGCGCGCGTGCGCCTGCTGCACGAGGGCTGCGAGGCATGGCTCGCCTGGGAAGCGCTGGCGGAGGTGCCTCGATGACGTCGCTCTGCGTGGCCATGCCCAAGGGGCGCCTCTTTGACGATGCGGCGCGCTTCTTTGCCAAACTGGGTTGCAGCGGGTTGGCCGAGTTCGCCGCCGGCCGCCAGCTGATGCACGAGGAGCCAGAGGCCGGGCTGCGCTTCATCCTGGTCAAGCCGAGCGACGTGCCGGTGTACGTCGAGTATGGCGCCGCCGACCTGGGCATTGTAGGGCAGGACGTGCTGCGCGAGCTCGGCCGCGACGTCTACGAGCCGCTGCGCCTGGGCTTTGGCCGCTGCCGGCTGGTGGTGGCCGCGCCCACTGCGCTCGCCGACGACGATTGGGCGCGCCGCCCCACACTGCGCGTCGCGACCAAGTACCCGCGCCTGGCGCGGCAGCACCTGCTTGCGCGCGGCCTCTCGGTGGAGATTGTCGCCCTGGCCGGCTCGGTGGAGCTGGCGCCCCAGGCCGGGCTGGCCGACCTCATCGTCGACCTTGTGGAGAGCGGCCGCACCCTCGCCGCCAACGGCCTGCGCGAGGTGGAGACCGTGCTGGCCTCCGAGGCATGCCTGATCGTGAACCGTGCCAGCCACAAGGTGCACCTGGCACGCATCGCCGCGCTCATCGAACAGATGGGACGTGCGGCGGGCTTTGCGCAGCGGCCCCTGTAGGGGCGGTTCGCGGACCGCCCCCGCCCGCGTCAACTACCAACCTGCCTGTGAAGGACGTGATCGATGGAATCGCCGTTCAGGATCTATGACGTGGAGCAGGCCCGGCGCGGCATCCTGCACCGCCGGCCGCTCGACGAGGTGGAGCTGCCCGCTGCCGTCGCCGGGCGTATGGCGGGCATCTTTGGCCAGGGTGTAGCACCGGCCGAGGCCGTGGCACACATCCTGGCCGACGTGCGCACACGCGGCGACCAGGCCCTGCGCGATTGGACGGCGCGCCTCGACGGCATGGCGCTCGACGACCTGGCAGTGCCACCCGAAGCCCTCGAGGCCGCCTACGAGGGGCTCGACCCCGCGCTGCGCCACGACCTGGAAGCGGCGGCGGCGCGCGTCGAGGCTTTCCACCGCCGGCAGCCCATCCACACATGGCTCCACACTGGGGCCGAGGGCGCCCTGGGGCAATTGATCCGCCCCATCGCGCGCGTTGGCCTCTACGTGCCCGGCGGCAGTGCCTGCTACCCCTCGTCACTGCTGATGACGGCCATCCCGGCGCGCGTAGCTGGCGTGGAGGCGATAGCCGTCGTCACACCCCCAGCCCGCGACACCGGCCAACCCGCGCCGGGCATCCTGGCGGCAGCGCACATCGCCGGCGTCGACCGCGTCTACCGCATCGGGGGCGCCCAGGCCATCGCCGCCCTGGCCTACGGCAGCGAGTCGGTGCCCGCGGTCGACAAGATTTGTGGCCCCGGCAACCTCTTCGTCACCCTGGCCAAGCGGGCAGTGATGGGCACCGTCGGCATCGACGGCCTGCCCGGCCCGACCGAGACCGTGGTCATCGCCGACGACAGTGCCAGCGCCACCCTTGTCGCCGCCGACCTGCTCGCCCAGGCCGAGCACGACCCGCTCGCCAGCGGGATTCTGCTCACCCCTTCGCGAGCGCTGGCCCAGCGGGTGGCCCTGGAGGTCGTGCGCCGCCTGGCCGAGCTATCACGCGCCGAGGTGGCCGCCGTGTCGCTGCGCCAGCGTGGCGGCGCCGTGGTGACGTCATCGCTCGACGAAGCGCTGCAGCTGGCCAACGCCTATGCCCCCGAACACCTCTGCCTTTCGCTGGTCGACCCCTGGGCCTGGCTGGGGCAGGTGCGCAACGCGGGAGGTGTCTTCCTCGGCGAGGCCTCGTGCGAGACCCTCGGCGACTATGTGGCCGGGCCCAGCCACGTCATGCCCACCGGCGGCACGGCGCGCTTCGCCTCCCCGCTCAGCGTCGCCGATTTCGTCAAGATCACCAGCGTGATCGCCCTCGCGCCCGCGGAGGCGCGGCGCCTGGCGCCCATCGCGGACCGCCTGGCCCGCTTCGAGGGTCTCGACGCCCACGCCGCCGCGGCTGAGGCCCGTGAGGTGCGCCATGAGTAGCGTGCGCCCACGACCCGACGTGGCCGCCATGCCGGCTTACGCCGCGGTCGAGCCGCCCGAAGTGTGGGCCGCCCGGCTGGGCATCGCGCCCGAGCGCCTGGTCAAGCTCGACGCCAACGAGAACCCCTACGGGCCATCGCCGCGCGCCCGCCGCGCCCTGGCCGAGCTCGCCAGCCCCCACATCTACCCCGACCCCACGCAGCGTGCCCTGCGCGTGGCCCTGGCCGGCTGGCTAGGGGTCGATGCGGAGCGCCTGGTCGTCGGCCACGGCGCCGACGAACTGATCGACCTCACCCTGCAACTGCTGCTCGAGCCCGGCGACGCCATCGTCGACTGCCCGCCGACCTTTGGCATGTATCGTTTCTGCGCCGCCGTCTGCGGCGGCCGCGTGCGCCCTGCGCCCCGCAGGGCCGATTTCTCGCTCGACGTGCCCGCCATCGAGGCGGCAGCCCGCGACAGGCAGGCCAAGGTCCTCTTCATCACGTCGCCCAACAACCCCGATGGCTCGCCCGCCGCGCCCGAGGCGTTGGCGCGGCTGCTGCGCCTGCCCCTGCTCGTGGTTGTGGACGAGGCGTATGTCGAGTTCAGTGGCCTGCCCGGCCTCATGGCCGAGGCCGCCGCGCACGAGAACCTGGTCGTGCTGCGCACCTTCAGCAAGTGGGCCGGATTGGCGGGCCTGCGCGTGGGCTATGGGCTCTTCCCCCCGGCCCTCGTCGAGCAACTGTGGAAGATCAAGCCGCCCTACAACGTCAACGTCGCTGGGGCCGCTGCCGCCCTGGCATCGCTCGAGGATCTGGACCATCTGCAGGCCAACGTGGCACGCCTCATCGCCATGCGCGAGCGCCTGCTAGTGGAACTGGCCCGTTTCCCCTTCCTGCAACCCTACCCCAGCCGGGCCAATTTTGTGCTCTGCCGCGTGAGCCGGCTCTCGGCCCGGCAGGTATGGGAAGCGCTGCGCCGCCGGGGCGTGCTGGTACGCTATTTCGACCAGCCCGGCCTCACCGATTGCATCCGCATCAGCACGGGCACCCCCGAGCAGGTGGATGCGCTCCTCGCGGCGCTGCGCCAGATTGCGGAGGAGAACTATGGATCGGCGGTCTGAAGCAAACCGCCAGACAGAGGAGACCACCATCAACATCCGCATCAACCTCGATGGCTCCGGACAGCACAAGGTATCGACCGGCGTGCCCTTCCTTGACCACATGCTCGACCAGGTGGCCGTGCACGGCATGATGGACCTGGTCATCCTGGCCCAGGGCGACGTGCACATCGACGACCACCACACCGTGGAGGACGTCGGCATCGTCCTGGGGCAGGCTCTGCGCAAGGCCCTCGGTCAGCGCAAAGGCCTGGCGCGCTACGGGTCGGCCACCATCCCGATGGACGAAGCGCTGGTCATGGTGGCCGTGGACCTCTCGGGGCGCAGCTACCTGGCCTACAAAGTCACCTATCCGCAGGCGAACATCGGCCACTTTGACGTGCAGCTCATCGAAGAGTTCCTGCGCGCCCTGGTGACCAATGCGCAGATCACGCTGCACGTGCGGCTCCTCGCCGGGCGCAACGCCCATCACATCGCTGAAGCCATCTTCAAAGCCCTCGGCCGGGCGCTCTACGACGCCGTCGGCCTCGACCTGCGGCGCATCGGCATCCCCTCGAGCAAGGGCGCGCTGGAGTGAGAGAGACCACGAGGAGAGAGGACCGTGATCGTCATCCCGGCCATTGACCTGCGCGGCGGGCGCTGCGTGCGCCTGCGCCAGGGCGATCCGCAGGCCGAGACCACCTTCAGCGACGACCCGGCGGCCATCGCGCGCCGCTGGGCCGGCTGCGGCGCCACCTGGCTGCACGTGGTCAACCTCGACGGAGCGCTGGAGGACGAGCGCGCGAGCGCCGTCGACCTGCAGGCGCTGCAGGCCATCCTGCGCGCCGTCACCATCCCCGTGCAGTTCGGCGGCGGCCTGCGCACCCTCGACGACGTGGCCCGCGTGCTCGACCTCGGCGTGCGCCGCGCCATCCTGGGCACTGCGGCCGTGCGCGATCACGGCCTCGTCGCCCAGGCCCTGGCCCGCTTTGGCCGCGCGCGCATCCTTGCCGCCATCGACGCGCGCGACGGCCGGGTGGCTATCCGCGGCTGGCAGGAGGCCACCCCCCTGCAGGCCACTGCCCTGGGGCGCGAGCTGAAAGACCTGGGGATCGAGCGCGCCGTCTACACCGATATCGCCCGCGACGGCATGCTCGGCGGGCCCAACCTGGAGGCCACGCGTGCCCTGGCCGCCGAAACAGGGCTGCACGTCATCGCCTCGGGCGGCATCGCTCACGTGCGGGACCTGCAGGCACTCGCGGCCCTTGGTGGCGGCGTCGAGGGGGCCATCGTGGGCCGCGCCCTCTACACGGGGGCCATCGACCTGCGCACCGCGCTGCACGTGGCGCAGGGCCGCGGAGAGGGCTAGCGTGCTCGCCAGGCGCATCATACCCTGCCTCGACATCAAGGATGGCCGCGTGGTCAAGGGCGTGCGCTTTGTGGCGCTGCGCGATGCCGGCGACCCGGTGGCCCAGGCCGCAGCCTACGACGCCGCCCACGCCGACGAGCTTGTCTTCCTCGACATCACCGCCTCGCACGAGGGCCGTGGGATCGTGCGCGATGTGGTGCGCCGCGTAGCCGCTGCCATCACTCTTCCCTTCACCGTCGGCGGCGGCCTGCGCTCCCTCGACGACATCTACGAGATGCTCCAGGCTGGTGCCGACAAGGTGTCGCTCTCCTCGGCGGCCGTGCGCGACCCCGATCTCATCACCCAGGCCGCGCGCCGCTTCGGCAGCCAGCGCATCGTCGTCGCCATCGACGCGCGCCGCCGGCCGCAGGGGGAGGGCTGGGAGGTCACAATCGACGGCGGCCGCACAGTCACCGGCCGCGACGCAGTGGCCTGGGCGCGCGAGGCCGAGGCGCAGGGCGCGGGCGAGATCCTGTTGACCAGCATGGACCGCGACGGCACGCGCTGCGGTTACGACCTGGCACTGACACGCGCCGTCGCCGAGGCCGTCTCCATCCCCATCATCGCCTCGGGTGGTGCGGGCGCGCTGGAGCATTTCGCGCAGGTGCTCGCCGAGGGTGGGGCCAGCGCCGCCCTCGCCGCAAGCCTCTTCCACTATGGCGAGCTGAGCATCCCCCAGGTCAAAGCCTACCTGGCCGAGCGCGGCATCCCGGTGAGGCGGTAGGAACGGGAGTCAGACTGCGAAGGCGCAGACGCCAATAGAGGATGGCAATCTGGACCACAAGAAACACAAAGGAATCGATCCGTCTCGCTATCCTTTGTGGTTCATTCGTTTCTGAGGGACAGGATGATGCAGACGCAGCAGATCGTGTGGGACGAGCGTGGCCTGGTGCCGGTGGTGGCGCAGGATGCGGCGACAGGCCAGGTGCTGATGCTGGCCTATGCGAACCGTGAGGCGCTCGCAAAGACCTGCGAGACCGGCCTGGCCCACTTTTGGAGCCGCAGCCGGCAGCGCCTCTGGTGCAAGGGCGAGACGTCGGGCCATCTGCTGCACATCGTCGAGGTGCGCGTCGATTGCGACGGCGACGCGCTGCTCTACCGCGTGCGCCCCGAGGGCCCGGCGTGCCACACCGGCGAAACCTCGTGCTTCTATCGCACGCTGGAGACCTGACAGGTTCCCGGAAACCTGTCAGGTCCCCCACATCTGGAAGGGAGGCCCATGTCCTCAACCATCGAGCGCCTGGCCGCGGTGATCGCCGAGCGCCGCGCCCACCCCACGCCCGGGTCCTACACTTGCAAGCTGTTTGCGGGCGGCCCGGCCCTCGCCGCACGCAAGGTGGGCGAAGAGGCGGTGGAGGCCGTCGTCGCCGCGCTGGCCGAGGACGACCGGCGGCTGATCGAAGAGTCGGCCGACGTGGTGTACCACCTGCTGGTGCTCCTGGCGAGCCGCGGGCTGAGCTGGCAGGATGTGGAGCAGGAGCTGCAGCGGCGGGCGCACCAGTAAGAGCCTATCCGAAAAGTCGTAGCCTAGCCCCTTGTGGGCGTCGCCTGCGGCGACGCCCACAAGGGGCTAGGCTACGACTTTTCGGATAGGCTCTATGGTGCCCTTCATCGCCGCAACGCGTCGATCAACCCCTCCTGCACATCGCCCGGCACCGGCACCCGCACCGCAACGCGCGGCCACAACTCGAGCGGCGGCTCGAGCACGAGTGACGTGGCCAGGTGGAGCTCCCGCAGATCGTCGTGCAGATACTGCCGCCTTCCGCAGTGCTCTGCATTGCAGCCCATACGGATGCCCGGCCTGCACTCCCTCCAGGGGCAGGTGCGCCCCAGATAGTTGCCGCGCGGGTCGGCCAGAAAGACATCGGCTCCACGGCCAAAGCTCTGCGCGTGCCCCTGCATGCGGCGGGCCAGCGCGGCCAGGGGCGCCAGGTCCATCTCGTCGGCCACGGTCACCAGGAGGTCGACATCGTCGAGGTCCGGCTCGTCGGTGGTCAGCGAGCCGAGCAGGGCGATGCGCTGCACGCCGGCGACCTTGCTGGCGGCCTGCACAAAGGCCAGGGCTTCGGCGATCAGCAGGCCACGCTCCGCGGGCGGCTCGGACTCGGCCGGCCGCGCGAGCTCGAGGACCGGCTCGATACCCTCGTCGGCCAGCCACTCCAGCACCCGCTGCCGCGCCCGGGCGTCCTGGAACTCGAACCAACGGTCGCGCGTGCGGCGTTCGCCGGCCAGCACGTCCTTGAAGCGGCGGAACGGGTGCGAGCCCTCGATCGCCAAGAGCAGGCGGCGCCGCAGGCGCTCATCGGTGACCGTGCCCACGAAATCCGCCATGTCCTCCCAGGCCTCGTGTGAGTCGGCCTCGGGCACGGCCAGGTAGCGATCAGGGTCTCGCTCGATCGCCTCCGCCAGCCGCAGCTCGGCTGCTCGCCACTCAGGCAGACCGGCCATGGGCCCGTTCCCTTCCTCGGCCTCGTCCTCCGTCTCGTAGGCCCATTCCAGCTCGCGAAACGTCTCGCCGCTGACCCAGATCACCTCGCCGGTCTCCAGGTCCAGGAAGTAGTGGCTATCGAACGAGGCCATCTCAAAGGCCGACTCCAACTCAGCCAGGTTCACTTTGAGTGTGAGCATTCTCACTCTCCATCATCCCTACGTTCCCTGCGGCGAGTTATTGCCCGATTATATGACAAATGCTGAGGAGTTGCCAGTCGATGGAGAGGCCTGACAGGTCCCTCTCACACTCAAGCATGAGAGGGCAGACTCCTTTTGCCCGCCTCCCGCGAAACGGCTATAATCCTCTTTACCTGCCATGTCGAGACTGTGGCCTGCCCATCTTCTCGGCCACGATCCCTCTCAGCGGCCGGGCAAGGATGCCACGGCCCGCGATCCCGGCACTGGTTTGGAAACAGCGCCCGTAGCCCAGCCCCCCTTGGCCGCCACAGGCGGCCTGTGGGCGTTTTCGTCGCACGTTGTGCCGAATCGGGCACGGGGGGACTGATCTGGAGTTGAGCCGTCATGACTGAGGATGCATTGCGTCCTGCCGTTGCCTGTCTCAAACTCGTCTTTCTGCCGCCGTCCGAGGTCTTTATCGCCGAGCAGCTCAAGGCGCTGCGCCGCTATGCGCCGCTCGTGCTGGCGGTGCGCTCGCCCGACCCGATGGGCCTGCCCGCCGGGGCGCTGCGCTCGCTCGACCGGGTGAACCCCCTGGCGCGCGGCGTAAACCGCTTGGCGCTCAAGCTGGGCCACACCTGCCCCTACTTTGAGGGCCAGGTGCGCCGCGCCGGCTCCCGGCTGATCCACGCCCAGTTCGGCACCGAAGCCCCCTACGGGCTCGCCCTCAAGGCGCGCACGCACCTGCCGCTCGTGACCAGCTTCTTGGGGTACGACGTCAGCGCTCTGCCGCGCCGCAAGCCGCACGTCTACAGGCGCCTCTTCGCCGAGGGCGACCTCTTTCTCGCCTGTTCGGAGGCCACCCGCAAGCAACTGCTCGCCCTCGGCTGCCCCGACGAGCGGCTGCGCGTCCATCACCTGGGCGTGGATGTGCAGCGCATCCCCTACCGCGAACGCCAGGCCGCGCCAGACGGCGCGGTGAACCTGCTCCTCGTCGGGCGCATGGTGCAGAAGAAGGGCATTCCGTATGCGCTGCAGGCCTTTGCCACGGTGCATCGCTACCAGCGGCGCGCCACGCTGACCGTGATCGGCGACGGTCCCGAACGCCCGGCGGTCGAGGCGCAGGTGCGCGAGTTGGGCCTCGGCGCCGCGGTACGCCTGCTGGGCGCGCAGCCACACGAGGTGGTGCTGGCCGAGATGGAGCGCGCCCACATCTATCTGCAGCCTTCGATCACTGCAGCCAATGGCGACGCCGAAGGCATCCCTGTGGGCTTGATGGAGGCCATGGCCTCGGGCCTGCCGGTCGTCGCCACCTGGCACGCTGGCCTCCCTGAGCTTGTGGCCGACGGCCAATCGGGCTTCCTGGTATCGGAGCGCAACTCGCACGCCCTGGCCGAGCGCCTGCGCCACCTGGTGGAGCACCAGGAGCGCTGGAGTGCCATCGGCCGTGCGGGCCGGGCCATCGTGGAAGAGCGCTTCAACCTGCAGCGGCAGGCAGCCGCGCTGGAAGGGCTCTACGACGACGTGCTGGCCAGCGCGCGGGGTACCTGAGCGTGCGCATCTGCCTCTTCACCCGCGTCGTGCTCGGCCATGGTATCGGCGGCGGCATGGAGCGCCACACTGACGTGCTGGCCGCCGGCCTGGTCGAGCGCGGGCATGAGGTCACCGTGCTGACCACCGCCCGCCCCAATGGCACGTCCGGCGTCGAAGCAGGCCCGTTCATCACCCACCACCTGGCCACGCCGCCGGCCCGTTACTCGGCCGCGTGGTGGCGTGCGAGTGTCGTCGCCTTCGGCCGCCTCGCCGCCGTGCAGCCCTTTGACCTTGTCTGGAGCCAGAGCGCCGGGGCGCTCGGCTACCTGGCCGTGCCGGGCTGCCGCGTGCCCTGTGCGGCCATCATGCATGGCTCCATACGGGGCGAGCTGCGCACGCGGCTGCGGGCCCGGCCGCTGCCGCGCACCCTGGCGCTGCTCGCCACCTATCTGCCGCAGGCCATGCGTTTCGCGGTCCATTGGCGGCGCTACGGCCCGCGCCTTGCCGCCGCCCTGGCGCCCAGCCGCGAGACGGCTCGCGAGAACGAGCGCGAACTGGGCCTCGCACCAGGGTGCATGACCGTGGTGCCCCTCGGCGTCGACCTCGACCATTTCGCGCCCGACCCGCCCGCCGGCGCCACGCTGCGCCGCCGCCTCGGCATCCCCTCCGAAGCGCCGGTGCTGCTCGTCGCCGGCCGGCTGGCCCGCGAGAAGGGCGCCCACATCGCCCTGGCCGCGCTCGAGCGCCTGGCATGCAACGGTGGCGCGCCGCACCTGATCGTGGCCGGCGCTGGGCGCGATGCTGTGTGGCTGCAGCGCCTCGCGGCACGCGCCGGGCTGGCGGCCCAGGTGCACCTGTTGGGCCCTGTGCCCCATGCGGACCTGCCCGCCTGTTACAACGCCGCCGACCTGTGCCTGCTGCCGAGCCTGGCGTGGGAGGCATCGCCGCTCACCCTCCTCGAAGCGTTGGCCTGCGGCCGGCCGGTGGTGGCCTCGCGCGTGGGCGGCATCCCCTCGCTCCTGCCTGCGCCAGATGCCGGCCTGCTCGTGGCCCCCGGCGATAGCGAAGAGCTCGCAGCGGCCTGCGCCGCGCTCCTGGCCGGCCCCGCGCGCCGTGAGGCCATGGGGCGGGTCGCCCGGCGGCGCGCCGAGGCCCAGCACAGCCTGGATGCCATGATCGAGCGCAGCGAGCGCGCCTTCGTCGCATGCCTGCAGGGGCAAGGAGGCCAACCTTGCCTCGCTTAGCAGCCTTGAGCGCAGCGCTGCCAGCCCGACACCGGGCTCCATGCTCCGCATCCCCCCGGTACGGGACCCTTCTTGGGGGGTTTTGGAGGTTGTTCGGTGTCGTTGGCCCGCCCGCGGGCGAGCCAACGACACCGAACAACCTCCAAAACCCCCACCCGGGCACAGGGCCGGGCGGTGGCGGAGCGGAGCGCCCGCCCGTCACCCGCGTACCGGCGGGAGCGGACGCCCACTCCGATAACCCGCAGAGGGGTGGGCCATCCTTGGGCCGGCGCATCGTGCGCGACACGCTGCGCGTCACCCTGGCCAGCGCCGCGGCCCAGGTCGTCATCTTTGTCGCCGCGGCCTACATCGCCGCCGTCTTTGGCGCCACCTGGCAGACCGACGCCTTCAACCTGGCGTTCACCGTGCCGCTCTTTGGCGCCAACGTCGTGCGCGAGGCGATCAAGGCGGTCTTTGTGCCCGTGCTGGTCGAGATCAAGGTCCACCGCCCCGGCGACATTCGTGCGGTCGTCGGCTCGACGCTCTTCGCCGTGGCCGTGGTCTCGTGCCTGGCCGGTCTTGTGCTGCCCGCGGCCGCCTCCTGGGCGCTGCCGCTCACCGCGCCGGGCCTCACGCCGCAGGCCGCGCGCCTGACGGTGACCGCGCTGTGGGAACTGGCGCCGGTGCTGCCCCTCATGTGCCTGGCGGGCGTGCTCTCGGGGCTGCTCAACAGCTATCAGCGCTTCAGCCTGCCGATGCTGGTGCCGGGGCTCGAGGCCGCGCTCAAGGCGGCCTGCGTGCTCCTGCTGGCAAGCCGCCTGGGCATCCACAGCCTGGCGCTGGGCAACGTCCTTGGGGCGATGGCCAGCGTGGCCGCCATGGCCGTGTGGGCGCGCCGCCAGGGCCTGCCGCTCGGCTTTGCGCCCACGCTGCACCCCGGCCTGGCGAGAATGGCGCGGCTGGCGGCCTTCCCCCTGTGCGGCAACGCCCTGCTGCTGCTCAACCCCTTTGTCGACCGCGCCGTGGCTGCGCGGCTGGCCGCGGGCAGCATCACCGCCCTCAACTATGCCGAGCGCATCAACGGCCTGCCCTACGTGCTGGTGGGGGCCGGGCTATTCTCCGTCATCCTCTCGCACTGGTCACAGATGGTGGCCGAGCAGGGGAGCGAGGACCTGGGCCGCGCCTGCCGCGAGGGCCTGGTCACGCTGGTGCACGCGCTGGCGCCGGTGGCCGGCGTGTTCTTCGTCTTGCGCTATCCCCTGGTGCGCCTGGCCCTGGAGCGCGGCCGTTTCGATGCAGCGGCCAGCGCGCTCACTGCTGTGGCCCTGGGGGCGCTGGCCCTCGGCATCCTCCCCTCCTACGTCGGGCTGCTGCTCACGCGGGTGTACCTGGTGCTGCAGGATACGCGCACGCCAATGCTCCTCGGCATGCTCAACGCCGGCCTCAACCTGGCCCTGAACCTGGCGCTGGTGGGGCCACTGGGCCTGAAGGGCATCGCCCTCTCGACCACGCTCACGCTCACCATCGTCGCGGCTGTGAGCGCCTGGCTTGTCGCCAGGCGGCTGCAGGGCGTGGGCTGGCGCAGCCTCGCCTCGCCGCTGGCGCGCAGCCTGCTGGTCGGTGCGCTCTGCGCCGCCGTGGTGCACCTGGCCTACGCTGGCTGGCAGGCGAGCGTGGGCGACCGGATGCTGTCGACGCTGGCCGCCGGCCTGGCGGTGGCGGGCCTCGCCGGCGGGCTGGCCTTTGTCGCCGGCTCGCTCGCGCTGCGTCTGCTCGAGCCGCGCCGGCTCCTGGGCTGGCTGCGGCCGCACGCAGCAGGAGGTGAGGCCCGGTGAGCGCCGCAAGCGTGCGCCCCGACGTGGCGGTCATCATCCCCTCGCTGCAGGGCGAGGCCGGCCCTCTGCTCGACTCCCTCGCCGCCCAGACGCTGCAGCCGGGCGAGGTGCAGCTCGTACGCGGCGTGCGCCCCAACGGGCGCGCGCGCAACGTCGGCGCCCGGCAGACGCACGGCGGCCTGCTCGTCTTTGTGGACGACGACGCCGTCCTGGGGCACCCCGAGGCGCTGGCCCGGCTGGTGGCCGCGCTGGAGGCCGACCCCAAGCTTGGGGTCGCCGGCGCCAGCAAGTTGCTGCCCCCCGGTGCGCCCCGGTTCCAGCGCTGGGTGGCGCGCGAGGTGCCGCGCATCGTGCACCCAGTCGTGGCCCAGCCGCTGGAGACCAACCCCGAGCCGGCCAACCATTTCTACACCGAGGTCACCACCACCTGCTGCGCCCTGCCGCGCCGGGTGTTCGACGAGGCCGGCGGCTTTGACGAGACGCTGCTGCGCGGCGTCGACAGCGAGTTCTTCGTGCGTATCCGCCGCCTGGGGTATCGCCTCGTCCTGGTACCACACGCCTGGGCCTACCACCCGGCCCCGGCCGGCCTGCGCGCGCTCCTCGCCAAGCAGTTCTACTACGGCCTCGGCCACGCGCAGGAGGTCAGACGCGACCCCAGCCGTGACCCCGGGCGGCTGCTGAGCTCGCCCGCGCGGGCGGCGGCCTATCTCGCCTTCCGGGCGCTGATCCTTGTGCCCAACGTCTTCCTTCCCTTCTCCTACGCCGAGCCGCGTTGGCGCCCCGGCTTCAAGCCCCTCAAGGCACTGGCGAGCTTTGCCAGCGCCCTGGGCTATGTCTATGGTTGGCAGCGGAGGCTATGAGGAGGATACCGTGCGCATCGGCTTTGATGCACGTGCGCTAAGCGATCACTTTCCGGGCATCGGCAGATACATCCACAGCCTGCTCCTGGCGCTGCAGCCCGAGCTCGAGGATGCGACGCTGGTCGTGTTGTACGATCCCCAGAGCAGCCGCGCCCGCGCTGACCTGGCGCCCCTGGCCGTGCTGCCCGGCGTGCAGACCGTGCCCCTTACCAGCGAGCTGCGCGGCCCGCTGCAGCGGCGGGCGCTGCCCCGCCTGATCCGCGAGTATGGCGTCGACGTCTTCCATGCGCCCTACTACCTCGGTGCCGGGCCGGGCCTGCCATGCCCGCTCGTCTTGAGCCTGTTCGACGTGATCCCATTGGCCTGCCGGGGCGCCATGCCCCGGCTATTGGACCGCCTGGCCTACCGCGTTGCCGTGGGCGCGGCGCTCGGCGCGGCGCGGCGGGTCATCGTCCCCTCCGAAGCCAGCCGGACCGACCTTGCGCGCTTCTTCCGTGGCGCCGAGCAGCGCGCTGTGGTCATCCCCTGCGCCGCCGCGTCGCAGTTCGCCCCGGCAGCGCCGGGCGCCGTGCAGCAGGTGCGCGAGCGCTACGGCCTGCCGCCGCGCTACATCCTGCACGTGGGTACCAACAAGCCCCACAAGAACCTCGAGACCCTGCTCGCGGCCTACGCGCACTACGCAGGCGCCACGGCGGCCGCCGAGCGGGCCGGCCTGGTGCTCGCCGGCGCTCACAGCCCCCGCCACCTCGACGTGCCTGCCTGGGCCACGGCGCACGGGCTCGGCGAGGCGGTGCAAGCCCTCGGCGCCGTGCCCGAAGGCGACCTGCCTGCCCTCTGCTCGGGCGCAGCCTGCGTCGCCGTGCCCTCGCTCTACGAGGGCTTTGGCCTGCCCGTGCTCGAGGCGATGGCCTGCGACACGCCGGTGCTCTGCGCCAATGCCTCCAGCCTGCCTGAGGTCGCGGGCGATGCGGCGCTCGTGCTCGAGCCACGCGATGCAGCCGCCTGGGCCGATGCCCTGCGCGCCCTGCTCGCCGCCCCCGAGCTGCAGGCCAGCATGCGGGCGCGTGGCCTCGCCCACGCCGGGCGCTTCTCGTGGGCAGCCGCAGCGCTCAGCACCCTGCAGGTCTATCGCGAAATCGCCGACTCCCATTGGTAGTGAGGGAGAAGGGGCGACACGTGCACATCCCGTTCGCAGTGAGGGAGAAGGGGTGCCGGCTGCCACGCCGCCGCGCTGCGGCGGCGTGGCAGCCGGCACCCCTTCTCCCTCACTGCGAGCCTGAGGTTGCGAACGTGCGACTACGAGGCTGCGTTGGCGCAGGCTCGTGCCCTTGAAGAGTGCCCCAAACTGTAGTATACTCGCAAGCCAACGTTAAGCGTCCATTGAACAAGAAGGAGCGCCGCATGAGGGTCTCTTGTCTGCAGGAAAACCTGGCCAAGGGGCTGTCGATCGTCGGGCGGGCGGTGGCCACGCGCAGCACGCTGCCTGTGCTGTCGAACGTCCTCCTGGCCACCGACAGCTCGCGACTAAAGCTCTCGGCCACCAACCTGGAGTTGGGCATCAACTGCTGGATCGGTGCCAAGGTGGAGCAGGATGGCGCCATCACTGTGCCCGCGCGCCTGCTGATGGACTTTGTAAACTCGCTGCCGCCCGATCGCATCGACATGGAGCTGCAGACGCGCACGCAGACCCTGACCCTGCGTTGCGGCCGCTACGAGGCCAGCATCAAGGGCATCGACGCGCAAGAGTTCCCCATCGTCTCGGCGGGCGATGAGGACCACGCCGTAGCGGTCGACGCGCAGACTCTGCGCGAGATGATCGGCCAGGTGAGCATCGCCGCCGCGACCGACGAGACCCGCCCGGTGCTGACCGGCGTGTTGACCGACCTCACGGCCGACGGCATCGTCATGGTAGCCGCCGACGGCTACCGCCTCTCGCTGCGCCGGGCCGATATCCCGGCCCCAGGTGACGCAGAGGCCCAGGTCATCATCCCGGCGCGGGCGCTGCAAGAGCTGGGGCGCATCAGCGCCGAAGAGCAGGAGCCGGTGCGGCTCATCGTCTCGCAATCGCGCAGCCAGGCATTCTTCCGCCTGTCGAGCATCGACCTGATCACTCAGCTCATCGACGGCAGCTTCCCCGACTATAAGCAGATCCTGCCACGCAGCCACAACACACGCACCGTGCTCAACACCGCCGAGTTCCAAAAGGCCGTGCGCCTGGCGACCCTCTTTGCGCGCGACAACAACAACATCGTGCGCCTGCGCATCGAGCCGGCCGGCGACCTGGCGCCCGGCAAGGTCGTCATCTCGGCCACATCGTCGGAGCTGGGCTCCAACGTCGGCGAGCTGGAGGCGACCATCGAGGGCCCAGCGCTCGAGATCGCCCTCAACGGCCGCTTCCTCACCGAAGTGCTGGCCGTGATCGACTCGGCCGAGGTCGCCCTCGAGACGAGCACACCCCTGAGCCCGGGCGTGCTGCGCCCCGTCGGCGGCGAGGATTTCTTGCACGTGATTATGCCGATGCATCTCAAGTAGCGGCTTGCGAGAGGCGATGCGTAATGCGTACTGCGTAATCCACTCTGGATGCCAGGCGTCTCGCGTGGAGACAGGGTTACGCATTACGTATTACGCATTACGTATTACGCATCGCCTCTCGCCGGCCGCCGATCGGTCACTGCTCTATGTATCTGAAGCACTTGTCGCTTGCGAATTACCGCAATTACGTCCGCCTCGAGCAGGAGCTGCCCGAGCGCACCATCCTGGTGCAGGGCGACAACGCCCAGGGCAAGACCAACCTGCTCGAGGCGATCTACTACCTGGCCACGACGCGCTCGCCCATCGTCGGCTCCGACCGCCACCTGGTGAACTGGGGCGTCGCCGGCGAGCCGCTGCCGTTTGCGCGCGTCGTGGGCGACGTGGCGCGCACCGGCGAGTCCGAGCGCATCGAGATCACCCTGGTGCGCGAAGGCCAGGCCGAAGGCCGGCTTGTGCGCCGCCTGCGCGTGAACGGCGTCGAGAAGCGCGCCGTCGACCTGCTGGGCCGGCTCAACGTGGTGCTCTTCTTGCCGCAGGATATCGACCTGGTCTGCGGCGCGCCCGCACTGCGCCGCCGCTACCTCGACGTGACGCTGTGCCAGGTGGACCGCCTCTACACGCGCCACCTGCAGCGCTACAACCGCGTGCTGCTGCAGCGCAATAGCCTGCTGCGCCGCCTGCGCGAGCGCCACGACGACCCCGCGCAATTGAGTTACTGGGATGAGCAGCTCGCCCGCTGGGGCGCCCTCGTCGCCGCGCGCCGCCGCCAGGCCGTGAAGAGGCTCGAGACGGCCGCTGCGACCATCCAGCCCGAGCTCACCGGCGGCACCGAGCAGCTCGCCCTGCGCTACGAGGCGGCCATTCCGCTGCCCGAGGCTGCCGATGCGCCCGCCGGTCCCGGGCCCGACGACGCGCCACCCGCGCTGGTCGACGCCGCCCTCGCCGCCCTGCGCCGCGCGCGTCCGCGCGACCTCGGCGCCGGCGTCACCACTGTCGGCCCGCACCGCGACGAGCTGCGCTTCCTGGTGGGCGGCGTCGACATCGGCCTGCTCGGCTCGCGCGGCCAGCAGCGCACCGTGGCCCTGGCGCTCAAGCTGGCCGAAGTGCGCTTCATGGAGGGCGAGACCGGCGAGAGCCCCGTCCTCCTGCTCGACGATGTCATGTCGGAACTCGACCGGGCGCGCGGCCAGTACCTGCTCCGGACCGTCGACGCCGCCCGGCAGGTCATCATCACCGCCAGCGACCTGGCCATGTACCCGCACGAGTTCCTCGAGCGGGCGGTGCTGTGGCGGGTGAAGCAGGGAGTCATCCTATATGACACAGCCTCGTAGCGCCAAAGCCTTCACGGCCTGGCCGGCCATCATCGCCGGCCTGGGCATGGCCTACTACCTCGTCGCGGGCGTCGCGCTGCACTTCCTGCGCCCCGACTATTCGCTGCTGCAGAGCGGCATGAGCTGCTACGCCGTGGGGCCTTGGGGCTGGCTCGAGACGGCCGCCTTTGCCCTCGACGGCCTGAGCCTGGCCGCGCTGACCGCCGGCCTGTGGCGCGGCATCGCTCCACAGGGCCGCTCGCGCGCCGGGCTGTTGCTGCTGGGGCTGGTGGCCGTGGGCCGCATCCTCGAGGCGGCGCTGCCCACCGACGTGCCGCCGGGGCCCGTGCCCCGCACGCCGGTGGGCGTGGCGCACTTTGGCGTGGCCTTTCTCGTCTTCCTCGCCGTCACGGCGGCGGTGTTGCTCATCTCCAGGCGCCTGGCCAAGGATGCGGCCTGGCGCCCGTTCGCGCCCACGGCCAGGGCACTGGCGCTGGCAACTCTCCTCGCGCTCGTGGCCTTTTTCGGCGACACGCTGGCCGTCGGCCTCTTCCGCGACGCAGGGCTCGACCTGAATGTGGCCGGGCTGATCCAGAAAGCCTTCCTGGTGCTGTGGCATGTGTGGGCGCTGCTGATGGCGCATCATTTGCGCTTCGGAGCAACGGCGGCACAGGCCGGCGCATAGCAGCCTGCCGGAGAGAGGGACTCGCCACGCTCAGGATCCTGGTGACAGCCAGGTTACGCGCGTTGCTCGCACCCGGAAAGGCACCCAGGCATGCACTTTACCTTGCAACAGCCGTAGTAACGACTCTAGAACATCGGTCAAGTATTCCTGCGAAGACCCCCAGACGGCCGAATCATCGCCCTCCGACGCCCACGAAGCCGCCTGCGGCGGCCAAGGGGGCTAGGCTACGTCGTCTATACGAATACTTGACCGATGTTATAGGCAGCTACATGAGGGCGACGCGGGGCCTCACCCCGCCCTCACCAACGGCCGCTTCGCGGGGATGCCTGGCCGCCGGGGATAGGTCGAGGGCGTGGGCGCCACCTTGTCGACGACCACGAGCACCCGCCGCTCGCGCTGCCCGGGCAGGCTGACCTCGGTGAGCCCGCGCGCCGCCCCGCCCAGCCGCTCCAGCGCTGCCTGCGCCGCCTCGAGCTCACGCTCGGCCTCGGCCCCCTTCTGCGCGACAAAGCGCCCGCCCACGCGACAGAAGGGCAGGCAGAACTCGGCCAGCACCGGCAACTCGGCCACCGCGCGCGCCACCACCACGTCGTAGCGCTCGCGATAGTGGGGGTTCTGGCCCACAGCCTCCGCCCGGTCCCACAGCACCTCCACGTCCTTCAGGCCCAGGTCGTCGGCCACGTGCACCAGGAACTCGACCTTTTTGCGCGTGGCTTCGAGCAGCGTGAGCTTGAGCTCGGCGCAGACGATCTTGAGCGGCAGGCCGGGGAAGCCCGCCCCCGCCCCCACGTCGAGGCACAGCCAGGGCTGCGGCCGGCAGACGAAGGGCAACTGGCTGCCCGTCACCTCCTGCCCCCAGCCCGGCAGGGCCAGCAGGCAGGTGAGGGAATCGAGGAAATGGCGCAACTGCACCTCTTCGTAGCCGATGACGGTGGTCAGGTTGAAGCGCCGGTTCCACTCGACCAGCTCTTCATAGTAGCGTTGAAAGGCCGCCAGGTGCTCGCCCGAGAGGTACAGCCCCAACTGGCGGGCCGCATCTTCCAGCTTGCCCATCGACTTCATCGCGCCATCGTCCCTCCAGCGGCGCATTATAGCATAGACTCCTCAGGGGTGCCAGGGCCACGCGCCTCCTGGGGTGTAGCTCAGTCGGAGGGCGGGAGACCCCCTACCGTTCCCCCCGTGAGGGGGAATAGGCTGGGCTTCCCGACGGCGGTGTTGCAGCCGCTCTGTGCAGCGAGGGAGAGACCCCTTGCTGCCCCCCCACGTGGAAGAACTGGCTGTTGTCGCGGCCAGCGGTGGCGGTGTGGCAGGCGCAGGCTTGTCAGTCTCCATCGTCGCACGAGCCTAACGCATCCGGCCGGCGAACGCTGCCCAGGCAGACAGCCTATTCCCCCTCGCGGGGGGAACGGTAGGGGGTCTCCTCCCAGGGGCACTTTCCAAAACCCCCCGTTTCTGGTATGATATGTCGAGCAGCAGGAGGGAGACCATGGCTGAGGAACGGTTGGTATCGCCGCAGCGCCAGGCGGAAGAGTCGGGGCTCGAGCCGAGCCTGCGCCCGCGGCGCATCGACGAGTATATCGGGCAAGAGCGGCTCAAAGAGTCGCTCCGCATCTTTCTGCAGGCGGCGCAGGGCCGCGGCGAGGCGCTCGACCACGTCCTGCTCTACGGCCCGCCGGGCCTGGGCAAGACGACGCTGGCCAACGTCATCGCCAACGAGATGGGGGTCAACCTCAAGGTGACCTCCGGCCCGGCGATCGAGCGCCAGGGCGACCTGGCCGCCATCCTGACCAACCTACGCCGCGGCGATATCCTCTTCATCGACGAAGTGCACCGCCTGAGCCGGGTGGTGGAGGAAGTGCTCTACCCGGCCATGGAGGACTTTTGCCTCGACATTGTCATCGGCAAAGGCCCGAGCGCGCGCTCGATCCGCCTCTCGTTGCCCCACTTTACCATCATCGGCGCCACCACGCGCATCGCCCTCATGACCTCGCCGCTGCGGGCACGCTTTGGCGTGACCTACCGGCTCGACTTTTACGAGCCGCCGGCCATGCGCGCCATCGTCTCGCGCACCGCGGCCATTCTCGACGTGGGCATCGACAAAGATGGGGTCGAGGAAATCGCCCGCCGCTCGCGCGGCACGCCCCGCGTGGCCAACCGCCTGCTGAAGCGGGTGCGCGACTATGCCCAGGTGCGCGCCGGCGGCTCGATCACGGCAGAGGTCGCCCGCCAGGCACTGGACTTGCTTGCCGTAGACCCGTTGGGCCTCGACGAGGCCGATCGCCGGGTGCTGCACACGCTGGTCGACAAGTTCGAGGGCGGGCCGGTCGGCATCGAGACCATCGCCGCGGCCCTCAGCGAGGAGGCCGATACCGTCATGGACGTGTACGAGCCCTATTTGATGCAGTTGGGGTTCCTCGAGCGCACGCCGCGCGGCCGGGTGGCCACGCGCCGCGCCTACGAGCACCTGGGCCTGCCCTACCCCGAGCAGGGCAACCCCAGCCAGCCGGAGCTCTTTAGCACATGACGGTGAGGCGCTGCCGTGTGCTCGACGCGGGCGGGGCCGAGCTCGCGCCCTGCGAGGCGGCGCGGGCGCGCCAGCTCCTGGCGGCGGGCCGGGCCACCCCAGTCGAGGGCGAGGAGATGACCATCCGGCTGCCCTATGCAGTGCTCAGGCCAGCGGCGCGCGTGCGCCATGAGGGTGCGCAGATTGCGCCAGGCACGCCGCTGCTGCTGCACATCTGTTGCGGCCCGTGCGCCACCTACCCCGTGCCGCGGCTGCGCGAGCTGGGTTTCGACGTTGCGGGCTGGTGGTACAATCCGAACATTCAGCCGGCCGAGGAACATACGCGCCGCGAGGAGGCGGCCCGCGCGCTGGCCGGGCGCCTGGGCCTGCCGCTGGCCGCCGGCGCCTATGAGATGGAGCGCTATGAAGCAGCCGTGCGCGGCGACGAGGCGCGGCCCGAGCGTTGCCGGCGCTGTTACCGTCTGCGGCTCGAGGCGACGGCAGCTGAGGCCGAGCGGCGCGGCATTGGGGCGTTCACGACGACGCTGCTCATCAGCCCGTATCAGGATCAGGCGGCGCTGAGAGAGATCGGCGACGAGGTCGCGGCGGCGCATGGGCTGCATTTCTTCTTTGAGAACCTGCGCCGCGGCTGGGCCCAGCGCGGGCGGCTGGCCCGTGAGTACGGGCTGTACATGCAGCAGTATTGCGGCTGCCGCTTCAGCCTGGCCGAGCGCATAGAACGCCGGCAGCCTGCCGGCAAGGAGCGTTAGCCATGGGCACGCTGCCCGACCTGGGGCGTTGGCTCATCTACACAGGGCTGGCCCTCGCCGGCCTTGGCGTGGTCTTCATGCTGGCTGGGCGCCTGCCTTGGCTGGGCCATCTGCCAGGCGACATCCGCGTCGAGGGCCGCGGCTATTCCTGCGTCGCGCCGCTGGCCACATCGCTCTTGCTGAGCATCGTGCTGACCGTGGTGCTCAACGTCGCCCTACGGCTGCTCAACCGCTAGCATCCGTAGGGCGGGCTTTCTAGCCCGCCAGCCGCTCGCCATTGCAACCATGGGCGGGCTTTCCAGCCCGCCCGGCGTCCGTCATGAGAGCACGTGGACAGGCCGGAAAGCTTGTCCCACAGTCACGGCCCGTGGGGCGGGCTTTCCAGCCCGCCCGGCATCCGTCATGAGAGCACGTGGACAGGCCGGAAAGCTTGTCCCACAGTCACGATTTCGGGGGTTTGAGTCATTGTGAGGGTAATCGACCTGGCGGTAGCCTGGGCGTGGTCGCACGACGCCGGGTTTGTCGACCGCCTGTTCACCAAGGCCGCCAGCCAGGGCCTGGCGACGCTCGCCATCACCGGGGCCAACCTGGCGCCGGTCCTGCGCGATCTGGCCGAGGGACGCCTGCGCATCCGTCGCCTGCTCGACCGGGCGGTCGATGAGCAGCCCAATTTCGCGCCCCTGGCGCCACTCGCCGCACAAGGCGGCGCAACGATCCTCAACCCGATCGAGCGGCAGGACCGTGCCTGCGACAAGGCGCGCAACCACCTGCTGTGCGCCTCGCAGGGCATCCCCGTCCCACTCACCGTCATCGTCTCACCTTTTATGCACGACCCCAGCCCGCCGCAGCTCCCGGCCGCCCTGGGCCGGCCCTTCGTGGCCAAACCCGCCGGCGGCTCGGGCGGCATCGGCGTGGTCCTCAATACCATGGGGGTCGAGGACGTGCAGCAAGCGCGCCGCACCTTCTCGAGCGACCGCTACCTGCTGCAGCAGCGCGTGCTGCCCCGCGCGCTCGACGGCCGGCGCGCCTGGTTCCGCGTGTTCTACGTGCGCGGGCACGTGATCCCCTGTTGGTGGGATGATGTGACCCACGTCTACGCGCCGCTCTTGCCCGACGAAGAGGTGCGCCACGGCCTGGCGGGCCTGCGCCCTATTGTCGTCAGGGCGGCCCGGCTCGTGGGCCTCGACTTTTTCACCACCGAAATCGTGCTGGGCGGCGACGGGCGATTGGTCTGCGTGGATTATGCCAACGCGCCCTGCGACATGCGCCTGCAGTCGGCACACCGCGACGGCGTGCCCGATGCCGTGGTCGACCGGGTGGCTGGCGCCCTGATCGAGGGCCTGCAGCCGCGTGACGAGCCGGTGCCCATCTGTCAGGCATTGGCCGGCGAGGCGCGGCAATGAGGCTGCTAGGCCTCGATATCGGCACCTCGCGCATCAAGGCCCTGCTGTACGATGTGGAGCGCGGGCAGGTGGTGGCCCTGAGCGAGCGCCCCACGCCGCTGGCCCACCCCCAGCCGGGCTGGACCGACTTTCCGCCCGAGGCGATCTGGCAGGCGGCGGCTCAGGCCATGCGCGAGCTTGCCTCAGACCCCGGCCTGGGCGCGGTGCGCGCCGTCTCGGTCAGCAGCCTGGCCGAATCGGGCGTGCCGCTCGACGCCGCCGGCCGGCCCCTGGCCCCCTTCATGGCCTGGTTCGACGCGCGCAGCAAGCCCCAGGCCGAGCGCTGGGCGCGCCGCCTCAGCCTCGAGCGCATCTACCGCATCGGCGGCCAGCGCATGCAGTACACGCTGGGCGCCAACAAGTGGCTCTGGTGGCGCGAGGCCGAGCCGCAGTTGGCCGCCACGGCGCGGCACTGGCTCTCGATGGCCGATTGGATCATCTACCGGCTGAGCGGCGAGCTGGCGACCGACTATACCCTCGCCGCACGCACTGGCCTCTTCGACCAGTGCACGCGCACCTGGTCGCCGGAGCTCCTGGCCGCGGCCGGGCTGCCTGCGGAACCTCTGCCCCCCGCCCTGCCCAGCGGCACGGCCGTGGGCTGCGTGAGCGCCGCGGCCGCGCGCGACACGGGGCTGCCCCAAGACGCCGCCGTCGCCACCGGCGGCCACGACCACCTCTGTGCGGCGCTGGCCGCCGGCGCCATCGCGCCGGGCACTGCCGTCGACTCCAGCGGCACCGCCACCTCTGTGGTCGTGCCCGTTGACCGCTACCTGGGCGAGATCATCCCTTGGGAGAGCGGCTTCTCCTGCTACGCCCACACCGCGCCGGGGCTCTACATTGTGCGCGGCGGCGCCAAGGCCACGGGCGGCGCCATTGCCTGGCTGGCACGCACCCTGTGCGGCCGCGAGCCCGACGAGGCCGCCTATGCGGCGCTGCTTGCGGAGGCGGCCGAGGCGCAGGGCAGCCTCGCCGGTCTCTTCTGGTCGCCCGCCTTCCTCGGCGCGGGCACGCCCCTCGGCGACTATGGCGCCCACGCTGCCCTGGTCGGGCTCTCGCCGCAGCACACCCGCGGCGACATCGTGCGCGCACTGCTCGAGGCGCTGGCCTTCTGGCTGCGGCGCAATCTCGACGCCCTGGAGACGCTCACCGGCCGGCCCCTGAGCAATGTGCACCTGACGGGCGGCAGCACCCGGCTCGAGCTGCTCAGCGCGCTCAAGGCGACGATCTCGGGCCGGCCCATGCGGGTGCCCGAGATCGTGGAAGGCAGCGCCCTCGGCGCGGCGCTGCTCGCGGGCATCGGCGCCGGCCTCTTCCCCTCAGCCGCCGCAGCCCTGGCCTCGCTGCAGATTGGCGAGCGCACCTTCGAGCCCGACCCGGCCGAGCAGGGGCGCTACCGGCGCCTCTACGAGCAGGTCTACCTGGCGCTCTACCCCACCCTAGCGCCGCTGGAAGAGCGGCTGCAGGGGCTAACCTAGCAGCCTGTCGGAGAACAGTCTCATCCGCCTCAGCATCCTGGCGATAGCCGGGTGCCAGCTCCGCCCACGCCCGGCTCTGGGCCAGGAGGGGGGTTTGGGCGGGTTGGTCCTGCTGGCTGCCCCTGGCGCGCCCGCGGGCGCGCCAGGGGCAGCCAGCAGGACCAACCCGCCCAAACCCCCCTCTAGGGTCTCGAAGACTGCTTGGCTGCTGTTCTACTCCTCAGACCGGCAGCCGCACTCGCAGGTGCACTGCCCGGCGACGACGGGGTGGATCTTGGCATACATGGCCGCAATCATTTCGGCGGCCTCCTCGGGCTTGGCCTCCGGCGAGAGGCAGCCGCTCCAGCTCTCCCAGGCCGCCAGCGTCAGGTCTACCGCGAGCTCGCAGCAGCAGCAGCCGTTCCTGTTGTTGTCCTTCGCCATGGCACCCTCCTCGGCCCGCTGGGCCAGCAGCGCATCGGATGTGTGCATTCTGCGCTTGACGATGGATGGGAGTATAATCACTTGGTCGCCCGCGCGCAAGGCCAAGGATGCCGCAACTGCTCAGCCTGTCATTGCGAGCCACGTTCGCTTCGCTCAGTGCAAGCTCCGCGAAGCAATCCCCAGCCATGCGCGTCACGGCCACGTTGGAGATTGCTTCGCTGCGGCTCGTAATGACAGGGTGAGCAGTGACAGGATGCTAACGACAGGAGGCTATTCACCGTGACAGACCCCCTACAGTGCGACGTGGCCTTTATCGGCCACTACACCAAAGACACCATCGTCTACCCCGATCACGAGATGGTGCAGGACGGTGGCGCCTACCGCTTTGGCGCGCACGTGGCCGTGGCCATGGGCCTGCGCGCGGCAGTGGTCACGCACCTGGCCCGCGAGGACCGCCGGGCCACGGCCGAGCTGGAGGCCATCGGCGTGCGCGTCGTGGTCCACGAGAGCCCGCACTCCACCTGCCTGCGCATCGTGTACCCCAACGACAACCCCGACATGCGCTCGATCTACCTCACCAGCCAGGCCGAGCCGTTCAGCGTCGCCGACGTGGCCGGCGTGCAGGCGCGCGCCTACCACATCGGCGCCTCGGTGCGCGGCGAAGTGCCTGCCGAGGTGGTACGCCATCTGGCCGGCCGCGGCGCCCTGGTGTCGCTCGACGCGCAGGGCTACACCCGCGTGGCCGAGGGCTGCGAGCTGCGCGCCGACCCCTGGGCCGCCAGCGCTGAGGTGCTGCCCTGGGTGAGCGTCTTCAAAGTCGATGCCGGCGAGGCCGAAGCTATCACCGGCGAAGCCGATATCCACGCCGCCATCCGCCGGCTCGCCGGGTTAGGGCCGCGCGAGGTGCTCTTGACCCACCGCGGCGGTGTGCTCGTCTGGGCCGAGGGCCACACCTGCGAAGCCCCCTTTGCCGCCCGCAGCCTCGCCGGGCGCACCGGCCGCGGCGACACCTGCACCGGCGCCTACGTCTCCAGGCGCCTGCTAGGCGGCTCGCCCGAAGAGGCCTGCACCTGGGCCGCCGCCGTCACCAGCCTCAAGATCGAGCAGCCCGGCCCCTTCCGCCGCCCCATCGCCGAGGTCGAAGCGCTCATCTGCGACAAGTACGCACAGTAGCGGGGTAGATCACCGCAGAGGCGGAGTCCGTAGGGGCGAGGCGACCTCGCCCCTACGGACTCCGCCTCTGCGGTGAGGGGCGAGGTGACCTCGCCCCTGCGGACTCCGCGCCTCTGCGGTGAGGGGCGAGGTGACCTCGCCCCTACTGCTGGTCCACCTCGTACTTGCCCTGGACGCCCTTGACCGGCGCGCCCCTGAGCCAGTAGAGGCTGCCGAACATGCCGGCGAGGCGCTGCGCCTGCTGTGGGTAGCGGTCGATGAGGTTGGTGCGCTCGCCGGGGTCGTCCTGCAGGTTGTAGAGCTCGTCGGGCCGGCCCTCGGGCCGGCGGATGTAGCTCCACACCTTGTCGCGCACGCAGCGGTCGGGCGCTTCGTGGTAACCGGCGATGATGGCCTCGCGGCCGTCGGCGGCCTGGCCGCGGATGAGCGGCAAGAGGCTGCGGCCCGGCAGCGCGTCGAGGTTGTTGCCCAGGCCCAGCGCGTCGAGCACGGTGGGCAGCACGTCGTGGAAGGAGGCCAGGGCATCGAGCCTGCGGCCGCCGTAACGCCCGCCGGGGAAGCGCATGACGCAGGGCACCTTGAGCAGCTCGCTGTAGAGGCGGTCGCCCCCCTTGAGGAACTTGCCGTGCTCGGCCAGCGGGTGGCCGTGATCGGCGATGAACACGATCAGCGACTGGTCGTAGAGCCCTGCCTCCTCCAGCCGCGCCAGCAGCGCGCCCAGGTAGTGGTCCACATAGGC
This sequence comes from Chloroflexota bacterium, assembly GCA_029553955.1. Taxonomy (GTDB): domain Bacteria; phylum Chloroflexota; class Anaerolineae; order SpSt-313; family SpSt-313; genus JAKPJZ01. Next base: position 107,809 of record JAKPJZ010000121.1, read on the forward strand.
GCACTCGCCGGCATAGAGGCCACGGATGTAGGCCATCTCGGCCTCGCTAAAGTGCGCCGAGGCCGGGCCGCCCGGCGGCAGGATCAGCTTTTTGCCGCGATAGCCGGGGTCGGTGAAGCGGTCGAACTCGTGCGGCGGCAGCCACGGCTCGTGGGGGTCGAAGGAGTCGACCCACATGAAGAGCGGCCGCTCCCCAGGTGCATTGGCCGCCGCCCAATCGCCTGCGAGCCGCGACAAGCGGGCGCAGTAATAGTCGTCAGCCGTCTCGAGGTCTTCGAGGTTCTGCAGCGCGTGCTCCACCAGGCGTCGCCACTCGGGCGGGTAGCTGGGCTGGCAATAGTCATCGAGCTTGAAGCGCTGGAGCGGCGCCGAGCGATAGTTGTCGTATTCTTGGCCGCGCACCCACTCGAAGGTGCGAAAGCCGCGGTGCAGGTTCATACCGGGCCGGGCATAGTGATAGTTGTCGCTGAACATCCCCGTGAGGTAGCCCTCATCGCTGAGGATCTCGGCGAGCGAGCGGTCCTCGGGGGCCAGCGGCTGCCAGCCGCGATCGACGAGGGTGCGCTCGCCGGTCAGCCAGCAGGTGCGCACCGGGATGGTGGGCAACCCCTCGGGATAGCAGTTGTCGAAGGCCACCCCCTCGCGCGCCAACCGGTCGAGGTGCGGCGTGGGGCAAGGCGCGTGGGGGTTGTAGAAGCGCATGTGGTCCTGGCGAAACGAGTCCATGATCAGGAAGATGACGTTGGGGCGCGATGTGGGCATGGATACCTCCGTTGTCTCCGGCCGTGGTCTTGCTGTGGGGGGAGTGTACACCGCTTCGGCGTTTTCGGCGAAAACCGGAGCGAGGCCGGTTCATACTTCATCGCTTTCAGCAGTTGGTGGGCGCTGCTCCACGACGCCACGGCCTTTGTGCCCCCAAGAGCGTCGTGCACGCGCTGCGCAAGCCCGACCCCAGCCTTTGCCGTCAAGGCCACGTTGGAGGTTGCTTCGCTGCGGCAGTTGAGTAACTTCCCGTTTGTCATTGCGAGGAGGCTGCAGCCTCCTCGCAATGACAGCAGTAGTCTCTGTGCTTGCACATGCCGCGCGGCGGCATGGGATACTCGCAATGACAGGCCGAGCAGTTGCACTGCGGTCACTTGACATCGCCACCAGCTTGACGCATAATTAGGGTCGCTTGTGAAATACTGCACAAAGTGTACGTACAAGTACCAGGAAACGAATACGGAGCCCAGACGCCCCCTTTGCGCTGGGGGCGTCTGCTTTGTCACGGGAGATGAGCTGAGGTGAGAGAACAACTGCAGGACGCCTGCGAGCAACAGGCCGCAGGCCGCAACATGCTCGTGACCGTCGAGTGCATCCTGGCGCGGCACGGCTACAAGCGCTCGGAGCTCATCGCCATGCTGCAGGATATCCAGGAGTCATTCCACTACCTGCCGGAGGAGGCGCTGAACTACCTGGCCACGGCGCTGGGCGTCTCGCCGAGCACGGTATTCGGTGTGGCGACCTTTTATGCCCAGTTCTCGCTGGACCCCAAGGGCAAGTACCTGGTGCGCGTGTGCGACGGCACGGCGTGCCATGTCAAGAATTCGCAGCGCATCTACGACCGGCTGATCAAAAAGCTCAAGCTGCAGGGCGGCCGGCTGACGACCGCCGACGGCCTGTTCACCCTCGAGACGGTGGCCTGCCTCGGCGCCTGCGGCATTGCGCCGGTGATGGTCGTGAACGACACGGTGCACCCACAGATGACGCCCGAGGCGGCCGAGCTGATCGTCGATGCGCTGATGAAGCGCGAGGCCGAGCCAGCGGCGGAGGTTGCCTAGCAGCCTGGCCAAGCCCCAGGCCGTCGCCGGGTATCTCGCTCCGCCGCCCCCCGGCTCCAACCTGGGGCGGCGGAGCGAGATACCCGGTCGGCCCCGTGTGCCGGCAGGCTGGCAGAGGCCACGATCATAACTGTGGAAGGTAACGAATGATTGCGACGAACACCGAACTGAAGCAAGCACAGCAGGAATATGCCGCCTGCCTGGCGCGCGAGCGCGTGCGCATCCTGGTGTGCGCCGGCACGGGCTGCATCGCCAACGGTTCGCTGCGCATCTATGAAGAGCTGGTGCGCCTGGCCGAGGAGCACGGCGGCCTGGTCGATATCGACCTGCTGCTGGAAGACGAGCACCGTGAGGGCAGCGCCGTGGTGCAGACCGGCTGCCGCGGCTTTTGCGCCGCCGGCCCACTGGTGCACGTCGAGCCGGCGGGGGTGCTCTACACCCACGTCAAGGCCGAAGACGCCGCCGAGATCCTGCAGGCGGCCGTGAATGGCACGGTGGTCGAGCGCCTGGTCTACCGCGACCCGGCCTCGGGCGAGCCCTATGCCCGGCCCGAGGAGTCGCCCTTCTACCGGCGGCAGCAGCGCCAGGTGCTGGATCACTGCGGCTCGATCGACCCCCAGAGCATCGAGGAGTACATCGCCGGCGGCGGCTACCAGGCGCTGGCCAAGGCGCTGAGCGGCATGGCGCCCGAAGAGGTCTGCCGCGAGGTGCTGGCCTCGGGCCTGCGCGGCCGCGGCGGCGCCGGCTTCCCGACCGGGAAAAAGTGGGAGTTTGCCCGGGTGCAGGAGACGACGCCCAAGTACGTCATCTGTAACGGCGACGAGGGCGACCCCGGCGCATTCATGAACCGCAGCCTGATGGAGGGCGACCCCCATCGCGTGTTGGAGGGCATGATCATCGCCGGCTTTGCCATCGGCGCCGGCGAGGGTGTGTTCTATGTGCGCGCCGAGTACCCGCTGGCCGTGCAGCGCCTGCGCACCGCCATCGCCCGCGCCGAGGAGAAGGGCCTGCTGGGCGAGAACATCCTGGGCAGCGGGTTCAGCTTCCATGCGCGGGTGAAGGAGGGCGCCGGCGCCTTTGTGTGCGGCGAGGAGACGGCGCTCCTGGCCTCGGCCGAGGGTGAGCGCGGTATGCCGCGGCCCAAACCGCCCTTCCCGGCGGTCGCGGGGCTCTACAACCAGCCGACGATCATCAACAACGTCGAGACGCTGGGCAACGTGGCGGCGATCATCCGCAACGGCGCCCAGTGGTTCCGCGATACCGGCACCGAAAAGAGCGCCGGCACCAAGACCTTTGCCCTCACCGGCAAGGTGCGCAACACCGGCCTGGTGGAGGTGCCCCTGGGCATGACGCTCGGCGAGATGGTCTACGACATCGGCGGCGGCATCCCCGGCGACAAGAAGCTCAAGGCGGTGCAGATCGGCGGGCCTTCGGGCGGCTGCCTGCCCGAGGAGCTGCTGGACCTGCCGCTCGATTACGACTCGCTGCAGGCCAAGGGCGCCATGGTCGGCTCCGGCGGCCTGGTGGTGATCGACGAGGACAACTGCATCGTCGAAGTCGCGCGCTTTTTCATGCAGTTCATCCAGAACGAGTCGTGCGGCAAGTGCGTGGCCTGCCGCGAAGGCACCAAGCAGATGCTGGCCCTGCTGCAAAAGATTGTCGACGGCAAGGCGACGCTGGAGGACCTGGACCTGCTCGAAGAGTTGGCCCTGGTGGTGAGAGACGCCTCGCTGTGCGGCCTGGGCAAGACGGCGTCGAACCCGGTGCTCAGCACCCTGCGCTACTTCCGCGAGGAGTACCTGGCACACGTGCGAGATCGCACCTGCCCGGCCGGCGTCTGCGCGGCGTTCCGGCACTACTACATTGACGCCAGCAAGTGTAAGGGCTGCTCGCGTTGCGCCAAGGCCTGCCCGGCCGGCGCGATCACGGGCGAGCTGAAAAAGCCCTATGTGATCGACCAAACCAAATGTGCCCACTGCGGCGCCTGCGTGGAGACGTGTCGCTTCGGGGCGGTGGAGGAGAGATAGTTATGGCTGGATACGTGACCATCGACGACACCAAGGTGCCCATCGAAGGCCAGCGCAACCTGCTCGAGATGGTGCGCCAGGCCGGCATCGACCTGCCGACCTTTTGCTACCATTCCGAGCTGAGCATCTATGGCGCCTGTCGCATGTGCGTGGTCGAAGACGCACGCGGCCAGGTGGTCAGCTCCTGCTCCACGCCGCCGGCCGACGGCATGGCCATCCGCACCAACACGCCGCGGCTGATGCACATCCGGCGCATGATGCTCGAGCTGTACCTGGCGAACCACTGCCGCGACTGCACCACCTGCGCCAAGAACGGCAACTGCAAGCTGCAGGAGCTGTGCGCCCGCTTCGGCGTCGATAGAGTGCGCTTCCCGGCGCGCCAGCCGACGGAGGCGCTGGACCTCTCGACGCCGGGCCTGGTGCGCGACAACAACAAGTGCATCCTCTGTGGCGACTGTGTGCGCATGTGCACCGAGGTGCAGGGTATCGGCGCCATCGGCTTTGCCTACCGCGGCTCACAGGCGCGGGTGACGCCGGCCTACAACCGCACCCTGGGTGAGGTCAACTGCGTCACCTGCGGCCAGTGCGCCGCCGTCTGCCCCACCGGGGCGCTGACGGTGCGCTCGGAGGCCGACAAGGTGTGGGCGGCGCTGCGCAACCCGCAGAAGCACGTCGTCGTGCAGACGGCGCCCGCGGTGCGCGTGGCCATCGGCGAGGCCTTTGGCCTCGAGCCGGGGGCCATCTCGACCGGCCAGATGGTGGGGGCGCTGCGGCGCCTGGGCTTTGCCCGTATCTTTGACACCAGCTTTGCCGCCGACCTGACGACCATCGAGGAGACAAACGAGTTCATCGCCCGCCTGCAGCGCCATGAGCGGCTGCCGCAGTTCACGTCGTGCTGCCCGGCCTGGGTCCAGGCGGCCGAGCAGTACTACCCGGAAAAGCTGGAGCAGCTCTCGACTTGCCGCTCGCCGCAGCAGATGTTCGGCTCGGTGCTGAAAAAGCACTATACGCGGCAGGAGGGCGTCGACCCGGCGGACCTCTTTGTGGTCTCGGTCATGCCCTGCACGGCGAAAAAGTTCGAGGCCGAGCGCCCCGAGTTCGCCGACGACGGCCGGCGCGACGTGGACGCCGTGTTGACGACGCAGGAGCTGGCGCGCATGATCAAGGCAGCCGGCATCATCTTTGGCGAGGTGGAAGAGGACTCGTACGACACGCCCTTTGGCCTGGCGACCGGCGCGGGCGTGATCTATGGCGCCTCGGGCGGCGTGGCCACGGCGGTGGTGCGCGAGGCCACCTACCTGCTCACCGGCCGGCGCGTCACCGAGCTGGCGCTGCAGCCGGCGCCCGGCCTGCCCGGCGTGATGCAGGCCGAGCTGGACATCGCCGAGCGCCCGGTGCGCCTGGCCGTGGTCAGCGGTCTGGGCAACACGCGCCGCCTGCTCGCCGCCATGGATGACGGCACAGCGGCCTACGACATCGTCGAGATCATGGCCTGCCCCGGCGGCTGCGCGGGCGGCGGCGGCCAGCCGCTGCCCAACGAGACGGCGCAGCGCACGCAGCGGGCACGCGGCCTGCGCACCGCCGACAAGCGGCAGCAACTGCGCCTGGCGCAGGACAACGTGCTGGTGCAAGAGCTTTACCGTGGCTGGCTGGGCGAGCCCAACGGCCACACGGCGCACCAGGCGCTGCACACGAGCTATGGCCACCGCCGCCGCATCGCCGCCGAGGCTGCGGGCCGGCAGGCGCCGCAGGTCGAGATCAAGGCCTGCGTCGGCACAAGCTGCTACCTGCACGGCGCGCGCGACGTGCTGCGCCGCTTGAGCGAAGAGCTCGAGCGGCGTGGCATCGAGGCCACGGTCGAGCTGCAAGGGGCCTTCTGCCTCGAACGCTGCGACCGCGGGCCCAACGTGGTCATCAACGGCCGCGAGTACAACCACGTCCGCGAACAAGACGTACCCGAGCTGCTGCAACAAGCGCTCGCCGAGGCCGTGCCGCAGCCCCAACACTAGCCTAGAGTCAGAGAGGGGGTTGGGGGTGCACCGGCCCTGGCTCGCCCCGCGGGGCGAGCCAGGGCCGGTGCACCCCCAACCCCCTCTCTGACTCTAGG
>JAKPJZ010000124.1 GCA_029553955.1 Chloroflexota bacterium
ACACACCATGGGCAACCGACTTACGCAGATCGCCACCCGCACCGGCGACAACGGCACCACCGGCCTGGGCGACAACCAGCGCGTCAGCAAGAACAGCCTGCGTGTGCACGCGATGGGCGACGTGGACGAGCTGAACTCGAACCTGGGCGTGCTGCTCTGCGAGCCGATGCCCGACGAGGTGCGCGCGCTGCTGGTGGAGATCCAGCACCAGCTGTTCAACCTCGGCGGCGAGCTCAGCATTCCCGGCTTCGAGCTGCTCAAGCCCGAGGCCGTGCTGGCGCTGGACGAAGCGCTGGCCACCTACAACGAGCAACTGCCACGGCTGCAGGAGTTCATTCTGCCCGCCGGCACGCGCGGCGCGGCGCTGGCCCATGTCTGCCGCACGGTGGCGCGGCGTGCCGAGCGAGCGGTGGTTGCTTTGGGCAACGAGGAGGCGCTGAAGGAAACCCCGCGCCAGTACCTCAATCGCCTGAGCGACCTGATGTTCGTGCTGGCCCGGGTGCTGAACCGCCACCGCAGCGACGGTAGCGTCGGGGACGATGTGTACTGGCGCAGCGAGCGCTTGAAGCAGGGGGCGGCCGAGTGAGCGCAACGGCAGCGCTTGCGGAAGACTCACGAATCCATAGCGCACGGCGACCCCTCCACGCTGGGGAAAGGCACTTTTGATTCAGTTTTTCACCGCGGGTGCTCGCCCAGCCCCTGATTGACGCGCTCGCTCATCCAGCGCAGCAAATCGATCCACATCTGGCGCATCTCGGCATTCAGCGGCGTGCGCTGGGCGTTCGGCAGTTCGACGGTCACCACCGGGACGCCCTTGTGCACGCCGCCGTAGTTGCCCAGCGAGCCGGGGTAGATGCCCACCTGGTCGAGGTAGAGGCGGCCCAGGCGGGCCGGCGGCACGCTGGGCCCATCGAAATCGAGCACGCCGAAGGGCGCGTGGATGCTGACGATCAGGTGCGGCTTGAAGCGCGCCATCTCCTCGTGCAGGTAGCGGCTCTCCGGCTCGGACAGCGGGCGAGGGCCGGGCCAGCGGCGCGGGTCCTTGCGGGTGCGCTTTTCCCAGTAGAAGGGCGCTTCTCGGTCCCAGCGCGGGGTGGGGAAGTTGCGGTTCAGGTCGACGCCGTTGGCGTTGACCCGCCGCGGGGGACGCGCCGTCAGGCCGTCCGGGTTCAGCGCGGGGATGAAGCGCCAGTGCACCGGCTGCGGCAGCTGCATGGGCTGGTCCTGCGCCAGGCCGATCCAGTGCAGGGCGACCGAGGTCGATGACAGCTCGTCACCATGCATGCCGCCGAGCACCAGCACGCGCAGCTTCGCGTCAGGGCTGGGCATGTCGCGCAGCAGGATGGAGCGCCCCTTTACCGAGCGCGCCGGGCCGGGCACCAGCAAGGCATCACGGCACAGGGCGGCCGACACGTTGGGCAGGTGTGCCACCAGCTCGTCGCAGGGGGGCACAGCGGGCCGTTCGGCGCCGGTTTTAGGGATTTTTTCGGCCCATCCCAGCGCCGGAAGGCCACAAACTGCTATCAAAAAGAGACGGGTCAGACGCTGGCGCAAACGCCGTCCGGCGGCGGCCGGGAGCCTGGTGAGCGGCGCAAGGGGCGTCAAAGGGCTGATCACCCCGTCATTATTGGCCCGATCACTCGTCGCGCTCGCCGGCCTCGTACAGCGTCTCGCGCCCCATGCGGTCGACGATGAGCTCGGCCGTCCAGGGCAGCATCAGCGCGCCGCAGCGGCTGTCGCGGTACAAACGCTCCAGCGGCAGGTGTTTCATCATGCTGGTGCCGCCGCAGGTGCGGATGGCCAGGCGCGCGATGTCGTTGGCGCCTTCCATCACGCTGTAGTGCGCGGCGTACAGGCGCAGCTTCTCGTCCTTGCTCGGATTCGGCTTGGCTTCCTGCACCGCGCGCAGGAACAGCGAGCGCATGCTCTCCAGCTGGATGCGCATCTGCGCCACGGCCATCTGCTTGGTCGGGAACTGGCGGCGCTTGACCGGCGGCTCGCCGGGTACTTCGCCGCGCAGGTACTGCACCGTGAAATCGTAGGCGCCAGCGGCCAGGCCCATGTAGGTGGCAGCGATGGTGAAGAACATCGCCGGCCAGGTCTGGGCGCCCTTGAAGTACACGCCGCGCGGCATGAGCTGTTCGTCGTCGCTGACGAACACATCCTGGAAGGTGAGGGTGCGGCTCACCGTGCCGCGCATGCCCAGCACGTCCCAGTCGCCGGTGACGGCCACGCCCGGCGCGTCGGCCGGCACGGCCATGTAGAGCGTGTCGCGCGCGTCGGGCTTGTCATCGCCCTTGTCCTCGGTGCACAGCACGCCGTAGTAGTTCGCCGCGCCGGCCAGCGAAGCGAAGATCTTGCGCCCGTTGATGCGCCAGCCGCCCTCCACCTTGCGCGCCGTGGTGCCGAAGGGTGCGCGGCCGGCGGCGGCGGCGCTGCCTTCGCTGAAGGGCTGGGCGTAGACCGCGCCGTTCTTCACGACGCGCTCGAAGTGGATCTGCCGCCGGCGCAGGTGCTCGCTGCGCTCCTCGTCGCTCATCGGGATGCCGTCGGCCAGCACGCCGGTCCACATCGTCGAGCAGATGTGCATGTTGTAGGTGAGTGCCGTGGTGCCGCAGAAGCGCCCCAGCTCGGCGGCCACGAACATGTAGGTGGCGTAGTCGGCGCCGAGGCCGCCGTCGGCCTCGGGTACACACAGGCGCAGCAGGCCGGCCTCGCGCAGATCGTCGTAGTTGGCAAAGGGGAAGCTGCCCTCGCGGTCCCACAACGCGGCGCGGCCGGCGAACTTGTCGCGGCCCAATTCGTGCGCCAGGGTCAGCAGGCGGCGCTGCTTGGCCGTCAGCGGGGTGTCGCCGACGGCGGGGGTGAAGCTCAAAGGGACTTGCTCGGTCATGGGTGGTGTCTCCTGGAAGGTCGGTGGATGCGATCGGTTCGTGCGGTGCAAT
>JAKPJZ010000145.1 GCA_029553955.1 Chloroflexota bacterium
AGGAGCACGCGTTGTGGACGCCCTGGCGGCGGCAGGGGGCGTGGCCTCCGGCGCCGACGCGGGCGCCGTGGTGCACAGCCGCAGGGGATTCGAGACTGGTTCGGCCACTTTAGACGCCGAAGCGCTGCTGCGCGATCCGAGCCTCGACGCCAACGCGCTGCTTGCGGATGGGGATGCGCTATTCGTGCCGGAGGCCCGGGAGCAGGTTGCCATCATGGGAGAGGTGGCGAGGCCTGGGGTGTACCCTGCAGGGCGGGGCACGACTTTGATGGATCTTCTGGCTGCGGCGGGCGGGCCCACCGGCAAGGCGGACCTGGCGCGGGTAAAGGTATATGAGGGCCAGGGTGGCAAGGCCACGCTGGGCGCTGATACCGGCGCCGACAGCCAGCCGGGCGACCTGACGGGCTTGAGCCTGGCGATCGCAGATGAATCTCTGGTGTATGAGGGCAACATCAAGGCCAATCCGCCTGTCGTGGCGGGGCAGGTAATCGTGGTGCCGTCCGCCGGGATACGGGTGCAGGTGGCCGGGCATGTGCAGCGTGCGGGGGCTTACGAGCTGAAGCGGGGAGCCGGCATTGCCGAGGCGATCACCGCCGCGGGCGGGGTGGCCGCTGCCGGGGACGGGACGAAGGTTGTAGTGACCAGGCGTGACGCGGGGAGCGATGGCGAGGCAGGCGCTGCTCGTGCCTTCGAGATAGACGTAGATGCGGTCCTCGCGGGCGGGGCGGTCGGCCTTGAGCTCGCGGACGGCGACACGGTGTATGTGCCGGAGCTCGCCGGGCAGGTAGTGGTGCTAGGCGAGGTCGCCCGGCCCGGGGCGTACAGGCTGCCCCGAGGGGCGAAGCTTGCGGACGCGGTGGCTGCCGCAGGCGGGCTGACTGCCCGGGCATCGCTGGAGAATGTGACGATATACGCGGGCGGGGACGCTTCCGTGGGCGCCGGGGCTCCGATCGGGCAGGGCAAGGTGCTGTTCGCCGGGGATGGAGCCGCAAACCCGACGCTCGGCGCGAGCGATGTCGTGGTAGTCGGGT
>JAKPJZ010000148.1 GCA_029553955.1 Chloroflexota bacterium
CATCCGCCGGGTGCCAGGCGGGGGCTGTAGGATGCCTTGATGCAAATGGTAGCGCCCCTGAACCTGAATGACGATTTTTCCCGGCGGGTGGTTGCCCCCATCGACGACTACGCATGGACGCCCTCGCCCCAGCCCGGCGTGGAGCGCCGCATGCTGGACCGCGTCGGCGGCGAAGTGGCGCGCGCCACCAGCGTGGTGCGCTATGCGCCGAACTCGCGCTTCGAGCGGCACGTTCACGGCGGCGGCGAGGAAATCCTGGTGCTCGAAGGCGTTTTTTCGGACGAGGCGGGCGACCACCCGGCCGGCAGCTATCTGCGCAACCCACCCGGCTCGTCGCACGCACCGTTCTCCCGCGAAGGCTGCGTGCTGTTCGTGAAGCTCTGGCAGTTCGGCGCCGGCGACACCGAGGCCGTGCGCATCGACACGCTGAGCGAGCCGTGGCGCGCCGGCCTGGTCCCGGGGCTGTCGGTCATGCCGCTGCACAACCATGACGGCATCAACACCGCCCTGGTGAAATGGGCGCCGCAGACGCGCTTCAACACGCACAGTCACCCCGGCGGTGAGGAGATCTTCGTGCTCGACGGCCTGTTCCAGGACGAGGCCAGCGACTATCCGGCCGGCACCTGGCTGCGCAGCCCGCGCTGGAGCCGCCACACACCGTTCACCGGCGCCGAGGGCGCCCTTATCTATGTCAAGGTCGGTCACCTGGGGGCGCCGTTTCTGACGCCCGCATAGCTCGGCATTAGCCCGTCACTTTCGCCACGCATTCACCTTCAACAAGGAATTTCCCATGCAATATCGACGTCTCGGCCGCAGCGGCCTGCAGGTCAGCGAACTCTCGCTGGGCTCCTGGGTGACCTACCACAACCAGGTCGACACGGCCGCAGCCCGCGAGATGCTCGCTGAAGCCATGGGCGCCGGCGTGAACTTCTTCGACAACGCCGAGGCCTATGCCGGCGGCAAGAGCGAGGTCGTGATGGGCGAGGCCATCAAGGCGCTGAAATGGCCGCGCCTGAACTACATCGTGTCGACCAAGTTCTTCTGGGGCTTGGACCGCGAAGGCAACGCCGCGAACCGCAAGGACACGCTGAACCGCAAGTACCTGATGCAGGCCATCGACGGCTCGCTCTCGCGCATGGGCCTGGACTTCATCGACCTGGTGTATTGCCACCGGCCCGACCCGGCCACGCCGATCGAGGAGACCGTCTGGGCCATGAGCGACATGATCACGCGCGGCAAAGCGCTCTACTGGGGCACCAGCGAATGGTCCGCCGCCGACATCCGCGCGGCCTGGGACATCGCCGATCGCCACCATCTGCACAAGCCGGTGATGGAGCAGCCGCAGTACCACCTGTTCCACCGCAAGCGGGTCGAGCAGGAATACGCCCGGCTCTATGAAGACATTGGCCTGGGCCTGACGACCTGGAGCCCGCTGGCCAGCGGCCTGCTCACCGGCAAGTACCGCGATGGCGTGCCCGACGGTAGCCGCGGCGCGTTGCAGGGCATGGGCTTTCTCGTCAAGGGCCTCACCGATGCCGGCCGCAACGCGGCGCTGCCGCAGCTGGCGATCATCGCGGCCGAGCTGAACTGCAGCCTGGCGCAGCTGGCCATCGCCTGGGCGGCGCGGAACCCGCGGGTCAGCACGGTCATCACCGGCGCCTCCAAAGTCGCCCAGCTGCGTGACAACCTGGGCGCCGTGGACGTGTTGCCCAAGCTCACGCCTGAGGTCATGGCGCGCATCGACGCGATCAGCTCGCCGCTGGCGAGCTGACCGGTCCGGCCCGGGACTCAGGCGGCCTCGACCTCGAAGCTCAGCCCGGCGTGGGCCTGCAGCCGGTCGATCAGGCGCTGGCCCATGGCGGGGGCCGGCGTCCAGATGCCGCCGGGGGTGTCGGTGCGGTCTTGTAGCAGGCAGACGGCAGCTTCGGTGATCATCTTCGAGGTGGAGCCGTAGCCGGGGTCGCGGTCGCCGGTGACGCCCACGCGCAGTTGGTGACCGGCGGCGTCTTCGCCGAGGAACAGCACGTCGTAGAAGCCGGCCTCGCGCTCCTCGCGCGACGGGCCTTCGCCGGGTTTCGGGCCGCCCTCGGCACCCAGGGATTTGTCGGCTGCCACCGCCTTGGCGAACGCCTCGCCCTTCTCGCCGGCGCCGGTGATGAGCATCTCGTCATAGACGAAGTCTGCCCCGTAGGCCTGGCCAAGCAGGAAGTTGGAGCGGTGCACGTTGCGGGTGTTGATCGCCGCCATCACGAAGGGCGCGACCCACAGGCCCAGCGCCTCGTCCAGCATGGGCTTGGCACCCGAGGGCTGCCGCGGGCCTTCGAAGCCGGGCGTCAGCGAGAACGGGTTGCGCAGCAGGTCCAGTACGTGGGGGTTGGTGGCAGCGGCGGCCATCGTCGCCTTCAGGCTGGCGGCGGTGCCCCCGGAGAAGGTGCCTTTCATCTTGCGCACCCGCCCCCGCACGCGGCTGGCCGGATGGCCGAAGCGGGCCTTCATCTCGTTCTGG
>JAKPJZ010000154.1 GCA_029553955.1 Chloroflexota bacterium
GCCCTTCATGACCTGCGGCCCGCGGACGACGAGCTCGCCGATCTCGCCCACCGGCATCTCCTGGGTGCCGGTCTCGACGTCCATGATGCGGGCGTCGGTGTCGGGCCAGGGCAGGCCGATGGTGCCGATGCGGTTCTCGCCATAGACCGGGTTGCCGTGGGTGACCGGCGAGGTCTCGCTGAGGCCATAGCCCTCCACCAGGTGGCCGTGGGTGATCTCTTGGAAGCGCTTCTGGACCTCCACCGGTAGCGCCGCGCCGCCCGAGATGCAGGCCCGGATGGAGCTCAGGTCGTAGCCGGCGACGCCGGGATAGTTGTTGATGGCCACGTACATGGTGGGCACGCCGGGGTAGGCGGTCGGCTTGTGGCGGCGGATGTTCTCGACCACGTCCTTGATGTCGCGCGGGTTGGCGATGAGGACCATGGTCGCGCCGAGGACGACCGGGCAGTTCATGGCCGTGGTCATGCCGTAGCTGTGGCTCAGCGGCAATGCGGCCATGATGGTCTCCTCGCCATCCTGGCCGTTGAACCAGACCTTGGTCTGCACGGCGTTGACCATGATGCTGCGGTGGGTGAGCTCGGCCCCTTTGGGCACGCCGGTGGTGCCGCCGGTGTAGAGGAGCACAGCCGTGTCGCCGAGGCTGGCCTCGACCGGCGCGGGCCGCGCGGGCGCCTGCGCCAGGAAGCGGGGCATGCAGATGGCCGCAGGGTCCCTGGAGGTGTCGACGCGGTCGCCTTCTTTCTTCTCTTTGGCCAGCGTGAAAAGCAGGCGGAGCAGTGGTGGGAAGTACTCCTTGATGTTGGTGACGATGATGTGCTCGAGCGGCGCGCCGGCCTGGGCCGCCTTGACGACCGGGTAGAAGCGGCTGAGGACAAAGATGCTGCGTGCGCCCGAGTCCCTGAGCTGGTGCTCGAGCTCGCGGGCCACGTAGAGCGGGTTGCAGGGCACGGCGATGGCGCCGCTGCGCAGGATGGCATAGTAGGCGATGACGTACTGCGGCGAGTTGGGGATCATGATGGCGACGCGGTCGCCCTGGCGCACGCCCATGCGCTGCAGGCCGGCCGCGCAGCGGTCGACGAGCGCGTCGAGCTGGCGGTAGCTGAGCCTGGCGCCAAAGAAGATGGTTGCCGCACGGTCAGGGAAGCGGGCGGCCGACTGGGCCAGGAGCTGCGGCAGCGTTTTCTCGGGGTAGGCAAGCGAAGCGGGCACGTGGGGCTCATACTTGCGAAGCCAGGGCCTGTCCATAGCAAACCTCCCTCTGGACAGACGAGCGATCGCCCGGGCATGAGGTTGGAGAACCCTGCGAGGGTGCCGAATCCAGAGACTGCCTGAAACGAAGCAGAGGCGGCTCCCACGACTGCGGACGTGGCCGGGCGGGGCCTCCTGTCTGGCGCACCGGCTTGTCGTAGGTGGGGTTTTGGCGGGTTGGTTGGGCCTGCTGGCCGCCCCTGGTGCGCCCGCGGGCGCACCAGGGGCGGCCAGCAGGCCCAACCAACCCGCCAAAACCCCCTCCTGGCCTGGCGCCGGGCAAGGGCGAAGTGGGCGCCCGGCAATTGCCAGGATACTGAGGCGGATGGGCTAGCTCTCCGATAGGCTGCTAGCCTTGCTGGGCGCGCTTGGCCAGCTCCTCCTCGCGCAAAACACGACGCAGAACCTTGCCGACCATGGTCTTGGGCAGCTCGCTGCGGAACTCGACCGTGGCGGGCACCTTGAACTTGGCCAGGTTAGCGCGGCAGTGCTCGATGATCTCTTGCTCGGTGGCCGTCTCCCCTTCCTTCAGCACGACGTAGGCCTTGACCGTCTCGCCGCGGCGCGGGTCGGGCAGGCCGACGGCGACCGCCTCTTTGACCTTGGGGTGCTGATAGAGC
>JAKPJZ010000162.1 GCA_029553955.1 Chloroflexota bacterium
CGTCGATCAGGGTTGCGAGCCGGCGCAGCGCCGACTCGCAACCGCCCGAGATCCGGGTCGCCGCCTTCCGCTCCGGCGCCCACACATTGATGAAGTAGTCGTCAGCAAAAGGGCTGCCGTCGCCATAGGCACCGGCTTCCAGCACACAGGGGCCGAACTGCATCTTGAACGCGGGGGCACGCAGGTCCTTGTCGGCCACCAGACGCACGCCGGACTCGGCCGTCGCCAGGCGGCGCAGCACCGGCAAGAAGCGCCCATCCATGCGCGGCACGCGCAGCCCGGTGACCTCGCCGTCGCGTTCCACGGTCAGCCGTGCCCGCCATGGCCACGGCGTGAACCGCTCGCGTGGCACCAGGCGCTCGCGGCCGTCGGCGGCGCGTTGCCAGCTGAGGTGGTGGTCGATCCAGGCCGCGTCGATATCGTCGGACTCGGCGAAGCGAAAACGTCGGCGGTCCAGGCGCAACTCCACCGCCGTGCCGCGCGCCATGTCTACCACCAGCAGGCCGTGGGCGTCGCGTTGGTCCGGGCTCGAATAGTCGACGCCAGCAGCGGCCAGAACAAACTGAGACCGCCCCGGTGAAAACGCCCGCACGTGATCGCCGGCCCGCGGCAAGCTGGTGTCCGGCTTGCCGGGTGGCGTCGGCACCCAGGGCTCAATAGGATAGGCCTTCAGCGTACCCACATCGAGCACCGTGCGGGAGCCCAGGCGCAGCCAACGCCCGCCTTCAAGCCGGGTGCCGGCCTGCAGGTCGGTGACGAGTTCAAAGCCATAGATCTCTGACGGCCCCGGCTGGCCGCCGCGGGCATCGAGCCATTGCGTCTCGGCCAGCGAGGCACTTTCGCTGCGCAGGGCTTGCAACTGCAGCCGCCCGCTGGCGTCTTCGCTCGCCAACACAAACCCTTGGGTCACCAGCAGCAGCGCGGGACGGGGTGCGCCCGGCAGGCGCAGCACGTGCCAGAAACTGCGCTGGCCGCCCTCGGTGACCACCGGCTGGCCCCGCCAGCGCAGCTGGAACTCGCTCAACGGCTTCGTTGCAAAGGGGTTGCCTCCCTGGTTGGGAAACGTGCCCGTGGGTAC
>JAKPJZ010000165.1 GCA_029553955.1 Chloroflexota bacterium
AATCGCTGGTGTATGAGGGCAACATCAAGGCCAATCCGCCTGTCGCGGCGGGGCAGGTAATTGTAGTGCCCTCCGCCGGGATACGGGTGCAGGTAGCCGGGCATGTGCAGCGCGCGGGGGCCTACGAGCTGAAGCGAGGAGCAGATGTCGCTGAGGGGATCACCGTGGCGGGCGGCGTTTCCGCTGCCGGGGACGGGACAAGGGTTGTAGTGACTCGGCGTGATGCGGGGAGCGATGGAGAGGCAGGCGCTGCGCGTGCCTTCGAGATAGACGTAGACGCGGTCCTCGCGGGCGGGGCGGCTGGCCTTGAGCTCGCGGACGGCGACACGGTTTATGTGCCGGAGCTCGCCGGGCAGGTAGTGGTGCTAGGGGAGGTCGCCCGGCCCGGGGCTTACAGGCTTCCCCGCGGGTCGAAGCTTGCGGACGCAGTGGCTGCCGCAGGCGGGCCGACTGCCCGGGCATCGCTGGAGAATGTGACGATATACGCGGGCGGGGACGCCTCCGTGGGCGCCGGGGCTGCCATCGGGCAGGGCAAGGTGCTGTTCGCCGGGGACGGAGCCGCAAACCCGACGCTCGGCGCGAGCGATGTTGTGGTAGTTGGGTCCCGCATGATCAATGTGACTGTGGTGGGCGCGGCGGCGCGGCCGGGGGTGTATGAGCTTACAGCTGGGGCGCGTCTGCTCGACGCGGTGGCTGCGGCGGGCGGGGCATCGGCCCTGGGAGATGCCAAGCACGTGGTGCTGACGCGGGGAACCGGCGGGCGCGCGTCGGGCGCCAACGAGGGCGCCGGGCGAGTCGCCGCGGATATTGACCTCGATGCGCTCGGGCATGACCCCAGGAGCGAAGCCAACACCTTGCTGGCCGACGGAGATGTGGTCTACATCCCCGAGGCCCCCGCGAAGCTCCGCAAGCAGCAGGCGGCGGTGCTTGGGGCAGTGGCGCGTCCGGGGGTTTACCCAGTAGATGAGGGCACTCGCCTCATGGAGGCCATAGCCGCGGCGGGAGGGCCGCTGGATGCGGCGGACCTAGGGCGTGTGAAGGTGTACCGCGCGGGCGAGCCTGCCGACGGAGTGGACCTCGAGGTCGCGGACGACCGCTTGGTATACGATGGCGACATCAAG
>JAKPJZ010000104.1 GCA_029553955.1 Chloroflexota bacterium
CGCGCTGCCCTACAGCAGGGCATAGGTGGTGGAGGCGCGGCAGACGCTCTTGCCGTCATCGGCGCCGCGGATGTCGATTTCGCCAAAAGCCAGCGCCTTGCCGGCGCGCAGCAGGCGGGCCTCGATGATCGCGTCCTGGCCGGACAGCGGCTTGAGGAAGCTCGTGTTCATCTGCACCGTGGTGCAGGGCCGAAAGGCGCCGAAATGGCTGATCAGGGCCAACACCATCGCGGTGTCGGCCGCGGCCATCATCGCCTGCCCGCACAGCATGTCGCCGACCCGGCTGAGCTGGTCGTTGCGTGGCAGGCGCAGCGTGACCACGCCGGCTTCGCACGATTGCACGCGCAGGCCCAGGGCCTGCACCCAGGGGGCAAACAGCTCAGCCAGCGCGGCCTGCAGGGTGTCGGTGTTCATCGGTCCAGGTCTCCGTCGTCGATTCAGGGGGGGTCAATACAGGGCGGCATCGAAGCCTGCGGCGCGCAGATGCTCGAGCACCTCGCGCACATGCTCATGGCCGCGCGTCTGCAGCACGAGCTCGATCTCGACATTCTGCGCGGACAGCGCGCTGAAAGCGCGCTGGTGATGCACCTCGTCGATGTTGGCGCCGGCCTCGGCTACTGCCGTGGTAATGAGCGCCAGCGCGCCGGGGACATCGCGCGAGCCCACCTTCACCCGCGCCAGCCGCCCGGCGCGCACCATGCCGCGCTCGATGATGGCCGCCAGCAGCAAGGGGTCGATGTTGCCCCCGCACAGCACCAGCCCGACCTTGCGGCCGCGAAAGCGCTCGGGGTATTTCAGCAGCGCAGCCAGGCCGGCAGCACCGGCGCCTTCCACCACGGTCTTCTCGATCTCCAGCAGCATCAGCACCGCCTGCTCGATGTCGCCTTCGTCCACCAGCACGAGGTCGTCCACGCGCGCGCGAATGATGGCTTCTGTGATGCGCCCGGGCGTGCCGACGGCAATGCCCTCGGCAATCGTGCTGGTGCCCTGCGGGTGTTGCGCGCCCTTGATCGCGTTGAACATGGCCGGAAACCG
>JAKPJZ010000172.1 GCA_029553955.1 Chloroflexota bacterium
GGGTGCATGGTGATCCGGCCGCACGGCTACGCCATCTGGGAGAAGATGCAGCGCGAGCTGGACGACCGCTTTAAAGCCACCGGGCACGTGAACGCCTACTTCCCGCTGTTCATCCCGCTGTCGCTGCTGGCGCGGGAGGAAGAACACGCCTCCGGCTTCGCCAAGGAATGCGCGGTGGTGACCCACCACCGACTGGTGACGCAGGACGGCAAGGTGGTGGTCGATCCCGAGTCCAGGCTGGAAGAGCCGTACATCGTGCGCCCCACCAGCGAAACGATCATCTGGGAGACCTACAAGGGGTGGATCCAGAGCTACCGTGACCTGCCCATCCTCATCAACCAGTGGGCCAACGTGGTGCGCTGGGAGATGCGCACCCGCCTCTTCCTGCGCACTACCGAGTTCCTCTGGCAGGAGGGCCACACCTGCCATGCCACGGCGCAGGAGGCCGAGGAAGAGGCGCTGCGCATGCTCGACGTGTACGAAGACTTTGCCGTCAACGACGCGGCGATTCCGGTCATCAAGGGGCGCAAGAGCGAGTCGGAAAAGTTTGCCGGCGCGGTGCGCAGCTACACCATCGAGGCCATGATGGGCGACAGGAAGGCGCTGCAATCGGGCACGTCGCACTTCTTGGGGCAGAACTTTGCCCGCGCCTTTGGCACCCAGTTCCTCGACCAGAACAACGAGCTGCAGTACGTGTGGCAGACGAGCTGGGGCGTCTCGACGCGCATGGTCGGCGCCGTGGTCATGGTGCACGGCGACGACCAGGGGCTGATCCTGCCGCCCAGGCTGGCGCCGCTGCAGGTGGTGATCGTGCCCATCTGGAAGAGCGACGACGAGCAGGGGCGCGTGATGGAGGCGGCCCAGAGCGCACAGCGCGAGCTGGCGGCGGCGGGCGTGCGTGTCAAGCTCGACGACCGCGAGGGCCTGTCGCCCGGCTGGAAGTTCAACGATTGGGAGATGCGCGGCGTGCCCCTGCGCATCGAGATCGGCCCGCGCGATGTGGACAAGGGCCAGATCGTGCTGGCGCGCCGCGACGTGCCCGGCAAGGCCGGCAAGAGCTTTATGCCGCGCGAGGGCCTGGGGACGTGGGCGCGCGAGCTGCTCGACACCATCCAGGGCGACCTGCTCCAGCGCGCGCGCCGCTTCCGCGATGAGAACACCTTCGACGTTACTTCGCTCGACGAGCTGGCAGCGGCGGTGGAGCAGGGCTTTGCCCGCGCCTACTGGTGTGGCGATGCGGCCTGCGAGGAAAAGGTCAAGGAAGAGACCAAGGCCACCACGCGCTGCATCCCCTTCGAACAGCCCGGCGGCGCCGGCCGCTGCGCCATCTGCGGCCGCGAGGCCAGGGAAGTCGCTATCTTTGGCAAGGCATACTAGTACTGCAACCGTACTTGTCTGGGAAGGCGCGCGATCCGGGTACAGCGCTTCGCGCATAGCCGGAATGGGACCTTTTGGGGGTCTTTTTGGCGGGTTAGCCAGAGCCGTGGCCGCCCGCGGGCGGCCACGGCTCTGGCTAACCCGCCAAAAAGACCCCTTCCGGGCCAGGGCCGGGAGCCTGCGGAGCGTGTCAGCCGGCAGCTACCCGGATGGCCAGCAGTGGCAGCGGCAAGTACGGTTGTAGTACTAGGCCGTGTTCGCAAACCAGTAGCCTAGCCCCTTGTGGGCGTCGCCGGCGGCGCATCTGGCGCCACGGCGAGGCCAAACGGGCACAAGGCCCTAGGCTACGCAGGTTTGCAAACACGCCCTGGGCCGAAGGAAAAGAGTATACTCATTGTGGGCACGACGGCCCTGGATTCGGCTGAGAGAGGGTGAGCGATGGACGACACCAAGATCGCCATCAGACTGCCGGAGCGCGAGCTAGCCGAGTGGTGCCGCAGGTGGAGGGTCAACGAGCTCGCGTTGTTTGGCTCCGTGCTGCGCCCGGATTTTGGCCCCGAGAGCGATGTCGATGTCTTGATCGCTTTCGAAGCCGATGTCCGATGGAGCCTGCTGGACCACATCCAGATGGAGCAGGAATTGAGCGCAATCCTGGGCCGCAGGGTCGATCTTGTCAGCAAGCGCTCTATTGAGCGCAGCGAGAATTGGATCCGGCGGCGAGCCATTCTGGAGACGGCGCAGGTGGTCTATGCTGCGTGATGGTGCGACTCTGCTGGACATTGCCAGGGCCGCTCGGCTGATCGTCGAGTTCAGGCAAGGCATGGACCGGGCGGCGTTCCTGGCCGATGCCAAAACGCAGTCCGCGATACTGCACCAACTCCTCGTTCTGGGCGAGGCGGCGAAGAGGCTATCCGCCACCTTCACCAGCCAGCATCCGGAAATGCCGTGGCGCCTCATGGCTCGTATGCGAGACAGGCTGATCCATGGCTATGATGCAGTAGACCTCGATCAAGTCTGGTATGTGGTCGAGGGTGATATCGCTCGACTGCTTTGCCTGATCGAGCCGCTACTGCCGCGAGACGACACTGAGCCTAGATCCCGTACCTAAGTGGGTGGACAGAATTCTGTTGACACGCGGCGCTGGGCGTGCAGCCTCTGCTGCAGCAAGCCAAAGCGGCATGGCAGTGGCTCGATGTCAACCTAATTGTGTCCACCCACTTAGCAGAGAGGCGGCTCCCATGCCGCCGAAGTCAGGGCTGGGGCGATATCATCGACGGAGCGCGCCGCATCCGGCAAACTAGGCACGATTGAACCACAAAGTGTTCATGAGTGCGACGCTCACCACCGCGCAGGAAAACGCCCACGAAGCCGCCTGCGGCGGCCAGGGGGGGCTAGGCTACGTGGGGTTGCGCCGCATTTTCAGAGCAGGGCACAAAGGAGACACGAAGGAGATGCTTTCCCCCTTCGTGCCTCCTTTGTGCCCTTTGTGGTGAATCGTAACCCTTACGTCGTACATGAGCCCTTTGGCATGCTCCTCGCTGCAAACCGCCTGACCAGACCCGAGGTCTACACCTGTTACCCACGGAGGCAACCTGATGAAGCGATTGTCGCTTCTCGTTGCAGCGCTCCTTGCCCTGGCTCTGACCCTCACTAGCGTGGCCCAGGCGACAGGGACGCTGCAGCAGGCCCCGACCCGGCTGCGGACGGTGCTTGCTGCGCCCGATGCGCCGGCGGTAGACGTGGCTGTGGACGGCGCAGTGGCCTTCCCCGGCCTGTCTTTCCCCAGCGTAGCCTCGTACATCAACTCGAGTCCAGGCCGGCACAGCGTGCGCGTCCTCCGCGCCGGCGAGCCGCAGACCGCGCCGCTGCTCGATACAACCGCCAACCTGGCCCCCAACGCCGACCACACCCTGGTCTTCGTCGGGCGGCAGGATGCCCTCGAGCCCCTGCTGTTGCGCGACGACAACAGCGCGCCGCCGCCCGGGCAGGCCCGCCTGCGCCTGGTACACGCCTCGCCCAACGCGCCGCCGGTCGACGTGGCCGTCGCCGGCGGGCCGGTCCTGTTCAGCAACGTGGCCTACAAGAACGCCGGCAACTATGTCACCCGCGCTGCGGGCACGGCCAACCTGGAGGTGCGCGAGGCCGGCACGAGCAACGTCCTGCTGCCGCTGCCCAACCTGCCGCTGAACAACTGCAGCGTCTACACCCTGTTCCTGCTGGGCCTCCGCGACGGCGAGCCGCCGCTGCAGGGCGTGCTCAGCCTCGATGCCATCACCGACTGCGTTCCGGGCACGCCGGCCGCCCTGCGCGCCACCGCAGCGGCGCGGCCTGCCGGCATCAACATCGTCATCATCATTGCCATCATCCAGGGCCAGACTGTGGTGATCCGCCCGGGCGAGACGCCCACCACCACGACGCCCACGACTACGCCGACCAACACGCCCAGCCCAACGCCCACCCTGACGGCAACCCCCACGGGGAGCGCCACGCCGAGCAACACCCCCACCACGACCCGCACGCCGACCGGCATAGCAACGGCCACGGCAACGAGCGCGCCGACGGCCACCGAGCTCGCCACGACAGTGCCTACCGAGGCCGCTCCGACCGAGGTGCCCGTGGCGCCGACGCAAGTGCCTGTGCAGCCGACGGAGGTGCCGGTGCAGCCGACGGAAGTGCCCGCGCAGCCAACCGAGGTGCCCGTGCAGCCGACCGCCGGTGCGGAGGGCGGACCCGCAGGGTAGGTCCCAATCTTGGGGGGTGCGAGGCCAACCCACACCCCCCAAGACAGGAAAGGCCCCACGCCGGGAGAGAGCGCACCTGGTGTCAGGGCCTTCTGAATGGCACCAGCCGATCGACCTGTGCCATATAGTCCTCATACGCCCTGCCGAAGCACCTGGTGAGCTGCTGCTCCTCTGTGCCGATAAAGATCATGACGCCGGCATACAGAAAGGCAGAAGGGACGAAATAGACCCAGGTCAGCGTCATCAGCGCGACGGCTGGCAGGATGAAAAAGGTCGCACTGGAGTAGATGGGGTTGCGCACAACGCCGTACGCGCCGCTGGTCACGAGCTGGCCCTTGGAAAAGCCCGCCAGCAACTGGATCACCGCCGTCCCCCAAAGGGCGAGCCCAGGAAGCAGCAAGAGATACCCCACTGGCCTGACAAAACTGACGCGCTCGGGCAGTGCCGCGATATGTGGGAAGCGCGTGTGGACCAATATGGCTGCAATCAGAGACGGCAGCACAAAGAGGATGATCTTGCCGCCCTGCCCGACGATGTTCATGCCGTTTTGCTTCCTAAAGATGCCTGACATCGTACGTCTCCTTGTCGCATTGCCTTGTGCCGTTGGCCAGGGCGAGGGCTCTCCCCCGCCCTGGCCATCCCGCCGCAGGCGTTGGGCTCATGAGTCCCAGGCTCTCCTCGCCATGCCGCGCAGGCCGCGCAGCCCGAGCACTACCTGGTGATGACGCTCACATTGCCCGCGCCGCTCGAGGCCGTGATCTCGACCCTGTTGGCGGCGGCGTCATAGTCGGGCGACTGGTAGGTGTTGTCATCCAGCTTGCTGAACCGCGGGTCCACGATCACCTTACCCAGCCCGCTGCTCGCATGGATCTTGGCGGCGACGCCGCTCGGCACGCTGACGGTCACGTTGCCCGCGCCCGTCTTGGCCGTCACGCTCAGGTCGGCGGCGTTGTCGGGCAGCACCACGTCCACGTCGCCTCCAGCCGTATCGGCTGTGACGCGGCTGACGGCCATGCCGGCCAGGTCGAGCGTGACGTTGCCGCCGTCGCTGTGGGCGGCGATATCGTACGAGACCGTGGGGTTGAGGTGGAGCAGCCACTCGAAGGCGCCGCCGGCGCAGGCCTGCCAGGGCCAGCGGAAGCCTGCTCCTGCGGTGGCACTGCCGCTATCTTGCAGTGTGAAGGTGGTCTGGCTGCCGATTGCGCTCAGGGTGTGGTTGGGCGGGCCCTGCCGCTCAAAGTATTGCAGCGTGCCGCCGGCCAGCAGTGGCTCGCCGCCCGTGAGCCGGTCGATCGCCAGGTGGCCGGGGCCGCAGTCGACGTCGAGCTTGGCCGTCGTCGCGCCGTTGAGCGGCTGCGACAGATCATCGGTGAGCAGTTGGCCCTGGCTGCTCCCCGAGCAGGCGATCATGGCGCCAAGCAACAGGACAAGGATGATCGCCCGGACCAGCCCCGCAGAACCGGCGAGGGTCTTCATGTCTTCCTCCCTATCTCTCCTCATCGAAATGCTGGGCGGACGGGCCGCCGCGGCTCACCGAGATCAGCTTGATGTTCAGATTGCGGATCTTGGCCAGGACGCCGTGGAGGGCGGCCTGGTCTGCCAGGGACCCCGAGAGGATGCTCTCCCCGTGCGGGCTACACCGAATCTCCAGGCCCTCGAACCAGCTCGACCAATCGCTGGGCAGTATGCCCTCCACGCGAATCTCATACCACTCGGGTGGCATCGCTCGGCCTCACTTTCCGCTCCGCCGCTCATCGTATGGCTGCTCACTCTGACCCTATTATGCGCCGTATTGCGGCGCCAGTCATCGGCCGATCGCTAAAAACCCCTGTGTGTCCCTCCTCACCCACTCAGGTCCTGGCGCACGAACACCACGCCGGCCACCCCAAGGAATACCACGAGGTAGGCAGCGGTCGCCAGGGCCGCCACGCCAGGCTCCAAGAGCTGCAGGTTGGCCCACACATCCACCGCTGCCGCGCCGCTGAGGGGAATGGCCGGGATTCCCTCGCTGGCGTGCAGCATGCTCATCGAGAGGCCCATAGGGAACCACCGGGCGATCTGCAGACCCATGCTGCCCAGCCCCCGCAGGAGCGGCCACAGCGCGTTCTCGGCCAGCACTATGCCTACGCCTGTGCAGATGGCGGTCACCGGCGAGCGGCCAGCGACCGCACATAGGAGAGCCAGCGCTACGTAGGGCAGGAGGCCGTAGATGGCGAGCGCCACGCTCCACAACAGCTGCAGCCAGTGCACGCGAGCGAAGGGCAGGAGACCTGTGTGCTGGTAGGTGAGCCAGCCGGAGAACGCGCCCCCTGCCAGGAACGGCACGCCGACGACCAGCGCCGTGGGCACGAGCATCGCCCCCATCTTGGCGCCCAGGAGCGTGAGACGGCCGACACCCCGGCCCAGCACCAGGTGCAGTGTGCGCCATCCGTACTCTTGCGCCACCACGCCTCCGACCATCGCGACCAGGAGCAGCCCGGTCAGCGTGCAGTTGGCAGCGAACTGCCGCAGGACAACTACGAGGACCATGGGCCAGATCACCTGCCGCTCAAGTATGTCCTGTGGTGGGTTGGAT
The DNA here is from genome assembly GCA_029553955.1 of Chloroflexota bacterium. Lineage (GTDB taxonomy): Bacteria > Chloroflexota > Anaerolineae > SpSt-313 > SpSt-313 > JAKPJZ01. The sequence continues at coordinate 6,694 of JAKPJZ010000172.1, forward strand.
GCATTCATGGCAGCCAGGGCCAGGACGACCAGGGCCGACACAAGGCCCACTCCAATCCACAGCATCTTCCACCTCAAAACCTTGCTCTGTTCGGCAATGATGAGCTTCCACATCGTTGCTTCACCTCTACTCTCTCGTCACACGCTCGAAGACACTGGCCATCAGCTTCTCGTGAGATCGAGAAACACCTGCTCCAGGTCAGGCCGGCAGGGGACCAGTTCGCTCGGCACGATGTTGTGTGCGGCCAGGTGCTTTGCGACTGCGTCGCTGGCCACACCCTCGACCCGCACGTAGGCACCGTCGGGCTGCACGCCGGCAACGCCGGGCAACACCTGCAGCACCCGCGCCGCCTGAGCCGGATCGGGCACGCGCACTCGCACCCCACTGTTCGCCAGTAGCCCAGAGACCGCGCCCTGGATGATGATCCGCCCATGATGCAGTACGGCCACCCGGTCACATACCTGCTCCACCTCGTGCAGCAGATGGCTGCTCAGGAACACGGTCACGCCCTGGCGGGCCAGACTCCGCAGTAGGGTTCGTATCTCCTGCATCCCGGCCGGGTCGAGCCCGTTCGTGGGCTCGTCGAGGATGAGCAGTGAGGGCCGGTGTAGCAGGGCCGCCGCGAGCCCCAGGCGCTGCTTCATCCCGGTGGAGTAGCCCTGGTACTTGCGGCTGGCTGCCTCGGCAAGCCCCACCAACTGCAGTGTCTCCTGCACTCGTCTCATATCTACCACAGGAGGCAGGCTGGCGAGGACCGCGAGGTTCTCGCGGCCTGTGAGCGCGGGCACCATGCCGGGCGAGCCCACAAGGGCGCCGACTCGCCGCAGAGGCGCCGTGTGTGTCGGGGAAATGGGCTCGCCAAAGACCCGCGCGCTGCCCGCAGTAGGATGGATCAGCCCGAGCGCCATGCCTATGGTAGTGGTCTTGCCGGCACCGTTCGGCCCCAGGAAGCCGAATACCTCACCCTCGTTCACGGCGATCGACACGTCGTGAACGGCCATCACCGGCCCATAGCGCTTGCACAGGCCCGTGGTCTCCAGAGCGATGGGACACGTCATCGCAGCCTCCGCTTTCTCTGCTTGCGACGATACCGAGTACTCGTTGTCAGTCTCTCGAGAAACTGGCCGGGCCAGACTGTCTTCTTGTCGGGGATGCGGAGCCGGCTCCGCCCCGACCGCTGCGCCCCTCGGTCTGACCCCATCATACGCCACAATGCGGCGCCGGTCATCGGCCAAAGGCTCTATTGAGGTTTAATCGTAGGGGTTTATTGTGAGAGCGAGCCCTTTGTAGTGGCGGCTTGAGCCGCTCGTCCCCCACTACTGAGACTCATTCCAGAAATGTCCAGGGAGAAGGAAAACCAATCAGGAGGATTTGGAGGATGGCCGAGGGCTCGGCCCGCAGGAGGTTAGCGCATCGCGTGGAAGCCGGTCGCCACCATGGAGCATCTCGCTCCGGCAGGCTACTAGAGCAGCCCCAGTTCTCTGGCGCGCGCGACGGCATGGGCGCGGTTCTGCGCGCCCAGCTTGCCGGAGATGTTGTGGACGTGGGCCTTGACCGTGCCCAGTGCGACAATCAGCTTGGCGGCGATCTGCCGGTTGGTGAGGCCCTCGGCCATCAGCCGGAGCACCTCCAGCTCGCGCTCCGAGAGCGGCTCGGCGAGGGGACTGGAGGAACTGAGGGAACTGATGGGAGGGGCGATGCGAGGTACACCGGAGGCCGGAAAGGCCACGAGCAGGCGCTCCACGTAGGCGCCCAAGCCCGCTCCGGTTCCCTTCAGTTCCCCCAGTTCCCTCAATTCCCTCAGTTCCTTCAGTAGTCTCGCCACCGCTTCGCCTTCGTCGACAAAGACGCGCACATAGCCCTCGGGCTCGGCGAGCGTGACGGCCCGCTCGAGCGCCACGAGGGCCTGCGATGTGTACCCTTGTGCGTGCAGGGCAATGGACTCGAGCACTTTGATCTCGATCAGCCGGCCGTAGCGGCTGCCCGCTGCGGCAGCCTCGGCCAACGGGCGCAGCAAGGCAACTGCATCGCCGTGCCGGCCCTCGGCGATGAGCACCCTCATGCGGGCCATCTGCTGCAACTCCCGCACCAGGCTGGGCCCGCCATCCGGCAGTGGTTGGCTGGCGTCTGCCCAACGCACCGCCTCGGGCAGCCTGCCTTGCGCCAGCCACAGCCTCACCTGGGCTACCTCCGCTGCGCCCCGCGCCTCGGGGAAGACGCTGTGCGTCTGCACGATCTGTCTGGCCCGGCCGAGCGCGTCCTCAGCGCCGCCCAGATCTCCCTGGGCCTGAAGCACGCGCGCCAGGGCGACCTGGGCCAGCGCCAGGTCGCCGGGCTTGCCCCACCACTGCATGGCGGCGAGGCCCTGCTGCAGATGCTGTAGCGAGGCCGGCAGCTCATTCCGCTCACACAACAGCTCGCCCATGCCGGCATCGATGATGCTCGTCGCGCCTGGCAGGCGCTTGCGCTGTTCCTCGACCATCCGACGCGCCTGGCGATAGAGGCCGGCCGCCTCGCGGAGCCGGCCCTGCACACAGCGCACTCTGGCCAGTACGCACAGCGCCGCCACGCCGGGGTTGATCCCGCCGCCGGCACGCGCCAGCCTCACGGTTTCGCCGAGGGCCTCACTGGCCTGAGCCAGGTCGCCGCGCATAAAGTGGGCGTAGCCGAGCATGACGTCGATACTGGGCTGCATGACTGCATCGCTCGCCGGCACCAACTCCCTGGCGCGGAGCGTCAGCTCTACGGCGCGGGTCAGATCGCCGCGCATACCGGCCAGGCGGCTGCGTGCGTAGGCGATGTTGCCGGCCAGGGCGCCTGCCCCGGGCGCGTCGCTGCCCGGCGCCAGGCAGCTTTCCGCCAAGAGCAGCAGGTGCTCTGCCTCGTCGGTGCGGCCTGCCCAGGCGGCGCTCATGCCGCAATAGACACAGAGGGCGGGCCGGCTGCGTAACACCTGTTCGGGCAGTCGCTGCGCATAGCCGTACAATGTCGCCAGCGCGCCGTGCGCCTGCAGGCGGGCATGGTTTTCCTCGACCAGGCGCGCCGCCCGCTCTCGGTCCCCGGCCGCGAATGCATGCTCGATGGCCTCGTCGGGCAGCCCATGCGCCTCGTACCAGGCCGCCGCCCGGCTATGCAGCGTCGGCATGAGCTGGGGCTGAGTCTGTTGCAGGCGGGCTTGCAGCAGGCCGGCAAAGAGGTGGTGGTAGCGGTACCAGCGGCGGTCGTCGTCGAGGGGTACGACGAACAGGTTGCGCCGCTCCAGCCCCTCGAGCATCTCCTGGCCGCCTGTCGCGCCGGTCACCGCGTCGCAGAGCGGGCCGGCGAGCCGGGTGAGGATCGCGGTCTGCAGCAGAAAGCTCTGGACCTCTCCGGGCTCGCGCGCCAGCACCTCCTCCAGTAGATAATCCATGATGAAGCGATGGGTGCCGGCAAAGGCTCGGATGAAGCTATCCACATCCTCGCGCCCCCGCATGGAAAGGGCCGCCATCTGCAGACCGGCGATCCAGCCCTCTGCCCTCTCGTCGAGGGCTGCCACCTGCTCGGGCGAGAGCGCGAGGCCCATGGTCTGGCTGAGGAAGGCTGCGGCCTCATCGGTTGTGAAGCGGAGATCGTCGGTGCGGATCTCGGTGACCTGGCCCCGCGAGCGCAGCCTGGCGATAGGAATGGGTGGATCGGCGCGGGTGGAGATGACGAGATGGAGATTGGGCGGCAGGCTCTCCAGGAGGAACGTCACGGCGCTGTTGACCGCCGTTGACGTGATGGCGTGATAGTCGTCGAGCACGAGGATGAGCGCGTCGGGAAGGGCGGCGAGCTCGTTCACGAGGGCGGTGACGATGACCTCGGCCGATGGCGGTTGCGGGGAGCACAGCGCCGGGAGAAGATCGCCCGCCACGCCGGGGGTCGCCTTCTGCAGGGCGGCGATGACGTAGCAAAGGAACCGCACCGGGTCGTTGTCTGCCCCATCCAGCGAGAGCCAGGCGATGGCTGTGCCCGCTGCCTGCTGCACCCACTCCGCCAGCATCGAGCTCTTGCCAAACCCGGCCGGGGCCGAGACCAGGGTCAGCCGGCGCGCCACGCCCGATGCGAGGCGCCCGGCCAGCCTCGGCCGCGGAATCCAGCCCTCCCTGAGGGGAGGGACAAAGAACTTGGTCGCCAGAAGGCTGGCTGGTGCGGGGCGTGTCGATGGCTTCTCCACGGGATCCACTTCCTCTCCTCCCGCGCGCTCTCTGTATTCTACGCGAAGTGCTATAACTATACACCGCGCCTGGCTGGCATCCGCCTGGACCGACGACAGCCGCTGTCTGTATTCTACATGATCTGCCACGATTATACACGGCATTCGCACGTAGGCAACCCGCTCGGCCTGTCATTGTGCACTCGACTCTCCGCATATCCTTCATCAAGCCTTCACAGGTTCCTCACAATCCTCTGCTATAGTATGCGCAAGAGTGGTCGAGAGCCTGTCGGAAATGCCGTGGCCTGGCCCCTTGTGGGCGTTCGGGTGCGCTCCGGCGACCCCTTGGCAATGGCTTCTCGGACAGGCTCAGCGGCAGCCACTCGGCAGATTACCGTGGAGGAGGAGAGTGATGTTGTCTCGAGTGACGCGATGGATCTTGGTGGCGATCGCTGGAGTTCTGATCATGGGCCTGGTGGGGCTGGGGGTCAGCTACGCACAGGGGTCCGCGCCGGCTGCGCCCGCTGCCTGCCTCATGGGGCGCGGCGCCGGGCCGCGCGGTGGCCTGCCACAGGCGGCGGGCTGGCGCTGGGGCGGCAGTATGCCCCAGGTCTGGGCCGACGCCCTGGGCATGACGCTCGACGAGTTCGCTGCGGCTGTGCAGGGCGGCAAGACCGTGGCCGCTCTGGCTGAGGAAAAGGGCCTGACGGTCGAGGTGCTGGTCGACAAGGCTATGGAAGCCCGCCAGGCCGCGCTGCAGCAGGCCGTCGCCGACGGCCGCCTGACCCGGGCGCAGGCCGACGCCATGCTCGAGCAGATGCGCACCAACATGGCCGAGCGCCTGCAGAACGGCGGCACCCCCGGCGCCAACTGCCCGCGGCTGGACGGCCAGGGCGCAGGCGCCCAGTTGCAGCGGGGCCGCATGGGCCGCTTCGGGCGCGGCATGCGTTGCGCTGCACCGGCCGCCCAGCCGTAGCAGCTTGCAGCACGCCAAGGGGCCGGCATCCCGCATGCGGGATGCCGGCCCCTTGGCGTGCCATCCGCTGCCTCAAGCCGGCGAGGACAGCCACCGCAGAGGCGCAGAGAATGCGGAGGCGGTAGGGACGGGATCACCTCGCCCCTACCGCCTCCGCGTTCTCTGCGCCTCTGCCGTGAGACTGAGCTTCCGTCGTCGAGAATCTGACCTATGAAGGTGCCTCGTAGGTGCCTGGCTCTGCCGGCTGAACCGGCGCCTGCTGCGGCGCCTGGGACAACTGGCCGAAGATGGCCACGCGCCCCTGCCGCGCCCGCACCCACAGCACGATGAGCCCACTGCCGGCCACGATGGCGGCGATGCCGATCAGCCCCGCCTCGGGTCCGAACGCGCCGCCGGTCCACAGCGCCGGCCCGCCCTGGGCGATGGCGATGAACGTGGCGCCGGCCTGGCCGCCGCTGACCGGGAAGCCAAAGACGTTGCCCTGGAAAAAGTTCCAGGTGATGTGCAGCCCGATGGGGATGGCCAGCTCGCCGGTGAGCACAAACGCGAGGCCCAGGAAGAGCCCGGCCACCACCAGGTTGGCCGTGCTGACGATGGTTGCGTTGGGGTTGGCCGCGTGCAGCAGGCCAAAGACCGACGACGAGACCAGCCACGCCACCAGCACCGCGCCGCGCGTCCCAAGCAGCCGGCCGTTCAGGCCCTCGGCCATGTTGCGCAACTGGTAGCCGCGCGAGAGCAGCTCCTCGTAGATACCCACCCCGACAAAGCCGGCCAGCGCCAGCAGGATGCCCGGCAGGAAGGCCTGACCGGCGAGGCGTGGCTGCAGCGTGCCGGTGATGCGCACCCAGCCGGCGGCCAACTCGACGGCAAAGATGCCGGCCATGAGCACGGCGCCCAGGCCCAGACCGAAGGCCAGGTCGAGCCACCAGCCGCGCCCCAGGTGAAAGCCGAAATCGGCAAAGCGCCGCCGGTCGAGAAAGCGCCCCGCCAGCCAGACGCTGCCGAACACCGCGAGCAGCGGCACGATCCGGTTGAGCACTGAGAAGAGGGGATGGCTGACCAGTGCCTGTGCCAGGGCGGCAGGGTCCGCGGCCAGTGCGCCGCCCGAGCGCGCGATCAATACGGGGCCGAGGACAATGCCGGCAACTGCGCACGGCACCACCATGGCGACAAAGAAGAGCAGTCCCTGCGCCACCAGCCGCCAGAGCGCGCGCACGCGGCGCTGTTCACGGTTCCAGAAAGGGTTCTTCACAGTTCCACCTCCACTGCAGCACCACGCCGGCACGCACGCCGTGGCCGGGCGCGCCACAGAACGGCCTCGTACTACAATCGTACTCGGCACTTGAGAACGTTGGTTGCCGCAGCCTATCCGGGTGATTGCCGGCCAGCGTGCTCCGCACCGTTCCCGTCATGCGCGAAGCGTTGTGCCCGGATCGCGCGCATTCCCAGGCAAGCACGGTTGCAGTACCAAAGCGCCTAACAGAACCAGCAGAGGCGGCTCCCACAGCCTGCCCTGAGCGGAGCGAATGGGCCGCCGGGTGGCGGGCCGCGAGCACAGTCTCGCGGCCCTTTTGTCAGGCGCAGTCATTGTAGCGTGAAACGATGTTGGCGCAAACGAGGCGAGCGAGTATGTCCCAATCCCTACACCGCGACTCTGGGGTACAGCCGCCCTCCATAGAACACCAGCACCGCCGAGACGGCCGAGAGCACGGCATAGTCCACCGCCAGCCCGTAGCTGCTCGTGCCGCCCACCAGCATCAGTGCCCGCAGCGCATCGACCTGGTACGACAGCGGGTTCAGGCGCGAGATGACCTGCAGCCATGGCGGCATCAGGGCAACGGGGTAGATGGCGTTCGAGGCGAAGAATAGGGGAAAGATCAGCACCTGGCTGACGCCCATGAAGGCTTCGCGGGTCTTGACGAGGGCAGCGATGATCAGAGAAAAGGTGGAAAAGACCGTTGCGCCCAGGAGGACCGCGGCTACCACGCCCAGCAGATGCAGCGGGTCTAGGCTCAGCGCGACGCCCAGCAGCGCCGCCAACGCATAGATGATCACCGCCTGCACCAGGCCGCGCAGGCCGGCGGAGAGCGCCTTGCCCAGCACGAGCGCCTCGCGCGGCGTCGGGCTGGCCAGGAACTTGTAGGTGATCCCCAGGTCGCGCTCCCAGATGATGGCAATGCCGTAAAAGATGGCGATGAACAGCACGCTCTGGGCGAGGATGCCGGGGGTCAGGAAGCTGATGTAGGGCAGCCCCCCGGTGGGGATGCCCGGGACGCGGGTGAAGACCTGGCCAAAGATCACGAGCCACAGCGCCGGCTGCACCGCGCGCGAAAAGAGCTCGATGGGCTCGTGGCGCAGCTTGCGGACCTCGAGCTCGGCGATGGTCAGCGTCTTGCCGGCAAAGCCGGCGATGCCTAAAAAGAGCGTTGGCAAAGGCACGTCAGCCCAGCCGCCGCGAGGTGCGCCTCGCGCGCTCGGCCTCGCGATAGCCGCCTCCTGCTTCCACCTCGCCGCCTGTGTGGTGCACAAAAACGTCGTCGAGCGTGGCGCCCTCGCCGACCCCGGCCTTGAGCTCTGCCGGCGCCCCGAGGGCCACGATGCGGCCCAGGTGCATGATGGCCACGCGGCTGCAGAGGCTGTCGGCCTCTTCCATGTAGTGCGTGGTCAGGAGGATCGTGGTTCCATAGTCGCGGCGCATCTCGCCGATGCGCGCCCATACCGACTGGCGCGCCACCGGGTCGAGCCCCACGGTCGGCTCGTCGAGGAAGAGCACCGGCGGACGATGCAGCATCGACTGGGCGATCTCCAGCCGGCGGATCATGCCGCCCGAATAGGTGCGCACGAGCTTGTGCGCCGATTCTCGCAGGCCCATAAAGTCGAGCGCCGAGCGGATGCGCTGATCGCGCTCGGCGCGAGGGATGTCGTAGAGCTTGGCAAAGATCAGCAGGTTCTCATAGCCGGTCAGTGTGGCGTCGGCCGAGAGCGCCTGCGGCACGTAGCCAATGACCCGGCGCACCTGTGCCGCCTGGCCGACGATATCGTAGCCCGCCACCTGGGCCGTGCCCGACGATGGCTCGAGCAGGGTGACCAGCATCTTGATGACCGTGGTCTTGCCTGCGCCGTTGGGGCCGACCAGGCCGAACACCTCGCCGGCCTGCACCGCCACCGTAAAGGCATCCACGGCCACCAGCTCGCCAAAGCGGCGTGTGAGCGACCATGCCTCCAATATCGCCACAATCTTGCCTCGTCATGACAGGCTGAGGAGTCACGGCAAGATGAGGGCCACGCTGCCGCGGATCTCGCTGCGCTTGAGCTTGAGCAGCGCCTCGTGGGCCTCCGACCGCACCCGGGAAAGGGGTTCTGGAGGTTATCCGGCGCCGTCGGCCCGCCCGCGGGCGGGCCGACGGCGCCGGATAACCTCCAGAACCCCTGCTTGGGGCTGATACCGGCGGTGTGCGAAGCATTCAGCCCGGTCTTGAGCCCAAGGCTCTGTACACTCGCAGGCTGCTACACGACCTCATACTCTCGAAACATCTTGGGCACGAGCACCGTGACCCCCGGCGCGGCCTGCTCGATAGCGCGGCGCATCTCATCGAGATCGAGGCGGCGCAGCAGTGGCAGGCGGCGCTGCAGCGGCAGCAGCGTCGGGCGCAATGGCTGCGAGAGGGGCCGGAAAAAGTCATCCCAGTGCACCGGCATCACCGTCTGCGGGCGCACCTGCTCGAGCAGGGGGCGGTAGCCTTCGGGCCCCCGGAACGCCCCGGCAAAGAGCAGGTCGGCCTCGGGCGCCGGCCCCGGCCGCTCGCACGCCCAGTAGAGCAGGCGCCGGCCGTTGGCGCGGATCAAAAAGCTGAAACAGCAATCCATGCGATAGTCGAGGGCGCGCAGGGGCAGCCGCAGCTCTTCGGGCAGCGGGCCGGCGACCATCGGGCGGCCGGCCAGGGTGATGTGCTGGGCGGGCAGCACCTCCACGTCGAAGCGGCCCAGGGTCAGCCGCTCGCCGGCGGTGATGCGACGCACACGCACCGGCGGGATGCCGGAAGCCAGCAGCAGCCGGCAGGTATGGTCCGAGCCCAGCGCCAGGGCGCCGGTGTGGCGCAGCACGTCGGGCACATCCATCAGATGGTCAAAATGGGGGTGCGACACGAGCACCGCATCGCAATGCGGCAGGTGCGCTTCCGTGAGCGCGGCGTTGGGGCGCACCCGGCCGGGCCACAGGCGCCACAGCGGGAAGCGAGTGAAGTAGGGGTCGATGGCCAGCACCTCGTCGCCCACCGTCAGCTCCACCCCGGCCACGCCCAGCCAGCGCAGGCCAATGGAGTCGCTCATACGCGTCTCTGCCTCCTGCGCCGATTGTACATCGCCGCGGGGCGGCAATCAAACGGGATAGCCCAACGCGCCAACAGCGCGATCACACACAGGGGGCCGGCAGCGGGAATGCTGCCGGCCCCCTGCTATCGCCGCGCGGGCTGTGTGGCTGCAGGCCGAACAGCCTCAGGAACCAGGCGATCAGCCGCTGCCACCAGAGCGTCCTCCGCGCCTCCAGGGTGAAGCGATGCCCGCCGTCAGGTCGGATGCCTACGGGTTGGGACCGGTGTGGATGAGCCGGAAGAAGACCTGGGTGCCGTGGCAACGCCCGATGGTCACGGTGGCGCTGGCCGGCTCGTACTTCCACAGCTTGGGATCAAGGCTGGCCGGGAGTTGCGGCGTCACCACCACGTTCCAATCATCGTCCTCGGGTGGATAGAAGGTCCAGAGCACAGCGGGGCGCCCAAAGGCGTCGTGGGCCGTGAGCATCGGCTGCTGCTGGGCGCCGCCGACAGTCGCGTTCACCACGATGCCATCCCAACCGCCCCAGATTATCGCCGAAATGTCAGCGCGGATGCAGGGTGGTATCGGAGTCTCCTCGCACACGGGGGGCTCTTCTGGCTCTGGCAGGGGCTCTTCGCCGCCATTGCATTGGCCTACACTCTGCCAAGGGTCAGACTTGTGGGCCCTGTATTTGAGTGTGATCGTGTACTCCTCGCAATCCAGAGCGAAAGAGCCTGTGAGCCAGTTACAACCCTTGGTGCTGTAGACGTAAAAGTCACTGCTCTTGTTTCCACAAAGGCTTGTCATCTCCACCTTGTAGTAGCCGTTGGCCAGGCCGCTGGCCGTCCAATGGATGCTGAAGCCTGTGCACTCCCACCGCCATGGCCATCGAGACCGATCCAGGTGGCAATCCCGATCCTGGTGCCGCTCGCAGGTGAGGCTGGGGGTGCACGGGCTCTTTGCGCTGCTGGACGCAATCGGCACGAGCACGGTGCCGAGGATGACGAGGGCGGCCGCGATGCGGAGCCAGCGGCCCAGCCCTGCCTGTCGGCCGAAGATAGCCCTGAGGCTGTTCACGTCTGTATCCTCCTCTGAGTGCGAATGCACCGATTATACGGGGCGTGACGCAACCATGAGGTGAACGCCGGCACGGGCTATACTGTGGAGGCTGAGGGCCGGTCAATCCGACGTGCGACCGGGGTGGATTGTGTGCGAGGCACTGCTGCGGCCTCATCACGTGGTGAACTCGCTTTCGATGCGCACCTCCTTCGTCTCGCGCATGGCGTATGCGCGCCATGGCATGATGCTGCTTCGGGCAGCGCGGCTGCGGTGCCACGCGTGCGGCCAGCGCCGCCTGTCTCCGTCCTGCACGCTGCTGCACCAAGACCGTCCACCCTGTGGCGTGGCCGAGTTGGGAGGCGCCCTCAGGGGGGTGGGCTAATGGTGCCCAGAGCCTATTCGAGAAGTCGTAGCCCAGCCCCCTTTGACGGCCACAGGCGGCTTGTGGGCGTCGTTGGTGTCGCATCCGGCGCCGCATTGGGGCGAAACGGGCACAAGTCGCCTATGGCGGCCAAGGGGCCCCAGGCTGCGCCGCTTTTCGGATAGGCTCCTACGGGGACGCTTCTGCCTGTATTATACCCCTATTGAATAGAGTTGTCAAATTGCGTACATTCATGGTCCACATGGCGACTCGCCTCGGATGTTCACGTCATGGTGAGGGATGGCGCTGGGGTTGCAGGAACAGGGGCAGTGCTCAGGATGGGGTTGTTGTGCGGAGTTCAGGGGTGCGCGCCGGGTGGCCGGCGGGTGCGGTGAGAGAGCCGCCGCACGCAACAGGTGGAGATGAGGGATCAATGACCCTCTGGCATGGCGCCGACTGCGCACCGGCTCAGCCAGCCGGCAGGGCGACGACGATGACGCGGTGCGTGTTGCCGGTGTAGGGCCAGCAGGTGACGAGCGTGAGGCGCTCGTCGCTGGTGGGGCCGATGAAGGAGGCGTTGGCCAGGCGCACATCTGTGGGCATCGACTTTTCGGGCACGATGAGCTTCATCGAGACGGTGTAGTGGAAGGCAGTGCGCCCGACGTAGAGGATGATCTTGTCGCCGGCCCTGAGGTCGGCCAGGTGGCGAAAGACCTCGCCACCCAGGTTGTTGTGGCCCGAGAGCACGGTATTGCCCGAGTTGCCGGGGCAGGCCGAGCCGCTGTGAAAGCCGGCATCATAGTCGGGGAGCTGCCACTGGGTCACGGGCAGGCCGTCGAGATCGACCGTCTTGTACTCCATGGGCACCACGCGGGCATCGAGGCCGATGGCCGGCGCCACGATGCGCGTGGGCGGGCGCGTCGCGCGCGGCCTGGCGGGCGTGGGTGAGGGGCTGGGTATGGGCGAGGGCGTGGCGCGAGGCGTGGGCGACGACGGCTCGCTGGGCGGCGCAACCGCCGGCAACGTGGCGCCGCCCGCCGTGGGCGATGGCGTCTCACTGGGCCAGACGTGCGGCGTGCCGTGGCAGGCCGCCAGCGCCGCGGCCAGCCCCACACACACAATGATACGCACTGCGCCCCAGGTGCAGTCTCTTAGTGACATAGTCGGCGCATACTCCGTTCCTGCCCGGCCCCTGTGGGATGGGCTTTCGAGCCGGTCCGTCTCGGCAGTGCGGGCATTGGCGGGCTGGAAAGCCTGCCCCACCTGCCTGTAGGACGGGCTTTCGAGCCGGTCCGTCTCGGCAGTGCGGGCACTGGCGGGCTGGAAAGCCCGCCCCACTTGTGCTGCTGATGCTGAGGGGCCTGGCAGCGGCGATCCTGCTGCCAGGCCCCGAGTTGGTCACGATGTGGTCGCGAGCGCTAGAGCCCGAGCACGCCCAGGAGCCAGTGGATGAACCGCGGCCACCAGGCGCCAGGCTGCGGCGCATCGTTACCGGTCACCGGCAAGAGCAGCACCGGCGCCTGCGGCGTTTCGCCGGTCTCCGGCAGCAGCACCACCGCGGCAGCGGGTTGATCCGCCGGAGGCGACGGCGGCGGAGGCGGGGTGGCGTTCACTGCCAGGGTTGCGGCAGCGGAGGTCACTGCATCGCCGCACTCGCCGCTGACGACGACGTCAAAGGATGCGCCGTTGTCGGCGAGGGCGAGGCTGGGGGTGGTATAGCTGCTGCTGTTGGCCCCGGCGATGTCCGTACCGTTCTGGCGCCACTGGTAC
>JAKPJZ010000193.1 GCA_029553955.1 Chloroflexota bacterium
CGCGAATCGGGCCTGCGTGCCATTCTGAACTTTGGCCATACCTTTGGCCACGCCATCGAGGCCGGCCTAGGCTACGGTGAGTGGCTGCACGGTGAGGCGGTCGGCTGTGGCATGGTCATGGCCGCGCGCTTGTCCCTGCGCCTGGGGCTGGTGGATGCTGCCTTTGTTCAACGCCTGACGGCGCTGGTGGCACGGGCGGGCCTGCCGGTCAAGGCGCCCGTGCTCGATACCGAGGACAATGCCGGCCGCTACCTGGCGCTCATGCGGGTCGACAAGAAGGCCGAAGGGGGTGAGATCAAGTTCGTCGTGGTCGATGGCTCTGGCACCGCACAGATGCGCGGCGCGCCGGATCAGATGGTGCGCGAGGTGATTGACCAGTCGTGCGCGAGCTGATACCGGCCGGTATGAAAAACATAGCAGACAACGGCTATTCGACGCTGGGGCGTGGCTTCACTTATTCCTATTTTCATGGTTCTGGCCCCCTACGCGTCTGATCCGGCCAAGACCCGCGGCCGCCGCCATTCCGAGGCGCCCGCACCCACCCGTTCGGCCTTCCAGCGCGACCGCGACCGCATCGTCCACAGCACCGCCTTTCGACGCCTGGTCTACAAAACGCAGGTCTTCCTCAATCACGAGGGCGACCTGTTCCGAACCCGCCTGACCCACTCGCTGGAAGTGGCGCAACTCGGCCGCTCGATTGCGCGTTCACTCGCGCTCAACGAGGACCTGGTCGAAGCCATCGCGCTGGCGCACGACTTGGGCCACACCCCCTTCGGCCATGCCGGGCAGGATGCGCTCAACGACTGCATGAGCGGGCCGGGCCGCGAATGGGGCGGCTTCGAGCACAATCTGCAGAGCCTGCGCGTGGTGGACCATCTGGAGGAGCGCTACCCGGCCTGGGACGGTCTCAACCTGAGCTTTGAGACGCGTGAGGGGATCCTCAAGCACTGCTCGCTCGTCAACGCCCGCAAGATCGAGGCGGTCAATCCCGGCGGCGTGGCGCATCGTTTTCTGAACCATTCCCAGCCGTCCCTGGAAGCGCAACTGTGCAATCTCGCCGATGAGATCGCCTACAACGCGCACGACATCGACGACGGCGTGAGATCCGGCCTGCTGACGCTGGAGCAGTTGCACGAGGTCGAACTGTTCGAGTCGCACCGCGCCGAGGTGTTGCGCGAGTACCCGGCCCTGGCCGGCCGCCGCGTGCTGTACGAAACCATCCGGCGCATGCTCAGTGCCCAGGTCTATGACGTCATTTCTGCTACACGCGAGGCGATCCGGCTTGCTGGTCCCCGCTCGGCGGACGAGGCGCGGCAACTGTCGCCCCTGGTGCTGTTCAACCCCGCGATGCGCGAGCAGTCCGCCGCGCTTAAGCGCTTCCTGCTCGCCAACCTGTATCGGCATGCGCAGGTCATGCACACCACCGGGCAGGCCAAGCAGGTGGTGCGCGAGTTGTTTCATGCCTATCTCGCTCAGCCAACACAGATGCCCGCCAAGTTCGCCGACCGCGCCACGCGCGGCTTGGACGATCCCGCTGTCCTGGCCCGCGCGGTAGCCGACTACATCGCCGGCATGACCGACCGCTTTGCCGCGCGCGAACATGAACGCCTCACCGGGCGGCGGCTGCTCGCCTGAGGGGCGGTCCGCATCGCCCGGACATTCGCCGCCGAAACGCATGAAGCGCCCCCTCATCGACCCCGCCTTGCTGGTCATCCTGGCCGGCGTGTGCGCCGCGCTGCATGTGGGCAAACTGCCGCCTGCCTTGCCGGCGCTGCGGGATGCTCTGGGCGTCACCCTGCTGCAGGCCGGCTTTCTGCTCTCCATGGTGCAGCTTGCCGGCATGACGCTGGGCCTGGCCGTCGGCCTCACCGCCGACAGCTTCGGGCTGCGCCGCAGCATG
>JAKPJZ010000109.1 GCA_029553955.1 Chloroflexota bacterium
AGTTCGGGGGTCCGGGCTACGCCCAACCCGGACTCCCCAACTTGTTGGGGCGTTCCCTGCCGCACGGCCCCGAACAAGTTCGGGGGTCCGGGCTACGCCCAACCCGGACTCCCCAACTTGTTGGGGCGTTCCCTACCGCACGGCCCCGAACAAGTTCGGGGGTCCGAGCTACGCCCAACCCGGACTCCCCAACTTGTTGGGGCGTTCCCTACCACACGGCCCCGAACAAGTTCGGGAGTCCGAGCTACGCCCAACCCGGACTCCCCAACTTGTTGGGGCGTTCCCTGCCGCACGGCCCCGAACAAGTTCGGGGGTCCGGGCTACGCCCGAACAAGTTCGGGAGTCCGGGGGCGATGGGGCGTTCCCTGCCGCATGGCCCCGAACAGGTTCGGGGGTCCGGGCTACGCCCAACCCGGACTCACAACTTGTTGGGGCCTTCCCTGCCGCACGGCCCCGAACAAGTTCGGGGGTCCGAGCTACGCCCAACCCGGACTCCCCAACTTGTTGGGGCGTTCCTCACCGCCCGAACACGTTCGCGACTCCGAGGGCGAACGTCTGCCCCTCAAGGATCGTCATCAGCGAGGTGCTCTGGGATTGGATGGTGCGTCCATGCGCCGGTCATGAACGCCTCGCCATACTCATGCATATAATAGTGATAGCTGGAGTGTGGGTAGCCGGCGAGGGCCTCATGCACATCTGGAGAGCGTCCGCCAGCAATCTTGAGTTGCCTGTTCTCGACCAGAAGGGTGCCATCCGTGGACTGCACGTAGCCGTGCTTCAGCGGATTGATGTGAATGTAGTTGAAGAAGCACCAGAAGGCACGTTCGCTGCGCGGACACCTGTCCCAATACTGATACCACACCTGGCGTCCTGGTGCAGCATCCAGCTCGTTCAGTTGAATCGCACTCTTGCCATGCAGGCGTTTGATCAACTTCCAGATGGGTATGGTGTCACCGGTGAGGAGAAGCAGGTGGTAGTGGTTGGCCAAGACGACCCAGGCGTAGAGAGTGACATCATAGTCTCTGACAGCATTCGTCAGGACGTCGAGGAGCAGTGCGCGCTTGGGACCTGTATCCAGGAGTCGCCGGCGGCCGGCTATGCTGGCAGTGATGAAGTAGCAGGCGTTCTCCTCATAGACATGGGGCGGGTGGAACTCGCGCCTCTCGGCCATGGCTGCGCTCCTGTACGATGCGCCAGAGTGCCAGCAGTCGCACCTGTACCGCCTGCATTATAGTCGCAAAATACAAGAGGGCAACTCTCTGCGCAACAAGCGCAACTTCCTGCCCGGACCCGAACCACTTCGGGAGTCCGCGGGCGACAGCGACTGACCCGGACTCCCCAACTTGTTGGGGCGTTCCCTGCCGCATGGCCCCGAACAAGTTCGGGGGTCCGGGCTACGCCCGAACAAGTTCGGGAGTCCGGGGGCGATGGGGCGTTCCCTGCCGCATGGCCCCGAACAGGTTCGGGGGTCCGGGCGTAGCCCGAACAAGTTCGGGAGTCCGGGGGCGACGCACAGCCCCGAACAAGTTCGGGGGTCCGGGCTACGCTCGCCCGTTCAGGGGCAGGCTGAAAGTGAAGGTGCTGCCGACGCCGATCTGGCTGTCGACGTCGATGCGGCCGCCGTGGGCCTCGACGATGCCCCGCGAGATGTAGAGGCCCAGGCCCAGGCCGCCGGCGCGGCGGTACTCCTCTGCGGCGCCCGGGCGGAAGGCTTCAAAGATCTGGCTCAGGCGCTCAGACGGGATGCCAGGGCCATGGTCGGTGACGCTGACCATGGCCCGCTCGCCCTCTTGCCAGATGCGCACGTCGATTGGCCCTGGCGTGGCGTAGCGGATGGCGTTGCCGATCAGGTTATTCAGCACCTGGCGCAGCGCGGCCGGGTCCCAGTTGCCGATGAGCTCGGGCAGCTCGGCTTGCACGGCAATGCGATGGCTCTCGGCGGTTACCTGCAAGTCATCGGCCACCTCACGGGCCAGGGCCACGAGGTCGGTCGGCTCGCGGCTGAGCTGCAGGCGCCCCAGGCGGATGCGGCTGACGTTGAGCAGCCGGCCGATCAGGCCGTTCAGGCGATCGACCTGGTCGTCGACAGTGTGCAGGCTGCGCCGGTCCTCCTCCGCCCAGTGCGCCCGCTCGGCGCGGCGCAGCAGGATCTGGGCGTGGCCTTTGAGCGCCGTGAGCGGCGTGCGCAGCTCGTGGGCGGCCACCGAGATGAACTGGTCCTTCGCCCGGTCGAGCTCTTTCAGCGGCGTGATGTCGGTAAAGACCATCGCCACCTCGCGCACCGTGCCATCGGGGTTGTAGATGGTCGCGGCGCTGTCAAGCGCATCGATGTGCTGCCCACCCGGCAGCTCAAAGCTCACCTCGACGCCGACCACTGTCTCGCCGCGCAGGGCCCGCTCCACCGGCGTCTGGCCGGGCGCGAAGGGGCGGCGATTCGCAGCGGCAAAGTGGAGCTCGCGCCACAGGCACACGACAGACTCGCCGGTCACGTCGCGTCCGATACGGGATTGGACCGCCCGGTTGCATAGGGTGATGCGCAGCGTGGGGTCGATCACCAACACCCCGTCGGGCAGGCGGTTGACGATAGTGTGCAGGCTCTCGCGGGCAGCCTGGACGTCGGCCAGCAGCCGCTCGCGCTCGGCCTGCGCCTGCATCTGCGGGGTGATGTCGGTCACCACCAGGACGGCGCCCGTGATGCGGCCCTCGGCATCGCGCAGCGCCACGGCGTTCGAGAGCGTGTCGACAAGGCCTCCGTCGGGCAGGTGCACGCGCAGCTCCATCGCCGAGACCACTTCGCTGCGCAGCGCCCGCTGCAGCGGCATCTCATCTGGTGGGATAATCCGGCCATCCGGGGTCTCGTACAGCCTCCCCCGGACCGCCTCGTCGACCGTCTGGCCGACGAGGCCAGCGCCCATATACTGCTCTGCCACGTCGTTGGCCAGCACGATGCGCAGCGCCGTATCGGTGACGAGCACGCCGGTGGGCAGGCTGCGGAGGACGGCCTGCAGGTTCTCGCGCGCCGCCTGCACTTCGAGCAACAGGCGCTCGCGTTCGGCCTGAGCCTGCTTGAGCGCTGTGATATCACTCAGAATGACGACCACACCATAGCGCTGGCCCTCCGAGTCGTAGAGCGGCGCGGCGCTCTCCAGGGCGTAATAGGTGGTGCCGTCGGGCAGGTGCGCGCGCTCTTCCACATTGGTCACCACCTCGCCGCGCAGCGCCCGCTCGCCCGGGCTGTGGCCGGGCGCGAAGGGCCGGCCATCGGCCTGCACCAGCCCATAGATGCGGCGCAGGTCTGCCGCTGTCAGGCCGACCAGATCGCGGCCGGCATCGCGCCGGGTGGCCGCGTTGCCCAACCGCACGCGCAGATCCATGTCGAGCACCAGCACCCAATCGGGCAGGCGGTCGATGACCGTGTAGAGATCGGCCCGCGCCCGCTGGATCTCGACGAGCAGCCGCTCACGCCCAGTCTCGGCCTCCCTGCGCGCGGTGATGTCGGTCATGGTGACGATGAAGGTGGTGGGCTCATGGTCCAGGAGCGGCGCCATGCCGACCAGGAGGTCCACCACGCTGCCGTCGGGCCGCTGGATGCGCACTTCCATACACCTGGCCTGCTCGCCGCGCTGCATGCGCTGTACCGGCCGTTCCTCCGGTGGCACGAGTTCTCCGGTTGGCCTGAGCATGCGCAGTTCGCCGTCGATCTCGGACAGCGACAGGCCGGTGATATCGCGGCCCAGGAGCTCACGTGAGGCCTCGTTGGCCAACGTGACGCGCAGGGTGGCGTCGATCACGACGACGCCGTCGGGCAGGCGGTTGAGGATCGTCTGCAGGCGCTGCCGGGCGCTCTGCGCCTGGGCCAGCAGGCGCTCGCGCTCGGCCTGGGCCTGGCGCTTGGCTGTGACGTCGGTGAGCGCCACCACGGCCCCGGTGAGGCGCCCGTGGGCATCGTACAGGGGGGCGATGCTCTCGAGGGTCTCGACAACGTGGCCGTTGAGGCGCATTATGCGCGCCTCGACACCCGTCACCATCTCGCCGCGCAGCGCGCGGTCGATGGGCGCCTGGCCCGGCGGGAAGGGCCGGCCGTCGGGCATGACGAACTCGTGCACGCGCCGCAGCTCGGCAAGAGTGAGGCCGGTCACATCGTAGCCCACGTAGCGCCGGGTGGTGCTGTTGCTCATGACCACCCGCTGCGCCGTGTCGACCACGAGAATGCCCTCGGGCAGCCGGTCGAAGATAGTGCGCAGGTTCTCGCGGGCCGCCTCGACTTGTTCAAACAGGCGGTCGCGCTCGGCCTGGGCTTCCTTCTGGGCCGTGATATCGGCCCCCGTGACGACGGCGCCGGTGATCTGACCCTCGCGGCCGTGCACCGGCGCCGCGGAGGCCCGCGCCCAGCGCAGGGGTGCGCCAGGCCGCAGCCGGTACATGAACTCGTGGCCGACAATGACCTCGCCACGCAGCGCCCTGGGCAGCGGCCGCTCCTCATCGCTGACGGGCCGTCCGTCGGGCCAATACAGCTCCATCACCCGCATCTCGGCGCCCAGCCGGGCCGCCGCCTCGGACGTGGCCGCGACTCCCGTCAGCCGGGCCGCGACCTCGTTGATGAAGACGAGGTCGCCGCCGGCGTCGTACACCAAGACGATATCCGAGATGGCCGCCAGCACGGCCTGCAACTGGGCGGCCCGTTCCTCGGCCTGGCGAGCCAACGCCTCCAGGTCTCGCTCGGCCACTGGCGATGATGCCCCCGACTGTGCATAGCCCATCGTCTCTCGCCAACCTCCGCAGCGCCTGCGCTCAGGATAAGCATCTGCCGAGTGTTGTCAACGCCAGTCTGCGCCCTGGTCGCAAGTTGTCATTGCGAGCGGAGCGAAGCAATCTCCACGTCGGGCATTGGAGATTGCTTCGTCGGCGGCTGCTCAGAGACTTGGGCACTGTCATTGCGAGTATCCCAGGCCGCGGTGCAGCCTGTGCAAGCACAGAAACTGCGACTGTCATTGCGAGGAGGCCGCAGCCGCCTCCTCGCAATGACGGGCCAAGGTTCTGTGCTTGGCACAGGGTTCGCCGAACCCTGGGGTACGCGCAATGACAATTTGTGCCTGCACTGGCATGCTTCCTGCTGCGCCATGGAGAACGGCAGAAATGCTCACCGCAGAGGCGCAAAGTAGGGGCAAGGTCTCCTCGCCAACCCAACCTCTGCGCCTCTGCGGTGAAACCCTTCCTCACAGAAGGAGACGGCATGCCACGCCAAGTTTCCCAGGTCTTTGTCGAGCAATTGGGCGATTGGGGGGTGCGCCAGGTCTTTGGCGTTGTGGGCGAGACGATCCTGGGGCTCTTGAGCGCCATACGGAGCCAGGAGCGGGTGCGCTTTGTGGCCATGCAGACGGAGCAGGCCGCGGCCTTTGCCGCCTCGGCCTATGGCAAGCTGACCGGCCGGCTGGCCGCCTGCATCGCGACGGGCGGCCCAGGCACGACCGGACTGATGACCGGCGTCTACGACGCCCACAGCGACCGTGTGCCCATGCTGGCGATCACCGGCCAGGTGCGCCGTGCCTGGCAACACGAGGAGGCCTGGCAAGAGATCGACGATCACGCGCTCTTTGAGACGGCGAGCGTCTACAACACTGCCACCGAGACACCGGCCCAGGTGCCGCTGCTGCTGGCAGGGGCGCTGCAGGCAGCGCTGAGCCAGCGCGACGTCGCCCACCTGTCGGTGCCGATGGACATCCAGACCATGGAGGCCGACGTCGAGCCCATCCGCCCGCAGGGCCACCTGAACTGGTCGCTGGCCGTGGCGAGCGACGAGGCGGTACGCCAGGCGGCGCGCCTGCTGCACGGCGCCTCGAGGCCCCTGATCCTCGCCGGGGCGGGGGCGCGCGGCGCACAGGAGCTGCTGCTGCACGTGGCCCGCCGGCTGCAGGCGCCGCTGCTGACCACCTGCCGCAGCAAGGGGCTGGTGGCCGCGAGCGAGCCCCTGAGCATGGGCACGCCCGGCCGCAGCGGCACGCCGCTGGCCGATAGCCTGCTGCGCGAGGCCGACACCATCCTGGTCGTCGGCTGCAGCCTGTCGCAGAGGACGACCGGCGATTGGCAACTGATCCGCCCGCAGCAGCAGATGGTACAGATCGACATCGACCCGGGCCGCATCGGCCGCATCTTTCCCGTCGAGGTGGGCCTGTGGGGCGACGCCGGCCCCACGCTGCGCAAGCTCCTCTCCTCCTTGCCCGAGGGCGCCGTGCATACGGCCTGGGGCGACCTGGAGGGCCGCCGGCGCGACCTGCGCGAGCAGGTGAACCGCAAGGCGATGCCACAGTCGCGCCCGATCAAGCCCCAGTTCGTCGTGCGCACGCTGCAGCAGGCGCTGCCCGCCGAGGCCGTCATCGCCCTCGATGCCGGCAACCACGCCTTTTTCATGTGCCAGCAGTACGAGCCCAAGGGCGAGCAGTTTGTGATGTCGTACCACCTGGGGAGCACCGGCTTCGGCCTGCCAGCGGCCATCGCCTCGGCCCTGGCCTTCCCCGAGCGTCCGGCTGTGGCCGTGGTAGGCGACGGCAGCCTGGCGACGACCGTAGGCGAGCTGGTTACGGCGGTGGCGCAGGCCCTGCCCATCACCGTGGTCTGCTTCAACAACGCGCGGCTGGGGATGATGGACTCGGAACAGGAGCGCCTGAACATGGCTCCCTTCTTTACCGAGCTGCCGCCGACCAACTGGGGGCGCGTGGCCGAGGCCTGCGGCGCCCACGGGCTGCGTGTGGAGGACCCATCGGGGTTGGCCGAGGCGCTGCAGCAGGCCCTGACCGCACGGCGGCCGGCGGTCGTCGACGTGGCCATTGACCCGCTGGAACGTGAGAGCACCGCGCTCGAGCCGGCGCCGGCAATGGCGCGGGTCTGAGGCGCGAAAGGGCACGAAAGAGGCGCGAAAAGGACTCCTCCTTTTCGCGCCTCTTTCGTGTGCTTTTGCGTTCTTTCGCGCCTACACCGCCTTGGGCACGCCCTTGCGCGCGGTTCGCCGCCCGGGCCAGAGCTTGGCCAGCTCGGCGACGACGCTGGGCAGGAGGATGAGGGGCAGCATGGCGGCCCACTCGCGCAGGCCGACGAAGGCGGTGTTGAAGATCGGGTCGAGCGCCGGCACGTAGATGATGGCCATGATGATGGCCAGCGAGCTCAGCACCGCCCACTGCATGGCGCGGTTGGAAAAGGCGCCCAGCTTGAGGAGCGGGTAGCGCTCGGAGCGGGCGGTGTAGGCGCGCAGCAGCTCTGCAATCGAGAGGGTGACAAAGGCCATCGTCTGGGCCACGTGCAGGTTCTCGGGCTGCGGGTACCACCAGAGGCCCAGGCGGAAGGCGCCTAGGGTCGCCGCAGTGATGGCGATGCTCTGCAGGATGATGCCGCGGGTCATGCCGCGGTCGATCACCGGCTCTTGGGGCGAGCGCGGCGGGCGCAGCATGATGCCCGGCTCGGTCGCTTCGAGGCCCAGGGCCAGCGCCGGCGCGCCGTCGGTCACCAGGTTGAGCACCAAGAGCTGAATGGCCGTCAGCGGCAGCGGCCAGCTCAAGAGCGTGGCCAGGAAGACAGTCAGGATCTCGCCGACGTTGCACGAGAGCAGGTAATAGACGAACTTGCGGATGTTACTGTAGATGGTGCGGCCCTCTTCCACCGCCGAGACGATCGAGGCATAGTTGTCGTCGGTCAGGATCATGGCCGCGGTTTCCTTGGCCACGTCGGTGCCGGTGATGCCCATGGCCACGCCGATGTCGGCGCGCTTGAGCGCGGGGGCGTCGTTCACCCCATCGCCGGTCATGGCCACCACGTGCCCCAGGCGCTTGAGCGCATCGACGATGCGCAGCTTGTGCTCGGGCGAGGTGCGGGCATAGATGTCGGTTGAGGGCACGGCGGCCAGGAGCTCGTCGTCGCTCATGCGATCGAGCTCGGCGCCGGTGAGCACGCGTCCGCCGTTCACCAGGCCAATCTCGCGCCCCACGGCCAGCGCCGTCTGCTGATAATCGCCGGTGATCATCACGGTGCGGATGCCGGCGCGCTGGGCCACGGCGATCGCCGCTGCCACCTCGGGCCGCGGGGGGTCGATCATGCCCTGCAGGCCCACAAAGATGAGGCCCTGTTCAATTGCCTCGTCGGCCTCCGCAGGCAGCGCGTCCAGCTCGCGATAGGCCATGCCCAAGACGCGCAGGGCGCACGCCGCCATGGCCTGGTTGGCCGCCAGGATGCGCTCACGGTCGGCCGCGGTGAGCGGACGCACGCTGCCGTCGTCGAGCACGCGGTCGCAGAGCGCGAGCACCCCCTCAGGGGCACCCTTGACCAGGGCACGCAGCGAGTTGCCGATGGCGTGGATGGTGGTCATGCGCTTGCGCTCGGCGGTGAACGGCACCTCGGCCTGACGCGGACATTCGCACGCCAAGCCTTCGAGGTCGATGCCGGCCTTGGCGGCGACCGTCAGCAGGGCGCCCTCGGTCGGGTCGCCGGCCATGCGCCAGAGGACCTGGTCCCCCTCCTCGCCGCCCTTGGTCAGGCGGGCATCGTTGCAGCAAGCGCCGATGCGCAAGAGCTCAAAGAGGTCGGGCGAGCGGCCGGGCTCGAGGCGCTGCCCGCCGTGGCTGAATTCGCCGACCGGCTCATAGCCGCTGCCGCTGACCTCGATCTCGTCGCCGTCGACGTACAGCCGCGTCACCGTCATGGCGTTTTGCGTCAGCGTGCCGGTCTTGTCGGAACAGATCACCGTAGCCGAGCCCAGCGCCTCCACCGCCGGCAGCCGCCGCAACAGGGCGTGGCGCCGGATCATGCGCTGCATGCCCAGGGCCAGGCACACCGTCACCACTGCGGCCAGGCCCTCGGGCACGGCGGCGATGGCCAGGCTGACGGCCGTAATCAACATCTCCAAGAGCGGCTGGCCATGCCACCAGCCCGCCAGGAAGACCAGCCCGCAGACGCCCAGAGCGATCCAGCCCAGGATACGCCCGAGGTCGTCGAGGCGGCGCTGCAGCGGCGTGGGCTCGGCGGAGTAGGATTCGAGCATGGTGGCGATGAGGCCGATCTGCGTGTGCATCCCCGTGGCCACCACCACACCCTTGCCGCGGCCATAGGCCACCGTGGTGCCCATGAAGGCCAGGTTCACGCGGTCGCCCAGGGGCGCATCGCCATCCACCAGGCGCTCGGCGCGCTTGGTCACTGCCTGCGACTCGCCGGTCAGCGAGGCCTCGTCGACGCGCAGGTTGTAGGTCTCGACCAGGCGCACGTCGGCCGGCACACGGTTGCCGGTCTGCAGCAGCACGACGTCGCCGGGCACGAGCTCCTCGGTGGGGATAGACTGCGGCTGGCCGTCGCGGATTACATCGGCCCGCGGCGCGGCCAGCTTGCGCAGGGCGCGCAGCGCCCCTTCGGCCCGGCTCTCTTGCACCACGCCGATGGCGGCGTTGAGGAGCACGATGGCCATGATGGCCACCGCCTCCAGCATATCGCCGAGCACGAGCGAGAGTACGCTGGCGGCAATGAGGATGAGGACGAGAAAGTTGTTGAACTGACCCCAGAGCAACTGCAGGAACGAAGGCGGCGGCGCCTCACGCAGCGCATTGAGGCCGTGGCGGGCCAGGCGCTCGCCAACCTGCTGGCTGGTCAGGCCCTGCTCGCCGCGCGTGGCCAGCTCCTCGAGCACGCCTTGCACAGGCATCTGATGCCATAGGCGCGCAGCAACAGCGTCCTGTCTCGCATCCTGCTGGGAACTCATGGCCTTCTCCTCTGTCGCGTCACCACAGGAGCCCATCCGAACAGTCGTAGCCTGGCCCCTTGTGGGCATGGCCGCGGGCACATTCGGCGCCACAGCGAGGCCAGACGGGCACCTTTGTTGGATAGGCTCTCGGTCGCCACGCCACTGCCGGGCAAAGAAAAACCTTCGACGATCGGACTGGCGCGTCCGGAATCGCCGAAGGTCTTGTTCACTGCCCCGGAACGGCAGCTGGCGGCACCGGGCCCCGGAGGGCCGTCTTGACGACACCACCACCGGCGTGGGAACTACTCCCCTTCAGGCACGTCTCGCAGCCGCGAGCGGCTATCACAGCGGATATATTATGCCATCCACCGCAGGGTCTGTCAAATCAGCCCCGTTCGCAGTGCGGCGGAGACACCTGACAGGTCTCCGGAGACCTGTCAGGTGTCTCCGCCATACATGGCCCCGGCGCTTCTGGGGTATGCCCTTGGCCTGCATTGTTGCCAATTGTGCCAAGTTCCTGTATCATGTGTGCAGGTGTTTCTTCCTTGGCTGGACCCCTCCCGGAGACGCCGATGCCCAAGTCACTCCTGCTCGTCGCCGTGGCCCTGGCCTACACCATGTGCGCGGTCCTCACCCTGACGCCCAGGCCGGCGCCTGTGCCGGCTGCGGCCACAGCGCAGCGCTCACCTGCAGCCCGCCAAGGGCCGCTGCAGGTCGTCGCTCAGCCGCCGCCGGGCGAACCCACCACGCCGCCTCCGACCCGCACGCCCCCGCCCGTCCCGTCGTGGCGGCCCACGGCGGTGCCCTTGCCGCCCGGCGCGTTCGACTTTGTGCGGGCCTACCGCGACCAGTGCTCGGTGCTGCTCGAGCAGGTGCCGGCGCTGCCCCAAGAGCGCAACCTGAGCTGTGAAGCGGCCACGGCGCGCATGGTGCTGGCTGGCCGCGGCCTCGTGGTGAGCGAGGCGGCGATCATCGCGCGCCTGGGCAACGACCCCAACCCGCATGTGGGCTACCGGGGCAACGTCGACGGCCCCTTCTTCACCCCCGGCATGCCCGACTATGGCACCTACGCCGAGGTCATTGCGCGCACCATCGAGTCCTTTGGCGTGCCCGCGCGGGCCGTCTTTGGCATGAGCGACGACGAGCTGCGCCGCACCGTCACGGAGGGCATGGTGGTCATTGTGTGGATGACCCGCCGGCCCGAGCCAGAGATCATCGAGGCCGACGGCTACCGCCTGGTGGCCGGCCAGCACGTGCAGGTGGTCGTCGGCCTCGGCACAGACGGCAGCTTTCTGGTCCATGACCCCTGGAGCGCCCGGCCCGACAGCGGCCGCGAGGGCACGAGCTTTGTGCCCGAGATCCAGCACTGGGACCTGTTCGACAGGATGGCCGTGGTCGTGCCGATGTGACGGAGTTGACGACTCTGTGCCAATCTTGTATAGTGCACACGTGACACTCAAGCTGGCCCGGCAGCCCCTTCACCTCACAGCGAGCGCAGCCTATGCCCAAAGCCGTCAGCCTCCTCGTCAATAGCGGAGACGCGACCGAAGCCAGCCTCTACCAGGAGGCCACCGCGGGGGCCTTCTGGATCCGCGAGCCCGGCGGAGCGGCCGATCGCATCCCCATCACCGCGCATGATGCCCACGCGCTTGTGGCCAGGGTCCTGCTGCAGGGCACAGCCGACGCACCTGGGGGCCTGGTCGAGCTCACCCTCGCCGAAGCGCTCCTGCTGCGTGCCGTGGCCCAGCTCACCTGGCCGCTGCTGCAGGCCAGCCCGCCGACCGCCTTTTGCACCCGCGGCGACCTGGCGCACTATCTCGCCCAGGGCCTGCACATTACGCCTATGGGCCGGCTGCTGCAGGCCGAGGCGCATGAGGCTATGGCGCGCCTGGCCGGCTGCACGGCCGTGGACCAGGCGCTGGCCGGCCTGAGGGAGAAAGGGCTCATCAGCCTCCTGGGCGCAGAAGGGGCCGACGCCCTCGCCATGCTCACCCCACTGGGCCGCGAGCCCGCCGCCTTCCTGGCCGATCCGGAGCAGACTATCTCGATCGTGGCGACGGATGCCGTCGACGGGCACGAGCTCAGGCGTGAGGCCTTTGTCGTGCAGCGCGAGGGCCGGAGCGCCCTCCTGCGCAGCGCCACGGCAGACGGCCCCGTTGCCCTGTGGACGTTGAGCCGCGGCCAACTGCAGGAGTTGCTCGACTGGCTCTGGGGCGGTGCCGCGGTGGCCCAGGCCCTGGCCGAACTGGACGGCGTCCTGGCATCCCCGGCACCTGCACCCCAACCGGCCCCGGAGCCCCGGCGCTTCTGCCCACAGTGCGGCCGGCCTGTGGCGCCGGGCAGCCGCTTCTGTGGCGGCTGCGGCGCCCAGGCCACGGGCCCTGCGGCGCCGGCACGCGTGCCCGGTCCTCCGCCGCCGGCGAGCTACCAGCCGGCGCCGCGCGCCCCCGCGCTGCAGCCGGCGACGGACGGCGAAGGGCTCAACTGGGCGCTCTGTGCCGCCGGGCTCGGCGCCCTGCTGCTGGGCCTGTTGCTGCCCATTCAGTGCAAGCTGGTCATCTTCCTGGCCAACCTGGGGCTGGCGGTGGCGCTCTTTGTGCGCCGCGCCTACAAGCGGGGCGCAGGGCTGCTCTTGCTCACGCTCGGCGTGGCCGGGCTGCTGGCGATGCTGGTCGCGCTCTCGGAAGCGGGGGCGCTGCAGGGATTGGGGCTGTGAGATGGACGTGGCGCTCAAGCTCATCTCGGTGGCCTTCATCGGCCTCTTTGTGATCTCGGTCGCACTGACCGCCATCACCTTCAAGAAGGCGCGGGCGCTCAAGCCCTCGTCGCTCATGCTGACGGCGGCGATCAGCTTGGCGACCATGGCCGTCTACCTCGCGCTCCTGGGCGCCGCAGCCAATCTGCTCGTGGGCGCGGGCGCCTTCGCTCTGGGGGCCGTGGCCGGCCTGGCCTGGGGCGGCGCCACGATGGTGCGGCGCGAGCAGGGGCGCGTGGTGAGCCAGGGCACGACCCTGAGCTTGCTCCTGTGGGCGGCGACGCTCGTCGTCTCGCAGGCGGCCAACCTGGTGGCGGGTGGGGCGCCAGCGCCGCCCATCTACCTGCTCGCCTTGAGCACGGCGCTGACGGTGACCTACAACGCGGTGCTGGCCGGTAGAGGCCTGCGGGCGGCGGAGGGGGCACGATGAAAAGGAGGACGATCGCCATCCTGGCGCTGGTCCTCCTGCTCGGCCTGGCCCTGCCGTGGGCGGCCCTGGGCGCGCCCATGGGCCAGGAGGGCAGCGCCGAATTCCAAAAGCTCGCCGGATGGCTGCCCGCCTACGCGGAGCTGCCTGGGAGCATGCTGCGCGAGCAGGGCTACACGACCCACACCGGGCTGGACGGCGGGACGTGGCCTGCGGCCAAATGGGTGCGGACCATCCAGATCGAGAATGGCACACTCATGGCCCTGCGCGGGTTGACCATTGGCATCCAGCCACGCTCCGCCGCCGCCGAAGAGCTTTACCTCCAACGCACCCCGGGCACGCCTTTCGAGCTCGGTGCCGGCGAGAACTGCGCCCAATGGTTCGTGAACCAGCCGCACGACAATCGGCTGATCTTCTTCAAGGGTGGCTACGTCGTCAGCCTCGTCTACGGCTCTCAGGCCGCCACCCAGCACACTCCGTATGTGCCCGGTGTAGGCTCGGGCTTCCCCGCGACTGAGATCGACATCAGCAAATGGATCCCGCCCGGCGACGTGGAGCCCGACGGCGAAGCTCTCGTGCTGGAGCTGGCGCGCGAAATCGCAGCCAGGATGCCGGCCAGCGACTCGGGCTGGCAGTGCACGCCCGGCACCGCTGCCACAAGCATCACGCGGCCCGGCAGCGGCGCGGCGGCGGGCCGGCAGGCGGCGGCCGCTGCCGCGGCAGGGATCCTTACCACGCTGCTGGCCATCCTCCTCATACTCAACCAGGGCGCCTATCCCTGGACTCGCGCCGCGGCCCCAGCCGCCCCCCCAGAGCAGGGCGGCAAGGTCTGGTTCCAGCCGCCCTGGGAGAAGGCCGGCCCCTTCTGGATGGACCGGAAGGCCTACGAGTTCGTGCAGCGCATGCAGGCCGAGGGCCGTGTCTGGTCCGACACCTATGGCTGGCAGATGCCCGCCGACCTGGCGCAGTACGAGCGCCAGCGGGCTGCGCAGCGTGCCCAGTACACGGCCACCCCGCAGGCGCAGGCCCGCGCCACTCGCCTGCGGGCGCAGATCGAGGAGGAACAGCGCCTGGCGCAGCAGGGCCACGTCACTGCGCTCGACATGGCGCAGCTCAAGCTGTGGGTGCTCAAGCACGCGCCGAGCGCGCAGGTCACTGGCGACATGCTCACGCTGGTGGAGCGGATGACCGTGCAGGCGCAGAGCGGCGCGCGCGTGGGGAACGTGGAGCAGATCCGCCAGGCCCTGGGCCAGGAGCTCGAGCGCACCAACCAGCCCCACCTGAGCTACTGGGAGCGCTATGCCGAGATGGAGGAGCGCCGCAGCACCCCACTGCAGGACGCTCGCGACCTGAGCCGCGACGTGACCGGCGGCCTGGCCACCTACACCGAGATCAAGAAGGTGCCCCTGTCGCCCAGGTACCAGAAGCTGCCCGGCGCCGTAGGTTGGGTGGCCAACGCCGACAAGGCGCTGCAGTACTACCAGGGCTACCGCCAGCAGGACCTCAGCCGCACCCAGGCAGCCGGCCGCGCGCTCCTGCAGACCGGCGTGCAGTACTTTGTGACCAAGAACCCGGCCATCGGCCTGGTGGATACCGGGCTCAAGTACGGCGGCCAGCTCACCGCAGGCAAGGACCTGAGCCCCTCACGCGGCTACGAAGTGATGATCAACGCCCTGCTCGACGGCCGCAAGCTCACCGCGTCGCAGCAGGCCGCAAGCCTCGACTTCTCGAGCCCGCAGATGCAGGAGATGATCCGCGGCAGCCAGCAGCAGGCCGTCGAGCAGGCGCTGGCCTCGGGCCGGCTGTCGCCTGGTGATCGGGAGGCGCTGCTGCAGCTGAGGGAGACCCTGCACTCGTAGTACAAGGACCTTTCACCGGACTGCGATCCCGGGCGACCGGGTTTCATGCTTCGCGCGTGCTCGGTACGGAACTCTTGAGGGGGTTGTAGTTGGCCGGCGCCGCCTGCCGCCCGCGGGCGGCAGGCGGCGCCGGCCAACTACAACCCCCTCAAGAACGACTACTGTGCTGCGCTGAGTCCACGCGTCTCGGGCTTGCTGCCGTCGAAACGCAGCTCGCCGTTGGCAAAGGTCACCGAATTGGCGCTAACTCCGCTGGCCTCGATCACCTGCTCGATGGTCGTGGCGATGAGGGCCTTGTCGCCGAGCAGGCCGGCGGGCACCGTGAGCCGGCCGACCTCGACCTGCTGCAGGTCAGCGATCACCTGACCGTTGCTCACCGAGCCCGTGCCACGGACATAGACCGGGACGTTGCCGTTGAGCACCTTGAGGGTGCTCAACGCCGTGTCGACGGCCTGTGTGGAGAAGCCCAGCGCCGTGGCGCAGCCGTAGGCCCGGTCCACGCGCAGCACGCCGGCCGCCTGCACCGTGCCGTCGTCGCCGATCTTGATTTGGGCGTCCGACACCGGGAAGTAGGCCCACTGCTTGGCGCGCTCGGCGATGATGGCCGTCAGCTCTTCGTCGGTAAAGGCCGCCTGCACCGGGATGCTGCCGCCGGATTGGTAGCTCGCCTGCGGCGCCGAGCCCGCGGGCAACGCCGTGGTCTTGGTGCCGCTCTTGGCGTTGCCACTGGCGAGGTCGGCGGCGGTGTAGCGCACCCCCAGGTCGCGCGGCCTGTCGGAGCCAAAGAGCCCCGCCACCCCCGGCACCAGGCCCAGGTAGCCCAGGCCCAACACCACCACGCCGACGATCAGCAGGATGACGATGACCGCGACCAGGAACTTGCCCATCTCGAGCCTCCCTTCGGGTTCGTCAGGATGGTTTTGGGGTGGGCTGGCCGGTCGGCGTCTCCGGCTGCCCGCGGGGCAGCCGGAGACGCCGACCGGCCAGCCCACCCCAAAACCATCATAAGGATCCATACCGGGATAGCGCGGAGCATGAGACCCGGTTGGGGGTGACCATCTCGCTACACGGGCTACGGCCCCTGCCGGGTGACCTCCCACGGCCCGCTGATGGCATCCTTGACCACCACCCACAGATCGCCCGAGAAGGTGCCGACGATGCGCTTGCCGTCGACCAGTTGGCCCTCGAAGTGGAGGTTGCTGCCCGAAGTCGGGTCGGGGAAGCTGAAGGTGATCTTGCCTTCCTTGACGGTGGCGGTGGTCTTGTATTGGCTGGCTTCGCCCTCCGAGTTGACGACTGCGACCTGGACGCTATAGCGCGCCCCCTTGCTCTCTGGCACCGGCTGCAGCACGAGGGTCAGCTCGCCTTTGCGGTTGGGGTTCTCGACGATGCTCGACCGGGCGGCGTCGCGCGCCTCCTGCTCATCCACGCCGAACATCACCAGCATGCGCGTCAGCATATCTTCGATGGCCTGGCGGGCGCCGCCGATGTTCTGGATGTCCATCGTGCCCTGCCAGGTGCCGCTCCAATCCTCTACTCCATAGATGACCTTGACGCGCTTAAAGTCGATGGCGCTGTCCATGCCCTCAGCCGTGCCGTGGATGTAGAAGCCAAGGTCGTTGACACCCTTCTTGAGTGGCGCCACAAAGCCGATGGCGTCAGGCCCGCCGGCGTTGTGGAGCGGCTCCGTGCCGCGGAAGGCGGTCACCTTCACGTTGTTCGGCATGTCGGCGACGATGACCAGTTTGCCGCGGTACGCTTCGTCGAAGGCGGTGGCCTCCTCGTCGAGCTCGAGGGTATCGGGCAGGGGGCGCCAATCGACCTCACCGGTCACCTTGTCGATGCCCGCCGCGTACTCGATGGTGTAGGCGGGGTAATCGCCCTTGCCCACCTCGCCCTTGAGCATCTGCTCGTAGAGTATGCCCATGAGATCCCAGTCGACCATGCCCGACTTGGCCGCATAGCGGATCTCGGTGTAGACGCGCACGCCGTGAGCTTTGATGTCGACGGCGTTGGCGCCTGAAGCGTAGGGCTGCAGCGTGCCGCCGTCGAAGACGATGTAGCGGCCGCCCACGCCAGGGTAGTTGGGGTCGGCCACGTAGAGGCGATCGCCCTCGATCTTGTAGGCCACGATGGCGTGCCCGCCGCGCCGCTGCTTGCCCTCGGCATCCGTATAGTAGCGCCCGATGGAGACGTACTGCGGCTCCTTGGTCAGGGCCATGGCGTAGACAAAGGCGTCCCAGGTCAGGCTATCGCCGAGGCCCCCCGCCAATTTGGCCAGGCGCCATGAGCGTGCATCCCAGTCGACGCTGTTCTGCACCACCGAGGCCAGGCGGTAGCCCCAGGAGTCGTCCTCTTCGAAATCGATGGTGCCGTAGCCATGGTTGTTGTTGTCATAGCGGCCGTACAGCCCGCGCTCTTTGCCCTGCAGCCGCTTCTCAAAATAGTACCACATGGCCGAGATGGCTTGGCCGGCGCACTGGCCGCCCGGCGAGATATAGGTGCCGTCGTTGTGGAACTGCCAGTCGTCGACGCCGGGGGCAAAGCCGGTATCGACCGAGATCTTGGCCAGCTCGGCCTTTTTGACCTTGGAGACGGCCAGGTCGGAAAAGTGCGAGGTGACGATGGTGATGGCGTCGTTGCTCAAGGCCGCCAGCGGGATGCCCTCCAGTCTGCCCGAGTAGCGGTCATGGTAGAAGGCGAGCGCGAACTCGTCGTCGGCCAGTGTGATGGGGATGGTCACGGCCAGCGGCTCGGCGGCGAAGGCGTGGCCGTTGTCGATGCTGATCAGCGGCGTGACGGGGTTGAAGAGCGGCCCCAGCGTGTGCTCTTCGATGGGCTGGGTGGAGATGCTGAATTTCGTGCCCTTGGGGTAGGCCCCCGCCGGCACCTCGATGGTGAGGCCGTGGATCGGGCTCTTGGGGTCCGCCACGGTGTAGCTGCCGCCCGAGGCTGGCACGCTGCCCGAGCCCGCCCCCTGGCGCCCCCCGAGGGTGAGGTTGTGGCTCAGCGGCCGGTAGAGGAGCACAAAGGCCGCGATGGCCCCTACGAGGAGCGCCAGCACGCCCGCGGCGATGCCGAGGCAGCCCAGGCAGCTCAAGCCACCCTTGCGCGGCGCGGGAGGATACGCAGGCGGCGGCGGGGCGTAGGCCGGCGGTGGACCATAGACAGGCTGCGGCGGCGCTGGCGGCGGCGTGTAGGCGGGCTGCGCCGCAACCGGCTGCAACTGAAAGGTCCAGGGGCCCAGCACCAGGGCGTCGCCGGGGTTGAGGTATGCCGTGCCGGCGAGGCGCGCGCCGTTGACCAGCGTGCCTGGCGGGCTGCCCAGGTCGCTGATGCATGGGCGGCCGCCATGCCAGTAGACGGTCGCATGGCGCGGCGCCAGGCCGGCCAACTGGATATCGCAACCCGGCGCGCTGCCCAGCACGAGCGAAGGCCGGTCGAGCGCCAAGACCAGGCCCGGCTGCGGGCCGTCGACCGACTTGAGGACAAGAGCCTGCGGCATGATGCACCTCCTGGGCAAAAGCCCCACCCACAGAGGATAGCATAAAAGGTGAGTTTTAGCAACAATGTTGAATTCTCGCCCTGTCCCGCAAGATCGACACGTCGTTCATCCGCGCCATCTGGGCAGCGGGCAACTGCATGTGACTTTTCCGATAGGCCCAGAGTCCCAGCGGCTTGCCGTGTCAGCCGTGGCCGCCCATGGAATAGCCGTGATGCAGCCGCCTACTGTTTCCGCTCGACAAACTTGTCCTTAGCATACACCTCGTGATGGGTTATCGAGCCATCGTGCCAGTAGGCAATCCATTCGCCTTCCATTAGGCCGTTGGCGTACTGGCCCGTGCCGCCCAACGCGCCATCCTCATGGTAAAAGCGCACGGCCCCGTCGAGCACGCCATAACGGTACTCGGCTTCAGCGCAGAGCTGGCCGTTGCCGTAGCGCATGACGTACTTGCCGTGGAGCACCTTGCGCGGATGCGCCCCCTCGTTGAACTCGACCAGCCAACGCCAGGCGCTGGCGTTGCCGTTCCAGGCCCGCCGCGCCGGTACGGTGAAACCGGGCACCCAGGTTGCGGGCATCCCCTTATGCACATCATAGTAGGTGAACTCTTCCTGGATGGTGGCGCCGCTCACGCTGGACTTGCCCTTGTAGGTCTTGAGCTCGCGCGAGGCGTCGATGGCGATGATGGCCTCCTCGCTAGGTGCGCCCTCGATCTGCCGGCCAGCGAGCTTGAGCACCTCGCTGACGGTCACCCGGATCTCGTAGCGCACGTCCTCGGCCTCGCCCAGGGCGGGCAGCAGCTTGGCAAAGGCGATGGCCGCCTGGGTCTTGGCAGGCTCGACGAGCAGGGTCTTTTCGCCCAGCGGCTGGCCATCCTGCAGGGTCTTGGCCGTGATCAGGTAGCGGAAATCCTCGCGCCCGGCCAGGGGCGACGCATTCCAGCGGATATCCAGCTCTTCCAGCTTGCCGGCGCGCTCAAAGTCGATGTGCGGGCCCTGGGGCAGCTTGGGCGTAGGAGGCGGCAGCAGGAAGGTGACCGACCAGCCCCCGCCGCTAGCGAGCTCGTCCATAGGCGCGTAGGCGCCGATGGCCTGCAGGAGGAAGCCGTTATCGGTGGTTCCCTTCATTGTCCGCAACAGGGTGGGGGTGATCGCTGTGGTGGGTGAGGTGACCTCCACCCAGGGGCTCTTGGTGAGCCCACGGGTACGCAGCTTGATCTCGGGCGGCAGTGCGTCGGTCTCGATGACGGCCACGGCCTTGTCGTAGCCCCTCGCGCCCTCACCGATGGCGATGCGATAGATCTGCGAGCTCAGTGGCGGCGCATCGGCCTGGGCCCACTCTCTGCTCCGCGCCCTGGGCAGGATGGCGATCTCCTCGCGCTTGGGGTCACCGGAATGGATGGCGATGTCATCGGCGTGGGCCGAGACGAACTCGGCATAGAACGCCGCCAGATCCTTGTGGCCCCAGGCCTTGGCCAGCACCTGTAGGGCGCCCGCCGCGCTGCCCTGCTGGTTGAAGGCGCTGTAAAAGACCGGCAGGAAGGTATCCTCTTGGCCGGCAAAGGCTTTCTCCTTCAGGTACTCAAAGAAGAAGGACATGCCGTAGCCGTGGTGCTGCAGCCCGGTGTTGTCGCTGATCAGGCTCAGGGGCTCCATTGGCAGGCGATAGGCGTACCAGTACTGGTTGCGCACGGTGAGGGCCTGCTCATAGAGGCTCTTATCGCCGAGCCGGGCCTGGTAGTGATCCCAGAGCTCGCGCTCCAGGGTCAGGGCCGTGGCTTCGCCAACCCAGAAGACGTTGCGATCCCAGTATTCGCTGGAGCCGTACTGGCTCTGGAAGACGTGGAACAGCTCGTGGACCAGGGTCACCTGCACATCGATGCCCTCCTTGCCGGTCAGCGCGTCGCCGCGCGCCCTGATGGGGATGGCATCCAGGTTGGTGCTGATATAGGGGGCGCGTGTCTTGCGGTTCTCAGCCAGGCCCCTGATCTCCTTGCTCAAGGGCCAGGGTGAGCGCAGGTAGACGTTGACCACATGGCCCGGCGGGTTAAAGCCCCGTCCCTTGAGATAGTCATAGGCAAACTCGAGGGCCTCGGCCACAGGAGGCGCCGCCGGGTGCGCCCAGTGCTGCTCTTGCCATTGGCGGTCGTTGACCTGGGCCTCCAGGGCCTTGATCTGTGGCATCAGGGCCGCCTTGTACTCCTCGAGGCTGCGGTACTGCGCCGGGACGCCGGGCGCCGGCGGCGCCGGCACCGCGCGGGCAAAGGCGTACTCTTTCCACAGGCGCTGCAGTTCGGCCAAGGCTGCGCTGGCCTGGGGCGTGGGCTGGTGCCGATCGGCGGGCCACAGTACGTTGAAATGCCCCTCTCTGCTTTTGCTTGGGATGCCGACCCACTCCTTGCCCTCGGTCTCGGCCTGGCGGTCGGGCTCGACGAGTCCGTGCTTGATCAGACCGGCGATGGTAGACAGGCCGACGACAATAAAGACCGGCCCGTTGTGGGTGGTGTTCCAGGATAGCCTGGCGCCCTCTGCCTGTGAAGCCATAGCGCTCGGCCGGTCCTCTTCATCCAGCGCCACCACCTGGGTGTAGGGCCAGAGGTCGGCGTCCACCCCCAGTTGTTTGAGGTCGAAGGTCAGCGTGACCGGGCGGCGGAAGCGCTCGAAGGGCTCCATGCTGGCGTTGACCTGCAGGGCTGCGACCACCAACGTGTCCTGCTTGGCCAGCCGCTCCACAACCGGCTTGGCCTCGCGCTCGGAGAGGGTGCGCACCTTGAACTCGCGCGGCTGGTCCAGCGCGCCGGCCGGGGCGGTGATGTGCACGCCAGGCAGAGGCTCGGCCTCCAGCGTGGGGGATTCGTAATCGGCGTGGGGGTTGGGCGCAACAGCCCAGACGTAGGGCTGGGTGGGCTGCTGGCGAGCCAGCAGCCTCGCCAGCACCTCGGGCGGCCGCAAGCCCGCCACCAGCGCCACGCCGAGCGCCACGGCCAGCAGCACGACCATCCCGCAGCCGGCGGCCAGGCCGGGCCAGGCAAAGCTGCGCCGGGATGCTTTGACCGGTGGCACCGGCCCCGAAGCGGGGAGTGAGTGCCCTTCTGCAGGGGCATGCGCTGCGGGGCGCGCCAGCGGCCGGCCGCAGCGCACGCAGAAACGGGTGCCGGGCGTCAGCCCGGCACCGCAACTCTCACAGAACCGTTGAGCCGCGCTCATCGCTACGCTCCTAATAGCTGCCCATACCTTCCAGCACTCCGCTCAGTACCCCGCTAAAGATACCGAGACCCCCCACGATGGCCCAGATGGCGAACCCGATCACGCTCATAAGCAAAATGGCCCGGGCGAGGTTCTTTTTGTTCGGATTGGTCGAGCTGCCAAAGCCCCACACGAACAGCAGGATGACGTTCAGCAGGGGAATGCCCATGAGCAGGAACGTCACCAGGTATTGCCCCATGCTGAGCGGCGGCGCATAGCCCAGCGGCGCCATCTGCATGGGCGGGGCATAGGCCGGCGATGGCGCATACACCGGCGGCGGCGTCTGGACGGGCTGGGCATACAGCGGTTGCTGGTACGGCATCGCTGCAGGGGGCGGAGCGGGGGGCTGCGCTTCGACGACGGTGCCGCAGGCCCCGCAGAACTTGGCGCCGTCCGCCAGGTTATTCCCACATTTTGCGCAGAACATGGCCTTTACCTCTGTCTTTCCACTATTATGCTATTCTTGCGCCGCACTCGGTGCAGAATGTGGTGCCTTCCTTCAAGGGAGCCAAGCAGGAGGGGCACTTTTTGACGGCAGGAACGCCAGGCTCGGGCGGTACGGGCGCTGCGGGGACCGGCTCCGGCGCAGGCGGTACGGGCGCTGCGGGGGCCGGCTGCGGCGCAGGCGGTACGGGCGCTGCGGGGGCCGGCGCGGCAGGTTGCGACGGTGTATAGGGCACGGGAGGGGCCTTTTCAGGCGGGGCGGCCAGATCCCCTTGCGCCAGCTTGGCCAGCAGGGGCAGGTTGGCTTCCTGGCCGCGCAGCACGCGCAGGATGGCCAGCAATGAGAGCGCGACAAGCGCGAGGTAGACCACACCGTCGACGAACCCATGGATGCCGTGCACCACGTTGCTGACGCTGTAGAGCTTGACCAGCCCCACAAGCCAGGCCAATGCCCCGAACGCCCACCCCGTCACCAGCACAATCAGATGGTAGGCTATGGTCAGCAGCAGCGCTTGCATGGCCTGTCTGTTCAGCCATTCCTCCTTTTCGGCCAGCAGCGCAAAGCCACAGACCAACAGCACCGCCAGCGGCTGCCGCAGCATGCCAAAGCCGAAGCCGATCACTGCCACGGCGGCCAAGCTCAATCCGAATCGTCCTTTTGCTGTCATTGCACATTCTCCTTTCTACTTGGGCAGCGGGCACTTGCAGCGGGCGCAGACATCGCCTTGGATATCGTTGAGGCTGCCGCAGGCCAGGCAGAAGACGATCGTGTCTCCCCTCTTGTCGTACTTTTCATACGAGTTGAGCCCGGCGTGATGCCGCACCCGATCGCCGATGCGGTAGTAGTTGTATACGGTATCGTCGTTCTTGGCGGTCAGACGCTGGGTTTTGCCGCTATCGGCCCTGATGATAACCGCGTATTCCAGATAATCCTCCCAGCGAGAGTCATCGCCGCTGCCGACCTCGTGGCGTCTCTTGGTGATGGTCTTGTCGATCACCGTGCCGTCCCAGGTTGT
This sequence comes from Chloroflexota bacterium, assembly GCA_029553955.1. GTDB lineage: Bacteria > Chloroflexota > Anaerolineae > SpSt-313 > SpSt-313 > JAKPJZ01. Next base: position 22,964 of record JAKPJZ010000109.1, read on the forward strand.
GCTCCTGGCCCGGCCGAGGACCTGGAAGAACGCGATGGCCAGGAACATGCCGCCTACGCCCAGCCCAATGTACAGCGCCTGGGGATTGCTCATGCCCTCCACGCCCCGCTCTCCGGCGATGGCAAAGCCGGCGACAGCGACGATGGCGAGCACGGTGGCAAAGATCACCGCCCACCAGTTGGAACGGCGAGTGTAGCGGGCAAAGGCCGGGTCGCTGATTCTCGTCGAAAAGCCGACAAGCGGCTGCGGGCTGCCGTACGCTACGCTCTGTGGCGGGTGCTGCTGCGCGCTCCCGCAAGCGGTGCAGAACCTGGTGCCGTCCGGCAGAGCACTGCCACAATGCTGGCAATACATGGGACTCCTCTCGTTACTTGGCCTGTTTTCCGCGGTCAGCAGGGGCGGCTCCCATGCCGCCTCTGCTGGCTGTGGAATCTGGGCTTAGCGCCACTCATACGTGTAGCGCATACCGTAACCTTCACCGAAGTTGATGTAGATCGCCTTCCTGTCTCCGGCCTTGCCTTTGGCAATCGGATTCTTGGTCGTCATGGTAACTTGCATATTGTACACTTCTTCCCGTGTGTCCTTGTACTGCCCCTTGCTGCCATTCGGCTGCCAGAATGTATTCGGCGACGATGACGAGTAGCCAGGCTTCATGTCTGGCTGGTCAAAGGTAGCCTTCAATACCGGCGGGTTCCAGGTCACCGCTTCGAGGACCTTGTGCTCTACATCAAAGGATGCAGGCAGGCCATCGGGCAGGGTGCTCGGCGGTGCGCTCCAGATTATCTGCCATTGCATACTGGCAAATACCTGCCCGCCTTCGCCTGTCCTTTTGACCGCCAAAGTGATATTGCCGATGTCCCCAGAGTCCTGGTAGTAGTCGAGAAGCGTCGCGCCTGTGCCTGATTGCGTACTCTTGACTGGCCCACCATTCACATCAACGTCTATGTCGGGAACGAAATACTTGGTCTCGACCAGGTGCCAACCGGCCATTTCGGGCACGGTTGTTGCATTGCCGGTTTGACTGGAGCTGGCGGCAGCAGTTGAGGTATTGGTCTGGGGCGAGTTGTCTTTTGGCCCGCCACTTGCCGGCTTGGTCGAGGTCTTTGGCCCTAGGGTGCAGCCTATGAGCAGCCCCAGGACGAGTGATCCCATGAGCAGACAGACAAGCTTCTTCATGGTGTACCTCCTCACATGCTCAATCGCCCACAAGGGGCTAGGCTACGCCCATCGGAATCAATGCGACGAACCAGTAGGCCCATACTCCTCCACAGTCTGCTTTGGCGTCCAGTCCTGTTCCACCGTCAACCGGTGATGATCGTGGGGATCACGCCGGTTTCGTAGCGGAACCGCTCCACGATGCCTGCCAGCTCTTCGCTGTCGATGGCCGGGCGCAGGAGATGCGTTTTCTGAATTCTCTCACCCATCCCATAGACGAAAGAGATGGAGTCGCAGCCAATCTCCACGGCCTTGAGCTGTGCGCCGCCCTGATTGAAGGTGATGATTTCCGAACCCACAAGGATGCCAAAGCACGAGATGAAGACCTGCATGCCTGCAGGAGGCTCGGCGGCCTGGCCACAGCCTTCCGTATCGGTCAGCACGGGCCGTATCTGCAGGATTTGGTTTTCGATGATCAGCTCCGCCGCCCGCAGGCTCTTGTGCGCCCGTGCTGCGAGCGTGGCCAGGGCGGCGGCGGCCGCTATGAGTGCCGGCAACAGCAGCCTGGCGTATGGCGCCTGCACGCTCGCGGCCTGGAAGCACACCCAGACCAAAGCCACCACGCATAGGCCGGCTGCGAGAGCAAAGGACCATGCCTGTCGTCTGATCGCCTTCAATCATCATCGCCTTTCTCTCGGCCTATACATATCGTAGCAGATCCTGCCTGCCAGGTCATCACCCGAAACGGGTGATTCTACGCAAAAAGCCCCTCACCTTTTCGGGTGAGGGGCTCAAATTGGGGGGTTTTTGCGGGTTGGTTGGCCCCGCTGGCTGCCCCTGGCGCCCCCGCGGGGGCGCCAGGGGCAGCCAGCGGGGCCAACCAACCCGCAAAAACCCCTCCTGGCGTAGAGCCGGGCGCACGAGGGAATGTGCCTGCACAGGCTTATCTGCACCCAAGGGGTGGCGGCAACGCACATGGCCCGGCTGCTACCAGGATGCTGAGGGCAGCGGGACGGTTCTCCGATAGCTTGCTAGGCTACGCCCATCAAAATCATTGCGGCGAACCACTAGCTCGAGCCGCTATCCTCCCTCATGGCCAGTTCGATGAGCTCGGCCCGGCTTTGGATGTAGAGCTTGGAGTAGATGTTCTTGGTGTGGGTCTTCACCGTGTTTTCGCTGATATGCAGTTGGCCGGCGATCGCTCTGTAGGTCTTTCCTTGTAGCAGCAAGGTGGCCACCTGTCGCTCGCGCTCCGAAAGGCTCTCGAACTGCGCGAGACGGCCGGCGATGGTGCTGTGCTGCGCCGGCGGCAGACTGGCGAGCACCGTCAGAAAGGCATGGTCCTTGAGCAAGGCGGCCAGATGCCTGTGCAGAGGCGGCAGGAGGACAAGGGAGACGCACACCACCGCCAGCGCCAGCAGTGTCGGCTGCGGGCCTGGCGCACCGGCCGAGGCCATGGCCCTGCCGAGCACGCTGCCCAACAACACGCCGAGCACGTTGGCGGCCAGGCCAATGCCAAAGATGCGGGCCGGGTTCTTGCCCAGCTCCAGCATCTCGCCGAGGATGCTCCACCAGAACAGGTCGTACACGCCGCAGGCGCCCAGCATCAGGGTGTTCACCAGCAGGTAGCTGGCCGCCGAGCGGTCGAGGATCATGAAGGCAATGAAAGAGAACCCGATCATGGCCAGGGCCACGTAGAGGATATAGGCCCTGTTGGTCTGCCGGGGCAGGCCCTTCATCACGAGAATGGCGACGATATAAGGCACGGCCCAATACCAGCTCGTCAGCCAGGCATGGTGGGCATAGGCGGGGTTCAGCACCTGATACATCAGCCCCGAGTCGACGGTGATGATCAGCACAAACAGGCACAGGAAGGCCAGGGGCCTGGCCACGCTGAGCGGAGCTTGCGCCCGCATGGGCGAGGATGGGGGGGCCACACTGTCGTGCGCCGGCAGCCGCAGCGCCAAGAGGAACGCGGCAGCCAGCATCGACATCGACAGGCCCAGCCCCGCATAGGGCGAAAGGTGGATGGCGGCCATGTTGAGGCCGATCATGAGGATGTTGGCCCAGACAATGCCGTCGGCGGCGGTGTTGATACGCTCGTTGGGCGGCGTGCCACTTTGGAAGTAATAGCCCCATGCGGCCAGGCAGGCGCCCATCGAGCAAGAGCTCACCAACAGCGCCACCACCCAGAGGAAAGACAGGGGAAAGAAAAACACGGCGCTGGCCGCAAGGCCACAGGCGATGGCACAGAGCATCAGCCGCCGCGCTGCCCTGTGGCTCTTGACGAGAAACCCGCTGGAGAGCAACCCTGCGCCATTGGCGGCAATCGCTGCCAGAGCGAGTTGGTTCGCTTCAGCCCCGACACTGCCGGCGAGCGCGTGCAGGATCTGCCCTTCGAAGGGGAAGGCCAGCAGCCAGGCAGAGAACAGCGCAAGGACGACGACCGATAGCCTGCGCTCATTCATCGCGAAAAGGCGTGCCATGCTCTCTTCCCATCGTACCAAAACCAAGGCCGTGCTTTGACTATACCCCAGCCTTGGGGAGGAGGCAAATGTGCAAGGATGTCGCTCTCCACTATCCATTCTACACCACCTATGGCAATTATCAAGTGTGATGATACAGCACATCGCTCCGCGCTAGCCCGGTACCGGGCCTTTTGGGGTTCTGGCGGGTTCACCGGCGCGTCTGGCCGCCCCGCGGGGCGGCCAGACGCGCCGGTGAACCCGCCAGAACCCCCTTTAAGGGAATTGACGCCTTCTCGCGAAGCGGGTATAATAGTTGATGGTGTCCGTCTTTTCATTCGAGAGAGATATGAGCGAGTCAAACAGTTCGAACCCCGATCCCCTACAACAGAGCCCGCTGACCGACCCACCGTAGGACGAACGCGACCGCATGGACCGGGGGCTTGCCCCCTAGCCAGCAGTTGAGGCCGCAGCGCGTCTGCGGCCTTTTATGTTGCCCGGCCGCGGCTGCTCGGGCCGCGCGTCTCCTCCGGTCGAGGACGAGGGCTTTCACCACAGAGCCCACAGAGGACACAGAGGGAAAGGCGAGAAGGCCTACCTCTATGGAGGGTCTCATTCCTTCCCTGTGTACTCTGTGGTGAATGCAGCCCCCGCCCTCATCGTGCCTCAGGCACGAGGGCCGGTCGTCGAGCGGAAGGAGGCGCGCATGAACCGGATGGCGCAGCCGGCGATGAGCCGGCGCACCGGCTTCAACTCTGCCGACGCCCTCGTGCTCGTGGGCGTTGCGGCAGCAATCTATGGCATCCTGCGCCTGGCGCTCGCCGCCCCCGCCGAGATCAGCGGGCGGACGATTTCGCTGGCGCCGGCCGCACTGCCCGGCTATGCCCTGTTCTCGGTCGCCCGCATGGCTGCAGCCTATGTGCTCTCGCTGCTCTTTGCGCTTGGCTACGGCTACGCTGCGGCGCGCCACGAGACGGCCGAGAAGGTGCTCATCCCCATCCTCGATGTGCTGCAGAGCATCCCCATCCTCTCTTTCCTGCCGGTGGTGCTGCTGGGGCTGGTGGCGGTGTTGCCCGAGGCCTGGGCCGCCGAGATGGCTTCGGTGGTGCTGATCCTGACCAGCCAGGCATGGAACATGACTTTCAGCGTCTACCAGTCGCTGACGACCATCCCGCGCGAGCTCCTCGAGGCCGCCGACGTCTTCCGCCTGGGGCGCTGGCTGCGCTTCCGCCGGCTGGAGCTGCCCTTCGCCACCATCGGGCTGATCTGGAACAGCATGATGAGCTGGGCCGGGGGCTGGTTCTTTCTCATGGCCGCCGAGACCTTTGCCGTGGGTTCGCGCAACTTTCGCCTGCCGGGGCTGGGTTCGTACCTGTACGAGGCGGCCAACCAGGGCGACACGCGGGCGGTGCTCTGGGGGCTGGCGACACTGGTGGTGGTGATCGTCCTGCTCGACCAGATTGTGTGGCGGCCGCTCTTGGCCTGGGGTGAGCGCTTCAAGGTCGAGACGGTCAAGGCCGAAGAGGCGGCCACCTCGTGGTTCTACGACCTGCTGGGGCGCTCGGCGCTGGCGAGCTGGCTGCAGGAGCGGGTCTTCCATCCGCTGAGCGAGGCGCTCGACGGGCCGTTTGGCCGCCGGGGCGCACGGCCGGTGACGCCCGCGCCCGCGGCGGGCGGCGCGACCAGGGCGGGGCGCTACCTGGGCATGGCGCTCGCCGCGGCACTGTTGGCCCTGGGCGGCCTGCGGGCGGGGGGTATGCTGCTGGCCCTGCCGCTCAGTGTGTGGGGACGCATCGGCCTGAGTGTGGCGGCCACGGCGCTGCGCGTGACGGTGGCGCTGGCCATCGCCGTCGCGTGGACGCTGCCCGTAGGCGTGCTCATCGGCACCAACCGCCGGCTGGCGACGCTCTTGCAGCCCATCGTGCAGCTCGTGGCGGCCATCCCGGCCACGGCGCTCTTCCCCGTCGTGCTGCTGGCCTTCCTGCGCCTGCCGGGGGGCCTCAACCTGGCGGCGGTGCTCCTGATGCTCATGGGCACGCAGTGGTACGCGCTGTTCAACATCATCGCCGGGGCCGCTGCTATCCCCGAGGACCTGCGCTACACCACGAGCATCCTGCGCCTGGGCACGCTCGATCGCTGGCGCACGCTGATCTTGCCGGCGTTGGCGCCCTACCTGGTCACCGGCATGATCACGGCGAGCGGCGGGGCCTGGAACGCGAGCATCGTGGCCGAGTATGTGGCCTTTGGCGGGCAGCACTACCAGACGCTCGGCGTGGGCGCGCTCATCGCCGAAGCCACGAGCGCGGGCGACTATGCCCTGCTCTTCGGCGCCACGCTCAGCCTGGTGTTGACGGTCGTGCTCATAAACCGCGTCTTTTGGCGGCGGCTGTACGCGTATGCGGCCGAGCGGTGCAGGATGGAGTGAAACGTACTGCATGAAACGTGATGCGTGATACGTGATGCGTATTGCGTTCGCTGACCGCCGAAGAGGCGGCCTCCGAACAGGGAAGCAGACGGAACACGCAGTACGCATCACGTTTCACGTTTCACGTCTCACGGGAGGTACCCATGCCCAACAACAGCATTCTCCAAGTCATCGGCGTGACCAAGACCTACGGGCGCGGCACGCAGCGCTTTGTGGCGCTTCAAGATGTGAATATGGAGATCCGCGAGGGTGAGTTCGTCTGCCTGCTAGGGCCGTCGGGTTGCGGCAAGTCGACGCTCTTGCGCATCATCACCGGGCTGGGTCAGGCGAGCGAGGGCAAGGTGCTCTACCGCGGGCAGGAGCTGCGCGGCGTGAACCCCTACGCCACCATCGTCTTCCAGACCTTTGCCCTCTATCCTTGGCTGACGGTGCAGCAGAATGTGGAGCTGGCGCTCAAGGCGCGCGGCGTGCCCGAGCGTGAGCGCAAGCTGCGGGCGCTCAAGCTCATCGATATGGTGGGCCTCGACGGCTTTGAGGGCGCGTACCCGCGCGAGCTCTCGGGCGGCATGCGCCAGAAGGTGGGCTTTGCCCGCGCGCTGGCCGTGGAGCCTGAGCTGCTCTGCCTCGACGAGCCTTTCAGCGCGCTCGACGTGCTCTCGGCCGAGGCGCTGCGCGGCGAGCTCTTGGAGCTGTGGCAGAACAAGTCGATGCCGACCAAGGCCATCCTGATGGTGACGCACAACATCGAAGAGGCCGTCTACCTGGCCGACCGCATCATCGTCATGGACAAGGAGCCCGGCCGTGTGGTGGCCGAGGTGGCGGTGCATCTGCGCCATCCACGCCACCGCAAGGATGTGGTCTTTCAGGGCATGGTCGACCGCATCTATGCTGCGGTCGCCGGCAAGACCGAGCCGCCCACCGTCGCCCTGGGCACGGCGCCCGGCCAGCCCGGGCAGACGATGCCCCTGCCACCGGCCTCGATGGAGGCGTTGGCCGGGTTCGTGGAGCGCATCGCGGAGGAGGGTGGCCGCCACGACCTGTACCGTATGGCCGACGACCTGGCCTTCGAGCTCGACGACCTGCTGCCGGTGGTGGAGACGGCCGAGATCCTGGGCTTTGCCCACGTCGCAGCGGGCGATATCGTGCTGACCCCGCTGGGGCAGACGTTCGCCGATGCCTCGATTCTGGCGCGCAAGGAGATCGTCGCCGCACGCGCCCTGCGCCTGCCGACCATCCGCTGGATCCTCGAGTGCCTGCAGGCCGACGACGACCACCGTGTGGAGGAGGATTTCTTCCGCGACGTGCTGGCGAGCGACTTTGGCGACTATGCCTCAGAGCAGCTAGAGATCGCCATCGGGTGGGGCCGCTATGCCGAGCTCTTTGCCTTCGACGATACCACCGGCGAGCTCTACCTGGAGGCCAATGGCAACCGCGTGACCAACAACTCGGCGCCGCGCAGCCAGGGGTAAGGAGCGATTCACCGCAGAGGCGCGAAGACGCAAAGGGAACGCCAAGGTCATGGGAGAGTGCATGCCCTCATGGCCTTGGCGTCGTCTTTGCGTCTTCGCGCCTTTGCGGTGAATCGTTATCCCTGCGCCTCATCGGCCACGACCTGGCCATCGCGCATGCGGATGATGCGCCGCGCCTGGGCGCTGATGCTGGGGTCGTGGGTGACGATGAGCAGGGTGAGGCCCTGTTCCTCGTTGAGGCGCCTGAGCAGGGCCATCAACTCCTGGCCCGAGGCGCTATCGAGGTTGCCGGTGGGCTCGTCGGCCAGGATGAGGAAAGGCTCGTTCATCAGGGCGCGAGCCACGGCCACCCGTTGCTGCTCGCCGCCCGAAAGCTCGGTGGGGCGGTGCTTGGCGCGCTCCGCCAGCCCCACCTGCTCGAGGAGCCCCAGCGCGCGGGCGCGGTCGCCACGGCCGCGGGCATAGTAGCGGGGCAACTCCACATTGCGCAGGGCCGAGAAACGGCGCAGCAGGCTATAGTCCTGAAAGACAAAGCCGACCCCCGCGCCGCGCAGGCGCGAGAGTTGAGCGTCGCTCAGGGTGGTCACATCGCGCCCCTGCAGGCGGTAGGTGCCCTCCGTCGGCAGGTCGAGGCAGCCGATCACGTTCAAGAGCGTCGTCTTGCCCGAGCCTGAGGGGCCGACGATGGCCGTGAACTCGCCGCGCTGGATGCGCAGGTTCACCCCGTGCAGCGCCGGCACCTGCACCCGGCCCATCTGATAGACCCGGCTGACGTTCTCCATCTCGATGAGGGGAGAGTTGTTGGTCATGCGATCATCCTTTGTGCGAACGTGCGGCGTGATGCGTGATGCGTGATGCGTAATACGCATCACGTCAACTGTGCCGCAACGCGCTCGTCGGCGCGAGCAGCGCGGCGCGCCAGGCCGGGTAGATGCCCGCGGTGACGCCCACCGCCGAGGAGACGCCCACGGCGATGAGGACCACATCGGCGGTGACCCACACCAGGCCCTTGAGTTGCTCCACCAACAGGCTCACCGCGTAGGAGCCTGCCGCCCCCAGCCCAAGCCCGACCAGCCCGCCAAACAGCGAGAGCAGCACCGCCTCGGCCAGGAACTGGCTCAAGACGTCGACCTGCCGTCCGCCAAGGGCACGGCGCAGGCCGATCTCCCAAGTGCGCTCGCTGACCGAGACGAGCATGATGTTCATCAGGCCGATCGAGCCTACGATCAGCGAGATGCCGGCGATGAGCGAGAGCACCGCCGTGATGGTGGTGGTGACGCGAGTCATCTCTTCGCTGAACTCGAGCGTGTCTTGCACCATGAAATCTTCGGGCGCGCCGGGGGCCAGGCCATGCCGGGCGCGCAGGATGGTGTTGATCTGGGCCACGGCGTAGCGGCGCTCGGCGGCCACCCGCGAATCGACGCGGACGGCGATGATGTTGAGCGAGTCCTTGACCCCCTGCTGGTTCAGGCGGAGCTGCGCCGTCTTCAAGGGCACCAGGATCGCCCGCGGGCCAAAGCCCTGCATGCCATCTTTTTTGCGCAGCACGCCGACGACCTGATAGTTCTGCGTCACATCCTGCATGGTGATGTGCAGCACCTGGCCGACGGGGTTCACGTCTTCGCCAAAATACTGGGTGACGAGGCTCTCGTCGAGCACGGCGACCGTCGCCGCCGCCTCGTCGTCCTCGGTGGTCAGGAAGCGACCCCACTTGACCTCGCGGCGATAGACGGTGGGGAAATCGGGGGTCACGCCCACGATCTGCCCCGGGATGTACACGCCGCGGCAAACGACCTGGCCATAGGCCTCGAACTGCGGCGCCAGGGCGACGGCGCTGGTGGCCAGGGTGTGCAGCGCGTCGACATCGCGCGCCGTGAGGTAGCTCGAGCGCCGCGACATCATCGACGACTCGATCATCCTCTTGGCCTGTTCGGGCGGCATGCCCTCCGGGATCGGCATGTCCATCACCGGTCCGTAGCGCCCGCCCGGGCGCACCTCGATGGTGCCGCCCGACCAGGCCTCCATCTGTCGTTCGGTAGAGCGGCGCAGGCCGGCGCCCAGCGAGACGATCATGATCACCGCGCCCACGCCGATGATGATGCCCAGCGTAGTCAGCGCGGCGCGCAGCTTGTTCGCTTCCAGGCCCAACAGGGCGAACCACAGGTTGACAGGGCGCAACATGGCTCAGCCTCCCCTGTATCCCATCGGCGACTGCAGCGGCATGCGCACCACATCGTCCTCCTGCAGGCCCTCCAGCACTTCGGTGTTAACGCCGTCGCTCGCGCCCAGGCGCACGCGGCGCTCCTCGGTGCGCGAGCCGCGCACCAGCAGCACAAAGCTGCCCCGCCCGTCATGGCGCACCGCTGCCGCAGGCACCAGGAGCACGTCGTCGCGGTGCTCGAGGGGCACAAAGATGTTGGCCCCCATCCCCGGCCGCAGGTCGGGCAGCGTGCCCTCGGCGATCACCGGCACCTCGAACGTCGTCTGGCCATTCTGATAGGTTCCATAGAGCGGGATGTCGCCCAGGCGGCCCGGCAGGGCCTCGGGGCCACGGAAGGCATCGAAGCTGAGGCGCACGTGCTGGCCGGCCTGCATGCGCACCACATCGATATCGGAGACGCTGGCGACGATGCGCACCGCCGAGACGTCGACCAGGTTCACCAGTGTTGTGGAGCTGGCGACCATGGTCTCGGGCATGGCACTGACCATGTCGACCGTGCCGTCGAAGGGCGCCAGCAACGCGGCCTCGGCCAGCGCCGCCTCGGCATCGGCCACCTTGCCCTCGGCTTTGAGCACCTTGGCCTGGGCCTTGGCGACGTCGACCGCGAGCGTGCTCTCGCCCAAGGCGGCGAGCCTGGCCTGGGCCTGCTGCACCGCCGCTTTGGCCGCTTTCACCGCGGCCGCCCGCTTGGCGCGCTCGGCCGCGGGGCTGCCCGCAGCGAGCTCGCGGTCGAGCGTGCGCAGCGTGCGCTCGGCGAGGGTCACCTTGCGCTCGGCGGCGCGCACATCCGTCTCGTAGCGCAGCAGCGCGCTGTCGTAGGCTTCACGCTTGGCCAGCATATCGTTGCGCAGCAGCCACTCGCGGTCGCGGTCCAGCTCGCTGGGGTTGGTGATCAGCACGTAGGGTCCGTGGTCGATCTGCGCCTGGTCGGCAGCCACCCGCAACTGCTCGAGTTGCTCGGTGCGCTCGCTCGAGCCCTGCAGCGCCGTGAGGGCCGCGCGGGCGCCGTCGAGATCGGCGGCGGCACGGGCGCGCTTTTCCTGCGGGGTATCCTTGCCGGCGTCGTAGGCGGCCTGGTTGCGCTGGGCCAGGTCGAGCGCGGCGCGGGCATCGCGCAGCTCGACTTCCAGCTTGAGGCGCTGAGTATCGATGCTCGTCGTGCCCAGTGCGCCCAGCTCCTTCTGCGCCGCCAGCAGCTCGCCCCTCGCCTGTGCCAGGCTGGCCTCCAGCGGCGCCGGGTCGAGCTGCACCAAGAGGTCGCCGGCCTTCACCGGCTGGCCGGGCTGCACCGGCACCGCCACGATGCGGCCACGGGCGATGCGGAAGCCAAGCTCGGCCTGACGCAGCGGCTTCACCTGCCCATAGCTGTACACCCCGTCGGCGATGCTGCCCCGCCCGACCGTGACGTCTTGGGTGGCCACCATATCGCCGCCCGGGCGCGGGGGGCGGTACGGCGCAAAGAGGTTGCGCACCTGCTGGTAGAGCACCACACCGAACGCCACCGCCAGGGCCAGCCCCACCAGGCAGCCCACGCCGGCCGCGCGTCGCGGGGTGACCCACTGTATCCTCGTCTTCTTTCTCGCCATGGCTCCCCCTAATACACCCTCACCGGGGCCGCCACCGCCCCCGCTGGCCCATACATCATGTTTCTCGGGTCCATCGGGGCCACCAACGGCACCAGCACCGTCTGCCCCTCATCCAGGCCCGAGAGCACCTCGGCCACGATGCCGTCGTTGAGGCCGATCTCCACCGCCTGCTCGTGTGCCTTGCCATCGGGGCCGCGCACGCTGACGTAGGTCTCGTTGTTAGCGCGGTACTGCACGGCCGCCGTGGGGATGGTGAGCACATCCTGCTTCTCGCCGACGACAAAGCGCACGTTGGCCAGCATGCCGGCGCGCAGGTCGGTGTCGCCCTTGTCGAGCGACGTTTCGATCTCGTAGACGCTCATGCCGCCGCTCTGCTTGCCCTGCACGGGCATGGCGATCACCGTGCCCGAGAAGAGCTGGCCGGGGTAGGCATCGAAGGTCAGGCGGACCGGCAGGCCCTTCTCGAGGCGGGTCACGTCCATCTCGGTGGCCTGGGCGCGCACCCGCAGCTCGGTGGGGTCGGCCAGGTAGATCACTTCGCTGCTGGGCGACACCTGGTCGTCGGGCGCCACGGAGACCATCCACACCACGCCAGGAAAGGGGGCCACCATGGTCGAGCTGTCGATGGCCGCCTGGGCGCTCTCGACGTTGGCCAGCGCGGCCTCGTAGGCGGTCTTGGCGGCCTTGACGGTGGCCGAGTCCAGCCCCATCTTGAGCTCTTCCAGTGACGTACGGGCCTTCTCGACGCTGGCCGCGGCCTGCTCGCTCTTCAGCCGGGCCGAGGTGGTGGGATCATCGTCGCCTGCCCTGGCGCGGGCCAGCGCCGCCTCGGCCTTCTTCAGGTCTTCTTGCTTCTCGGCCACCGCGTCGCGGGCGGTGCGCAGGGCCTCTTGGCGTGCGCCGCGGGCGCCTGCCAGGTCGCGCTCGACGGCGGCGAGGGTCGTCTGCGCCTTGGTGCGCTCGGCGTCGGTCTTGGCGTCGCGCACGGTGCGCTGGAAGAAGGCCTGCTGATACTCGAGGTTGCGGATGGTGCTCTGGCCGGCGGTGAGCTCTTGCTGGTCGAGCTGGTCCTGCGCCTCCTGCAGCGCCGCTTGGGCGTCGGCCACCGCGTCTTGCAGGGGCGCCAGGCCCGCTGCGCTCGTCGCAGCCAGCTCGACCCTGGCCAGGGCCAGCTCCGCCTCGGCGGCGGCCAGGTCAGCCTCGGCCTTGGCCACTTCGGATGCGGTCGCCACCCCCTGGGCTTCGGCCAGGGTGGCCTCGGCGACCTTGAGGTCGGCCTGGGCCTCGCGCAGCTTGCGTTGCTGCTCGGTGGTATCGATACGCACCAGGGCCTGGCCCTGCTGCACGGCCTGGCCCGGCCGCACCATGACCTCCAGCACGCGGCCGCTCACCGTGCCAAAGGTCAGCGTGCGCGCATTGAGGGCCACCACCTGCCCGGCGACCTGCACCACCTCGGCGATGGTGCCGCGAGCCACCGTGGCCTCCTGAGCCAGCGCGCCGGGCTCAGCCGAGGTGGGGCCCTGCCGGCAGGCCGCGAGGCCCACGGCGAGCAACACCGCCGCCAGGGCCACGCGGGCATACCTCGTGGGCTCGTTCATAGGGCATCTGTGCTCCTGCAACGAAATGGGCATGCTTTCCGATGGGAATCGTCCAACAGTAATAGACGAATCTTCTGGCCAGAAGGTTCCTCATTCTACCACATTGAGGGTTTTCTGTGCACTGAACAGGGGTTTGGCATACCGGAGAGAGGCGCGGCCGGCTGCCCCGCGGGGCAGCCGGCCGCGCCTCTCTCCGGTATGCCAAACCCCTACCACATTACGAGCAACCGCCGTCGAGGGTATCTTTCTGGGGGGCGATGGTGCGGGCGTCGACGCCGTGTGCCCAGACGTTCGAGTTGGCCTGGGTGCCATCGACGGTGAGGTAAAAGTAGTACTTGTTGGCCGCGTTGCGCGCCGCGGCGACGTCGACGTTGTTGAAATCCCACACGGGGTAGGTGACGCCGTTGGCCGTCACCAGCCGCTTGACGCCAGGGCCGACCTCCTCGGCCACGCCGTTGTTCAGCGCGCGCCACAGGCGCACGGTGTTGCCCCAGGTGGTGGGCACCGATTTGAGCGTGCCGGGGATAAAGACGCTGGCGGTGATATTGGCCAGGGTGGCCTGGCTGACGGGCAGCCCGCCGTGGGGCCAGACGATCTCGACTTTGGCATCGACCGATGCGCCCGCCGCCTCGACGCCTGTGGGCACGTCGGCGGTGGGAAAGTAGGTGCGCGCGTCGGCCGCGTGCGCCCAGACGTTGGAGCGCGTGGGCGTGCCCTCGACGGTGACAAAGAAAAAGACCTTGTTCTGCGGGTCACGCGCCGCCGAGACGTCGACGTTGTTGTGCTCCCAGGTGAGCGTGCCGGGCTGGAAGCTCCCCGTGGCTACGATACGCGCCGGGCTGCTGTTCACCGCCGCCCAGAGTTGCACCGGGGGGCGCCACTGGCAGGGGGCGGGCTTGAGCGTGCCTTTGTGCAGCAGGTAGGTGCCGATGTTGGCCAGCGTGGCCTGCGACACGGGCGCGCCGCCGTGCGGCCAGACGATCTCGATCTTGGCGTCGACCGCGGCCGGCGCGCCGGTGGCCGGGGGCACCGGGGCCGGGCCCGGCGTCAGCGCCGCGCCATAGATGTCGCTGTTCCAGTCGGCCGCGGCAAGGCTGCGATGGCGCGTATCGGTCCACACCACCGTGCGCCCCGAGATGCTGGGCGACAGTTGGTCGCCGACGGCGCGGCTGATGGTGAACTGGAGTTTTTGCTTCAGGTCGTAGCCGTAGACGTCGGATTCGCCGGAGGGCCGGCCCGCATTCCAGACCACGAGGTCGCCGTCGATGTCAAGGCCCACCGTGCCCGGCTCGGCGCCCAGGTCGGCCAGGGCCGTCTCCTTGCCGGTGGTGATGTCGAAGGCCAGCAGGCGATACGTGCCCGCGCGCTGCGCCACCCAGACGACCGTGTTCCCCGAGACGGCCGGCGCGCTGATGTGCTCGGGCTGGCGGGTGATGCGGAACTCGATGCCGGCGCCCACGTGGTAGCCATAGATATCGAACTGGGCGAGCTGCGCGGCGCTGCGGTGGCGCGCGTCGGCCCACACCACCACACCGCCCGACACGGCGGGGCGCTCTTGCTGGGCCGCATTGGTGCAGATGGGGAAGGTGCGGCCGCTGGCCAAGTCGTGGCCGTAGATGTCCATAGCCGCGTCGAGCGTGCTGCCCTCGGCCCAGACGACCAGGTCGCCCGAGATCCTGGGCTGGACGCGGAAGAACGACGCGCCGCCCTGCAGCGGGGCGATGGTAAAGCGCGACCGGTCGGCCAGGCGGTAGCCAAAAATGCCTTGCCGGCCGTCCTCCGCGCGCTCGGCGGCCACCAGCACCGCATCGCCGACGTCGGGCGGCCAGAGCAGCGTGTTGCCTGGGGTCAGCGTCAGCGACTGGCCGGTGGCCAGGTTGCGCCCGTAGAGGCGCGTCAGCTCGCCCGGGGTCGCTCCGCTCGCGCCTTCACGCCAGACGACGTAGGAGCCGCCGATGATGGGCGAATCCTGGATATCGGGCGCGACGCGGACGACAAACTCGTTGACCTGGTAGGGCTGGGCCGAGTCGGCGCGCGCCGGGCCGCTGCCGAGCAGCACGGCCACGAGCAGCGCCACCGCGCACGCCGCGCGCACGGCCCACATCGGGCGCCGCAGCCACTCTATGCTTCTCCGCATCCATCCAACTCGCTCACACATGAGAACACCCCCGTTCCCCAGGCAGTCTGTCGATGAGAGAGCCTTCTGCCCCTGCGTCCTGGCGAGGGCCGGGCATGTGGCGTCGCCGCCATCCGGCTCTGAGCCAGGAAGGGGTTTTTGCGGGTAGGTCGCCGTCGTTGGCCGCCCGCGGGCGGCCAACGACGGCGACCTACCCGCAAAAACCCCGCCTTTAGGGTTCCAAACCGGGCACCCGCAACGCGTGCAACCCGGTCGCCGGGCGCCGGCGAGCACTTGCCCAGCAATCAGTCGCTCGGGGCCTGCGGTAACCCGCGCAGGGGGAGCGGATCCCACGTCGAGCCGCCGTCGTGGCTGACCAGGATGCGGTAGCGCAGCGGCTGGCCCGGCTCCTGGATGGAGGTGCTGATGAAGAGCGACTTGGGCTCGCGGGCGTCGACCGCCAACGGCCGGGCGCTGCCCATGCCCTGCGGTGGCTCGGTCGCAAAGTGCGTGGCCACCTCCCAGCTCACCGCGCCCGAGTCGGCGGCGCCGGCATTGGGCGAGCGCAGCATAAAGAGGTTGCCGTTGTTAAAGTAGCTGAGATCGCAGCCCATGAAGAGCAGGTTGGCGTTGGGGTCGTAGGCGATGCCGGCGGCGAAGCAGCTATCGGTGTTGCCGAGGGCCGGAGTGTAGCGGCCCAGGTCCAGCCGCTCCCAGTGGCCGTCGCGGCCGCCGCGATAGAGGTCGCCCGGCGGCCAGTTGTGGTGTGCCTCACCGCGCACCACGGCCCAGAGGGTGCTGGGGCGGTTGGGGTCCACCAAGATGTCGGTCGTCCAGCCGCCGGCAGCGACGCCCCAATCGGTCTTGCCCCAGGTGCGGCCGCGGTCCTCGCTTCTGACGATGACGGCGTCCATCTCGGTGGAGCGGTAGACGCCGGCCCAGAGCACGTCGGGGTTCTCGAGGTCCACGGCCAGGGCGGTGGCGTGCAGCGTGTTGACCAACGTCCAGGCCAAGGTGCCCTCGCGGCGGTAGATGCCCTCGCGCGTCAGGCCATACATCGTCTCGGGGTGGCGATAGTCGATGGTCACGGCGTGGAAGGCAACCCCGGCCGGCAGGCCCTCGTAGCGCTCCTCCGTCCACGAGGCGCCCTTGTCGGCACTGCGGAAGAGGCGCGAGCCGACGACGGCGTAGAGCGTGGGCGGCTGGTCGGGCGTGACGACGAGGCTCGTGACCACCGGGTCGATGCGCGGCGGCACGGTGGGCGATTGGGCGGCCGTGGGAGGCGGCGGCTGTGTGGCGGTTGGCGGCGGCAGCGTGGCGCTGGGCGGCTCGGTCGCCGGCACCGCGGTGGCCGGCTCGGCCGTCGCTGTGGCCGGCGCCGGCACCGTCGTCGCGAACACGATGTGCAGCGGCGTGGGCGACAGCGTGGCCGTCGGCGCCGGCGGCCGCGGCGTTGGCGTGGCCGGCCGGCTGCAGGCCACGAGCGCGGCCAGCAGCAGGGTAGGCAACAGGCAGTGCAGCAGTGTCTTCTTCATTCGTCCTTGCCTTCCAGGGTTAGCGTATCCCAGTTGGCGCCGTCGTCGTGGCTGACGAGGAGGCGGTGGCGGTCGAGCGGCGATTCGTCGCCGCACCAGACGATATCGCTGGCGGCGTAGAGCGCGCGCGGCCGGCGCGCGTCGACGGCCAGTGGCCGGATCAGCCCGGGCGCAGCACAGGGCTCGAGCGGCAGGGCGGTGTACCTGGCCAGATCCCAGCGCACGGCGGCCGCGCTGGCCGCAGCGGCGTTGGGCGAACGGATGAGCAAGATGCGCCCGCCGTTCTCTTCGTCGCGTTCGCTGCCGGCGTAGAGCAGGTCGGCATTGGGGTCGTAGGCGATGCCGGCTACGTGCACGCCGTCGGGGTTGCCCGGCTGCGGGGCAAAGGCGCCGAGGTCCAGGCGCTGCCAGCGGCCATCGCGCGTGCCGCGATAGAGCAGGCCATCGGGGGGCAGGTCGCGACGGTTGGAGCGCACCACCGCCCAGAGCATGTTGGGGTCGTTGGGGTTCACCAGGATATCCGACACCCAGGTGCCCCAGGGCGAAACCTCCACCAGTGGCCCGGCCGGCGCCCAGGTAGCCCCGCCGTCAGGGCTCTTTAGGATCACCGCCTCGCCCGCCCCGCTGCGCCGCACGCCCGCCCAGAGCACGGTGGGGTCGGCCATGTCGACGGCCAGCGCGGTGGCCTGCAGCTCGCTGATGCGCTGCCAGGCGCCCGCCCCCTGTCGGCGGTAGATGCCCTGCGCGGCCAGCAGGTACACCGTCGCCGGGTGGCGATAGTCGACGGCCACCGCGTTGATAGCGGCCTCGTCAGGCAGGCCGTCCGCCGGCTCGGGCTGCCAGGTGAGGCCGCGGTCGTCGCTCTTGTACAGCCGGCCGTCGATCACGGCGTAGACGAGCGGCGGATCATCGGGCGTGACCACCAGGCTGGTGACCGGGCGCGCATATGGCGGCAACACGGTGGCGGGCGTCAGCGTCGGCGCCGGGGTGGGCGTGGGCAGCGCCGGTGCCCCCTTCGTTTCACTCAGGGCAGGCTCCTCGCTTGGCTCAGGGCCGGCTGTGGGCGTGGGTGCCGGCGTCGCCACCGCTGTCGGCGGCACGGGGGTCTGCGTGGCCGGGATGAAGGCGAAGCCGCGCAGGCAGGCCTCGAAGGCGGCCCGCGCGGCCACGTCGGCCGGCGTGCTCAGGTCTTCGCGGGCCGGCGAGATGCCGACGACATAGAGCCGTCCGCCGTGGATGACCCAGACCTGGCGCGCGCCAAAGCGCTCGCCGGGCAGGCCGCTCAGCTCGACCGCCAGCTCGCCGGCGAGCGTCGTCGCCTGCTGCTCGACCCGGGCGCGGTAGCCCGGGTCGATGGGCGCCAACCACGCCTCCACCGCCTCGGCCACGCTCCGGCCGCCGGCGTCGGAGACGGTCACACCGATCGCGTAGCGGCCGAAAGCCTGGCTGTCGCCGGCGTAGCCGTCGCTGGTGAAGCCGACCCCGCCCAGCGTGCGCTGCCCCTGCAGGCCGGTGCCGCCCGCATACTCGTGCAGCCGCCAGGCGGCAGGATAGTCGAGGGCAAATCCCAGGTTTGGGCTCTCGTAGCGTGCCATGGCCGGCGCTATCGTGGAGCCCGGGGAAGGCGCGGCGGCAAGGCGCTCTGCTACCAGCGGCCGGCCGCTGAGCACCACGCCCAGCACCAGCAGCAGGGCCACCGCCGAGACGGCCAGCCAGCCGGCAACGTCGCCGCAACGCTCGAGCACGTGCCAGCGGGCATGGCGGCGCTCGGCGGCGGCGACGCCGGCATGCACCCGCGCCCGCAGCCGCGCCTCGGCCGCCGCGGCGCCTTCGGGCGGCGGCAGCGCAGCCAGCGCCCTGGGCAACCGTCGCTGGGCTTCGAGCCGGCGGCGACAGGCGGGGCAGGCCTCCAGGTGCCGGGCAACCTGCGCCATCTCGACTTCGCACAGGTCACCATCCACGTAGCGGGGCAGCAGCGCGCGCACGCGCCGGCAGGCCATGCTACCAGGCCGTGGCGTCATTGGCCCACCTCCCCACCGAGGCGCAGGTAGGCCTCGCAAAAGGCGCTGCGAGCGCGGTAGAGGCGCGACTTGCAGGCGGCAAGGGAGAGACCGAGCACCTGGGCCACCTCGGCGCAGGAGAGGCCCTCGTGGAAGTGCAGGAGCAGGCAGGCGGCATCGCGCCGGGGAAGCTGCGCCAGCGCCTGCGCCACCAGCTCGCGCTCGCCCAGGCGCGCTTCGGGCCCCAGCGTCGAAGCCCGGCGCGCCGCCTCGTCGATAAGCGGCAGCCAGGCGATCAGCCGGCGGCGGCGCAGCGCCGAAAAGGCGGTGTTGGTAGCGATGGTGTAGAGCCAGGCGTGCATGTTATCGGGCGGGCGACCGGCCGCGAGCGCCTGATGGGCCTTGAGGAAGGTCTGCTGCGCCAGGTCCTCGGCGAGGTCGGCGTCGCTCACCAGCCGGCACAGGTAGCGATAGATGCCGGCATGGTACTGCTCAAAGATGAGGGCCAAGCCGTCCACGGGGCTGCACCTCGCGCTCTCCAGGGCCTGCGACCGGTAGCTCGCCGTCAGCACGTCGATCCTCCTCCATTGTATACGACGCACGAGGAGGGTCAAAAGTGGCAGGCGCTTGGAGCACGAAAGACACGAAAAGGGGGGCCTTTGTAGTGGCGGCTTTAGCCGCTTGCTTAACACGGCGAGCCGTAGCCTTGCCAAGCCAGGCCTGATCCAGCCCCAGCCATGCCGTGCGCCGCTGTCGCAAGCCCGGCCCAAGGTCGCCCTGGGCATCTTGTCGGGCGGAACATGGCGTGCCGCGGGACTCTCCCGCGCGGCACGATGCCGCGGCTACAGTGCGACGTCATCCGCCTGCCGCAGGGTTGCGGCAACGTTAGGACGCTCGCCATCACGGGACTGTAGGCGCGGCATGTTGCCGCGGAGCTCTCCCGCGCGGCACGATGCCGCGGCTACAGTGCGACGTCATCCGCCTGCCGCAGGGTTGCGGCAACGCTAGGACGCTCGCCATCACGCGACTGTAGGCGCGGCATGTTGCCGCGGAGCTCTCCCGCGCGGCACGATGCCGCGGCTACAGTGCGACGTCATCCGCCTGCCGCAGGGTTGCGGCAACGCTAAGGCACTCGCCATCACGCGACTGTAGGCGCGGCATGTTGCCGCGGAGCTCTCCCGCGCGGCACGATGCCGCGGCTACAGTGCGACGTCATCCGCCTGCCGCAGGGTTGCGGCAACGCTAGGACGCTCGCGATCGCAGCGTGAACAGAGGGCGGGCCAACTCACCCGCCCAGGTAGTAGCCGTACCTCGCCTGGTGGCTGTGCAGCGTGGCGATGATGGTGACCGTGCCGTCGAGTGCGTTGAGCCGTAAGGTCCACAGCTCGGTGGTGTAGCTGCCGTTGACGGTGAGGAAGCGCTCGCTGTCGACCCACCAGACGGTGTCGTACCACCCCAAGGCCTCGTCGCGCTGCACGCCGGCGAGCACCTGGGGCGGCTGGCAGATGGAGCCGAGGGTGACCCGGCCGCCCTGCTGGTAGACAAAGCGCGCCGGGTCGGGGCTCCAGCCGCGCAGGCCGATCCAGCCGCCCTGGGCGTAGCAGACCTGCCGGCCCTCTTGCGCGTCGACCAGGTAGAGCTCGCAGGTGTTATCGGCGTGGCGTACCGGGTAGGCCAGCCAGCGCCGGTCGGGCGAGAACCAACTGCCCAGAAAGCTGCCGTCGTAGCTGCCGAGTGCGCTCGCGCTGGCCGCGGCTACGTCGACGCGCCACAGGGTAAAGGTGGCGCCTTCACCGATGACCTGCGTGGCGTTGCCCTGGCTGAAGGTGGTGTAAAAGGCCGTGCCATCGGCGAGCCAGTTGATGCGCGGGTAGGTGCTGTATTCGCCCATGCCGATGGGCTCATAGTCGAAGGGGATATCGCGGCGGCTGCCGGCGGCGGTGTCGACAACCGTGATGGCGCGCTCGGTAAAGAGGGCCAGGGAGCGGCCATCCGGGGCATAGGCCAGGCTCTGGCTGCGCCCGGGCTGCACCTGCAGCGGCGCCCTGAAGCGCACGCTGCCGTCGCGGGCGTCGACCAGGCGCAGCTCCTGCGCGGTGAGCACGGCCACCTGACTGCCGTCGGGCGCGTAGGCGAGGGCCAGCACCCGGTCTTCGGCCGCGGTGACGGTGCGCGCGGCCCCGGTGTCGGCGTCGACCAGCGTGAGGGGCTCGTAGGGCCCATACTCCACGTACCTGTGGTCGGGCTCATAATAGCAGGCCAGGGTGTGCGCGCCGGGCAGCCAATCGACGACCAGGTCGGCCAGGCCGGTCGTGGGGTAGCGCCCGACCATCTCCACGGCGCTGAACGTGGCCAGCCGGCGCTCGCCCGTGCCATCGGCGCCGACGACCCAGAGCTCGTCGGTCCACTCGCCCGTGGGCCGGCGGAAGGCGATCAGGTGGCCATCGCGCGACAAGCGCGCGTCGTAGGCCGGCCCGCTCAGCGCATAGGCCGTGGCGGCGCCGGTCTCCTCCTGCCAGCGCCAGAGCCGGCCGCCATCGGCATAGACCACGCGCAGCGGCTGCCGGGGCGCCGGCGGCTGCGGCGTGACCGGGGCCAGGCAGGGGGGCGGCGTGGCGGTTGGGGTGGGCGTGCGCGTGGGGCGCAGCGTCGGCGCAGCGCTGGCCGTGGGCTGGGGCGCAGACGTCGGCGCGAGCGTCGGGGCCGGCTCGTCCTGCGGCCGCGGCGCCAGCCGCAGCCAGTGCAGCTCGCTCATACCACCCTGCCGGCGCACAGTGAGCAGGCCGCTGCCGTCGGGCGCGGCGGCGATGAGCGTCTGCTCGGGCCAGGCATCAGCCACGAGCCCCACCTGCCCGCTGGCCAGGTCCAGCTCGTAGAGGACGCCCTCGCCGGCCTGGCGCGGCGGCACGCTGAAATAGATGCGCCCCGGCGCGGCCCAGGCAAAGGCGCCGCCCGAGAGCGCTACCTGGCGCAGGCCCGTGCCATCGCGGCGCACGAACCAGCTCTGCGTGGCGCCGTCATCGCCCGTCGCTAGGAGAGCGATCCACTCACCATCCGGCGAGATGCGCAGTTCGTTCGAGTAGGTGCGCACGGCGAAGGAGGCCAGGACGTGCGCCTGCCCCGTCGCCATGTCGTAGCGCACGAGCGACTCGCCGCCGGCCGGCGCGCCCTCGGGCCGCTGTGTCAGGCCGCTCGTGCGCACCACGGCCAGCCAATAGTCGCCCGCCGGCGCGGGCAGCGGCACGGAAAGGATCGCCTCCGGGGCCGCGCCCAAACGGTCGGGTGTGAACGGCAGCGCGTTGACCTCGGCGCCGCGGCCGTCGGCGCGCACGCGCAGGCCCGGCTCGCCGGTGGTGACGAACGCTTCGATGGCGCGGCCGTCGGGCGTCCAGCGCTGGATGCCGAGCGCCGGCTGGCCGCTGGGGGCGTGGGGGTCGTCGGCGCCGTAGAGCCGCTGCAGCACGGGCTCCTGCGGCCGGCTGCGGCCCAAGAGGCGCAGGATGCCGGCCCAGAGCGCTTCGAGCCAGGTGCGCCGCTGTTCGAGGTCGAGGCGGAACAGGTTGCTGGAGGCTCCGCCGCCCTCCCTCTCCCGCGTGGCGACAAAGGCCAGCGAGCGCGAGTCGGGCCGCCAGCGCAGGCTGCTGTACAAGGCGCCATCGAGCGGCCCCCGCCATTCCTCACGGCCCGTCACCAGGTTGCGCACGATGAGGAGGTTGACCACGCCGGGTTTGCTGTCGCGCGGCAGGTAGGCCACGCGCGTGCCGTCGGGCGAGAGCTGGGGCGCCAGGTCGGGCCAGTTGCCCTGCTGGGTGGCCGAGTGATAGCTGGTGATCAGCTCGTCGCCCACGATCACGCGGCCCAGGCCCGGCGCGGGCGTCGCCGTCGGCTGGGCGGCGGGCCAGGCCTGCTCGACCAGCGGCCGGCCGGCGATGACCAGGCCGGCGACGAGCAGCGCCGCCACCACGGCCACGGCGGCCCAGGCGAGGGCGTTCGCCACCTGCCCGGCCCTGTGCAGCAGTGAAGCGCGGGGCCGGCGGCGCACGGCGGCGCAAAAGCGCGCATCGAGCCGCCCGGCCGGCAGCGGGTCGGGCAGGGCGGCGAGGTCGCGGTCCATGGTGCGCCAGGCGAGCAGGCGGGCGGCGCACTCGGGGCAGGCGCGCAGGTGCGCATCGACCTCGGCGCGCTCGGCGGCGCCCAGGTCACGGTAGACGGCCAGCAGCTCCCAACACTCGGCGTGGCTCATCGCGCGCCTCCCTTGCTGTAGGCCCGCTCAAACATCTCGCGCGCGCGCGAGATGCGGGTGCGCACGGCCGCGGCGCTCAGGCCCATGACGCTGGCCACCTCGGCCACGCTCAGGCCATCGTGGGCGTAGAGCAAGAGCGGCGCGCGGTAGGCGAGGGGCAGCGCCGCCAGGGCGGCCTCCACGGCGCTCTTGCGGTCGATGGCCTCGGCCAGGCCGGGGGAGCCGGCATCGTGGGCGGCGCGCCAGGGCAGCCAGGCGAAGCGGCGCCCGCGTTTGAGGGCGTTCAGCGCCAGGTTGGTGGCCACCCGGTAGAGCCAGGCGCGGTGGTTCTCTACGCCGCACAGGCGCGGCCCCTCGGCCAGCGCGCGTACAAAGGTCTCCTGCGCCAGGTCCTCGGCCCACTGGGCATTGTGCAGCAGGCGGCAGAGGTAGGCATAGACCTCGCAGCGGTGCCGTGCGTAGAGGTCGACGACGAGCTGCGTCGCCCGGTCGCAGCCGGCGGCATCCGCGATCATGGCGCCGACCCTGGCACCTGCATGGCGTCCGTGTCCTTTCGACGTGAGCGCACCGGGCCGCTTGCCGGTGCGCGGGCCGCGTCCTCTATAGAGTATGACAATCGAGCGGGGCGATTCGTTACGGGCTGTGGGCACGACAGGGCACGAAAGGCCACGAAAGGGCGCGAAAGCCGCGAAAAGGACGTATGTCCTCTTTCGTGTGCTTTCGTGCCGTTTCGCGACCTTTCGCGCCCCGTACTGCTCAGTGCGACGTAACCGGCGCCTCAGTAGGCGCGAGGCCGAGCAGCGGCGCCGGCGCTGCGGCGAAGGCCGGCGGCGGCGCGCAGCCGCCAGCGGACGGTGGGCGCGGGTGTGTCGGTTCGTTCGGCAGTCTCGGCGTCGCTCAGGCCCGCATAGTGGCGCACTGATGATGGCAACAGGCTCGACCACGCCATCAAGAGGGCAGCGGCTAGATACGCACCATAGGGCTATCAGTGCCGGGTTGTTGCGGAATCTGGGTCAAGGAATCCATGACGCTTGTTGTCCTAACACTTGACAAAATAAAGGAATTCTGGTATAAATGTAAGTAATGGGAGGTGAGGCATGCGCAAGATCCTGGAACAGTGCCCGAGCTGCGGCGAGCCACTGGTCGTGACCGAGCTACAGTGCCCGCAGTGCCAGACGCAGGTGCGCAGCCGCTATGCGCCCTGCCCTTTTTGCGCCCTGACGGCCGATCAACTGCTGTTCGTCAAGCTCTTTGTCGAGAAGCGGGGCAACCTGCGCGAGATGGAAAAGGTCCTCGGCGTCTCGTACCCCACGGTGCGCGGCAAGCTGGAGGAGATCGCCGAGCGCCTGGGCGACGCGCCCGTCCCGGCTGAGCCGCCGGCGCCCGAGCCGGCGCAGGATGAGCGCCGCGAGATGCTGCGCCTGATCGCCGAGGGTAAGCTCTCGCCCAGGGAGGCATTGGCCCGCCTGCGCAAGGAGCAGGCGGCGCGCACAGAAGCATAGAGGAGGACCACCATGGCCAGCGATACCCTGCGCGACCTCTTGCTGCAGATCGAGGCCCACGGCGGGCCACAGGGCCTGGACCTGTCAGGGGCCGGCCTGACCGAGCTCGATGCCGGGTTGGAGGTGATCCAGGCCGAGTTGGCGCAACTGCGTGCCACGCAGCCCGCTGCCCAGCCCGCCTGGCTCTCGCCCATCACCGGCGGTCTGAACCTGAGCCGGGCCATCCTCAGGCACGCCAACCTGAGCGATGCCGATCTGCGGGGCGCCGACCTCGGCGAGGCGGACCTCGAAGGCGCCGTCCTTGCGGATGTGGACCTGCGCCAGGCCAACCTGCAGGGGGCCAGCCTGCGCGCCGCACGCCTGCATGATATCGACCTGCGCCAGGCCAGCCTGCAGGGGGCCAACCTCGAGCAGGCCCAGCTTGACGACGGCGACCTGCGCGGGGCCAACCTGGCCGGGGCCAACCTGCGCGCTGCCAGGCTACACGATGCCGACCTGCGCGATGCGCTGCTCGAGGGGGCGAACCTCGCCGAGGCTGACCTGGAGGATGCCCGCTTTGACTGGGGGCGCGGCCGCCGTGGCCGCCGGCGCCACAGCGAATGGCCGGCCCTTGCCGATGAGCTGCGCGCCCAGGTGATGGCCGAGGTCGACACCTGGGCCTCGCCCGAGCGCCTGGCCGCATTCGCCGACGAGGTGCGCGCAGGCCTTGGCGAAGGCCCCAGCGAGTGGACGAGCTTCGCCCCGGCGTCGACCGGGCAGCCGGCGGGCGAGGCCGTCTCCTGGAGCATCCCCCGCGAGGGCGCCACGACCCTCCGCCTCAGCGTCGGCCTGGGCTCCATCCGCCTCGTGGCCGAGGAGCGCGACGACATCCTGCTGCAGGGCACTGCAGAGGCCTGTGAGGAACTGGAGATGGCTCGCTCCGGGGGCGCGGTCCACATCCGCCAGCGCCGGCACAGCCACAACCGGGCGCAGCGTCTCGACCTCGAGGTGGCGCTGCCGCAGGCGTTGCAGCGGCTGCAAGTGCGCACCGGCCTGGGCTCGATCCATGGCCGCGCCATCGCCGCCCAGGTGCGCTGCACCACCGGCCAGGGCGACATCCGCTTCGCAGAGAGCCGCCTGGAGGGCGATGCCCGCACCGGCAGCGGCAACATCGCACTGGCGCAGGTGCAGGGCAGGGTGACCCTGCGCACCGGCAGCGGCAACGTGCTGCTGCAGGATGCTGCGCAGGCCATACTCAGCATCTCCACCGGCCGCGGCAAGGTCCAGCTCGAGGGCGGCCACGTGCAGGAGATGCGCATCCACACCGGCATGGGCGACGTCCGCTCGGCCTGCGCCCTGGGACCCGGCGCCTGCGAGGTACACACCGGTGCCGGCGCCATCACGCTCGAGCTGGCCGAGGGCCAGGCCGCGCAGATCGAGGCCAGCACCGGCATGGGCCAGGTGGCCAGCGACTGGCCGCTGGTGCGCGTGGGCCGGCCGGGCCCGGCGGCAGTGGGCAGCATGCGCATGGTCGGCTCTATCGGCGGCGAGGCGCAGCGCGCGCTCATCACGCTCAAGACCGGCATGGGCAACATCCACCTCAGGCGCAGCGGCGCGACAGCCTCAGCGCCTGCCGACACGCCCACACCCGAACCGGCGCGCCCACCGGCCCCCGGGGTAACATACGAGGATGCCCGCCTGGCCATACTCCAGAGCCTGTCGCGCGGCGAGATCTCGGCCGCCGAGGCCGAAGAGCTGATCAACGCCCTCGGAGCATGAGCCTAGCACGGCGTGTCGACAGGAGCGGCGACGTGAACGAACCAGACTCCAAAACAGACCACGACCCGGGCGCCGCAGCGCAGGCCGGGGTGCAGCGTGGGCCACGCGGCTGGATCGCCAGATTTGGCGTCATCTGGAGCGGCCAGGCGCTTTCACTGCTGGGCAGCCAGTTCGTATCCTTTGCCCTGATCTGGTATCTGACCCTGACGACCCAGTCGGCCACTGTGTTGGCCACTGCCTCGCTCGTTGGGCTGCTGCCGCGGGTCTTTTTGGGCCCCTTCGTCGGGGCCTTGGTCGATCGCTGGAACCGGCGCTACATGATGATGGCCGCCGATGCCTGCGTGGCCCTGGCCACCCTCGCCATAGCGCTGCTCTTTGCCCTGGGCGTGGTGCAGACCTGGCACATCTACCTGCTGCTGCTGGCCCGCGCCATCGGCGGCAGCTTTCATTACCCGGCGATGCTGGCCTCCACCTCGCTAATGGTGCCCAAGGAGCACCTGACGCGCGTGCAGGGGCTGAACCAGGCGCTCGACGGCGGCCTGAAGATCATCTCGGCG
This sequence comes from Chloroflexota bacterium, assembly GCA_029553955.1. GTDB lineage: Bacteria > Chloroflexota > Anaerolineae > SpSt-313 > SpSt-313 > JAKPJZ01. The sequence continues at coordinate 49,594 of JAKPJZ010000109.1, forward strand.
CCGCTGGGCGCCCTGCTGCTGGGTGTGCTGCCCATGCAGGGCATCCTGGCCCTTGACGTGATCACGGCCCTGCTGGCCATCGTGTCGCTCATCTTTGTGCACATACCACAGCCACCGCGCCCCGAAGAGGTGGCAGGCAGGTCAAATGTGGCCGCAACCTGGCACGATATGGCGGCGGGCCTGCGCTACATCTTTTCCTGGACGGGCCTGGCCCTCGCTATAATGATGGCTACCATGCTGAACACGCTGCTCAGCCCGGCGTTCTCGCTGCTGCCGCTCCTGGTCAGCCGGCACTTTCAGCAGGGCGCCCTGCAGTTGGGCTGGCTCAACACGGCCCTGGGCATCGGTTTCCTGGTGGGGGGCCTGCTGCTGAGCGTGTGGGGCGGCTTCAAGCGGCGCATCTTGACCTCGATGTTGGGGATCGCGGGCTTGGGCGTGGCCGTGCTCCTCATCGGTCTGGCGCCGGCCTCGGGGCTAAACCAGGCGCTCGTGGCCATGCTCATGCTTGGGGTTGCCCTGCCGCTCGTCGACGGGCCCTTCATGGCCATCATCCAGGCCGTCGTCAAGCCGGGCATGCAGGGGCGCGTCATCACCATGTCAATGAGCCTCTCTGCCGCCGCCTCACCGCTGGGCCTGATCGTCGCCGGGCCGTTGGCCGACCTGCTGGGCATCCAGGCCTGGTTCATCCTGGCTGCAGCCATGTGCTTTGTCATGGCCGCTGCCGGACTGCTCGTGCCGCAGATCGCGCACCTTGAGGAAGGGCGCCAGGCACCCCCTGTCGTTTCCATCATTTGACAGCCACTCCTCCTCCTTGTACCATCAGGCAGGTGGGGCGGGCTTTCCAGCCCGCCCTACATGGGTTGCCAGGGGGTGGGGAATGATCGTGTTGACGAGCCGGGGCGGCGAGGTGGGCATCGCGGCCGCCATGGAGACGCTGCGCGCGGGCGGCACCGCGCTCGACGCGGTGGAGGCCGCGGCGCGCCTGGTGGAGGCCGACCCGACGAACCACACGGTGGGCGTGAGCGGCTGGCCCAACCTGCTGGGGCAGGCAGAGCTCGACGCCAGCATCATGGATGGGCGCACGCGCGCCAGCGGCGCCGTGGGGGCGCTGCAGGGGTATCGCCACCCCATCTCGCTGGCGCGCCAGGTGCTGGAGCGCCTGCCCCACGTGCTGCTGGTGGGCGAGGGCGCGGCGCGCTTTGCCGCCGAGGTGGGCGCCGAGACGGCAGAGCTGACGCCCGAGGCGCGGCAGGGCTGGGAGGCGTGGCTGGCCCTGCACGTGCCGCAAGATGTGCGTCGCGTTTGGCCGCCGCGCGAGCTGGCGCCCTATGCACAGCTCACCGCCGACCCCGAGCAGCCGCGGGGGACGGTCAACATCCTGGCGCAGGATGGCGCGGGCCACCAGGCCGTCGCCGTCAGCACCAGCGGCTGGGCCTGGAAGCATCCCGGCCGCCTGGGCGACTCGCCCATCATCGGCGCCGGCAACTATTGCGACGACCGCTACGGCGCCGCCGCCTGCACCGGCGTGGGCGAGTGGACCATCCGCTGCAGCACGGCGCGCTGCGTGGTGCTCTACCAGCAACTGGGCGCCACCGTCGAAGAGGCCTGCCGCCGGGCGGCCCGCGACCTATTGGACCTGCCCGACCGCCGGCGCATCGCCGGCTGGGTCAACATCGTGGCCCTCGACCGGCAGGGCCGGCCCTACGGCATCAGCACTGGCGCCGAGCCACGCTGCTATACGTTCTGGAGCGACGGCATGGCCGCGCCGGAGACCCGCCAGTCAGAGCATCTCGTCGCCTGACAGTCTGCCGGGAAGCGTGTGCAGCCCACAAGAGCCCTGGTTTCGGTCCAGGCATAGCGCTCCGCAGCAGGCCCGGAACTGAACCAGGTGGGGGAATTCTGGGGTGTTGGCGTCGTCGCGTGCCCCACGCCCGCGGGCGTGGGGCACGCGACGACGCCAACACCCCAGAATTCCCCCCTTATGGAGTTCTTGAAGATGGCTGAACGAATCCTGATCGTAGAGGACGAGCGGGCGGTGGCCCGGGGGCTGCAGTACGCGCTGGAGCGGGAGGGCTTCCAGGTGCTGCTGGCCGGCACGGCGCGCGAGGGCAGCGCGATGGCCCGCGAGCAGATGCCCGACCTGATCATCCTCGACATCCGCCTGCCCGACGGCAACGGCTTTGACCTTTGCCGCGAGCTGCGCCGCAGCCTGCGCCAGCCGATCCTCATGCTCACCGCCTGCGACGACGAGGTGGACCGCGTGCTGGGGCTCGAGCTGGGCGCCGACGATTATGTCACCAAACCATACAGCCTGCGCGAGCTCATCGCGCGCCTGCGCGCCCTGCTGCGGCGCGCCTATGGCGAGCTGAGCCGCCCCAACCCCAGCGAGCGCATCGTCTTTGGCCACATCGCGCTCGACCTCGAGGCGCGCCGCGCCTACCGCGACGGCAAAGACGTGGGCCTCACCGCCACCGAGTTCAAGCTGCTGGCCCACCTGGCCGCGCACCCCGGGCGCATCTTTTCGCGGCAGGACCTGCTGCAGGCGGTCTGGGGCTACCCCGACTACTATGGCGACGAGCGCACCGTCGACGTGCACATCCGTCACCTGCGCGAGAAAGTGGAGGACGACCCCACCAACCCCATGCACCTCTGCACCGTGCGGGGGCTGGGCTACAGCCTCGAACTGTAGGGACGGTTCGGGAACCGCCCTCAATAAAGAAGCGGGGCCCCCCTGGGCCCCGCGATCGTCTACAGGCCGCGGCTCAACTACTGGGGAAGCTGCCCAGCCTGGCGCAAGGCATCGAAGCAGGCTCGGCAGTAGACGGGCCTGTCGCCGCGAGGCTGGAACGGGACCTCCGTCTCAACACCGCACTGCGCGCAGATCACCGGGAACATCTGCCGCGGGCCCGAGCTCAGCATGCTCATCCGGTTGCGCCGGATGCGGCGACAATCGGGGCAGCGTGCCGGCTCATTCTGGAAGCCCTTGGTCGCGTAGAACTCTTGCTCTCCCGCACTAAAGACGAATGTCGTGCCGCAATCGCGGCAGGTCAGGGATTTGTCTACGTAGCTCACGGATGCCCTCCTTTGGCAGGTGAACATGTAGTCTGGTAGTTGGATCGGCCATCCTGAGCTAGCACCGAGGTTTGCCGCACCACTTCGAGGGCCGGTCGACACCACGGGAGCAGTCGGAGACCTCACCAAACACCACCGCTATTAGTATAGCGCATCTTTCAGAGATTCGACCGCTGGAGGGCACCCTCTAAGAATCCTCTAAGAATCCGGGAGAGGCCGGTTGGCGGGGGCCAAGGAGGGGAGAGCAGGGGCTCTTGCCCCCTTTGGGGGTTTGGGTGGTCTTGATGCCTGCGGCGCTGGCCCGCCCGCGGGCGGGCCAGCGCCGCAGGCATCAAGACCACCCAAACCCCCTACATAAGGCATCACTTGCCCAAGGGATAGCGCGCCAGGCGGCCATGCTCGGGCAGCACCGGGCCAATGAGCGGCCGCGCATAGTCGAGGAAGGCGTCGGTGACCCCCTCTTCGGGCCCGGCCATGTACGCCTCGGGCAGGCGGCGCTCGCGGTTGGCCACCTGCGCCAGGGGCACGAGGCCGGTGTGCGCCTGGTAGGCCACGCCCGGCTCGCGGACGATGGTGACCATCTGCGCCGTCTGGCCGGCCAGCATGGCACGCACGGCCGCAGCGCCCACCTCGTAGGCCTCCTGGGCGTCGACAGCGGAGATCAGGCAGGTGGAGGCGCGCTGCATGGTGTCGGGCTTTTCGAAGCGAGCCTTGAGGCCAATGCCGCGGGTCACCTGGTCGGCCAGGTAGGCGCTGACGCCGCCGAGCTGCTGGTGGCCAAAGGCATCGACGGCGGCCGACGAGGCGGCCAAGAAGTGGCCCGCGGCGTCGTGAATGCCCTCGCTCACCGCCACCACGGCCATGCCCAGGCGCCGCACCACGCGCTCGATATCGGCCAGGATGGCATCGACCGTCACCGGCCGCTCGGGCACGTAGATGAGGTGGGGCGCGGCGTCGGCGCGGCCCTCACGGGCCAGGGCGCTGGCGGCAGTCAGCCAGCCGGCATGGCGTCCCATGATCTCGATGATCTTGACCGGCGTCGACGCCGCCCCGGCCTCGGTATCGAGCCCGGCGTCGCGCAATGTGGCCGCCACAAAGCGCGCGGCGCTGCCGTAGCCGGGGCAGTGGTCGGTCTCCACGAGGTCGTTATCCACCGTCTTGGGAATGCCCATCACGCGCAGGTCGTGGCTGAGGCCCGCGGCCAGCGCCCCGATGCGGTTGGCGGTGTCCATCGAATCGTTGCCGCCGATGTAGCAAAAGTAGCCGATGTTGTGCTTCCGAAAGACCTCGACGATGCGCTCGAGGTCGCCTTCTTTGAGCTTGTGCCGGCTGGTGCCCAGGGCGGCCGAGGGCGTCTGGCGCAGCGCCCGCAGCGTCTGCGGCGCCTCGCGCGAGAGGTCGACAAGCTGTTCTCTGAGGACGCCTTCGATGCCGCGCTCGGCGCCGATCACCGTGCCGATCTCGCCCCGCGCCTTGGCCTCTTCGATCACGCCGACGAGGCTGTTGTTGATGACAGCGGTGGGCCCGCCCGATTGGGCCACCAACAGGTTCCGTGGCTGACTGGCCATGGTATCCCTCCCAGATTGGCATCGTGTGTACGCCGATTGTACCACGGCTATGCAGATGGCACAACGCAATCGGGCAGCGGCCCGGATTCCCCAACTTGTTGGGGCGTCCCCCTGGGGCAGCGGCCCGAACAAGTTCGGGAGTCCAGGCACAGGGGCGAGATTGGCCAACCCCGCCCCATTGGCGTATAATCGGTTGGCATGCCGCGGCAAGGAGGACCGATGAACCCACGCCTCACCACCCTCATCTCGCTGGCCATGGCCGCGCTCTCGTGGCTGGGGTTGGTCTACCTGATGGTAGCCTTTCCGCCCGACACTCCGGGCATCATCATCCTCTTCCTGGGGCTGCTCTTCCTGGCCACGAGCTTTGCCAGCGCTCCGCTCTTCCGCGCCGTGCACCATCGGCTGGCGTACACCCCCGAAGACGAAGTGCGCCGCCAGGGGGCCGTTTGGCGCGAATCGGCGATGATGGGCCTCTTCTTTGCCCTCTGCGCCTGGCTGCGCTCCATCCGCGTGCTGAGCTGGGCCAACACGTTGCTCCTGGTCGCCGTCCTGGTCCTGACCGAAGTCCTGCTGCTGGCGCGCGAGCGCGAGTAGGGGCGGTTCGCGAACCGCCCATTGTGGCGCAGCCGGCGGTAGGTGCGGTTCGCGAACCGCCCCGATGAGTCTTCAGAGGTGCACTTGCCCGCAAACGCATCCACCATCAGAGCCTCTCGCGGCCTCGAGCTGACCCTAGAGCGCCTCAACCACAACGTCGTCGAGCTGGCGCTGCCGGCCGTCGCCGAGAACCTGCTGGCGAGCATGGTCTTCTTTGCCGATGCCTTGCTCATCGGTTGGTTGCGCGACGACCATGCGCTGGCGGCGGTCGGCCTGAGCGGCACGTTCATGAATATCTTCCAGGCCATCTTCCAGGCGCTCTCGGTGAGCGCCACAGCCATGGTGGCCCAGCTTTGCGGTGCCCGCGACGAGGAGCGGGCTGCGCGGGTGGCCGCCCAGGCGGTGAGCCTCTCCTTTGTGGTGGCGCTGGCGGTGAGCGTGCTCTTCTGGGCGCTGGCGCCGGCGCTCCTCGGCCTGATGGGCGCCTCGGCAGAGACGCGCCGCCAGGGCGCGCTGTACATGCGCCTGGTGCTCTTGACCTCGTTCGCGGGGTACCCCATGACGGTGCTCAACGGCATTATGCGCGGCTCGGGCGACACGCGCACGCCGATGCGCGTCACCGCCATCATGAACGTGTGGAACATCGTTGCCGCGGCCGCGCTCATCTTCGGCCCGGGGCCGCTGCCGGCGCTGGGCATCGCCGGAGCGGGCGTAGCCACGGCCAGCGCGCGGCTCCTCGGGGGCATCCTCGCCTTGCTGGCGCTCTACCGCGGGCGCACCCTGCTGCACATACGGCCTCGCCAGTTCCTGCGTTGGGATGGCGCCATCGTGCGCGCTATCGTGCGCATGAGCCTGCCCACCGCCGGCGAGGCCGCTGTGCGCCAGACCGGCTCGCTGCTCTTCATGCGCATCGTCGCCTCGCTGGGCGACGTGGCCCTGGCCGCGCATCAGATTGCGCTGAACATCGAGAGCCTCTCGTTCATGCCGGGCGCGGGCATGGGCGTGGCCGGCACGACGCTGGTGGGCCAGAGCCTGGGCGCCGGCAAGCGCGACCTGGCCCGGAAGAGTGTAGGCCGGGTGGTGACCTTTGCCGCGGCGATCATGGGCGGGGTGGGCGTGCTCTTTGCCCTCTGTGGGCCGGCCATCGCCTCGCTCTTCGGCGGCACGCCCGAGGTCGTGGCGGCGGCGGGTGCGGCCATCCGCATCGGCGCGCTCGAGCAGCTCCCTCTGGCGGTCATGATGACCCTCTCGGGCTGCATGCGCGGCGCCGGCGACATGAAGAGCCCCATGATCGCCACCATGGTAGGTGTGATGCTCTTCCGCGTGCCGGTGGTCTACCTCTTTGCCGTCACCTTGGGCTGGGGGCTCAATGGGGTTTGGCTGGGCACCGCGGTCGATTTCGTGGGGCGCATGGTCGTGCTCTACCTGCTCTACCGCCGCGGGACGTGGCAGCAGGCGCGCATCTGACAGCATTTCGTTGTGTCGATGCACAGAGAGCGGGCAGGCCACGGTGGCCTGCCCGCTCTCTGTGCATCGACACAACGAGATCCCTAACGGATGGCGCGCTCGGTTTGGCGGTCGAAGAGGTGCATGTTGTCCATGTTCACATGCACCGTCACGTCCTTGCCGACCCTGGCCATGGTGCGCGGATCGACACGGGCCACGAACTGCTTGGTGCCGGTGAGCAGGTAGAGGTAGACCTCGCTGCCCATGAGCTCGGTCACATCGACGTGGCACTCCACCGGCGCTGCCGTGATGCTCGGCGGTGCGTACTGCGGGTCGTGGATGTCTTCAGGCCGGACGCCAAAGATGACCTCCTTGCCCAGGTACGGGGCCACAATCTTGGCGCGCTCGGCCGGGACCCTGACACGGAAGGTGCCGCCGTCGACCCACATCTCGTCCTTCGTGCCGGTGAGCGTGGCGTCGAAAAAGTTCATGGCCGGGCTGCCGATAAAGCCGGCCACGAAGACGTTGTCGGGCCGCTGGTAGAGGTTCTGCGGCGTATCCACCTGCTGCAAGATGCCGTCACGCAGCACGCAGATGCGCGTGCCCATGGTCATGGCCTCCATCTGGTCGTGGGTCACATAGATGAAGGTGGTCTCGAGACGCTGATGCAGCTTGGACAGCTCGGCGCGCGTCTGCACACGCAGCTTGGCGTCGAGGTTCGACAGGGGCTCGTCCATGAGGAACACCGCCGGCTCGCGCACAATGGCGCGGCCCAGGGCCACGCGCTGGCGCTGGCCGCCAGAGAGCTGCTTGGGCTTGCGGTCGAGCAGGGTCTCGATGCCCAGCAGCGTGGCCGCCTCTTTCACGCGGCGGTTGATCTCGGCCTTGGGCGTCTTGCGCAGCTTGAGGCCGAAGGCCATGTTGTCGTAAACGCTCATATGCGGGTAGAGGGCATAGCTCTGGAACACCATGGCGATGTCGCGGTCTTTGGGGGCCACGTCGTTCACCAGACGGTCGCCAATGTAGATGTCGCCCTCGGAGATCTCTTCGAGGCCGGCCAGCAGGCGCAGCGAAGTGGTCTTGCCGCAGCCCGAAGGCCCGACGAAAACGAGGAACTCTTTGTCGGCGATCTCGATGTTCAGATCATTGACGGCGATGACCTCGCCAAAACGCTTGTAGACGTGCTCATAGACAACCTTCGCCATTGGAGATGCTCCTTTGGTTCCATGGCAGAGAGGGATGGCCGGGGACGTCCCGACGCTCTATATGGGGGAGCGCAGGCTCCTCCCAGAGAACCCGCTCCGCGCGGGAGCGGCTGGCGCGGCATGGAGGCAAACAGAACTCTACGGTCGCCGGAAGGACCGGCGGGCCCAGGGCCGAAACCGCTTCGCCTCCGCCGCAGATAGTGCACGAGCGTGCGTGTAGGCGTGAATCGGCGTCGCTTCCCTGGCAGCCTCCTTCCAGTCGCATCGAGGGCAGAGTGCGAAGGGCGCCCGTTCCCTTCCCCTCGGGGTGCGGGAATCCGCAACGTTGCACCGGGCGACTGATTCAATTATAGGCGACGTTGGGCGAATTGTCCAGTTTCAGGTTTTCAGATTGGTTCATGGTTGGGAGACACCTGACACACCAATTCCCCTGGCGGGTGGTCAGCGCCAGCTCTCTGGCAAGAACTCGGTCCAGCTCGCGCCGCGGCTGACAGACGGTCTCTCCTGCTGCAGGGGTGGCCCCCCCTACCGTTCCCCCGTCGCGGGGGAACGGTAGGGGGGGCCACCCCTGGGTATGGACAGGCGTCTGGCTGGGTTACTGCCGATCGCCTTCCTGCCATGGAAATCGGTGTGTCAGGTGTCTCCCAACCTGCTTGTGCTTACTGGACCTGGATCTCCTGGAGCTGGAAGACCCAGCGGTTGGCCGGGGTGTGCGGGCACACCAGGCGGATGGGCCCGTGGTCCTTGTCGGCGTTGGCGATCCACTTGCCGTCCTGCTTCAAGGCAATGATGGCATCGCGCAGCTCGTCCTTGCTGATCTCCACGGCATAGCCATCGCCGGCCACGGCTGTGACGGTGTTGACGTTCCCCGCGCCGGCCTGCTCGAGCAGCCCGGCCAGGGGCACACCGCTGAAAGAGTGGACCTCATCCTCGCCGCGCGACTTTTCCATCAGCACGTCCTTCAGGTCCGCCTGCTGCATCTTGGCCAGCTCGCCATAGCTGATGCTGAGCGGCTTCGACACAGCGCCGGTGACTTGAAGCTGCCAGTCGACCTTGGGAGCGCCGCCGCCGCAGCCGGCCAACACGCCCGCGCACAGGATAGTCGCGAGCAGGATAATGCCCAGGGTAGTACGCTTCATGTTGTTGTCCTTCTCTTGATGCTACAGCCACACTTGGCGCTGTCACTGCTGGCCATCCGGGTCGCTGCCGGCTGGCTCGCTCCGCATACGCCCCTTGGGCGCAGGCACATGCCGTCGTGCGCCCAGATCGCGTGCTTTCCCAGGCCGTTACGGTTGTAGCATTAGCATGGCGCAGGCATCCTTGCCCGCGCCGCAGGCGTAGAGGCTACTTGATCTCGATCGACACCACGTCCTTGACCCAGGCTTTGCTGGGCTGGCCGGGCATGACCATGCTCAGCGCGCTATCCGAGCCGATGGCCACCAGGCAATCGGCACACGTGTTGAGGTCGGCCACGGCCACGGTGGCCTCAAAGCCGTCACCGGCGGTGAAGACAGCGTCGGCGCCGCCCTGCACGCCGGCCTTGTCGAGCACGGCCTTGAGCCGCACACCTTCGTACTCTGTCGGACCCTTCTTGGGGTGCTCGGCCGTGACCTTGACCACGCCCAGCGCCTTGAGGCTGTCGAGGGTCAGGGCCAGCTCGGTGGCCACTTTGCCCTTGACGGTGAGGGCTGTGGGGCCGGTCGCGGGCTGGGCCGGCGCGGCGGCCGGTGCCGCCTGGGCGCAGCCGATACAGAGCCCGGCGACGAGCAAGGCGACGATGGCGAGTGTGAGTTTGCGCATTGCTTTCCTCCTGATGCTTGACAGTGATGACGATCGGAACAAGCATGTCGCGCTCGACGAGAGACGCCCACAAGGGGCTAGGCTACGCTGCTGGACGCAGCGCGTGCAGAGCAGGCACCAGTCAACCTCTGCGCCCTCTGCGCCTCTGCGGTGCATTGGCCCTCAGCGGAGAGACGCCCCCAAGGGGCTAGGCTACGGGTAGTGCTTGACAGTGATGACGATCGGAACAAACATGTCGCGCTCGACGAGATGGCCATGGTTGCCCAGGCGTCCCTCCTCCTGCACCAGGTGCATGCCATGGTCGGCCACGACGACGATGAGCGTCTGGCTGGGTAGGGCGCTGACGATCTGCCCCAGCGCAGCGTCTACTTCGGCGATCTTGGCCACTTCCTGCGGCGCGCCGGGACCGTAGGTGTGGCCGGCGTCATCGATGCCGTGCCAGTGGACGAAGAGCAGGTCGGGCGGGCCGGCGGCGATGGCGGCCAGGGCGTTGGCGGCGACGTTGTCGTCGGTGCTGCCGTTGCCGTCGCGATCGCCCGAGAGCTGCACGTCGGCGTTGCGCAGGTTGAAGGCCAGGCTGTCGCCCTCGACGGCGACGGCGCGCCGCCCGGCCGCAGTGACCGTATCGAAGATGGTCTCGGCGCTCGTCGTGCGGATGCCCCGGCGGTCGGCCCCGTGCACCGCCGGCGGCGCCCCGGTGAGCAGCGACGGCGTGGCCACGTTGGTGACGGGCGGGTAGACCGTCAGCCCGAGCAAGGGCGCCCCCAGGCCGGCCAGGTTGGGGATCAGGCCGTCGCGTTGGGCCTCGCCGTAGCGCAGGTAGCCCAGGCCATCCAGAAAGATCAGCGCCACGCGCGGCGCCCGCGGCACATCGAGCGCCCGCCCGGTGGCCTTGGCCGGCGCCGGCACGCCCAGCGCTGCGGCGATGGTCGGCGCCACGTCGATCAGCCGCGCCTGCACCTGTGCTGCCAGCGGCGACGGCTCGGCCTCGAGCTGCGCCGCGGCGAGCGCCTGCCCGTCGATCTCCACCCGGCCGTCGGGCAGCCAGCGTGCCTCTTCGGCCACGGCGGCCCAGGCGAACTCGTGCCGCGCTCCACCCGGCTCGACGACGGTGAGCCGCTCCACCGAGGTATGCCCGGCCGCGGCAAGCACCCGCTCCAGGGGCAGCACGCGCCGGCCGCCCGCCTCCTCGGCATAGGCGTCGAGGTCGCGCAGCGTCTGCGGGCCGGCGGTGAAAGCGCGGCCGTCGGGCCGCAGCACTGTGGCCTGCCAGTTGGCGCGGCAGCCGGCCAGGAGCAACAGGGCCAGCAGGCCCGCGATACAGCGAGACACTCGACGTCCGGCCATCGCCTAGCGCTCCGCCTTGATCTCGATTACGCCCGCCACCCACTCGCCTCGGCCGCGGCCTGGCCGCACCAGGGTGGCCCGGCCCCGCACCAGGGCGACCACCGCGCCGGCTGCATCCTCGGCCGTCAGCGTCTGCTCGCGCCCGGCCGCGTCGCGCACGGTCAGCGCGCGCCAGCCGGGCTGGGCGATCAGCGCGGTCACAGGGGCACCCTCAAGGCGAGCGGCCGTCTTGCCTCGGCGCACCTGGCCGTCGGTCTCGCTCTTGAGCATGACGTCGGTCTGCTCGACGGTCACCGCCAGTTGCGGCCCCAGCAACAGGCGGCCTATGGAGGTCGCCTGGCCATCGATCATCAGCGGCTTTTCGGCGCCGACGACCACGATGCGCATGATGCCCTTCAGCCAGGTCGAGACGTGCAGGTTCTCGGCGGCGAGGCGCATGCCGTCGACGTGGGGCAAGAGCAGCGCCTCATCGGTCACATACTGGCGCTCGATGGTCACCAGCCCGCCATCGGTCGAGGCCAGGGTCACACTTTCAAAGTCGCTGACGCCGTGCGCCGCGAGAAAGCTGAGCAGGGTCACGTGCGTGCGCACCCCATCGTGGCTGGGCAGGACCTCTTCGATGGGGATATAGTCCTCCTCGGGCACGTCGCCGGTGAGCAAGACGAGCGAGTTGAAGGGCAGGCTAGATACGTTGGCGCCGCCGTGCTCGTCGTGGCAGGCCTCACAGGTGTGCAACTGGCCCAGGTCGTGGCACTCGGCGCAGCGGTTCATGGTAGCGGCCTCGGCGGCCAGCGCCGGCAGCGGGTAGTGCAACAGCAACTGCACAGGCGCCGCCGTGGCCGCCAGGGCGCCGACGACGATCAGGGCCAGGCCCACAGAGGCGAACAGCAGGATGCGACGTTTGGTCACGTTGTCTTCTCCTCTCACAGCGCGAGACGACCAGCCAGGGCAGCGATGATGGCCAGCGCCAGCAGCGCGGCCGCGGCGCGGTCGAGGCGCTGCAGGCGCACCTGGCGCAGGTAGGTACGGGTGTGATGCCTTCCGAAGCAGCGCCCCTCCATCGAGACGGCCAGGGCGTCGACCTTGCCCAACGCCGAGACAAGCAGGGGCAGCGAGAACTGCCGCGCCAGGCGCAGCAGGCGGCGCGGGCTGCGCACGTCGTAGGCCACGCCCCGCGCCAGTTGCGCGCTGTAGACGATCTGCGCCTCCTGCTCGAAGACCGGCACGAGCCGCAGTGCGGTGATCAGGGCAAAGCCATAGCGGTAGGGCAGCCCCGCGCGCACCAGGGCATAGACCAGCTCGCTGGGCTCGGTGGTCAGCACGAACAGGTAACTCAACAGGATGACCGCCAGGAAGCGCCCCGCCACGTAGACGGCCGCCGCGACCCCGCCCACCGTCACCGCCAGCGGCCCGGCGCGCAGGAGGACGGCGCCGTGGCGCACAAAGGCCAACTGCAACAGGGCGAGCAACAGCGCCGTGGCGCCACAGAGACGGCTGCCGCGCACGCCGCGCAAGTTCAGGCGTGCCAGCGCAAAGCCCAGGGCGATCAGGGCCAGGGCCGCCAGCACCGCCCAGGGGCTCGGCACCGCAAAGACAAAGGCCGTGCCGAAGAGCAGCCAGGCCGCCTTGAGCAGCGGGTGCAGCCGGTGCAGCGCCGAGTGGCCGGGCTGGTAGGCCAGCCGCCGCGGCGGTCGATGCACCGACCAGGGTTCCCTCACCCCCGACCCCTCTCCCCTGCGGGGGAGAGGGGAGTTGCCCACGCAGCGTATCGGCTGTCCATCTCGATCACCCGAAAGCGCCAGGGCTCCCCCGCAGGGGAGAGGGGAGTTGCCCGCGCAGCGTATCGGCTGTCCATCTCGATCACCCGAAAGCGCCAGGGCTCCCCCGCA
>JAKPJZ010000203.1 GCA_029553955.1 Chloroflexota bacterium
GGGGGTGAGGTACACTGAGCATCGGATACCTCCTGGCTGGTGGGAAAAACCGACGTTTGGAGACATCTGTCTTACCACCAGATGCCAGGAGGTATCAATCTATGGGTTGAGTTTTCAAGCAGGACTTATTGCGTTATCCCACAATGGCGGGATGCGTGATGCGTGATGCGTAAGGGGCGTCACGCACGGCGTCGGCGGGCGCTCCCCGTGAGTGCGCTGATGGAACGCGCAACGCCCTTACGTCGTACGCATTACGCATCACGCAGTACGCATAAGGAGTTGCCATGCTCATCGACATCCATGTCGGCGACATCGTGCGCCTGCGCAAGCGCCATCCCTGCGGCTCGACCGATTGGCAGATCACGCGGGTGGGGGCCGACATCGGCCTGCGCTGCCTGGGCTGCGGCCGCCGCGTGATGCTGCCGCGCGACGAGTTCCGCCGCCGTGCCAGGTGCATCGTCACCCCGGCGTCGCCGGAGAGTTGACCCGGGCTCCCCAACTTGTTGGGGCGTTCCCCTGCCCGAACTTGTTCGGGGCTCCAGGCAAGCCGCGGCTCGGACTCCCCAACTTGTTGGGGCGTTCCCCTGCCCGAACAAGTTCGGGACTCCAGGCAAGCCGCGGCTCGGACTCCCCAACTTGTGGGGCGTTCCCCTGGCCGCAGCCCGAACAAGTTCGGGGCTCCAGGCAAGCCGCGGCTCGGACTCCCCAACTTGTTGGGGCGTTCCCCTGACCGCAGCCCGAACAAGTTCGGGGCTCCGGCCGAGCCAAAGGGCGTTGCCCGAACAAGTTCGGGACTCCAGTTGACGCCCTTGGGTTTCTATGGTATCGTCGTCAGCAAGTAGACCGGGGCCTGGTGCCCTAGAGAAAGCAGATGAACGAGAGTGTCACCTCACCGCCGCTTGAGGCGAGCGGCTGCCTGCTGTTGACCTCCTCCGTCATACACCTCGACGCCGGCCACGCCGTCGTCCTGCTGGCGGCGCAGCCTGACCCCGCGCGCCCGGGGCAGTACCGCCTCGAAGCGACCGTTGTGCCCGCGCAGCCTCTGCCTGCGGGCCTGCGCCTCGTGGCATCGTGGGCTGGGGGGCAGCGCACGGCCCGGCTCGACACTAGCGGCTGTGCGCGACTGCGTGGCGTGCCGGCGACGGCACTCGCGGCTGGGGGGAAAGGGACGCTCCTCGTGAGTATCGAGAAAGTGATGGGTGAGAGCAATGCGTTGGGGTGAGTTGCGAGTAGCGCTGCAGGGTGCGCGCCTGGTCGGCGACGGCGAGGCCCGCGAGATACGCGCCATCGTCGCCGACTCGCGGCAGGCCGGCCCGGGTGCCCTCTTTGTGGCTGTACCGGGCGTGAGCGTCGATGGGCACCGCTACCTGGCCGACGCCCTGGGCCGCGGCGCCGTCGCCGCCGTGGTCGAGCGGGCCGAAGCGTTGCCGGCGGGCTTGCCGGGCGCGGTGGTGACCGATGCGCGCGCGGCGCTGGCGCAGTTGGCTGCCGCCTGGCACGGCTACCCGTCGCGCCGGCTCCGCGTCGTCGGCGTGACCGGCACCGAGGGCAAGACGACGACCATCGAGCTCATCGCCTCCATCTTGAGCGCGGCGGGGCTGCCGGCAGGCATGGTCTCCACCGTCAAGGCGCGCATCGGCGGCCAGGAGATCGACACCGGCCTGCACACCACCACGCCCGACGCCCCCGACATGCAGCGCTACCTGGCCCAGATGGTCGAGCAGGGTGCGCGCTATGCCCTGATCGAGGCCACCTCCCACGGCCTGGCCCAGCGGCGCGTCGACGCCTGCGATTTCGACGTGGCTGTGGTGACCAACATCACCCGTGACCATCTCGACTATCACGGCACCTTCGAGGCCTACCGCGACGCCAAGGCCATGCTCGTGCGCCACCTCGCGGCCGCCGCACGCAAGCCCGATACGCCCAAGGTCGCCGTGCTCAATGTCGACGATCCCTCCTTCGGCTACCTGCGCGGCATCCCGGCTGACCGCTACCTGACCTACAGCCTCGACGGCGCTGCCGACGTGACCCTCACCGAGGCCACGCAGCAGGCGCGCGGCTGGCGCGCTCGCGCCATCACCCCGGCGGGCGCGTTTGACATCGAGACGCCGCTGGTGGGCCGCTTCAACCTCTACAACGTCCTCGCCGCCATCGCCGCCGCCCTCTCGCAGGGCATCGCCGTCAGCGCCATCCGGGCGGGCATCGCTGCATTCGAGGGCGTCGAGGGCCGCATGGAACAGATGGACCTGGGGCAGGATTTCCAGGCCGTGATCGACTTTGCCCACACCCCCAACGCCCTGCGCGAGGCCCTGGAGGCCTCCCGCGAGATGACGCGCGGCCGCGTGATCGTCGTCTATGGCTGCGCGGGCCTGCGCGACCGGGGCAAGCGGCCGCAGATGGGCGAGATCTCGGGCCGCCTGGCCGACGTCACTGTCATCACCGCCGAGGACCCGCGCACCGAGCCGCTCGACGCCATCATGGCCGAGATCGCTGCCGGCTGCGAGGCGGCCGGGCGCCGCGAGGGCGAGGGCTACTGGCGCATCGGCGACCGCACCGAGGCCATCGCCTACGCTGTCGCCATGGCCCGCCCGGGCGACCTGGTGCTGGTCACCGGCAAGGGCCACGAGCGCTCGCTCTGTTTCGGCAGCACCGAAACGCCCTGGAGCGACCACGCCGCCCTGCGCGCCGCCCTCACCGCCCACCTGGAACGGCAGGGCGGGCCTAGAAACCACGAATAGACCCATGGGCACGCACGCCACATCACGCGTCACGCAGCAGGCAACGCGTCTCAGGTCACGCGTATTGCGTGTTGCGTATTGCGTGTTCCGTTTCACGCATCACGCGTCACGCGTCACGCATCACGCATCACGCATCACGCATTACGCCATACCCATCCTACTCATCTCCGCGCTCCTCGCCGGCTGCAGCCTCTTGCCGCGCGGGCGCAAGCCGCCGGGCCCGGCCACAGCGCGCCCTTCGCCGGCTGTAGAGCAGCGGCCGGCGGCCACGGCCACCATAGGGCCGGCCACACCGGGCGCAGCGCCCCCGCCCGAGACGCCAAGCCCGCAGCCCACACCCACCTCCACTCCCCTCCCCGTCCTGGCCAACGATCTGAACCTCCTGCTCTTGGGCAGCGATCGCCGCGCCGGCAGTGAAGCGGCCTGGAACACCGACACCCTGATCGTCGTCGCCTTGCGGCCACAGGGCGGCCATATCGCCATGTTCAGCATCCCTCGCGACCTGTGGGTCAACATCCCCGGCCACGGCTATGGCCGTATCAACGTGGCCGACTATCTCGGCGAGACCTTGCGCGGGCCGGGCGCGGGCCCCCAGCTCGTCGCCGAGACGCTCGAGGCGAACCTGGGCATTCCCATCGATGCCTATGCGCGCATCCGCTTCGAGGGCCTGGCGCGCATCATCGATGCCGTCGGCGGCATTACCATCACCTCCGACCGTGCCCTCGATGAATGGTTCATCGACGAGAGCGCGCCCGGCGGCAGGGCGCACATGGTCGTGGTGGAGGGGCCGCAGCACATGGACGGCAAGCTGGCGCTGATGTACGCCCGCGCCCGCCACGACTCGAACGACCTCGAGCGCACGCGGCGCCAACAGCAGATCCTCCTGGCGCTGCGGGCGGCGGCGCTGCGCCCCGAGGTCCTGCCCCGGCTGCCCGCGCTCATCAGTGCCCTGGCCGATACGGTTGAGACCGACCTGCGCCCCACGCAGGCCCTCTCGCTCGCCGGCCTGGCCCTGCGCCTCAAGCCCGAGGCGTTCCGCGAGGGCGTGTTCGACACCACTATGGTGCGCGATTGGACCACCCCCGGCGGCGCCATGGTCCTGCTGCCCGACCGGGCACGCATTGAACAGGCCTGGGCCGAGCTGACCGCGCCCTAAACCCAGGTTCCGCACCCAGCAGTCGGCTCCCACGGGTATGTCCCGCAGTGGTGGGGCACCCGTGTGCTGGCGGGGTTCTCCGCTCCGCTGCCACCCCTTTGGGCGCAGACAAGCCTGCACAGACCATGCCCCCGTGCGCCCGGCCCTGACCCGGGTTAGGGGTTTGGCGGGCTGGCCGGCGTTGCCGGCCAGCCCGCCAAACCCCTAACCTAAAGGCCAGCACCGGGTTCGTGCGAAGCCCAAGAGCCGGTCGCCAACGATGATGGGATATGCCCGCATTGGCCTTGCCCCCCGCTCGCCCCCGTAGTAACCTCAATGGGTCAGCGGCTCCGAATACCGATGGGCCTGGAGGATGGCGATGAGGCGTGCCCTGATCGTGCTGCTGCTCCTGTCGCTCCTCGCCGGCTGCCGCGCCGCGCCGGCCAATCTGCCCGTGGCTTCGCCGGGGGCCGGGGCCACGCCGGGCGAACGGGGGCCGACGCCCAGCCAGCCCGGCGACATGAACATCCTGCTCCTGGGCAGCGACAGGCGCACCGCCAGCCAGGACCCCGGTTGGCGCACCGATGCGATCATCGTCGTCGCTATCCGGCCCAAGGACAACATTGTGGCCATGTTCAGCATCCCCCGCGACCTCTGGGTCACCATTCCCGGCTATGGTCCGGAGCGCATCAACGCGGCTGACTATGTCGGGGAGACGAGCGCCGGCACGGGCGGCGCGGCGTTGACCGCAGCCACCATCAAGCAGAACCTGGGCATCCCCGTACAGGCCTACGTGCGCATCCAGTTTGCGGGCCTCGAGCGTATCGTCGACGCGGTCGGCGGCGTGACCATCGACTCGCCGCGCGTTTTCGATGAATGGGTCGACGAGGGCGACGGCAGCGCCCCCTGGCATTTTACGGTAGATTCGGGGCCGCAACACATGGATGGCCGCACGGCCCTGTACTACGCCCGCTCGCGCCAGGGCACCAACGACATCGATCGTTCCCAGCGCCAGCAGCAACTCCTGCTGGCCCTGCGCGATGCCGCCCTGCGCCCCCAGGTGCTGCCCCACCTGCCGGGGATGGTGCGCAGCCTCGCCGACACGGTGCAGACCGACCTGCGCCCGGCCGACGTGCTGGGGCTGCTCAACCTGGCCCTGCGCCTCGAGCCCCAAGCCTACCACAGCCGGGTGTTCGACGCCTCTATGATGTCGGATTGGGTCACGCCGAGCGGTTCGATGGTGCTCGTGCCCAACCGTGAGCGCATCGAAGAAGTGTGGGCCGAGCTCACCGCGCCAGGCTAGAGCCAGTCAAGCGGAGGCGGCTCCCACGCCGCCTCCGCTTGACTGGGTTCCCAGCAGCAACTTTCCAACTCTTCTTAGGTTAGCCTTGACGGCGCCCGGCCCGCATGGTAGCCTTGTGGCCGGATACCCCGCCCCCCTAGGCGCATCCACTCCGTCGCGAGGAGTCGCAGCCGGTGGAGGAAGAACGTTGGCATGCCGTTTCAGTCGAAGCGGCCCTGCAGTCGGCTCAGGTCAACCCCAACCATGGGCTGAGCTCGGCAGAGGCTCGCCGGCGACTGGACGAGATCGGCTACAACGAGCTGGCGGTCGTCCAGGGACCCTCGCCCCTGCAGTTGTTTGTCGGCCAGTTCAATGACTTTATCGTCTGGGTGCTGCTGGCTGCGGCGATCGTCTCGGGCCCCGTCTTGGGCGAATGGACCGATGCTATCGCCATCACCGTCATTGTCATCTTGAACGGCCTCCTCGGCTTTGTACAGGAGTACCGGGCCGGCAAGGCGCTGGAGGCGCTGCGGCAGCTCACGGCGCCGACGGCGACGGTGGTGCGCGACGGGCGGCCCCACGAGATCCCGGCCCGCGAGGTGGCGCAGGGCGACATCCTCATCATCGAGACCGGCGACCTGGTCGCCGCCGACGGGCGCCTTGTCGAGACGCGCAACCTCTCCATCGACCAGGCGGTGCTCACCGGCGAATCGGCGCCGGTCGCCAAAGAAGCCGAGACGACCGCACCCGCCGACGCCCCGCTGGCCGATCGCGACAACATGGTCTACTCTTCGACCGTGGCCACCCGCGGCCGCGGCCGCGCCCTCGTCGTTGCCACTGGGCCGCGCACCGAGCTGGGCAAGATTGCCCGCATGGTGCAAGAGATTGCCCCCGAAGCAACGCCGCTGCAGCAGCAGTTGGATCGCGTAGGGCACTACCTGGTCTACGCCGCCCTGTTCATCGTCGCCATCATCTTTGTGCTCGACGCTGCCCGTGGCGAGCCGCTGCTGCAGGTCTTCCTGGTCGCCGTCAGCCTTGCCGTGGCGGCCATCCCCGAGGGGCTGCCGGCAGTCGTCACCATCGCCCTGGCCATCGGCGTGCGCCGCATGGCCGCCCGCAATGCCCTGGTGCGCCGCCTGCGCTCGGTCGAGACCCTGGGCTCGGCCTCGGTCATCTGCACCGACAAGACCGGCACCCTCACACAGAACCAGATGACCGTGCGCCAGCTCGTGACCCCCGAGCGGACGATTCAGGTCAGCGGCGAGGGCTATGCGCCCCTGGGCAGCTTTGCCTCCGACGGCGAGGCCATCGCTCCTGATGCGGCAGACGTGCAGGCTGTGGTGCGCGTCGCGATCCTGGCCAGCACGGCCGACCTTGTGCAGGAGGACGGCACCTGGCGCATCCGCGGCGACCCCACGGAGGGCAGCCTCATCACCGTCGCCGCAAAGGCCGGCTACGACGAGGCCGACGCCGAGGCCGAATACGAGTTTCTCGAGGAGCTGCCCTTCGATTCCGAGCGCAAGCGCATGAGCGTGGTCTACACCTTCAGGGGCGACGGCCAGGGGCCCGCCGGCCTCAGCGCAGCGGTACCGTCGGGCGGGCGCGTGGCCTTTGTCAAGGGGGCGCCGGAGGCCATCCTGCCGCTCTGCGTGCAGGTCCAGGAGGCGGGTCAGGTCAAGCCCCTGGCCCCTCACGAGCGGCGCGAGTTTCTCGACGTCAACAGCTTCCTGGGTGGGCAGGCCCTGCGCGTGCTGGCCATGGCGTACCGGCCGCTGCCCGTCGAGGTGCCGCTCAACCCCGACGCCGTGGAGCGCGACCTGGTCCTTGTCGGCATGGCGGCGATGATCGACCCGCCGCGGCCCGAGGCGCGTGACGCCGTGCGCACCAGCCAAGAGGCGGGCCTCACTGTCGTCATGATTACCGGCGACCAGCCCAACACGGCCATCGCCATCGCGCGCGAAATCGGCATCTTTCGCGAGGATGACGTCTCGCTCACCGGCGCCGAGCTCGAGCAGATCAGCGACGAGCGCCTCGACGAGATCGTCAACCGTGTGCGCGTCTATGCCCGCGTCGCCCCCGAGCACAAGCTGCGCATCGTGCGCGCCTGGAGGTCGCAGCACCAGATCGTCGGCATGACCGGCGACGGCGTGAACGATGCGCCCGCCCTGAAGGAGGCCGACATCGGCATCTCGATGGGCGTTACCGGCACCGATGTGGCCAAAGAGGCCTCCGACATGATCCTGGCCGACGACAACTTTGCCACCATCGTCTCGGCCACGGCCGAAGGGCGCACCATCTTTGACAACATCCGGCGCTTCGTCCAGTTCATGCTCTCGGCCAACACCGGCGAGGTGCTGACGCTCTTCATCGCCGGCCTGATCGGCCTGCCCCTGCCCCTCATCCCCATCCAGATTCTGTGGATCAACCTGGCCACCGACAGCCTGCCGGCCCTGGCCCTGGGCGTCGAGACGGCCGAGCCGGGGATCATGCAGCGCCCGCCCCGCGCCCAGGGCGAGGGCATCCTCACGCGGGCCATGGCGTTCAGCATCGGCTGGCAGGGGGCGCTCATCGGGTTCGTGACCCTGGGCGCCTTTGCGCTCGAGCTCTTTGCCCGCGGCGGCGGCGTCGAGCGGGCGCGCGTGCTCGCCTTCTCCACTTCGATCCTGGCCCAGGCGTTGCACGCCTACAACCTGCGCAGCCTGCGCTACTCGCTCTTCACCATCGGCCCATTCACCAACCGCTTCATGAACCTGGCCTTCATCATCGTCATCCTGGCCAACCTGGCCATCATCTATGTGCCCTTCCTGCAGCCGATCTTTGCCACCATGCCCCTCGACCTCCCCGACTGGGCCATCGTCGTCGGCCTCGGCTTTGCGCCGCTCCTCATCGTCCAGGCCACGCGGGTCATCGGCGAAATGCGCGCGGCGCCTGCGCGCCCCAGCCCCTAAGGTTACGTTTACGTTACCCTTACCAGCCCTTTATGCATGGGCAAGGCGCCTTGCTGCCGTGGCCCCACTATAGTGTGTATGGACGGCAGGCCCTGCCGCAGGCCCGCTGCACTGGCTTCGCATCTCGCCGACATGGCATGTGCCAGGGAGCCATAGGCAGTTGAACCCGCAACGCGTCCTGTTCGTAGACATGCACTCACGCCCGGCCTCGCTGCAACGGGCGGCCACCCGCATCGATGCGCGCCTGTTCGGCCTGATCCTGGGCCTGCTCTCCCTGCTGGCGCTCGCCGCGCTGCTCTACCTCTCGCAGGCCGGCGCGGCGGCCGAGCTGCGCTATGCCGTGCGCGAGCGCGAGCGGACTGCGCAGCGCCTGCAGGGGCGCGTGGCCGCCCTGCGCTGTGAGATTGCCCAGGGTGAGAGCATCACGTCGCTGGAAGCGCGCGCCCAGCGCCTCGGCCTGGTCGATGCGCCGCCGGGCGAGCATCAGGTCGAATACGAGGCCCCAGCACCGGCGGTGGTGGCGAGCCCGCTGCCAGCAGCAAGCTCTGCGCAGCCTGAGGCGCGCCCCACCCCGTGGGAGTGGCTGTTCTCGCGCCTGTGGCCCAGGCGATAGGTTCGCAGCCGGTTCAGTGGGAGGGGCTTTCCAGCCTGTCGCCCAGGTCGGTGCGCGAGGTCAAGGCCGATGATCAACCCAGGGACCAGCCAATCCGTAGGCGCGAGGTGCTTCTCCGGTACCCCGGCGCAGGTGTCGTCACCTCGCCGGAGTGCCGCTGAACGCCTTGCCTCTACTCCCCCATATGGTGTCCCCCGGCCGGTGGCGGCCCGGCCGGGGGCACCACCTGACGAGCGCTTCTTCTGTTAACCACATTTGCGTCGCCCCCCCATCGATGGTATAATCGCGACACTTACAGCCGGGGAGGCTCCTCCCCGGCGTACTTTCCGCCCCAGGCAGGCCGGCCGTCGGCCCACGGCACAGCCACATGTCCTGGGGCTTGCCCATGGAAAGGAGGGCACATCGTGAGAGAATACGAGCTCACCTACATTGTCCGGCCCGACATCGACGACGAGGCGGTGGCCGCGCTCGCGGCGCGCATCGAGCAAACCATCACCGCCAACGGCGGCCATGTGCTCAAGTCGGACTCCTGGGGCAAGCGCCGCCTGGCGTACCCCATCCGCCGCTACAACGAGGGGACCTACATCTTTCTGCGCACCGAGCTCACCGACAAGGCGATCCGCGAGATCGATCGCCAGCTCAAGCTGTCGGAGGATGCCATCCGGCACCTGCTGGTGCGTGTAGAAGCGCCGGTCGAGGCGCCCGCAGAGGCAGCGCCACCCGAGGTCCCTACCCCACCCGAGAGCCCGGAGACTGCGTAGAGGCCGCATCGTACCCTCGGTCGGGCATGCCTGCGTTGAGGGCCGACGCGAGGCACGCAGCCGGGAGTGTGACAGGTCTTTGGAGACCTATCTGGTTTACCGTGACGAGCAGCAGCGCCGGCATTGGCGTCGCGTACAATAAGAGCCTATCTGAAAAGTCGTCTGGTCTAGGGCCTTGTGCCCGTTTGGCCTCGCCCTGGCGCCGAGTTCGCCCGCGGCCACGCCCACAAGGGGCTAGGCTACGACTGTTCGGATAGGCTGTAAGGGAGGCAATACCTTGGCTGACGAGAGAGAAGAGCGCCGCGAAGGCGAAGAGCGCGGGCCGCGCGGCCCGCGGCCGCGACGCGGGGGCCCGGGTGGGCCACGTGGTGGGCGTCGTCCGCGCGTCTGCCCCTTCTGCGAGCGCAAGGCCAAAGAGGTCGACTATAAGCAGGTCGACGAGTTGCGGCGTTTCCTGACCGAGCGAGGCAAGATCAAGCCGCGGCGCAAGAACGCCACCTGCGCCAAGCATCAGCGCCGGCTGGCCGAGGCCATCAAGCGGGCGCGCCACCTGGCGCTCTTGCCCTTTACGACCGAGAGCAGCCGCGGCTAGGTCGCGTTCGCCAACCAGTAGCCTAGCCCCCCTTGGCCGCCGTAGGCGGCTTCGTGGGCGTCACCCACTGGTTGGCGAACACGACGCAGCACGCTTGTCAGAGTACGACGATTAGGTGGCGCAGGCGTCCTCGCCTGCGCGAGGGTGGTACACCTGACAGGTCTCCGAAGACCTGTCAGGTGTACCGCCGCCAGGGGCCGCCAGTGAGGCTGACCAGCCCGCCCAAGCCCCTCAATAGAAGATAGCTTGTCTTGGAGTGGAGGCCTGGATGGCAAAGAAAGGCACGGCGCCTGTCCCTGTTGTGAACCGCCGCGCGTTCTCCCGGCGCGAGCGTGAGCAGCGGTTCGAACGCTGGCTGTACATCGGCGGAGGCAGCGTCCTTGCACTCATCCTCGGCATCATCGGCTTTGGGCTCATCCAATACTACGTCATCGCGCCCGGCAGGCCGGTGGCCACGGTCAACGGCGTAGCGATCCGCACCGATACCTACCAGCGCTTTGTGCAATACCAGCGCTATCAGATGCGCAGCTACATGAACCAGCTCACTGCGCAGCTCAGCCAATTCGACCCCAGCGACGAGAACCAGCAATTCCTCTACAGCTACTTCCGGCAGCAGCTCACGCAGTTGCAGAGCGAATACGGCAACCTGAGCACGACGCAGCCCCTCGAAGACCTCATCAGCAACGAGCTGATCCGTCAGGAGGCCAAGCGGCGCGGCCTGACCGTCTCGCCGGAGGAAGTGCAAAAAGAGATCGAGCAGAGCTTCGGCTACAACCTGGAAACGCCGACCCCAGGGCCCACAGCCACCGTGGCTCCGACCCCCACCGGCGAGCCCAGCCCGACGCCGACCGTGGGCACACCCGAGCCAACCTCCACGCCCCTGCCCACGCCGACGCCGATGACCGAAGAGGCGTTCAGAAAGCTGTATGGCGACACCATGCAGTCGATGCAGAAGAACGCCGGCCTCAGCGAGACCGAGTTCCGCGACATGGTGGCGGTCGACATGCTGCGCCGCAAGCTGCAGGAGGCCATGGGCGCCGAGGTGCCGGCCACGGCCGAGCAGATCCGTGCACGGCATATCCTGCTCGACACCGAGGAGGCCGCCAAGGCCGCGCTCGAGCGCATCCGCAACGGCGAGGATTTCGCCACCGTGGCCCAGCAGGCCTCGACCGACACCGCCACCAAAGACGAGGGCGGCGACCTGGGCTGGTTCCCGAGGGGCCAGATGGTGGCCGCCTTTGACGACGCTGTTTTTGCCCTGCAGCCGGGCCAGGTGAGCGAGCTGGTGCAGACGTCCTACGGCTATCACATCATCAAGGTCGAAGAGCGCCAGGCCGATCGCCCGCTGGATGAGCGCGTCCTGACCGCGAAACGCGCCTCGGCCATCGACGAGTGGCTGCAGCAGCAGCGCAGCGACGTGTCGATCGTCAAGCGCTTCTGGTCGTCGGACATGGTGCCGAGGGAACGCGACGCCTCAGCCACAGCCAGCTAGCGACAATACCGTTCAAATAGCGGACACACCGTAGTAACGACTCTAGTCGTCCCGTCTCAAGCGGCCAATCGTGCATGCCTGCGACACCGACTGTTGTCATCAGACGCGTCGGACCCGTCGGATAGCGCTGCGATGCCGGCTTGGCCGCCATTCTGACGACGACTAGAGTCGTTACTATGGCTGCTGCCTTGTTCGAGAGGTATTGCAGCTAGTAGTCCGTCGCACTGATTCTGATGGGCGTAGCCTAGCCCCTTGTGGGCGTCGTAGCCCATCAAAATCAGTGCGACGGACTACTAGTGAAGCTTGCCTCAAACCGACAAGGATATCCACCGCAGAGGCGCAGAGGACGCAGAGGCGATTGATCCTCTCTGCGTCCTCTGCGCCTCTGCGGTGATATCTCTCCTCAGCCGTTGAGAATCTGATCCATGAAGGTGCTTAGGGTCCAGGTCGCTCCGGCTCTGCGCCGACCTCACACGCATGCGCTCGTGGCCGTTCGGGGTTCTCCACATCGTCGGCCCAGCGCGCCGGGTTGTCAAGCACGTAGCGACGCAGGGCCGCCAGCTCGTGCTCGTCTTCGATGGGGATGTCGCGGTAGCCCGCTTGCCAGAGGGGGCCGCTGCGGCCGCGCAGGGCGTTGATACGCCTGGTGACCACTGCTTTGAACTGGTTGATGGCCGCCCCGAGCACGGCCATCTCCCCGGACCCGCGGCGTCGCGGCGGCCGGCCACGGCGCCGCCCGGCCTTGCCTCGTGCCACCTCACCCAGCCGGATGATGCCGTGGATGTGGTTGGGCATCACCGTGAACTCGTCGAGGCGCACCTGCGGCACCAGGGTGGGCAGGCGGCGCCATTCCTCACCCACAATCGTGCCCGGCTCGTCGAGCACCATGCGCCCGTCGACCACCTGGCCAAAGAGCAGCTCGGGCTCGCGCAGCGTCAGGGTCACGAGGTGGGCGCCCAGCCAGCCGCGCCCACTCGACGGGGCAGGCCGCCCCTGGTCGCCATCCGATGCGTTACCCATCGCGCAGCTCCCTTTGCTCCCCGAGTCCCCAACTTGGGGCCAGGCTACGACGTGGCGCCGAGTATCGCGGGGCATGCCACTCTGCGACACAGCCCGAACAAGTTCGGGACTCCGGGAAGTCCCGCTCGCCCCGTTGACAGCGGCTCCGGCGCCATGCTATACTGCCGCCACTGTTGAACATTGGGGGCATGCACCATGAGCAGCTACGACTATGAGACCTACCTCTCTCCCTTTACCTGGCGCTATGGCTCGGCCGCCATGCGCGCCCTGTGGTCCGAAGCGGGCAAGCGCCGGCTCTGGCGCCGCATCTGGCTGGCGCTGGCGCAGGCCGAGGAGGCCGCTGGCCTGGTCAGCGCGGCCCAGGTGGCCGACCTGGCTGCCCATGTGGACCAGGTAGATCTGGCGCGCGCCCACGCGATCGAAGCCGAGATTGGCCACGACCTCATGGCCGAGGTGCGCACCTACGCCGAGCAGAGCCCGGTGGGGGGCGGCATCATTCACCTGGGCGCCACCAGCATGGATATCGAAGACAACGCCGAAGCCCTGCGCCTGCGCGAAGCGCTGCGCCTCATCCGCCAGGGCGTGCGCGAGCTGCTGGCCGCCCTGGCCGAGCGCATCGCCGCCACCTGCGACCTGCCGGCCCTCGGCTACACCCACCTGCAGCCCGCCGAGCCTACCACCGTCGGCTACCGTCTCTGCCAGTACGCCCAGGACCTGCGGCTGGACCTGGAAAACCTCGACCGGGCGCTGGCCGCCGTGCGAGGCAAGGGCATCAAGGGCGCTGTGGGCACGTCGGCCTCGTACCGCCAACTGTTGGCCGCCAGCGCTATGACGCCCGCTCAGCTCGAGGCGCGCGTCATGCAGGAGCTGGACCTCCCCGCGTGGCCCGTGGCCACGCAGACCTACCCACGCAAGGCCGATTGGCTGGCGCTCAGTGCCCTCGCCGGTGTGGCCGGCTCGCTGCACCGCTTCGCCCTGGACCTGCGCCTCCTGCAGGCGCCGCCCTTTGGCGAGTGGAGCGAGCCCTTTGGCCAGCGCCAGGTCGGCTCGTCGGCCATGCCGTTCAAGCGCAACCCCGTCACTGCCGAAAAGGTCTGCTCGCTGGCCCGCTTCGTCGCCGCGCTGCCTGCGGTGGCCTGGGAGAATGCGGCCCTCTCGGCCCTCGAGCGCACCCTCGACGACTCGGCCAATCGCCGCGCCGTGCTGCCCGAGGCCTTTCTCGCCACCGACGAGATTGTGCGCGCCAGCACGCGGCTGGTGCGCGGCCTGCAGCTCCACGAGGCGCCGATGGCGCGCAACCTGGATGCCTACGGCCCCTTTGCGGCCACCGAGGCCCTGCTCATGGAGCTGGCCCGCGCCGGGGGCGACCGCCAGGCCTGGCACGAGCGCCTGCGCGAGCACGCCCAGGCCGCCTGGGCCGAGGTCCAGGCCGGCCGCGCCAACCCCCTGGTCGAGCGCCTGCTGGCCGACCCGGCGCTGACCGCCCTCGTGCCCGCCCAGCGCGTGCGCCAGCTCCTCGACGTGCGCCGCTACCTCGGCGACGCGCCCGAGCGCTGCCGGGCGTTCGTGGCCGAGTTGGAGGAGGTACTCACGCTGTCCCCGTGTTCACCGGCACGAAGCGATACCCCACGCCGCGCCAGGTGATGATGCGCCGTGGCTTGCGCGGGTTGTCTTCGATGCGGTTGCGCAGGTACCAGATGTACAGGCTGAGATACTGGGCTTCGGAGTGAAAGTCGGGCCCCCACACCTGGCGCAGCAGCTCCTGGCGCGAGACCGTGCGCCCGGCGTTGCGGATGAGGCAGGCGAGCAGGTCGAACTCTTTGGGCGTGAGTGCGACGGAGCGGCCGCCGACAGTGACCTCGCGCGACAGCACATCGATGCTGACATCGCCGGCCTGGTACTTGTGCTTGGGCGCCCGTTCGATGTTGGCGCGGCGCAGCAGCGCCTCGATACGCGCTCTCAGCACCTCGAGGCTGAAGGGCTTGGTCACATAGTCGTCGGCGCCCAGGTTGAGGCCGCGCACGAGATCGGGGCCGCCGGTGCAGGCCGTCAGCATCAGGATGGGCAGCGTGGAGATCTGGCGCAGCCGGCGACAGAGCTCCCAGCCGTCGCAGCCCGGCATTAGAATGTCCAGCACGACGAGGTCCGGCTGGAATTCGTAGAACGCCCGCAGCCCTCGCTCGGCGTCGGTCACGCCGAGCACCTCCATCCCTTCCTCGGTCAATACATCGCTGATGACGCTGACTATGGCCTGCTCATCGTCGATCACCAGGATCTTGGGTCTACCCATCCCTCCCATGATTACCCCCTTCGCATCAGTCACAGACGCGTAACGGAAGCCGGGAAGGCCATACCAGGGTGACCATTGGCCTGAGTGGCGGTATTCTGCTTGCCCAGGGATGAGATCGCCACGCACACGGGTGAGCATCCTCGACCTTGGCCGAGGCACGGCTGCACGGCAGACACGGGGTCCGACCAGGGGAGTGTTGTGGATGTTACACCTTTATTATACCTTGGAAAGCCCTCCGTGACAACAGTAAGTGTACGCATGTAGACCTCTCGGGCACGATTGTTGCTCCGACGCAACAAGCGCGCCCGGCAAAAACACCTGCGAGGGTTGTGTTCGGGCCCCACCGGCGGCATGGGAGCCGCCTCCGCTGGCTTTGTCGGGCGTTGTAGGGCAGTGAGCAGCGGCCGCCGAGGATGTGCGTCTGGAGGGGAAGGGTGCCATGAAAGCCAAGCTGCTGCATCTGCTCGGCCTGGCCCTGCTGGGGGCGTTGGCCTTGGCGAGCGTGTCGTGCATCGCGCTGGATCAGCGGCAGCCACTCAGCTCCAGTGTGACTCCGGGTGACCCGACGGTCATGGCGGCGCCAAGCGTGCCTCCAGCCACGGTGTTGCCCACGAGCGCCGTCAAACCCCAGGCCACAATCACCCCATTGCCGACGCTCACCCCGCGGGCCACGGGCAACACCGCGCCCACCGCCGGCACGGCAGGCCGCTCGGCCACCGCCGAGGCGGCTGCGGGCTCGGGCGCAACGCCACCTGCGGCCCCTTTGCCGGAGACAGGCACAGCGCCGGTCGGCGCTTCGCCGCCGGGGGCGGGCACGGCACCATCCGTAACCCCTGCGGCGGGGGCAGGCACACCCGGCCCAGCACCGGTGGCCACTGTGGGACCTGCCGAATTGCCGGTCACCGGCAGCAGCGACCTCGGCGCGCTGTTCGGTCTGCTGCCGCTCATCGCGCTCCTGCTGCTGGCCATACCTGCCGTCATCGGCTGGAAGTCTGGGCAAGAGTGACGCACCTTGTGGCACAGTTCTTGCTCTACCCCTAGGTTTGTAGTCCTTGTCTGCAAACCGGTAGCCCAGTACTACAACGGCATGTGCTGCGGGCAATTGTAGTACTGGTGCTCGCCTGACACGCCGTTGGGAGGAGGAGGTGGCCTTGCCTCGCTGCCGCTGGGTGCGTCTCGGCCTGGGGGTCCTCCTGCTGCTGACCGCTGCCGGGTGCGGCGTCGTCAGAGATGCCGCTGCGGCATTGTCAGACCGCGCCAACCTCATGATCGTGCCGCCGGGCATAGAGACGCCAACGCCATGGTTCCGCTCCGAAACGCCGGGGCCGCTCACGCCGTTCGCCGTACCGTCGGCCAAGCCCGGTGCCACGGCGACGCCGACGGTGGCGCCGCTGGCAACCAAGCCTCCACCAACCCCGTTGCCGACGGCCACGCCCGTCCTGCCGTTGAGCCAGGTACGCGGCGCTCCAGCGCCGGCGACGAACGTCTTGGGCCATGGTGTGCTCTTGCCGCCAGGTTTTCAGATCGCCGCCTACGCTGAGGGGGTCACGTCGGCATCGTACATGGCCTACAGCCCCGACGGTGTGCTCTTTGTGTCGCAGCCGCAGGAGGGCGCGGTCGTCGCCCTGCCCGATCGTGAGGGCCGGGGGCAGGCCGCGGGCGCAGAGACCTACGCCGGCGGTCTGACCGAGCCCACCGGCCTGGCCTTCTTCGGAGGCTACCTCTACATCGCCGAGGCGCAGCAGATCATCCGCTTCCCCTACAAGCCGGGCGAACTGCATGCCTCGACGGCCCCCGAGGTGGTGGTCCACGACCTGCCGGCGGGCGGCCAGAACGCAACCCATGCCATCGGCTTTGGGCCCGACCAGCGGCTATACGTGGCCATCCCCGCGAGCTGCAACGCCTGTCGTGAGATCGACTACCGCCGGGCGACGATCATGCGCTACGAGCCTGACGGCAGCCACGAGGAGGTCTTTGCCCAGGGTCTGCGCGATCCGGAGGACCTCGCCTGGTATCCGAATGCTCCCTATCCCCTGGTCAGCAACTGCAGCCGGCGTCGCATGGGCGAGGATCTGCCGCCCGATAGCATCGAGCTCTCGTTCCCGCAGGCCAATTTCGGCTGGCCCTTCTGCCATGCGGGCGATGTTGCTGACCCCGAGCTGGGCTGGCCGGACGCATGCAGCGGCGTGCCGCATCCGTTCGCGCAACTGCCCGCGCACACCACACCGCGGGGCCTGTGCGTGTACCAGGGGCGGCAGTTCCCACAGGAGTACTTTGGCAGCGTCTTTGTCGCCCTGTACGGCTCGTGGGAGCGCGCGGTGCCGGTGGGCTACGAGATCGTCCGGCTGCGCATCGAGGGCGGCCAGGTCGCCGGCGTCGATCGTTTCGCCAGTGGTTGGCTGGTGCAGGAGCAGTTCTGGGGGCGCCCGGTCGACGTGATCCAGGCGCCCGACGGCAGCCTGCTCGTCTCCGACGACTGGGCAGGGGCGATCTATCGCATCTATTACAGCGGCTGACCTGTCATTGCGAGCACAGCGAAGCAATGACAATTGGAAAGCACCGGCTAACCTCGCGTTTGTAGTACCGCGGAGTCTCGTTTGTAGTGCCGGAGAGAGGCCGGTGGGTCTGCGCCTGGCGCGGCGCCAGGCGCAGACCCACCGGCCTCTCTCCGGCACTACGAGCGGGCTGTGCTACGAGCGGACTCGCACAAATGGACGGGGTGGGAGACGGTAGCTGGATCTCCCACCCCGGTTGCGTGGAGCCACCCCCGGCGCGCTAGGCGTGGCCCCAACGTGCGGCGGCCGCACTGCGGGGCCTACGCACGGCCTCCGCACTGCCGACCCGCAATTATAGTATAGCCGATATCGCACTCTGTGGAATGCGTCGTTTGGCATAGGGCACCTGTGGGCCGTTGAACCCACGTTCGCTGTAGGCCCGGCGTCAGGTCTGCGGGCCGAGGTGCTCGGTCAGAAAGGCCAGCGCTTGGCGCAGGCCGGCCGCCAGCTCCTCCTGCCAGCCGGGGCCCTTGACCGGCGTAAAGGGGTCGGGTCCCGAGGCGGTGCACTCGACGACCACGTCCCCGGCATAGCCGATCTCGCGCAGGGCGCCAAAGAGGGCCGGCCAGTTGGTATGGCCGCAGCCTGGGGCGGCGCGGTTCGAGTCGGCGACGTGGAAGAGGAAGAGGCGCTCGCCCGCCAGGCGCATGGCCGCGGCCGGGTCGGCCTCCTCGATGTTCATGTGATAAGCGTCGAGCAAGATCCCCGCATCCAGCCCCTCTACCAGCGCTCGGGCCTGCTGCGCCGTGTTGGCCAGGTGGCTCTCGTAGCGGTTCAGAGCCTCGAGCGCGATGCGCACCCCCGCCAGCCGGGCCGCCTCGGCCAGCGTCGCCAGGCCCTCGCGCAGGTAGCCCCACTCGGCCTGCTGCGTCTCGAGCGCGCGCACGCGCCCGACGGCGCCATGGCACGAGAGGATGGGGCAGGCCAGCTCGGCGGCAAACGCGAGCGCGCGGCGATAATAGTCCATGGCTTCGCGGCGCACGGCCGGGTCGGGGTGGGCCAGGTCGACGTTCTCGGGCGTGATCGAGAGCACCTCGAGCCCCAGGCCCGCGAAGAGCGGGCGCAGCCGCGCCGGGGTGTAGGCGGCCAGATCGCCTTTCAGCTCCAGCCCCCGGTAGCCGAGGGCCGCCAGCCGCTGCGCCACCTCGTCGATGGGCATGTCGCCCAAGATCCACGTGCAGACGCCGTATCTCACATCATTCCTCCATTTCTCGTCGCAAAGAGCCCCCCTCACCCTAACCCTCTCCCCTGCGGGGGAGAGGGAACATGGCGGCAAATGTCCCCTCTCCCGCAGGGCGAGCGAACATGGCGGCAAATGTCCCCTCTCCCGCAGGGCGAGCGAACACGGCGGCAACTGCCCCCTCTCCCTCGGAGGGAGAGGGCGGGGGTGAGGGTGAAACGCCGCATCGGCGGCCAACTGAAAACGCCGGCGAGCCATCTCCCGCGCACCCAGAAGCACACCATGCCGCGCAGCCCCCCTCACCCTAACCCTCTCCCCTGCGGGGGAGAGGGAACATGGCCGCAAGTGTCCCCTCTCCCGCAGGGCGAGCGAACACGGCGGCAACTGCCCCCTCTCCCCTGCGGGGGAGAGGGAACATGGCCGCAAGTGCCCCCTCTCCCCTGTGGGGCAGAGGGGAGTCGCTCGTGAGGTGGTTGGCCAAGAAGCGCCACGAATCGTCCAGGCCACGCGCGGTAACCACATCCCCTCTCCCCCGCAGGGGAGAGGGTTAGGGTGAGGGCGCTCACCGCCCAGCCGCATAGCGGGCCAGGTTGCGCCAAAAGGCAAGGTTGGCCGGCTCACCGGCGGCGCCCAGCAGGCCCAGGTCGGCCAGCGCCAGCACCTGGCCGCGGCCCTGATCGACAAGGCCCGCCGCTGCCCAGCCGCCGGCCTGCGCCAGCACCCGCCCTTGCGCCAGGCTTAGGGGCACGCCATTGCGTTCGACCAGGCGCAGCGAGCTCAGGCCCTCCAGCAGCGGGCTTGTGCCCTCCACCCACGCGTCGCCGGCGGCCATCTCGCCTTCCTGGTAGCTGATGCCAAAGCGCCCCGCCAGAGCGTTGGCGTCGCTCCAATCCTCGTTGATATCCATGGCCATGTTCATGTACTTGAGGCGGTGCGCGCTGTTCGTCAGCACCAAGAGCCCGCCCTCGGCCACGTACGACTCGAGCGCCGTCACCTCTGCCGGCTGCCAGGCCTCGTCGTACAGCGCCGGGTCGCCGCCGGGGCTGGGGTAGTCGAGCACCGGCAGGGCCACCACCAGGGCGGCGCCCTGCAGGTCGGCCGCGGTCACCGTCTGGCCATAGGGCACCAGGTCCACGTCATAGCCCTCCCAGGTGAGGGCCATACCCAGGTCGATGAGGGCCGCCGGCGTCATGTGCACGGCCTCGGTGTGGCTGGCCACGAACACCGCGCGCCGCTGTGGTTGCAGGGCCACGCGCAGCTCGGCTTCGGCGGGCAGTGGACCCAGCACTGCCAGCAGCGCGATGCGCGCCATCTGCTCGAGCTGGGGGGCCACCTCGCGCGCCAGTGCCACCGTGTCGTAGGGATCGTGCAAGTGGCCGGCATAGTGCACGCCCATCTGCTCCATCCGCGGGCCAAAGTAGCCCAGGTTGGCCGTGGGCACGCCAAAGCCGTCGAACGAATTGTTGTCGGAATCGATGCCAAAGAGAGGGCCGGCGTAGGCCCGCAGGCCCTGCCGGCCGGCCGCATCGGCCAGGAACTGCGGCCAGGGCAGCCGGCTCTGGCCCAGACGGCTGTAGGGCCAGGCCATGAGGGTCAGCATGGCGTCGACGCCGTCGAGCGGGCGGGTCAGGCAGTCGATCTGCAGCATGGCCTGCGTGCGGTCGAGCAGCTCCTGGTGGGTGGCGGCAAAGTGAGCCGAGCCGAAGAGCCCCGCCTCCTCGCTGCCGAACCAGGCCAGGTAAAGGTCCAGCGGCGGCTGCATGCGCGCCTCGTCGAGCACGCGCGCCACCTCCAAGAGCGCCGCCACTCCACTGCCGTCGTCCATGGCACCCGGCACGTTGGGGCTATCGACGTGGGCGCCCAGGATCAGCGCTCGCGAGGGGTCGGCCCCGGGGATGTGCGCCACCAGGTTGCCCGAGGTAGCCGGCGCCACCACATCACCATCCCAGGTCAGCCGCGCCGACTCCACGCGCGCCAGATCATCCCACGTCGCGATGCCGGCGGGCGCCAGGTCTTCCAGGCGAGTGTAGAGCACGGGCGGGGTGGGACCGGCTTTGACCGTGCCGATGACGCTGCCCTCGCCCACGAACGTGCCGTGGCTCTCGCCAGGGCGGTTCGAGTAGGCCGTAATGAGCACCACGCCCGCCGGGTTGGCATTCAGGATGGCGCTCGCCAGCCCGCGTGCCCTGTTCGGCTCCACCACCGTACGGTCCACAGCCGCATAGTCGAGTAGCACCACCTTGCCCCGCACGGCGGCGGGGGTGATGCGCTCCAGGTCGGCCGCCGAACGGATTACGACCGCCACGCCCTCGCCGGTGAGCGGGTTGCGGTCGGTATCGTTGAGGGCGCCGTCGGAGTCGAGCGTGAGCGCCTGGGCGATGTTATCGCGCGCGCCGCGCAGGCCGTTCGCCGGCACCTCGATGGCCCGGCCGCCGGCGGTCAGCGCGAGCCGCGCCTCCCAGTGCTCCATGCTGAGGTAGATGCGGAAGTGCTGCCGCTCCTGTTCGAGCCCCAGGCTGCGCAGGTAGGCCAGTTCGTCCAGCCGGCCGGCCACATAGTCGAGCGCCTCGGCCTCGCCGAGGGTGCCCGAGCTGCGCCAGCCCAGGCCGGGGCGGATGGCGGTCAGGTCTTCGAGCGTGGCGAAGAGCCGTTCCTGCGAGACCAGGGCCTGAGGGTCTCCCAGCGCGGCCGGCGCCTCGGCCGTGGCCTGCGGCAGCAGTGTAGGCGCTGCAGTGGCCGTGGCCTGGGCGATGGCCGGCGCTGGCGCGGCCGTGGCGGACGGCGCCGGCTGCGGTGCAGCGCAGGATGCCGCCAGGAGCACGAGGAGCATACCCAGGCAGAGCAGGGGTCGTCTCATGGGGAGGCCCTCCGGTGGTCGCGACAAATGACATCACATCGTGTGCACATTGTAGCCCAAGCACGGTCTGTTGTCACTTCTTGCCAATCGGCCCACTGATGGCCGGGTAACCTGCTCCGCCACCGCCAACTTGCCCCATACAAGGCCCGTACCGGGGAACGCGAAGCGAGCAGCCCGGTCGCCGCCGGTGCAGATGGGCGTCGGCGTTTGACATCCTGCAGCCTCTTGGATATAATAACGCTCACAAGGGTGGGGCTGTAGCTCAGTTGGTAGAGCGCGTCAATCGCACTGATGAGGCCAGGGGTTCGAGTCCCCTCAGCTCCACCTGTCATACGGAACGACGACGAACGGGAGCAGTAGGCCATCCCTGCAGAGAGCCCGGCGGCACACCAGGTGAGAGCCGGGCACCGGCGCCGTCAGGGAGCGCCACACAGGCCGAACTCGCCCGGGAGTCGCGGCGGTGAAGCCGTGGGGGCGGTTCGCGAACCGCCCGGCCTGACGGAATAGCCGCCGCCGGTGGCACCCGTTACGTGCACGAGCGGGCAGGGAGTCCGCATCATGGGGCTGTAGCTCATTTGGTAGAGCGCCTCAATGGCATTGAGGAGGCGAGGGGTTCGAATCCCCTCAGCTCCACCTTCACTCTCACCCTGCCAAGCGGGGTGGTACCGCGGAGAGGCCCTTCGTCCCCAAGGACGAGGGGCTTTTTCGATTCCGGAGCGGGCACGAACGACGCGAAAGGGTCGCGAAAGGACACGAAAAGAGGATGCCTCGTTTCGCGTCCTTTCGTGGCCTTTCGTGTATTTCGTGCCTCATATCAAGGAGGGGCGCCATGCATCGCGAGCGCTACGACCCCCGGACCATCGAGCCCAAGTGGCAGCGGATTTGGGCGCAGAGCGGGCTCTACCGCGTGGACCTGCACCGGGCGCAGCGGCCGTTCTACAACCTGATGGAGTTCCCCTATCCCTCGGCCGAGGCGCTGCACGTGGGCCACGTCTACACCTACTCGGGCGCCGATACCTACGGCCGCTACCGCCGCCTCTGTGGCGACGACGTTTTCGAGCCCATCGGCTTTGACGCGTTCGGCATCCACTCAGAGAACTATGCCCTGCGCGTGGGCCGCCACCCCATGGGGCTGACCGCCGAGAACACCGAGCGCTACCAGCGCCAGATGCAGGAGCTGGGCACCCTCTTCGACTGGTCGCGCGCGGTCGACACCAGCCGCCCCGAGTACTATCGCTGGACGCAGTGGGTCTTTCTGCAGCTCTTCAAGGCCGGCCTGGCCTACCGGGCCAAAGCGCCGGTCAACTGGTGCCCCTCATGCCTCACGGTGTTGGCCAACGAGCAGGTCATCGGCGGGCTGTGCGAGCGCTGCGACACGGCCGTGGTGCAGAAAGAGATGGAGCAGTGGTTCCTGCGCATCACCGCCTACGCCGACCGGCTGCTGGCCGGCCACGAGCAGGCCGACTTTCCCGCCACCACCGTCACCCTGCAGCGCAACTGGATCGGGCGCAGTGAGGGCGCCGAGATCCGCTTCCAGGCGGAGGGCGGGCCCGAGATCCCCGTCTTCACCACCCGGCCCGACACCCTCTTCGGCGCCACCTACCTGGTGCTGGCGCCCGAGCACCCCGCGGTGGCGCAGGTCACCACGCCCGGGCAGCGCGCGGCCGTGCAGGCCTACGCCGAGCAGGCGCGCGGCAAGCGCGAGTTGGAGCGCGTAGCCGCCGAGCGCGAGAAGACCGGCGTCTCTACCGGCGGCTATGCTGTCAACCCCGCCAACGGCGAGCGCATCCCCATCTGGGTGGCCGACTATGTGCTCGTGGGCTATGGCACCGGGGCCATCATGGCCGTGCCCGCGCACGATGAGCGCGATTTCGCCTTCGCCCGGGCGCACAATCTGCCTATCCGCGTCGTCATCGCCCCTCCTGCTCCCTCTCCCTACGAGGGAGAGGGCAGGGGTGAGGGTGAGAGGCAAGCGAGGCCACCTGTCAACCAGAGCGCAGGCCCCCTCACCCTAGCCCTCTCCCCTGCGGGGGAGAGGGGACAGGACCCCTCATCCCCCCTCGTGGGGGCGAAGGTGGGGGGTGCGTATACCGGCGAGGGCGTGCTGATCAACTCGGGGCCGTTCGACGGCATGCCGTCGCAGCGGGCCAAGGCGGCGATCACCGCCACGCTGGAGGAGCGCGGGCAGGGCGGCCCAGCGGTCACCTACCGCCTGCGCGACTGGCTGATCAGCCGCCAGCGCTACTGGGGCCCGCCCATCCCCATCGTCTACTGCGAGCGCTGCGGCATCGTGCCCGTGCCTGAGGAAGACCTGCCGGTGCGCCTGCCCTACGTGGCCGATTTTCGCCCGCAGGGCGGCGGCGCCTCGCCGCTGGCCGCGGTGCCCGAGTTCGTGCACACTGCCTGCCCCGAGTGCGGCGGCCCGGCGCGCCGCGAGACCGACGTGTCGGATACGTTCCTGGATTCGGCCTGGTACTTTCTGCGCTACCCCTCGGCGCACCGCGAGGATGCGGCCTTTGACCGCGCGCTGACGCACAAGTGGCTGCCGGTGGACCTCTACGCGGGCGGCATCGAGCACTCGACGCTGCACCACCTCTACGCCCGCTTTATCACCATGGCGCTGCACGACCTGGGCTACCTCGATTTCGAGGAGCCCTTCAAAAAGCTGCGCCTGCACGGGCTGATCGTCAAAGACGGCGCCAAGATGTCCAAGTCGCGCGGCAACGTGGTCAACCCCGACGAGTACGTGCACCGCTACGGGGCCGATACGCTGCGACTCTACCTGCTCTTCCTCGGCCCCTACGAAGAGGGCGGCGATTTCACCGACACCGGCATCCGCGGCATCACCCGCTTCTTGAACCGGGCGTGGGCGCTGGTGGTGCGGGAGCTACCCCCCACCGTCCCCCCCGTGGGAGGGGATAGGCTGTCGCCGCCAAGCGCGCTCGCCGCGGGGCCTGTGACCTCGCTCTCATCCCCCCCCGTGGGGGGGACGGTGGGGGGTCACCCCACAGGGGGCGCTAGGGAGGAGGCGCTGGTGCCGATGCACCGCGCCATCGCCGAGGTGCAGGCCGACATCGAAGCGCTGCACTTTCACACCGCCATCGCCGCGCTGATGAGCTACTCGAACTGGCTGGCCGAGGTGCAGGGGCAGCTCAGCCCCGAGGCGTGGCACGAGGCGCTGCGCACCTTTATCATCCTGCTGGCGCCCTTTGCGCCGCACATCGCCGAGGAGCTGTGGGAGCGCGAGGGCATGCCCTACTCGGTGCACCAGCAGCGCTGGCCCGCGTACAATCCCAGGTTCCTGGTGCGGCCGACGGTGACCCTGGTCATCCAGGTTGACGGCAAGGTGCGCGACCGCATGCAGGCCACCGCCGGGCTCAGCGAGGCGCAGGCGCGCGATCTGGCGCTGGCGAGCGAGAAGGTGCAGCGCGTGCTCGACGGCCGCGAGGTCGCCGATATCATCGTCGTCCCCGACCGGCTGGTTAACGTGGTGACCAAGGGCTGAACCACGAAGCACACAAAGGATACTCGCAATGACAGAGGTGAGTGCTTCCTCTGTACCCCTTTGTGTCCTTCGTGGTTCATAACCCCCGTCGGCTGCCGATAGTGGCGCTCAGGCGAAGCTGATTTCCGCGCTGGGCCTGACCTCGGCGCCGGCGGCGGCGAGCTTGCCGTTCCACTCTTCGATCAGCTCGGCGGCCTTCTGGCTGTAGCTCGAATGCCCGTCGGCGACGAGGGTGACGCCATAGCCCAGGCTCAGGGCGCCCTGGCAGGCGGCTTTGACGCAGCCGTGGGTCACCAGCCCTGCCACGACGACGCGCGTCACGCCCCTGACCTGTAGCTCCTCGGCAAGGGTGGTCACCTCGAAGGCGCTGCCGTGGCGCTTGACGATGCGCCCGTCGCCGGGCAGGGGCTGCAGCGCCGGGTGCAGTTGCCAACCGTCCGACCCTTCGGCGAGGTCGCGCTTGTCGGCGTGCTGCACATAGAACACCGGCGCGCCGCCGGCCCGGGCGCGCGCCACCAGGGCGCCGATGTTGGCCAGCAGCTGCTCGGCCCGGTAGATGGGCGTGGCTTTGGCAAAGAGCGCCCGCTGCATGTCGATGACCAGCAGGGCGATGCCGCCGCGGGTGGCCGATGGGTCGCTCATGTTCGTCTCCTTTGCGCTGGAGACCTGACACACCGATTTCCCTGGCGGGTGGCCAGCGCCCGCCTTCTGGCAAGAACTCGACCCAGCCTGGGCCGCGGCTGACAGACGCTTTCTCCTGCTGCAGGGCGGGCCCCCCCTACCGTCCCCCCGTCGCGGGGGAATTGGGTCGCCCGACCGCATCCTGTGTAGCCAAGAAGTGGCAAGCGAGCGATGCTGTGCGGGCGAAGACAGCCCAATTCCCCCGCGACGGGGGAACGGTAGGGGGTCCCACCCGCGGGTATGGCAGGCGTCTGGCTGGGTTATTGCCAATCGCCTGCCCGCCATGGAAATCGGTGTGTCAGGTCTCCAGCCCGGCAGCTACACTCTGACGGCCGGCACCTGGATCTCGGTGACGTACTGGGCCGGATCGTTGCCGTCGCCGGGGCCGCGCAGGTACACCTCGCGCAGGCAGTCGGCGATGCGGTAGCCGTTGGGCTCCAGCCAGGCCATGACGGCGTTGTAGCCCTCGCCGATCCCTTCGTAGGGGCCCAGGTAAACGACGCACGCCATCTCGCCGCCCGGCAACTCGCGCACCTCGGCCGGCGCGCCCTCGGGCAATGGCCCGGCGACGGGCACCGCCACCTCGACATCGACATTCTCGTCTTTGAACTCGTGATCGTGGTAGATTACGAGCGGCGGCCCGGCATACCTGGCGCCCTGCATCTGGGGGCCAAAGAGCTCGGCAGAGAGCGCACCGAGCGCGCCATAGTTGGGCAGCACCCTGCGGATCGCCGCCACCCTCTGGGCGGGAATCTGTTTGAGGACAACCTCGTACATGGGGAACGAGCCCTCCTTCTCGATTTGCCTCAACCTGGTCGCCACCCGTGTGAGCTGCGCCTGCGCCTCCTGAATACGGCTCTGCGCCTCGGCCTGCTTCAGCCGGAGCATGCCGCGGATCTCCTCGGCCGAGACGTCGGCGCTGAGGAGCCCGGCAATCTGCTCGAGCGACAGGCCCAGGTCCTTGAGCGCCAGGATGCGGTTCAGCCGCCCGAGCTGCTCCACCGCATAGTAGCGGTAGCCCGTGAAGCGGTCCACACGCACGGGCTTGAGCAGGCCGAGTTCGTCATAGTGGCGCAGGGTCTTGATCGAAACCAGGCCGAGCCGGGAAAAGTCGCCGATCCTGATCATACGGTTTCCTCCAGGGCGCCTCATGGAGGCAACGGAACTACGATCGCAGCACCAGTATACAGTCTCCCATAGGGGGAGAGTCAATAGGGTGACGCGGCCATTTTGTCGGATTGCCGCAAATGAAGAGCAGCCACGAGTGTTCGACGCCCTGGGCTGGGTCCGGGCCGCCTGCTCCGCCGGCCCCGGAACCCGCCCAGGGGGTCTGAAGTCTGATTGCCGGCCAGGCGTTGTTCGCCGCCCGCGGGCGGCGAACAACGCCTGGCCGGCAATCAGACTTCAGACCCTTAAGGTATGGTACCGGTTTGGCGCGGAGCCTTCACCCGGTCAAGGCCATCCGAAAAGACCAAGTCCGCGAGACTCTCACGGCCCTCACACTCAAATCCGGTAGAAGCGGACGCGATTGGCGACCTCTGCTGCCACGGCCAGGGCCAACCCAGGCAGCGGCGAGCGGTCGCCAGCACACAGCGCCCAGGCGACGGCAAGGACGAGCAGCCCCACGTGGGCGGCCTGCAGGCCGGGGCTGGGGCGCGCGGGGGCGCGCAGGCCGCCGTACACGGGCGAGGGCACTGGCCGCAGCCGCCACAGCCCAAGCGCAATGTCGACCAGCGCCGCGGCGGCGACCAGCCACACGACGCCCGAACCGGCCCCCGGCGCCAGCACCAGCGCCAGCAGGCCGCCCAGCACCAAAGCCGTGGCCGCGAACGAGAGCAACACGGCCGGCGTGTCCCACGCCTGCATGGTGCGCAGCATGTAGGCGCGCGCCATGCAATAGACCACGCTGAGCCCGAGGAGCGCGACGACGAACGTCAGGGCTGCCGGGAAGCGCGCCGCGCCCCAGAGCAGCGCCACGCCCGTCTGCAGGGCCAGGCTGCCGGCAAAGAGCGCCGCGGCGAGGATCTCGCGGCTGAGCCACGACGTGCGCAGGCCGCACAGGGCGCGGTAGGCCTGCGACGGCACGCCCAGGTGCCCGAGCGAGGCGGCCATGCCCAAGAGCACGAGCAGCGACAGGACCGCGAGCGTGCGCCAGTCGAAGGGCGTGGCGGCGCCAATGGCGAGCTGCAGCACAGCGAGGATGGCGTAGGTGCCCGCCGCGGCCTGCCCGGCCAGGGTGAAAGCGACGAGCGTGCTCTCTTTCACCTCACACCTCCTCGCGGTTGGCGACGCT
Organism: Chloroflexota bacterium; assembly: GCA_029553955.1. GTDB lineage: Bacteria > Chloroflexota > Anaerolineae > SpSt-313 > SpSt-313 > JAKPJZ01. Next base: position 27,943 of record JAKPJZ010000203.1, read on the forward strand.
GCCCTCGCTGCGCCCTGCATCCTGGTGCGCACGGATGAGCAGCGCCGGCCGGGTCAGCCCCTCGCCGGGTAGAGGACAGACAGCCTTGCCCGCGCTGAGGGGATGGCGCGCCTCCAACTCGGCGCGCTCACCATAGTCGAGGGCGCGCATGGGGCAGGCGGCGACGCAGGCAGGCGGCCGGCCGGCGTCGATCTCCTCCACGCAGAAGGTGCACTTGCCCATGCGCCCCGTCGCGGCGTCGTACTGCGGCGCGCCGTAGGGGCAGGCCCAGGCGCAGTAGCCGCAGCCGATGCACTTGGACTGATCGATGAGCACAATGCCGTCAGGCCGCTTGACTATGGCGCCCGTAGGGCAGACCTCGACACAGATGGGCCGCTCGCAGTGGTTGCAGGCCAGCGACAGGTTGTAGGCGAACACGTCGTGCGCCCACGCCGCGCCCGCGCGCCGCCAGCCGCCGCCCACCACCTCGTACACCCGCCGCCAGAGCGCGCCCAGCGGCAGGCCGTGGCGGTCCTTGCACGCCTCCTGGCAGGCTTTGCAGCCGGTGCAGGCCGTGGCGTCGAGGTAGAAAGCGAGTTGGCCGGCCTTGAAGGTGGCAGGGATGGGATTCACCGCAGAGGCGCGGAGGGTACTGGGAGGGGGCGGGGTGACCCCGCCCCTACCTCCTCCGCGCCTCTGCGGTGAGTTCTCCCGCTCCATCTGCACCATGATCGTATGCTGGGCGTTGCCAAAGGCGTAGGGGGTCCAGCGCTCGGAGGTGAGCACGTTGACGCAGCCGCGCGTGTCGACGCCGCGCTCGTCGGGCGTCCACCAGGCGCCCTGGGGAATATCGACCACCCCCGGCATGATGCGCGGCGTGATGCGGCAGGGCAGCACCATGGCACCGCGCCCGTTCCACACGCGCACCAGGTTGCCATCGGCCAGGCCGCGCGCCGCCGCGTCGACGGGGTTGACAAAGGCGCGCTGCGGAAAGGCCTCCTCCAGCCAATCGACGTTGTCGTGCGTCGAATGGACGCGGTGCAGCGTGTGGTGGCCGATGGCCTGCAGCGGGTACTGCTCGGCCTCTGGGCCGAAGGGGCTCTCCCACTCCTGGATGTACTTGGGCACCGCGGGGACCTCTTCGGGGCGGCCCAGGCGGTGCAGGGGCGCCGAAAAGAGCTCGATGCGGCCCGACTCGGTGGCGAGCGGGTGCGCCACGGGATCGGCGCGGAAATCGGCCAGGGCCACGGCAGGCTCGCCCGCGGGCGGCTCATAGTGGCCGGCGTTGCTGGCGACGAGTTCGTCGAGCGTCGGCATCGCGGGGAAGCAGGTGCGCCGCAGCTCTTCGATCAGCCAGGCCACCCAGCCGCGCTCGTCGCGCCCCTCGCTGTAGGCGGCGCCAATGCCCAGCCGTTCGGCCAGGCCGGCGCAGATGCGATAGTCGCTCTTGGCCTCGCCCGGCGGCTCCACCAACTGCGGCATGAGCAGCACGTCGCGGCTGTACTTCCAGCCGTCCTCCAGGCCCCAGGTCTCGAACTGGGTGCAGGCGGGCAGCACGATATCGGCGAAGCGGGCGGTGGGGGTGAGAAAGTTGTCTTGCACGACGATGCATTCCACCAGGCGCTCGTCGCGCAGCATGGCTGCCGTACGGTTGACGTTGGCGTGCTGGTTGATGAGGCAGTTCGAGGCCACGGCGTAGATCAGCTTGATGTCGCTCTCCAGCCGCGCGGCGCCCACGAGGCCGTCGTCAGGCCCCATCTCGGTGCCACGCCGCACCGCCTCGGTCCAGAGGAAGGCCGGGATGCGCGCTG
>JAKPJZ010000216.1 GCA_029553955.1 Chloroflexota bacterium
TTGCGGGTTGGTTGGCCCTGCTGGCTGCCCTGGCGCGCCCGCGGGCGCGCCAGGGCAGCCAGCAGGGCCAACCAACCCGCAAAAAACCCGCCCAAAAGGCTCCGAACCGGGCTCGTGCACAGCGTCAGACCCGGTTGCCGGCCAGTGCTGACTCTGACAAACTGCTAGGCCACGATGCCGGCGCCGGCCGCGGCGGCGGTGACGGTAATCTCGGGCTTGAGGCCGGTGCGCGCCTCGTAGGCGCCGGCCACCTGCGCCACAAACGCGCTGACCTCGCCCTCACGCACCAGGCTGACGGTGGCGCCGCCAAAGCCGGCGCCGGTCATGCGCGCGCCCAGGCAGCCGGGTGCCTGCCGCGCCAGCTCGACCATCAGGTCGAGCTGGGGCGAGCTGACCTCATAGTCGTCGCGCAGGCTGGCGTGTGAGGCGTCCATCAGGCGTCCGAACTCGGCGGCCTGCCCCTCTTCGAGGGCGCGCACGGCGGCGAGCACGCGGGCATCCTCGCTCACCACGTGAGCGGCCCGCTTGCGCACCAAAGGCGGCAGCAGGTCGCCGTAGCGTGCCAGGTCCTCGGGGGTGACGTCGCGCAGTGCACGCACGCCGGGGAGCACCCCCTGCAGGATGCGCACCGCCTCCTCGCACTGCCGGCGGCGCTCGTTGTAGGCCGAGCTGACCAGGCCGCGGCGTGTCATGGTGTCGCCGATGACCACGCGCGTCGCAGCGGGCAGCGGCACCGGGCGGTGGCTGAGATCGCGCGTGTCGATAAAGAGGGCGTGGCCGGCCTGGCCCAGGGCCGAGATGAACTGGTCCATTATGCCGCACTGCATGCCGACGAAGCGGTTCTCGGCTCGCTGGGCGAGCAGGGCCACCTGTACCCTGTCCATCTCTGCCTGCGAGGTGGCGAGGAACGCCAAGGCCGTCGCCACCTCAAAGGCCGCCGACGACGAGAGCCCCGCCCCGATGGGGACGTTGCCCTGCAACACGGCATCGATCCCCCGCAAGGCCACGCCCGCAGCCTGGAGCTCGCGCGCCACGCCTCTGACATAGTTGCTCCAGGTGTGCTGGGTGACCCTTTCGATCTTGCCGAGCGAGAAGGTTGCCGTCTCGTGGAAATCGAGCGAGTGCAGCACCACGTCGCGGTCGGTGCGCGCAGCGCAGGCGATGAGCACATCGCGCTCGATCGCCATGGGCAGCACAAAGCCCTCGTTATAGTCGGTATGCTCGCCGATCAGGTTCACCCGGCCCGGCGCACGCGCCACGTGCTCCGCAGGCCGCCGGAAGCGCTCGGCAAAGGCGCTGCGCACGGCAGCCACTCGGTCCATAGCCGCTGGCCTCCCCTCGTTACTCTGACAATGATGATAGCCACCCGACGACCCCTTGTCAAAGAGTATGCCAGAGGAAAGAGCCGGCGCGGTCATTGCGAGTGGAGCGAAGCAATGACGGCGCCAATGCGGCCCGAGCGGCATGCTTCTTGCTGTCGTTCAAGCACCTTGCCATCAGGAGGCGCGCCATGTCTGGCCGGGCGGGCTACTTCATCGTCACCGGCGCCGTGTGGGGTGCGCTGATCTTTGTGCTTGTGGTGGCCGTGGTGGCGGCGCTGCGCGGCAGCCTCGACGAGCGCCGCCATCGCCGGCGCCATGAGCTGGCGCGCAACCGCGCCGCCCGGCCAGTTCCCGATGACCGCGACGAGCCGGAGCCGGAAGCAGCCGAGGCGCCTCCCCCTTCTGGGATGCGCCCTGTCTGATGTTGACAGCCGGTGATGGGCTTTGTATGATAGAGCCTGCCTGACGCTCGTCTAGCAGGCTGTCGGCGAACTATCCCGCTGCCCACAGCATCCTGGTGACAGTCGGGCATTGGACGCTGCCGCCGCCCAAACCCCACCATGTGTCATCTAGGGGGAAGCATGGCAAAGCCACTGGACCTGCTGGTGCTGGGCGAGGCCAACGTCGATCTGCTGGCGCGGGCTGAGGACCCGACGCCGGTCTACGGCCAGGAAAAGCTGCTGCAGGACCTGCTGCTGGCGATCGGCGGCTCGGCCAGCATCTTTGCCTGCCAGGCCGCGCGCTTGGGGCTGCGTACCGCCCTGGCCGGCGTCGTGGGCGACGACGAGTTTGGCCGCTTTGTGCTGCGCGCCCTGGCCGAGCGTGGCGTCGATACCGCGCGCGTGCGCACTCTCGATGGGCGCAAGACGGGCGCCACCCTCAGCCTCACGGCGGCGCACGACCGCGCCCTGCTCACCTACGCGGGGACGATCGCGGCCCTGGAGAGCGCCATGATCGATCCCCTCTGGCTCGAGCAGGCGCGCCACGTGCACGTCGCGAGCTACTTCCTGCAGCCCGCGCTGGCGGCCGGCCTGCCCGAGTTGTTGGCCCACGCGCGCCGTGCCGGCGCCACCGTGTCGCTCGACACCGGCTGGGACCCGGCCAACCGCTGGGACGGTGGGCTCGCCGCAACGCTGGCCGAGGTGGATGTCTTTTTGCCCAACGAGTCGGAGGCGCTGGGCATCACCGGGCTGAGCACGGTCGAGGCGGCCCTGGCCGAGCTCGCGGGGCGCATCCCGACCGTGGCCATCAAGCTGGGCGCGGCCGGGGCCGTAGCCCGACGCGGCGACGAGGCAGCGCGCCTGCCGGCCATGCGGGTGCAGGTGGTCGATACCACGGGCGCAGGCGACAGCTTTGGCGCCGGCTTTGTCTACGGCTGCCTGCAGGGCCTGCCGCTGGCCGGCTGCCTGGAGCTGGGCATCCTCTGCGGCGGTCTCTCCACCCGCGCCATGGGCGGCACCGCCTCGCAGCCTACGCTCGACGAAATCGTCGCCAATCGGCCGTGACCATGTAGGGCGGGCTGGAAAGCCCGCCCTACAGGCTGCGGCAAAACGGACTTGGCGCCTTGGGGACGCGATAGTATAATCTCCCGCGCTCAGTTGCTGGGCGTGGGCGTGCGCTGCTCTTCGGCCTTGGCGCTCAGGAAGGCCAGCACGCCATCGGCGATGCCGCGGGCGGCCTGGTCGGAGTGGGCCACCAGCAGGGTGCGGTCGCCGCTCATAAAGCCCATCTCGATGATCGCCGCCGGGGTCCGAGGGTCAATGCGCTGGAAGGCGTGATAGTTGGTCATGTCGACTGTGATGGTGTCGGCATGAAAGCCCAGGCCCGTCGCTGCCGCGTAGGCGCCCGAGAGCGCCTCGACCAGCAGTGCCGAGTCGCGGGCGGCCGGGCCATGCGACGAGCCGGCCACTTTGTAGCCGCTGAGGTCGAACATGCACGAGTCGACATGCAGCGACACCAGGGCCGCTGCCCGGTAGCCGGCCAGCCGGTCGTCGTACTCGCTCAGCATCTCGGCCTCGTAGCCGCGCGCATGGAGCCGGTCGAGCACCTGGCGGGTCACCTCGGTCGTGATATCGACCTCGCGCAGGCCATCATCGCAAACGGCGCCCGAGTCGAATTCGCGGTGGCCGGCGATGATGCCGACGAGCGGTCGCCGCGGCGCTGTCGTCGGTGCCGGCGGCACAGGCCACAGCTTGGGGCGCAGCGTCACATAGACGGCGGCAGCCACCAGCGCCAGAACGATCAGCCAGGGCCAGCGCCGGGCGCGTCGGGGCGGCGTGAGGCGGGGATAGCGTAATGGAGCGATGCTCGATGGTCTGGCGGGCATGGTCACTCTGTTCCTGACTTGGCACAGCGCACCGGTTCGACCATATTAGGCGGAAACGCACAGCACGTCAATTCATCAGTATGTGGGGCAAAGCGCTGCTCGGGCAGCAAGCCGGCCGAGCGGCGCGTTATGGTGGAATGATGCGTGAGACGACTTCCGAGCTGACGATTCGGGCAGCCGGCCGCAGCGACCGGCTGGCGGTCTGTACCTTGCTACAACAGGCCTGGCATTCGGCGGGCGGCGCCCGCTGGGATCAACTGGACGAGCTGGGCAGTCGCTGCACCGCGCTGCTGGCCCAGCGTAACGCGCTGACCGTCGCCTTTTGCCTCTTCGACTTGCGCACCGCGCCTGCGGCTGGTCTGAGCGCCGTCGCGGTAGCCGATCGCGAGCAGGTGGGCGAGGCTTGGCGCGAGCTGTGGTGGGCGGCCGAGCGCTACCTGGCGGGCTGTGGTGTACAATCGGTGCACTATATTGGCGACGCGCCCTGGCTGCTGGAGATCCTCGAGCAGCACGGCTTCCGGCAGGCGAACACTGTAGTCGTCTACGAGAAGATGCAGGACGGCGCCATACCGGCAGGGCACGCGGGCGTACGTGTGCGCCCGGCGCGCTCCGAAGAGCGCGACGGCATTGTCGCCATCGATGCCGCCTGCTTCGCCCCGCTCTGGCACTATCCCCGGCCCATGCTCGAAGCTCTGCTCAAGCCGACCACGCGGCTGAGTGTGGCCGAGCTCGACCGGCGCATCGTGGGCTACCAGTTGAGCGCCCAGGAGGGCACAGAGGGGCAGGTGATCCGGCTGGCCGTCGCGCCCGAGTGGCAACGCCAGGGGATTGCGTCGCGCCTGCTGGCCGATACCCTCGCCACCTTTCATCGCGGCCGGGTGCGCCGCGTGTCGTTGAACACCCAGGCCGACAACCTCGCCGCCCAAAAGCTCTACGAGCGCTTTGGGTTCCAGCGCACCGGCGAAGAGCTGCCGGTGCTGGAGAAGGCGATGGCCCCGGAAGGCTGAATCACCCCCGGATCCCGCACTCCAGGAGGCAGGCATGGACCTGCGCTCACCATTGGGGCTGGCGCTGGGCGGGGGCGGCGTGCGCGGCGGTGCGCACATCGGGCTGCTCAAAGTGCTTGACCGGGAAGGCATTGAGGTCGGCTGCATCGCCGGCACCAGTGCCGGCGGCCTCGTGGGCGGCCTCTACGCTGCAGGGCTGCCGGCGGTCGAAATCGAGGCCCTGCTGCTGAGCCTGGCCCCCGCGGCCCTCGTCGAGCTCGACCGCTCCGGCTGGTCGCTTTTGGGCACGACGCGCCTGGTCGCGGCGCTGCGCGAGCGCATCGGCGACGAACGCATCGAAGCCTTGCCGCGCCCCTTCGCGGCGGTGGCGGTGGACCTGCGCACCTGTCGTGAGGTGCTGCTCGCCGCGGGGCCACTGCTGCGGGCCATCCAGGCGACCATCGCCATACCGGGCGTGTTCTGCCCGGTGGCGCGCGACGGCGCCCTGCTGGTGGATGGGGGCGTGCTCAACAACGTCCCGGTCGACGTGGCTCGCAAGCTGGGCGCGCGGCAGGTGCTGGCTGTGCACCTCGGCCGCCTGCCCAGCGACGCCCCGCCCGAGATTGCCGGCGATGGCCCCGTGTTCGGCCGGCTGCCGGGCACCCTGCCGCGCCTGCTCGATCGCGCTCTCTGCCTCAGCGGGCGGCGGCGTGCCATGGACGTTGCCGGCCGCTCGATCGGTATCCTCACCGCCGCGCTCTGCGCCGCGCGCCTGCGCGAATGCCCGCCCGATCTCCTCTTGCGCCCTGCGCTCGCTATGGGCGCCCTCGACCTCGAGCGCCTGCCCGAGGCCATTGCCGCCGGCGAACGGCTGGCCGAGGCGCACCTCGACGAAATCTGCCGCCTGGCCGGCTAGGAGAGCAAGGCGCGCCGGAGCTGGGGCCTAGCCTTGCGCGGTCGCACGGCCCCATCACCCCGAGCTCGCTTGCCTGGGTGCTGGCGCCATCTGGCCGGCTGGCACGCTCGCTCGGGAGGGCATATCCCATCATCGTTGGCGACCGGCTCTTGGGCTTCGCACGAACCCGGTACTGGCCTTTAGGATGGGGGTTTGGCGGGCTGGCTGGCGTTGCTGGCTGCCCCGCGGGGCAGCCAGCAACGCCAGCCAGCCCGCCAAACCCCC
>JAKPJZ010000217.1 GCA_029553955.1 Chloroflexota bacterium
CACCACCTGCTCGGGCAGCGCGGTGCTGTCGACCACCATGGCGTTGATACCGCCGGTCTCGGCGATCAGCGGCACGATGGGCCCGTCCTTGGCCGCCAGCGCGCGGTTGATCAGCCGCGCCACGGCGGTGGAGCCGGTGAAGGCCACACCCGCGATGCCCGGCAGCGCCACCAGCGCCGCGCCCACTGTCTCGCCGGGACCGTGCAAGAGTTGCACCGCGTCACCCGGCACGCCGGCGGCATACAGCAGACGCACGGCCTCCGCCGCCACACCCGGCGTCTGCTCGGCCGGCTTGGCCAGCACGGTGTTGCCGGTGGCCAGCGCCGCCGCCACTTGCCCCATGAAGATCGCCAGCGGAAAGTTCCACGGGCTGATGCAGACCCAGACGCCGCGCCCGCCCAGGTGCAATTCGTTGCTCTCCCCGGTGGGGCCGGGCAGGGCCACCGGCGCCTGGAGGCGTTCGGCCTCGGCCGCGTAGTAGCGCAGGAAGTCCACCGCCTCGCGCACCTCGGCCACCGCGTCGCCCCAGGTCTTGAAGGCTTCCCTGACCAGCAGCGCGCAGAAGCGGGGCAGTTGCTGCTGCAGCGCATCGGCCGCGCGGCGCAGGGCGGCAGCGCGCTCGGCAACCGGCATCTTGCTCCATTGTTGATAGCAAACTTGCGCCAGATCACGCTGGGATGGTGCCGTTTTGACGTCAAACTCGGCCACGACAGGCACCTGAACCGTGTCCAGCGCCTGCAGCAGCGGCGCACGCATGGCCGCCACCGCCAGATCCAGCCCGGCGCTGTTCCTGCGGCCCGGGCCGAAGAGGTCCGGCGGCAGCGGCAAAGACGGGTTCGGCGCCAGGTGCAAGGGCGACACCAGCAGCTCGTCCAGCGCGACCGACGCATCGGCCAGCTGGTGCACGAAGGACGAATTGGCGCCGTTCTCCAGCAGCCGGCGCACGAGGTAGGCGAGCAGGTCGCGGTGCGCACCCACCGGCGCGTAGACCCGGCAAGCCACCAGCGGGTTCTTCAGCACCTCGCGGTAGGTGCCCTCGCTCATGCCGTGCAGGCGTTGCAGCTCGAAGCGGGGTGATGCGCCCTGGAACGAGGTCGAATCGGGATCGGAGCCTGGGTGGGAGGCCGCGCGCTCGGCTCCGTGTCCCCCGCCCGCTTCGCGGGCTCCTCCTTGACCTGCGCCGAACGCGCGGCCTCCCACCCCCCCATTACCGCCTGACGCATCAACCCCCGCCGGCCGGGCCGCCATCTGCAGGATGGCCGCGATGGTGCCCGCGTTGTGGGTGGCGAACTGCGGGTAGATGGCGTCGGGCGCGGCCAGCAGCGCGCGGGCGCAGGCCAGGTAGCTCACGTCGGTGTGGTGCTTGTGGGTGAAGACCGGGTAGTGCGGCAGGCCCAGCTCCTGGGCGCGCTTGATCTCGGCATCCCAGTAGGCGCCCTTGACCAGGCGGCACATGAAGCGCAGCCGGTACCGGCGCGCCAGCCCAATGATGTGCTCGATCAGCGGCAGCGCGCGCGTCTGGTAGGCCTGCAGCGCCAGGCCGAAGCCGCGCCACTGCGGAAAGTGCTGCGCCACCTGCGCCACCAACGCCTCGAACACGTCGAGCGACAGCTCCAGCCGGTCCACCTCCTCGGCGTCGATCGTCAGCCCGACGTTGGCGCGCGCAGCCCGCTCGCACAGGCTCCAGACCCTCGGCACCAGCTCGCGCATCACCCGGGCATGCTGCGCCGCCTCGTAGCGCGGGTGCAG
>JAKPJZ010000232.1 GCA_029553955.1 Chloroflexota bacterium
GAGCCGCGCGCCAGCGGGTAGACCACGGTGAGATCGGCCTTGCGGTAGCCGCGCAACAGTACGAGGTAATACACCAGGTGCAGCACCGCGCTGGCCAGGATGAAGGCCCAGGGCACAAGGCCCCAGAGCGGCACCTGCTGCCAGCCCAGCCACAGGCCCAGCGGCGCCCAGAACACCGTCATCACGACGCCGGTGAAGGCCGCGAAGCGGGCATCCCCGCCGGCCTTCTTGGCCGCGATGTTCCAGCTCGCATGGATCAGGCCCGCCAGCATGACGAGGGCCAAGGCCGAGGCAGGCAAAACAGTTCCCGGATCAGCCAGCGCCGGACCGCCCCAAGCTGGCTGCGGCCCCCTCGGGGGGCAGCGAAGCACACGCAGTGGCGAGCGTGGGGGCCATACTCAGCCGGCCAGCCGCACCCGCAAGGCTTCGGGCAGCGCCTCGCCCCGCAGCGGTGTGCCAGGGCCGGCTTCGTACCGGCACCAGACGCGGGTCTCACGGCCGCTGGCCAGTTCCAGCACGCCGTCGCCATCCAGAAAACGATGCCGCACGGTGAACGATTTTCCGCCCAGGCGCTCCACGCAGGACTCGACGATGCAGCGCTCGCCAAAGGTGGGGGACCGCGCAAAGCTGCACTCGGTGTGCACCAGTGGCAGGCTCAGGTGTTCGGCCCGCATGCGCGCGGCGCTGTAGCCGGCCTCGGCAAACAGGTGCCAGCTCGCCGCGTCCATCCAGCGGTAATAGGTCGGATAGAAGATGATGCCCGCCGGGTCGCAGTCGCCCCACTCCACCGTGCGCTGCATGCGGGTGGTGAAACCGCCCTGTCCTGCCTGCGCCGGCGCGTCGCTCACGAGCTGACCTCCGCGCTGCGCACCGCGGTGCTGTTCGCCCTGGGTTCTCCCCGGCGGCTCATTGCGCGCCCGGCTCCGTCAGGCCCGGCCGATGATGGAGGCCGTGGCCAGCAGCTCTTCGAGCAGCGCCAGCGACACGGACCCCGACACGCTGTAGGGATCGAGCTCGGCGCGCTCGGCGTACTTCAGCAGGATGCTGGTGTTGATGCGCGCGACGTTGACCTGCCCCATGGTCCAGCCGCCAAAGCGGCGCTCGGAGATTTCCTCGTAGTGCAGCAGCACCACATCCTTGTGGCGCGGATCCTTCTGGATGTGGCCGTATAGGTCGCTCACCGCCATGCGCCCGCCTTCGAGCGCCTGCAGGAAGATGCCGCCGCCATAGCAGAGGATGCCGGTGATGCCGCAGGACGGGTTGAACTGGCGCGACTGGGCCAGGATGTCCTCGATCACGTCGGGGCTGGGGTCGACGGCGCGACTGGCGTAGAGCAGGCGTACAAGCATGGGGCGTCCTAGCGGGGAATGAGGGAGAGGAATTCGCGGCGCAGGTTGGGGTCTTTCAGGAAGGCCCCGCGCATCACGGAGTTGATCATCTTGCTGTCCATGTCCTTGACGCCGCGCCAGGCCATGCAGAAGTGGCTGGCCTCCATGACGATGGCCAGCCCGTCGGGCTGCGTCTTTTCCTGGATCAGGTCGGCGAGCTGGATCACGGCCTCTTCCTGAATCTGGGGCCGGTTCATGATCCATTCGGC
>JAKPJZ010000234.1 GCA_029553955.1 Chloroflexota bacterium
ATCGCCCTCATCGAGGCTCTCGATGAGCACGGACGAATTACTCCGGAGGTGGCGGCAAGGGCCTACCTGAAGTGGGCTGACGACTCTGGTGCCTGGCAGTCTACGGTGATGGGGCCCAGCACCAGGCGGGCCTTGGAACGCCTGAAGGCCGGCGAGGACCCACACACGACGGGTTCGTCAGGCGATACCGTGGGGGCGGCCATGAGAGCGGCGCCGATCGGCCTGGTGAACGCGGGCCGTCTGGCTGAAGCAGCCGAAGAGTGTTACATGTCATGCCTGCCGACGCACGGGGTGAGCATCGCCATAGGGGGCGCGTGCGCAGTGGCGTGCGCAGTAGCCTGCGCGGCGGCCTGCGAGTCGGCCTGCAGGGTTGCCGGTTCGGCGACTCCCCCGGCGGCCTCGGCGCACGGAGCCACTCCGGTTGCCGCCGACGCAGGCGTGATCGGCGAGATACTCGACGCGGCGGCCTGGGGCGCCGAGTATGGCGAGGCGCGTGGCGTGGCTTGGGCGGGGGCGTCAGTTGCCGCTCGGATCCGGCTAGCTCGGCGGATTGTCGCCGAAAGCCGGCGCCCCGGCGAGGCGCTGGATGCGCTGTATGAGATCTGCGGTGTGGGGATGCTCCCGACCGAGCTGGTGCCGACGGCCATGGGGATTGTGGCACTCTACGGCGCGGACTGCGCGAAGGCCGTGGAAGTGGCGGTCAATATGGGAGGCGATACCGATACGCTTGCCTCTATCGTGGGCGCCGTGACTGGAGCGCTCTGTGGCATCGGCGGGTTTCCGGCGGAATGGGTCCGCACCGTGGAGGATGTCAACGGCATCAGCATTCGCGAGCTCGCTGGTCGATTGGTGTGTGTGAGAGAAAGGAGATCTGTTCATGACAGGAGTTGATGTTAGGCTCCGCAGGATATTCCGAGACGGAAAGGCCGTAGTGTGCCCGCTGGACTTCGGCGGGTTCATGGGGCCTGTGCAGGGCATAGATGACCCACCCAAAATCGTGGGCGAGGTGGTAGCGGGCGGGGCGGACGCGATCCTGGTCAACCCCGGGGTGGCCAGGAGCGAGTGG
>JAKPJZ010000235.1 GCA_029553955.1 Chloroflexota bacterium
GATCGACCAAGTCCTGCGCCTGGGCGACCGCCCCTGCCCGCACTTGGTGGGCCTGGATTACGCCTTCCAGGAGTGCGTCTTTGCCCTCGACGTCCAGGCCATGGTCGCGGCCGGCCAGGTGCCGCGCGAGGTGCGCTGGCAGCGGGTGGATGCCCTCACGGCCAGCCCCTTCGCCGTGCGCACCCTGGAGGCGGCCTACCGACTGCTCGCGGCGCGCTACGGCGTGTCCGACCCGGCGCTGCCCCACCGCTCGACGTGGTACCTGGCAATCGTGCCACCCAGAGGAGGCAAACGATGAAACGATGGACACTGCCCTTGCTCGTTGCCCTGCTCGCCGTCCTGATCCTGGCCCTGGCCTTCTGGCCACGGCGCAGCGCTCAGCAGCCGGCGCCAGCGTCCCCGGTCGCCAGCGGCGAACCGGTCTGGACGCAGGTGCTCACGCAGCCCGTGCGCTCCCTGGTCGCCGTCGACGGGGCGGTCGTGCTGGGCACCTATCAGGACTCCTGCGTCCTGCCGGAGGATGGGGCCGCGACGCCCGTGGCCGCCGAGCCGTCGGCCGAGGACTCGCCCTGGAGCCGCACCGTCTTCGCTCTGGCCGTGAGCCCGGACCACAGCCGCGTCTACGAAGGCCGGGACATGGCCTACCCGGTGGCCGCCTTCGACTTGCAGCATCGCAACTGGCGCACAATGCCGGCCTTTCCGGACCCCGAGCGCTGGACCGTCTGGTCGCTGGCTGCCGGCGACCACCTGTATGCCGGCACCGCCAAGGGGGTGTGGGCGCATGCTCTGGACCCGGACCAGGGCGCCTGGGAGCTGCTCGGCCCACCGGCCGGCCAGGCTCGCCTGCCGGTGTTCAGCCTGCTCTACACCACGGACGGCCTGTACGCCGGCACCTTCGACGGCATCTGGCGCTACGCCGGAAGCGAGTGGTCGTTCCTCGCCGCGGCCCCGCGCGGCAAGGTCTTCGCTCTGGCTCAGGGTGAGTGGCAGGGCCGGGCATGGCGGGCCGCCGGCACAGGCGATGGCCTGTTCGTGCAGCGCACTTCGGGCGCCTGGCAGCGGGTCGAAGGGCCGTACGCCAAGGACCCCACCGTCTACAGCATCGCCTGGGACCCGCAGTCCGGCGCCCTCTTTGCCGGCACGACCGACGGCGT
>JAKPJZ010000239.1 GCA_029553955.1 Chloroflexota bacterium
GCCCCTACTGCTGCGGCAGCGGGTGGTTCCCTTTTCGAGCATCAAGTGGTTCCCTTTTCAATCATCGGAGTACGAAGCCAGAGGCCAAAGTGGTTCCCTTTTCGACTATCAAGTGGTTCCCTTTTCGATTGACAAAAACACCCCCTTTGCGGTTCAAGGTGCCAACTCGCATTGGCAGGCTGAGCGGTCAGGAACGTGAAACGTAAGGCGTGATACGTGATGCGTGGCGAGTGATGCGTAAGGCGTGATACGTGATACGTGATGCGTGAGCGCTGGGCGGGGTGGCAGGCAGGGGCGGAGGAGAGGAGGCGATGGCGGGGAAGGGGGGAAGGCGGGGGTGGGGGCTGCGGGAGGCGGAGCACTGCTCGGCGCGGGTGCGGGGCGAAGGCGGCGAGGCGCGGGCGGCGGCGGAGCGGGAGGTGGAGGAGGAGCCGCTGCCGACGCTGGAGGGGGAGATTGCACGGCTGGCGGCGCGGCGGAACCAGGTGGACCGCTGGCTGGAGTCGCGGCTGGGGGATTGCGCGCCGGGGGAGGCGGTGCGCTATCTGACGGCGTTGGCGTCGGTGGCGAGGAGCCTGGCGGAGCTGTTGGGGCGGCGCGAGGCGGAGGGCGGCGGGGACGAGCTGCAGCGGGTGCTGGCGGAGGCGGCGCGGCTGGTGCGCGAGCGGGCGGGGGAGGGGGACGATTCACCGCGAAGACGCGAAGACGCGAAGACGACGCGAAGGGATGGATAGAGGGCGATGGATGGACGTGGCGTGCTGGCGGAGGTGTTGGGCGACCCGGGGCTGTTTGCGCGGGCGGTGACGGGGGTGCCGCTGCGGGGCTACCAGGTGGAGGTGGCGCGGGCGGTGCTGGATTCGGTGCTGCGGGGGCGGGGGCTGACGTTTGCGGTGATGATGAGCCGGCAGGCGGGGAAGAATGAGACTTCGGCGCAACTGGAGGCGCTGCTGCTGGTGCTCTTCCGGGAGTGCGGCGGCTGGCTGGTGAAGGCGTCGCCGACGTTCCAGCCGCAGACGGTGCATTCGCTGCTGCGGTTGGAGGCGCGGCTCGACAACCCGTACACTCGGGGGCTATGGACGCGGGAGCGGGGCTGCATGGTGCGGCTGGGCCAGGCGCGGGCGCTGTTCCTCTCGGCGCAGGCGGGGGCGTCGGTGGTGGGGGCGACGGCGTCGATCCTGCTGGAGGCGGATGAGGCGCAGGATATCGACGAGGACAAGTGGGAGAAGGATTTCCGGCCGATGGGCGCGGCGGGGAATGTGACGACGGTGCTGTGGGGGACGGCGTGGACAGCGCATACGCTGCTGGCGCGGACGGCGGCGGCGCTGCGGCGGCTGGAGGCGGAGGATGGGGTGCGCCGGGTGTTCACGGTGCCGTGGCGGCGGGTGGCGGCGGAGGTGCCGGCCTACCGGACGTACGTGGAGGGGGAGATGGCACGGCTGGGCGCGGGGCACCCGATGATCCGCACGCAGTATGCGCTGGAGGAGGTGGACGCGGCGGCGGCGATGTTCCCGCCGGGACGGCGCGCGCGGATGCAGGGCAGCCACGCGGCGCACGTGGCGCCGGAGCCGGGGGCGCGCTATGCGCTGACGGTGGACGTGGCGGGGGAGGCGAGCGAGGGGGAGAGCGCCGCCGGAGCGCTGGGGGCACGCGACTGCACGGCGTGCACGCTCTTTGCAGTGGAGCTGGGTGAGGCGGGGGAGCCGCTGGCCGGCCGGCCGCACTACCGGGTGGCGCGGCGCTGGTGGTGGCGGGGTGTGGGGCAGGCGGAGCTGTATGCGCGCCTGGCCGAGCTGGTGGTCGCGTGGGGGCCGCGGCGCATTGTGGTGGATGCGACGGGGCTGGGCGCGGGGGTGGCGTCGTTCCTGGGCCAGCGGCTGGGCCGGCGGGTGGTGCCGGTGGTGTTTACGGCGGCGCGCAAGTCGCAGCTCGGCTGGGGGTTCCTGGGGATCTGCGACACCGGGCGCTTTGCGGACCATGCCGGCGACGGGTCCGCAGCACAGGAGGAGTTCTGGCGGCAGGTGGCGGCGGCGGAGTGCACGCTGCTGCCGGGGCCGGGGCGGCGGCTGCGCTGGGGGGTGCCGGCGGGGCGAGGGCACGATGATTTGCTGGTGTCGGCGGCGCTGTGCACAGTGCTGGACGAGGAGGGATGGGGGGCGGGGGAGTCGTACGTCATCCCGGCGGTGGATCCATTGGAGGAGATCGACGGCGCAGGGCTCGGGGGGTGAACGGGCCGGGCTGTGGAACTCGGCCTACGAGGGGGGCGTCGTGGCGCCGCGTCCGCGGCTGGCGTCACAACCCGGCGGTCAAGGCGCTCAAGCGCCAACTACGAACCTGATATGGGAACCCTACGCCGCTCCCCGCCGTCTATAGGGTGAACGTGCTGCCCATGATCGCAGCACGATGGAGGTGCACCATGCGCGCAAAGGCGCACATCGCCCTGTCGGCGGGCCTGGCGCTCGCCATGATCCTCGGCCTCGGCGCAGCCTGCATCGCGCCGGCCACGCCCACCACGCGGCCGGGCGAGACGCCGGCGGTCGCCACCATCGACGACCCGGTCGACGGCTACCTGGCCCTGGCGCCGCGCGTGCTGCACAGCGGCCAGGCGCACAGTGTGCCGGTCTCCCTCTTCCACGGCCGGCAGCCGGCCAACGCCACCGTGCAGCTCGCCCTTACCAAGGGCGGCCAGGCGCTGGCCCAGGCCGAGGGGCGCATCCAGGGGCGCGGCGACCTGACCCTGCCGGTGCCTGCGCTCGCCGAGGGCGAGTATGAGCTGCAACTCTCGGGAAAGGGCTTCCAGGCCACTTCGGCCGTGCGCGTGGAGGAGGGCACGCTGGTCTTCCTCGAGAGCGACAAGCCCCTCTACAAGCCGGGGCAGACGGTCCATTTCCGCGTCCTCACGCTCGACTCGTCGCTTAGGCCCCTGCCCGCCGCCGTCACGCTCGAGGTGGCCGATGCCAAGGGGCTCAAGATCTACAAGAAAGAGCTGCAGAGCGACGACTATGGCATGATTACGGCCGACCTGCCCATCTCCGATGACCCCAACCTGGGCGTGTGGAAGGCGACGGTGCAGGCCGGCAAGCGCCAGGCGCAGCTCGACGTGCGCGTGGAGCGCTACGTGCTGCCCAAGTACGAGGTGACGGTCAACCTGGCCAAGGAGTGGGCGCTGGCCTCCGAGCCGATCGTGGGCTCTATCGCCGCCGAGTATTCCTACGGCAAGCCGGTGCAGGGCGAGGTGGAGATCGTGGCCACGCGCTATGTGGGCACGTGGCAGGAATTCGCCCGCGTCACCCGCGAGCTCGCCGGCCAGGTCGATTTCTCACTTCCCGCTGCCGGCTATGTGGCCGGCGTGCCCGGCGAGCAGGGCATGGGCAACGTGCAGCTCGACGTCACCGTGCGCGAGAAGGCCACCGGCTATGAGGAGAAGACGACGCGGCTCGTCACCGTGGCCCAGGCGCCGGTGGTCATCTCGGCCATCCCCGAGAGCGTCGCCTTCAAGCCCGGCCTGCCGCTCTCCGTCCTCTTTGTCGCCGAGACGCCCGACAAAAAGCCGGCCGACGCCGTGGTGGCGGTGCACATCAGCTACATGAAGGACAAGGCCCGCGGCGACGGCGAGACGCGCCAGGTGACGGTCAAGGGCGGCCAGGGGCTGCTCACGGTCACGCCGCCGGCCGACGCCATCGGGCTGAGCGTCGTCGCCTACTCGGGCGACTCCTACGCCAACCTGGCCCTGAAGGCCGGCCATTCGCCGACCGGCTCCTTCGTCCACGTGGGGCAGACGAGCACGGGCGCGCTGCGGGTGGGCGACACGGCGCACTTTCGCGTCACCGCCACCAAGCAGGCCACCGGCTTTTACTATGAGGTGCTGGCCAGGGGGCGCGTCGTCTTTTCCGACTATTCCCGGTCGTCCGACATCGCCCTCACGCTCACGCCCGCCATGGCGCCCAGCGCGCGGCTCCTGGTCTACCAGATCCTGCCCACGTCGGAGGTGGCGGCCGACTATGTGCCCTTCTCGGTCTCCGGCGACTATCCCCAGCAGGTGCAGGCGTCGTTCAGCCAGGCCGAGGTGCGCCCGGGCGACCCGGTGGACGTCAACGTGCAGACCGAGGGCCCCGCCCGCGTGGGGCTGGCGGCGGTCGACCGTTCGGTGTTCATCCTGGCCGAGAACCGGCTGAACCTGCAGCAGGTCTTTGACGAGCTGGAGCGCCTCTACCAAAAGCCGCAGGTCGAGCTGCACGAGGCGACCCCGTTCGACAAGATCACCACCTGGGGCGCGGGCGACGTCTTTCGCGACGCCGGCGTGGTCGTGCTCTCGAACCAGCAGGTGCCCGCGGGCAAGGAGTACGAGTCGCCGGTGTGGCGCGAATTGGAGCGCGGCGCGGCCATCGCCGGCGCGGTGCCGGCGGCGGCGCCGCAGGCCGCCGTCGAAGATGGCGTGAAGCAGGCCGAGGGCGCAGGCCCCGGCCTGGCCGAGGTGCAGCGCGTGCGCCAGTTCTTCCCCGAGACCTGGCTCTGGCTCGACCTGACGACCGATGGCGCCGGCAAGGCCACGGCGCCGGTGCAGGCGCCCGATAGCATCACCACCTGGATGCTGCGCGCCGTGGCCCTCTCGAAGGAGCAGGGGCTGGGCGTGGCCGAGGCCGAGCTCAAGGTGCTGCAGCCCTTCTTCGTCTCCGTCGACCTGCCCTACGCCTGCATCCGCGGCGAAGAGTTCCCGGTGCAGGTGGCGCTCTACAACTATACCGACACGCCGCAGACGTTCACCGTCGAGCTCGAGCGCGGCGATTGGTTCGACCTGCTCGGGCCCGCCACGCAGACGGTCACCATCGGCGGCAACGACCTGGGCGGCGCCGCGTTCACCATCCGCCCCAACGGCCTGGGCACGCGCCAGGTCAAGGTCACGGCCCGCTCCACCTCGGAGGCCGATGCCGTGATCAAAGACATCATCGTCGAGCCCGAAGGCGTGGCCCGCGAGCTGGTGGAGAACCTGGTGCTCTCGGCCGGAGCGTCGCGCCCTCTCGACACCAGTGTGCCGTTCGACGCCATCAGCGGATCGGGGCGCAGCTTCCTGGCCGTCACCGGCAGCTACCTGACCCAGGCCATCGATGGCCTCGAGGGCCTCATCCGCATGCCCTTCGGCTGCGGCGAACAGAACATGATCCTCTTTGCGCCCAACGTCTTTGTGGCCCGCTACCTACGCGAGACCAACCAGATGAAGCCCGAGGTCATGACCAAGGCCGAGAGCATGATGATGACCGGCTATCAACGCGAACTGATCTACCGCCGCGGCGACGGCTCCTTCTCGGCCTTTGGCGAGAGCGACGCCGAGGGCAGCCTCTGGCTGACCGCCTTTGTGCTCAAGACCTTCGCCCAGGCGCGCGAGCTCATCTACATCGACGATGCCATGCTCGCCTCCGCCAAAGCCTGGGTGGTGCAGCACCAGAAGAGCGACGGCTCCTTCGAGCCGGTCGGCTTTGTCCACCACCAGGAGATGCTCGGCGGCCTGCAGGGCAAGACGGCGCTCACCGCCTACGTGGCCGTGTGCCTCAAGGAGGCCGGCGAGGGCGACGCCTTTGGCCGCGCCGTGCGCTACCTCGAGGGGGCGCTGCCCCAGGCCGATGACGCCTATACCCTGGCCCTGGGCGCCTACGCCCTCGAGCTGGCCAAGAGCCCCAAGGCCGGCGAGGCGTACGAGCGGCTGCTGCAGGCGGCCCACGAAGCCGACGACAGCCTCTCGTGGGGCGATTATGTGCGCGACCCCGAGCCCCTGCCCGACCCCCTGCCGCCGCGGCTCAAGCCGGGCCTGCCCGAGCATCCCAACCGGAGCGCCGCCGTCGAGACCACCGGCTACGCCCTGCTGGCGCTGCTGGAGCACGGCGACCGTCTCAACGCCGCGCGCGCCGCCCGCTGGCTGGTGGGGCAGCGCAACGCCCTCGGCGGCTACGCCTCCACGCAGGATACCGTCGTGGCCCTGCAGGCGCTCACCGCCTTTGCCGCCAACGCCAAGAGCGACGTCGACGCCACCGTGACCCTGAGCGCGGGCTCCTTCCAGAAGCAGGTGCGCGTTGGCCCCGAAAACGCCGACGTGATGCAGTTCGTCGACCTGCCCGTGGGCCAGGCGGTGAACGTCGCGGTTGCGGGCCAGGGCCAGGTCGTGCTCCAGGCCGTGCGCCGCTTCAACCTGCCGCAGCCCGAGCCGCTGCAGCCCGCCTTCCAGGTCGACGTCAGGTATGGCGCCGAGCAGGTGGCCGTCAACGACCTGCTCGACGTCGCCGCCGCCGTGCGTTTCACCCCACCCGAGCCGCTGCAGGCCGGCATGGTCGTGGTTGACATCGCCGTGCCCACCGGCTTTGCGCCCGAGGCCGATACCGTCGCCGCGGCCGTCACGCAGGACGCCAAGATCAAGCGCTCGGAGATCGCCGGCCGCAAGGTCGTCTTTTACATCGAAGACATGGCCCCCGGCGACGAGGTCGACATCGCCTTCCAGGCGCGCGCCCTCTACCCCGTCCGCGCCCAGGCCGTGCCCTCGCAGGCCTACGCCTACTACAGGCCCGAGATGAAGGGGGAGAGCCTCGGCGCGGCTGTCGTCGTGCAGTAGCAAGCGCCAACCCGGACTCCCCAACTTGTTGGGGCCGTTCCTCCCTACCGCCCCGAACAAGTTCGGGAGTCCGGGCGCGCCGTTCCCACCGCCCCGAACAAGTTCGGGAGTCCGGGCGCGCCGTTCCCACCGCCCCGAACAAGTTCGGGAGTCCGGGCGCGCCGTTCCTACCGCCCCGAACAAGTTCGGGAGTCCGAACAAGTTCGGGAGTCCGGGCGCGCCGTTCCCACCGCCGCCCGAATTATAGCTTCTGATACCTCTGCTTTGCTTTGAACAGGCGCAGCCTATCGCCTACCCGCAGTTGGATATGGTCGGCAGCAATGCAGTCTCTTCTGATCACGTCTTCCTTCCCATCGTCCCAGCGGACTGCTGTGCAATAGACCGTGACAGGCACTTGGTGATAGACCCGCCTGCCTGTCCTGGCTGTTTCGTAAGCCACGCGCTCCCTGTGGATTTCGTCTTCTGTATAGAGCCTGGTCACAGTGCCGTCCACAAATGTGCCCTGCTCCCTGCGGGAAAGGGAGATGGCCCAGGATGCCGCCAGCAGAACTGCGGCGGCCGGTATCGTATACTTGAAGGCGGCCATGCCCACCCTAGTAGGGATGAGGATTGCCGCTATCACGATAACGACTGACCAGAATGCTGCGCCCCAGGCCAGCCCTCTATTGTGCTCCTTTTGGTTTTTGGGGTCGCTGGGGTCGTAGACGCCGAACCTTCTGCCGCACTTGGGGCAGTAGCGGGCCCAGCGAGGGAGCTTGGCGCTGCAGTCGCCGCACTCTTCATCGAGGAAATAGACATCCGCCGGCGGGTCGGTATCAATCCCGCATTGTTCGCAGAACTTGCTGTTCGCCCGTGTGCCGCACCAATAGCAGTATTCGTTCATGCCTGGATCACCTGTCCTGATGTTTGCTTCGGCGTGCTGCCCCCTCCTTCCCTTGGTACTACTACCGTACTTGCCTGGGAAGGCGTGCGATCCGGGTACAGCGCTTCGCATATGACCGGAACGGGGCCTTTTGGGGGGTCTTCTTGGCGGGTTGGCCAGAGCCGTGGCCGCCCGCGTGCGCACAGGCACCTGTGCTTGCGGAGGTTGCGCTGCGCCCATGGGGCGGCCACGGCTCTGGCCAACCCGCCAAGAAGACCCCTTCCGGGCCAGGGCCAGGAGGCTGCGGAGCGTGTCAGCCGGCAGCTACCCGGATGGCCAGCAGTGACAGCGGTGGCCAAGGAACAGAACAGTGCGGGAACCAGTCCCCTGGAAAAGCCGAAATACAGAGAGAGTAGAATTCCGGCAGCAAAGAGGCAGAGAAGCAGGATGAGCCGCGCCCTGATTGCTCCCATGGCACATCCCCCCTTTCGCTACGACTATAGGGCCATCCTCGTAGTTTGTCATCATCACAATGGGTGAATGAACGCACAAAAGCCCCTCACCCAAAACGGGTGAGGGGCCGAAAGAAGGTATGCTGAGAGACTAGGCACGTATTTGGTTCTTGAGCAGCGTGCTGATGAGCTCGGCACGCGAGGACACATCGTACTTGGAGTAGATGTTTCTCACGTGGGTCTTGACGGTATTCTCACTGATTATCAGCTCTGCCGCAATATCCTTGTTCGTTTTGCCGGAGAGGAGCAGTTGCAACACATCCTGTTCGCGGCCGGTCAGGGGGTCCAGCGGGTTCACCCTGCTGATAATGCTACTTTGCTGGCTTTTCGCCATGTCGGAGTACACCAACAGATAGGTGTGGCTCTTGAGCAGCATCACCAACTGACGGTTGAGCGGCGGCAGTATGACCAGGGTGACACAGATCACCGAAAGAGCGATAACCGCAGTGTTGGTATGGGAAACGCCGCTGGAAGTCATAGAGCTTCCGAGCAGCCCTCCCAGCAAGACACCGAACACATTGGCCGAAATGCAGACACCAAATGTCCTGACCGGGTACTTGCTGTACTCCAGCATCTCGCCGATGATGCTCCACCAGAACAGGTCAAAGATCCCGCAGGCACCGAGCATCAGCGTATCGACAACAAGATAACTTGCCGCAGAACGATCCAGGAGCATGAAGGAAATGAAGGAAAGCATGATCATCGCCATGCCGGCATAGAGAAAGTAAGAGCGCTTGGCCCTGACCGGCAGGTTGCGCATAGCTGCCAGCCCGGCAATGTAGGGCACAGCCCAATACCAGCTTGTCAGCCATGTGAGATGCCCAAATGCAGGGTTGAATACCTGGTACATCAGCCCCGAGTTGATGGTAAGGATCACAACAAACAGGCACAGAAGCAGCGTGGGTTCCTTCAAGCTGATAGAGACCTTCGTACTGCTGTCATGTACCGCGGGCTCTTCTGCGACAGGCAGCAGTGCCGTGAAGACTCCTGCCAATACCAACGTGAGCAGAGACAGAGACAACCCAACAAATGGTGACAGATGGATAGCAGCAAGGTTGATGAGGATCATCAGTATGTTGGAGTAGATCAGTACATCCGCACAGGTTTTGATGCGCGAGTTCTTGGGCGTAAAGCGCTTCAGAAAGTATCCCCAGGCAGCCACTGCACAACCGGAGGACAAGGCGCACACCACAAGAGAGCCTGTCCACAAATAGGGTGCATGACAGAAAAAGGGTATGGAGAATAGCAGGCTAATACCCATGCCATACAGCATTGTTCTCTTGGCGGCCCTTGGTGTCTTTACCACAAATCCGCAGCCAAACAAGCCCACAAAGTGTGCTATGATTGCCGGGAACACGAGCGTGGCGGAGGATACCTGAAGATAGTCCGATAGGCCATAGAGGACCTGCCCTTCAAAAACGAAGGAAAGCAGGTATGCAAACAGCAAGGAGAAGGATAGGATTGAAAGGTTGCGCGATCTCGTTGTTCCCCGGACCATGGTGTCTCCTACCGTCGCTGATCGTGCTTGTGTGCATGCGAGTAGCTCCAACCCATCCAGCGCGACAAGTGGGAGAATTGCTTCTCAACGATCACGCCGTCCAGAGTCAGATAGCCGGTGAGGCCCTGCCGCTCGGCCCACAGGGCGAGGCAGCCCATGATGGCTCGCGTTGACAGCTCTCACTGTCACGACTTGCGCAGCACCGAGATGGCGATATTGTCGGCGTGGTCGCTGATGCGCTCCAGGTTGCGCAGCGTCTCCACAAACAGCACGTCGGCCTCCGGATGGCATATGCCCAGCTTGGTGCGGTCGAGGTGCCTCTGGCGCACGGTGAGGGCGATGTGGTCCATCTCGTCCTCCAGGGCGCAGGCCCGCCGGGCCAGCGACTGATCGCCGTTGTTGAAGGCGAGCAACGCCGTCTTGAGCGCGAGCTGGGCGTGCTGGAAGGCGTGCTCCAGGTCTTGCATGGCCTCGTCGGAGAAGGGCACCTGGTGGCGGATGCGGTCCTGGGCTGCCTCGGCCAGGTTCTCGGCATGGTCGGCCACCCGTTCCAGGTCCACGTTGATGTTCTTGAGCTGGAAGCAGCGCCGGCGCTCCCAGTTGTCGAGGCCGCCCTCGGCAATGACGCCATCGACAAAGCGCTCGATAGCATCGCAGAGCGGGTCGCACAGCTCGCTCTCCTGGCGCAGCACCTCGCGCGCCGCCTCATCGTCCTGGCCCACAAAGGCGCGCTCGCTCAGCGCCAACATCTGCAGGATGGTCTGGCCCATACGCTCGACCTCTTTGGCGGCCCCAGCGATGGCGATGGAGGGCACGCTGCGCAGGCGCTCGTCGATGAACTGGGCGACCCTGGGCGCCTCCTGCTCAGGCTTTTCGGGCGCGAGGCGCGTGACAAAGGCTGCGAGCGGCCTGACGAAGGGGAACAGGATGATGCTGACGCCGACGTTAAAGATGGTATGCGCGTGGGCGATCTGGCGGGCCAGGTCGGGCGAGAGGCGCTGCAGCAGGTCGGCGTAGGGGTGGATGAAGGGCAGGAAGAGGAGCACGCCCACCACATTGATCGTGATCTGGGCGAAAGAAGCGCGCCGCCCGGCGGGCGAGCTGCGCAGCGCCGCCATGAGGCCGGTGATGCAGGAGCCGATATTGGCGCCATAGATAAAGCCGATTGCCGCCGGCAGGCTGATCACGCCGCTGGCGCCCATGGCAATCACCAGGCCGGTGGTCGCCGTGCTCGACTGGATGATGCCGGTGAGGATGGTGCCTGCCGCCACGCCCAACAGCGGGCTGGTGCCCATCTGCGCCAGCCACTGCGCCACCAGGGGATGGGTCGCCAGGGGCCGGACGGTATCGGCCATGAGCTCGCGGCCCATGAACATGAGGCCAAAGCCCATCAGGATCTGCCCGTAGCGCTGCAGGCGGCGCTCCTGGCCAAACTCGAGCATCAAAAAGCCCAGGGCCACGGCCACAAAGCGGATGTTGCCAATGTTGAACGCCACGAGTTGGCCGGTGATGGTGGTGCCGATCTCCTGGCCCAACATCACCCCGATGGCCTGCTCGAGCGTGAGCAGGTTGGCGTTGATCAAGCCCATCATCGTCACCATGAGCAGGCCGCTGCTCTGGACGATCGCTGTGGCCGTGGCCCCAAAGGCCGCCCCTTTGATGGGGTGGCTGGTGGCCCGGTCAAGCCACTGCTGGATCTTGCCGCCCGCCAGTTGCTCCATGCCCTGGCTGAGCATCCTGACGCCGAACAGGAACAGCGCCAGGCCGCCGATGACCGTCAAGAGCTCGAACACCGTCACCTCAATGCCTGTCTGGCCGGCCACCATGCTCGTCCATGGTTGCCATGTGGTTTTGTGCTATTGGTTCGCCGCATTGATCGTGACGGGCATAGCCGAGCCCTTTGTGGGCGCCGGAGGAGGCCATCAAGATCAATGCGGCGAACCACTATGCCCTCTCATTCTGACGGGTCCATTATACTAGCAGCACTCCCCTCTGTGCAAGAATCTGCAGATATTGACTGCTTCCCCACCACACTTGCATTTTCTTCCTCCCTTGCGTACACTATGCATCAGACCAAGAGCCCATGCGAAAAGTCGTAGCATGGCCCCCCTTAGCCGCCACAGGCGGCATGGCGTCGTAGCCCATCAGAATCAGTGCGGCAGACTACTAGGCTACGCGACTCTTCAGCTCGGCTCTCAGCGCTGTGGTTGTCGGGGCTCGTTCACCATAATCAGGTCTGTCGTTGTGATGGGAGGAGACACGATGGCGATGCAGAGCAACGTTCCCGAGTGGGGAGCAGTCCAACCGGCAGGCGGAACCAGATGTCTTCCGGTCTATCTGCTCCTCGACACATCGAGCAGCATGGAAGGCGCGCCCATCCAGTCTGTGCACGAAGGCCTGGGACAGTTCCAGAACGAGACAAGTCGCGACCAGTTCGCCCGCGATGTGGTCAAGGTGGGCGTCATTACCTTCGCCAGCGATGCGCAGTTGGTCACGGGTGGTCTGGTGCCTATCGCCGAGTTCCAGCCGCCGGCTCTGGTGGCTTCTGGAGTCACGCGGTTGGACCTGGCCTTCAAGGTCCTGGTGGCATCGATGGATCGGGACGTGACCAGGGGGGTAGTTGGCGGGCAGAAGGGAGACTTCAGGCCGGTGGTCTTTGTGCTCACCGACGGTAGCCCGACCAATGAAGAGGGCTACACGTCCGACGCGCTTTGGCGTCCGGCCCGTGATGCGGTCACCAACCGGCCCAAGGGCAAGCTCAAGCCCAGCCTCATCGTGTCGGTTGGCTGTGGCCCCAATGTGGACGATGGCACGCTCAAAGAGATCAGCACCGGTACAGCCTTCAAGATGGGCACCAGCCAAGCGGCCTTTGCCGCATTGTTCCAATATATCACCGCGAGCATCGTCAGTTCCGTACAGCCAGGCGCCAGCCTGGATGATACTTTGCGTGCAGCGGGGGGGCCGCCGCCCGCTTCCGATCTGTACCGCGTCCCCTGAAAGGCGCAAAGACATGAGTGGCTTTGTCATAGGTGATCGGAGCCTGCGCCTTTCCGGAGATACGCACTCGGCGTGGCTCGCCAGCCATGCCCAGGTGGGGTCATACCTGGTCGTGGGCGCCAGCGCCGTCGGCCAGATTCACCTGGCGCGTGGGCTGCCCAGGGATGACGCGTTCGCGGTGCGCTGTATGGGGCCTTGGCTGGCCGCCGCGGCCTCCGACGGTGTCGGTTCGCGACCCCTCTCGCGCTACGGCGCCACCTACGTGGTTGAGGCCATGACCGCCCTGCTCCTGCGGCCGCTGGCTCCGCCGCTGAAGGGGGACCGGTCTGCATCCCGATCGGGTGTGCACGCGTCCATGCCCACGGATACGGCGCCGCCCGCCCACGTTGATGAAGGGGTCCTGCGCATGTCGCGGGTCCGTGCTTCCGAGCACGGCGCGCTCGCGCTGGCAGCGGGCTTGACCGAATGGGGCCGCCGGGTGATGGGCGCGCCAAGCCCCGAGACTCTCGTTGACGTGACGCCCCCCATCATGAGGCAGGCGGCTTCGACGGGCTGGTGGCTCCCGACGCTGTCAGCAGTGGCCGGCACCCAGCCTGTGGCGGGTTCTGCCAGCCGGGCCGGCGCGCCGGCCGATGAGACCTCGCGCTCGAGCAGCGCCCTCGGGGTGCCCGCGGCCAGCGACGTGATGCGCCGCGCATTCGAGGGCACCCACGCCGGCCTGCGCGAACACGCTCACAGCCTGGGGGTCGATCTGGCGGACCTGAGCTGCACCGCGCTGGCCCTGCTGCTCAACCTTGAGACCGGCACTGGCGTGGTTGGGCAGATTGGGGATGGCGCCATTATGGGGCTGACGGCGCGTGGCAACGTGCGCCGGCTCGTCGAGGCTGTAGATACCGAGGACCCCCAAGCCACCTACACCATCAGCCGCCCCGATTTCCTCAAATACTACACGCCCCAACTGGTCGAACAGCCGGATGCCGATCGCTTGCTGGCTGTGTTTGTGATGACCGATGGCCTCTCTGGCGATCTGCTGTACTCGGCCGACACCGGGGCGCTGCAGAATTGGGCGCAGGCCGTCAGGCACAATCTACTCTGCTCGCCCAGCCCTGCTCAGGCCGCCAGCGGTATGCTGAACTGGCTGGCGACCTACCATGTCAAAGGGAGCTGGGATGACCGCACGCTCGTGGTGATCACAAGGATGGGAAACGCCGATGGCGACAGTAACCCTGCTTCCGGGGGGGCGGAACCTGCCGGGGCAAATCACAGTGAGCGATCAACCGGCACATCAGGGGGGTGAGGGGGTCGTCTATTTCAGCGCCGACGGCGGTTACGTCGTGAAGACCTATCACCGCCCTCCACCCGATAAACGCAAGCTCCTGCAATATGTGATCGACCTGGGGCGGAACCTGGGAGATGATGAGCAGTACCTTGCCTGGCCCCTCGGCATTGTGGACAAGGTCAACGGCACCTCGACCGTCGGCGTGGTTACGCGGCGTGTCCCATCGTCGCATGCCCCGCTCTACAGGTTCATCTACAGCCCCGTGGATGCCGCCGAACAGTTTCAGATGGGCCGGAGCTGGCTCGAGTACGTCAAGATGGCGCGGGGCACGGCTGCCGCGGTCCGCACCATCCACGGGAAGGGCATGGCTCACGCCGATGTGCATTTCAAGAACTTTTTGGCCAATCCGGTATCTGGTGAGGTGGTGCTGATCGACCTCGATGGCCTGGTCGTCAAAGGCTTCACCCCGCCACAGGTCATGGGCATGCCAGGGTTCATCGCGCCCGAAGTGCTCATGGGGCGTGCCAGGCCCGACGAGCTTACCGATCGGCACAGCCTGGCTGTATTGGTGCTGTGGATCCTCCTTCTGCGCAATGTGATGATGAGCCAACAGTGCTACGATCCTGATGACCCGCTGCGCGACGATTGGCTCGGGTTCGGAGAGTATGCCTGCTTCAGCGAAAACCCGACGGACCGGCGCAACTGGGTGCCCACTATCGGCACCCCCCTCTACCGCCGCGGCGCCCTCTCCTACAAGGTGCTGACGCCAGAGCTGCAAAAGCTCGCGGAACAGGCGCTCATCGCAGGGTTGCGCGATCCGGCCAAACGCCCCCAGGCGCCGGCCTGGGAGCGGGCGCTGGCAGAAGCCTACGATCTGCTGGCGGTGTGTGCTACCTGCCACCAGTCGTTCTTCTACCCCTACTCGGTGCAACCGGCGCCTCGCCGTCAGTGTCCCTTCTGCGGCACGGGCATGCGCGCACCCTTCCCCATCCTGCTGGAGCTGCTCGAAGAACGCGCCAAGGGGACGTTTGTGCCTGTCCGTCCCGTGATCCTGGGCAACGGCTATCCTCTCTTTGCCGATCTGACAGAGCCAGGGCGGCTGCCACCGTTCACGCGCCGCGGCGTGCCCGTTATCGGCCAGGTGGCGTGGGATACTCGGGGAAACGTATACCGCCTGATCAATCACAGCGACACAGCCTGGATGCTCATCGCCGGAGGAAGCGGACTGGTGCGGCGAGGCGAGTCGGTAGCCCTCCGCCGCGGTGTGTTGCTGGGCTTTGGCCACGGCAAGCGCTTGGCTCGCATCATCGAATAGCAGAACGGTTCACTGGCCGCTGTCATGCGGGGGGCAGACCATGGACACAAGACTGACGAGCCAGGAGATGCAGCAGCTCGTGCCGCTCCTGGGCAGCCTGGCCCGGGTAGCGGCGTCGAGCCCTACTCTGGATGAGGCGACGATCGAGGTCCTCTTGCTGGGCGCTGACGTCGAGCCGAGCACCAGGGCGGTGTCCGAGTTGATGCGCTGGGCCAAGCTGCTGCGCTCGCTGCAGCAAAAGCCAGAGCTGCGCGTGGCCGTGGTAGAGGCGCTCAAGCAGCGCGGGCTGCCAGAGGCCTCGGTGTTGCTCGCCGTGGGCGAGATCAGCAGCGCCGCCAGCCCGCCGACCCCCGGCGCTGCAGCCGCTGCCACGGCTGCGCCCGCTGCGCGCCTGACCTGCAGCGTGGCGAGCCTGGACCTGGGCACACTGCCGGCGGGGCAAAGCGCCGTTGCCGAGTTTGTGGTGTCGGGCGGGCCGGGCAGCATCGTCGCCCAGAGCGATCAGGTGCAGGTGACGCCGCAGCAGTTCGGTGCGCAGGAGACTCGCATCAGGGTCGAGGCCAAGCCGCTGGCCGCCGGCCTGCTGTGGAGCAGCATCAAGCTCGTAAGCGCTGCCGAGACGGTCGAGATTCCCTTGGTGGCGCAGTGGAGTAGCGCCGGGGGCGGCGGCTCGCGGCCGGCAATCCCCGCCGATGCCCTCGTCGTGGCCGGCGATGGCAGTGGCACCCACCTGACCCTGGGAGAAGCGCTCGCCGCGGCCAAGGAGGGGGCCACAATCCAACTGCGGCGCGGAACGCACACGCTGCAGCGTGGCCTGGTGCTGCAGCGCGCCGTGACCTTGGTGGGCGACGGGATGGACAACACCGAGATCGTCGCCGAGCAGGGCACCGAATTGCTGCGCTTTGAGGCGCAGGGCCTGCTGGCGGCCTACGATCTCGGGTTCCGCCTGGAGGGCTCGCTTACCGGTGATCCTGTGAATGTGATGAGTGTGCATGCCGGCCAGGTGCAGATCGAGCGCTGTCGCTTCAGCGGAGCGGCCCACAGCGACAAGTCGTCTGGGACCGGCCTGTGGCTGGGCAGCGGCGTCGAGGGACGGGTCAGCGGCTGCATCGCCGAAGGGAACGGCTTTGGCATCGTGGTACGCGCTGAGCAAGAAGTGCTCCTTGAGGGGAATACCTGCCGGGGCAACAACCAGGCCGGCCTCGCCTGTCGTGGCAAAGCCACCGGCCTGGTCTGCCAGAACACCTGCTACGAGAACGGCACGTACGGCATTCTGCTGGACGGCCAGGCCCAGCCGGCGCTGGAGGCCAACGTGTGCCAGCGCAACAACCTGTCAGGCATCGCCTACCTGGAAGGCGCCGGCGGCGTCGCTCGTCAGAACACCTGCTACGAGAACGGCACGTACGGCATTGTGCTGAACGGCCAGGCTCAGCCGGCGCTGGAGGGCAACGTGTGCCAGCGCAACAAGCAGGCAGGCATCGCCTACCTGGAAGGCGCCGGCGGCGTCGCTCGTCAGAACACCAGCAGCGAGAATGAGCAGCAGGGCATCTATGTGGGCGGTCAGGCTCAACCGGTACTGGAGGGCAACACCTGCCAGGGGAACAAGCAGAGTGGCATCTCCTACCTGGATGGCGCCGGCGGCGCCGCTCGTCAGAACTTGTGCTGCGAGAACGAACTCCAGGGCATCTACGCGGGCGGTCAGACAGGGCCGGCACTGGAGGCCAACACCTGCGAGCGCAACAAGGGATCGGGCATCTACTACTGCGACAGCTCGGGCGGCAGCGCCGGCCAGAACACCTGCAGCGAGAATAGAAAAGATGGCATTAGCGTAAGCGGACAGGCGCAGCCCCTGCTGGAGGCGAACATCTGCCGGCAGAACAAAGAGGCCGGCATCGGCTACTACGGCAGCGCCAGCGGCACGGCGCGCCGCAATTCCTGCAGCGGCAACCAACTGCAGGGCGTCTACGTGGGCGGCCAGGCTGAGCCGGTGCTGGAGGCCAACACCTGCCAGGGGAACAAGGCAGCAGGCATCTTCCACTCCGGCAGCTCGGGCGGCACGGCTCGCCAAAACACCTGCAGCGGAAACGAGCTGCAGGGCATGTGCGTGTCTGAGCAGGCTCAGCCCACATTGGAGGCCAATACCTGCCAGGGGAACAAGCAGAGTGGCCTCTCCTTCTATGGCAGCGCCGGCGGCGCCGCCCGCCAGAACTTGTGTTGCGAGAACGGCCTCTACGGCATCTACCTGGGAGACCAGGCGCAGCCGCTGTTGGAGGCCAACTCCTGCCAGCGGAACAAGGACTCAGGCATTGCCTACTTTGGCCATGCGGGTGGCACGGCGCGCCAGAACGTCTGCAGTATGAACGAGCAGCAGGGCATCTGCGTGGGCGAGCAGGCTCAGCCGACGTTGGAGGCCAACACCTGCCGGCGCAACTCGCAAAAGGGCATCGCCTTTGGAGGCAGCTCGGGTGGCACGGCCCGGCGAAACACCTGTTGCGAGAACCTGAAGGACGGCATCTCGGTGGCCGGGCAGGCGCGGCCCCTGCTCGAAGCGAACGTTTGCCAACAGAACCGCGAGGCCGGCATCGCCTACTATGGCGACGCGGGCGGCACGGCGCGCCGCAATACCTGTAGCGGCAATCAGATGCAGGGCGTCTACGTAGGCAATCAGGCGCAACCGATTCTGGAAGGCAATACCTGCCAGCAGAATGGGCAAGATGGCATCGGATACAGAGCGACCGCTGGAGGCGTGGCACGCGGCAACCAG
Source organism: Chloroflexota bacterium (assembly GCA_029553955.1). GTDB lineage: Bacteria > Chloroflexota > Anaerolineae > SpSt-313 > SpSt-313 > JAKPJZ01. The sequence goes on from JAKPJZ010000239.1 coordinate 17,823, forward strand.
CTCATCAACAATGGTGAAGATGGCCTCTATGTGCCATCGACCGCTCACCCTGTGCTCGAGGGCAACATCTGCCGTGGCAACCGCGGCAGAGACACGCACATCCAGAGGTAGCCCTTGCCACATGGCGACGAGACACCTGACAGGTCTCCGGAGACCTGTCAGGTGTCTCGTCGCTCATGCTTGTAGTGTAGTGCGAGAGGGCGGGTGGCGGGGGCAACCTGGCGCAGTTGCGCCAGGTTGCCCCCGCCACCCGCCCTCTCGCACTACGAACGGACCTGCCAGTGGCTCGGATCAGCCTGCGCCCTGGGTTGTGACGACCCCGTCTCCCCACTCACTCTGGTGCAAGCATGTGCACGCCAAAGTCGGGCTCCAGGAGCCGGTGTCGTAGCGCCCTCACGTCCTCGCGCCGGTTCATCAAGCTGAGGTAGACGCCGGCGCAACTGATATCCCCCACCAGACGAAAGCCGATGATCCGGCCACCCTGCAGATAGAGCTTGCGCAGCGTGCCCTTGTGGCCGGCGCGCAGCTCCTCGCCCTCCATCCGACCCACGGCCATGACCGGCAGGCCGAGGTGCTTGAGGCTGTTCATATTACCCGCGCCCTGGTAGGCGACATCCCTGCCCAGCAGGTTGAGGCCCACCACTCGGCCCTGCTCGACCGCGTTGGGAAAGATGGCGTGCACCTGGCGTTCGCCGGTGAAGCGGTCCTTGGTCTCGGCCACGTCGCCGGCAGCATAGATATCGGGGTCGCTGGTGCGCAGGTGGTCATCGACGATCACGCCCACCGTTGTCTCGATGCCCGAGCCGGCCAGGAACTCGATATTCGGCCGCAGGCCGGTGGCGGCGACGAGCAGGTCGGCAGCCAGCCTGGCGCCGGAACGCAGCTCGACGGCCTCGGCCCGCGGCTCACCCAAGAAGGCCACCGCATCGGCCTCATCGCCACGCAGCACATGGATGCCCCGCTCCTGCATCATGGCCAGCACCAGCGCCGATGTCTCGCTGTCGAGCATCGAGCGCATCACCCGCGAGCGGACGAGCTGCGTCACAGCGAGGCCCATGTCGGCCAGGAGCAGGCCGATTTCGACGCCGATAAAGCCCGCACCCACCACCAGCGCCGTCGTGGCCTGACCGCTGCGCACGCGCGCCAGCAGCTCTTCGGCCGCGCTGAGTGACTTGAAGTTGTAGACGCCCGGCTTGTCGGCGCCGGCGAGCGGCGCATAGAGCCGCCCGCCGCTGGCGATGACCAACCTGTCGTAGGCCAGCACCTCGCCACCCTGCAGCCGTACCCTGTGCGCCGCAGGCTCGACGCCCGCCACCCGTGTGCCCCGCCAGTAGACGAGGCGCAGACGCTCGGCCAGATCCTGGCCTCGCCAAAAGTGGACCGGCTCGCCGGTTTCAAAGTAGGTCACCATGGCCGGCGGCGAGTAGGGTGGGTACGGCTCGTCGGTGAGCATCACGATTTCGGCCTGGCTGTCGTGTTCGCGCAGCGTCTCGGCAACGGTGACGCCCGCGGGGCCGGCGCCGACGATGACGATTCTCATGACGTCCCTCCTCCAGTGGGTCTGGCGGGCAGGAAAGGCCCCCTACCCCAGGCCCAGCGCTGCCCGCTTTTTCTGGATGTGTTGGAGGATCAAGGCGGCCGCTTTCTCTGGGTCGGGCTCGACGGCAAACATGGCGCCCACCACCCCTTCTGCGCCGGCCGTGAGCAACTGCGTCACGGCCGGGCCGCCCAGCACCGGCGGAGCCACGCCCAGCACGGTGTAGATGCCCGAGGAGACGACATAGGCGCCGATCGATACCGCCTTTTCGCTCATCCACTCGGGCGCGGCACCGGCCACGGGCAGGTCGCTGATATCTACGCCCAGGGCGTTGGCGATGGCTGCGCAGGCGACCAGGATGCGGCTGATATCGACGCACGACCCCATGTGCAACACGGGCGGAATGCCCAGCGCCCGGCACACCCCCTGCAGCCCCGCGCCCGCCAACTCGGCCGCCTCGGGCTGCAGCAGCCCGGCCTTGGCACAGGCGATGGCGTTGCAGCCGGTGTTCACCACCAGCACGTCGTTCTTGATCAACTCCTTCACCAGCGTGATGTGCCCATAGTCGTGGCGCACCTTGGGGTTGTTGCAGCCCACCACGCCGGCAATGCCGCGGATAGCCCCGCTCTTGACCGCACCGAGCAGCGGGTCCAGCGTGCCGCCCAGCGCCGCGACGATGGCCTCGACGCTAAAGCCGACCATGCACTCGGTCTTGTCGCGGGGGATGTTGACCAGGGCCGCCTTGCGGTTGGCATAGTTCAGCACCGCTTCGCGCACGATGCCCTTGGCGATCTCGTAGGCCCGCTCTTCGTGGAACTCGATGTGCGTGGCGCCTGGGAATTTGGCTTTGGGCGACGTGGAGATGATCTTGGTGTGGAAGCAAGCGGCCAGCTCGGGCAACGCCGGGAAGACGCACTGCACGTCGACGATCATGGCTTCCACGGCCCCGGTGATGAGCGCCAGCTCTTGCTGCAAAAAGTTGCCCGCAACCGGGATGCCGTGTCGCATCAGGATTTCGTTGCCGGTGCAGCACATGCCGGCCACGTTGATGCCTGCTGCTCCCTGCTGCTGCGCCAGGGCCAGCATCTCCGCATCCTGGGCGGCAGCCACGATCATCTCTGAGAGGGTGGGCTCGTGACCGTGCAGGATGATGTTGACCTGATCGTCTTTGAGCACCCCCAGGTTGGCCTGCGACTGCACCGGCCTAGGCGTGCCAAAGAGCACGTCCGACAGCTCGGTCGCGATCATCGAGCCGCCCCAGCCGTCGGCGATGGAGGTGCGCAGGCCATGCAGGATCAGGTTCACCGGGTCGTTGTCCACGCCGATGTGCGTGCGATGCATGCTCTCGACGATCTCGCGGTCCACGCCCCGTGGCTCGATGCCCAGCGTCTGCCATAGCGCCACCCGCTTGGCCGGGGCACGGCGGGTGAAGAGAATGGGCCCTTCCTGGTTGCCGAACTCGGCGTAGGCGGCTCGGGCCAGGTCCAAGGCGATATCTTCCTTGGTCCGCCCCTCCGTGGCAATGCCATACTCGGCGGCCAGGGCGTGCAGTTTGGCTTCATCCTTGATCTCATAGCCGCCGCCCTTGCCCTGGGCCGTGAGCAACAGCGTGTGGGCAATATCGCGGCCGTGGTCCGAGTGGGCCGCCGCGCCGGCTGCGATCATGCGCAGCAGGCCGCGGGCCACGATAGTGTCGGCCGTGGCCCCACAGACCCCTTTCTGCGGACCGCTGTCGCCAAAGGGATCGATGCGGCAGGGGCCCATGGTGCAGTGGCGGCAGCAGACCCCCAGCTCGCCATAGCCACACTGGGGCTGCTGGGCTTCGAGCCGTTCCCAGGTCGTCTCGTACCCTCTCTCAGCCGCCAAGCGCAGCATCTGCTGCGTCGCTGGGTCCAAGGAGCGCTTGGCTGCACGGTCTTGCATCGTCATCTTGCTACTCCCTTCCTGTCTGACTGATCGACTTGCCCAGGTCCCGCCAGGCTTGCACGTTGGCCGGAAGCGGGGCCGCCTCAGGTTGCTCGCCAACTGCCACCGATATGGCCACCGCCAGCCGCCTGCCGGCCGACTTGACCAACTCGTTGATCTCGCCGAACTCGAGCGCACCCACCTTGCAGGCCTCGACGCACGCCGGCAGCCTGCCGGCCGCGACGCGGTCGGGGCAGTGATCGCACTTGAGGGCGACGGCTCGCTCGCGCAGCAGGGCCGGCGCGGGATGGAAGACGATCACATCGAAAGGGCAGACCATGGCGCACATGGCGCAGGCGATGCACTTGTTGCCGTCAAAGACGATCGTGCCTTGGCCGCCGTCGCGCCAGATGGCCCCGGTGGGGCACACGGCGCGGCAGGGGGCCGGGTCGCAATGACGGCACTTGTTGGGGAAGGAGCTGTTCAGGTAGAGGCCGGGGGCCACGTGGATGCGCTTTCGTGGGGTAGGTGTTTCGAGCACTGCCTGCTGCAGGCTCTTGCTCTGCGAGTGCTCAACCGCACAAGCCATCTCGCACTGTTTGCAGCCGATACATCGCTCGGGGTTTACGAACACCGTCTTCATGCAATGCACCTCCTTGTGAACCGGCAGCGCGTCGTCTCGTCGCTCACCAGTGCGCGAGGATCAGACCGAATGCACAGCAGCCACCTCCACCATGATAGCACGAACGATGCGCAAAAAACATACCCGTTCGGAGGGCCTTTCTGCCCTCCGAACGGGTATGTTGCGCTCCGTGTGGCCGCATGCTTCAGTGCGGCTACAGAATACCCCCCTTGGTCGCCCGCATCACCACTTCGATGCGGCTGTGGGCATCGAGCTTTTGATAGAGCTCTTGGATGTAGGACTTGATGGTGTTCTCACTCAGGCCGAGGCGCTGGCCGATCTCCCGATTGGTCAGTCCCTTGGCGATCAGGCGCAGGATATCGATATCGCGCAGCGTCAGCCGCGGCTGCGTCTGGGCCTGGGATCCGCTCTGCATCCACTGCATCATCATCCTTGTCGCTCGGGAGTCCATCGGCGATCTGCCTTGCACCAATTCGCGGATGCTCTGCAAGAGATCGGCGCCGGCCACATCCTTCAACACAAACCCGCCGGCCCCGGCCCGGATGCACTCACGCACCACGTTGTCGTCCAGATAGGCGGTCAAGATCAGCACCTGGGTCTGGGGCGATTCGCGCTGGATGTGGTAGCAGAGCTCGATGCCACTGATCCCCGGCAGCCTGACGTCGACCAGGGCCACGTCGGGCCGGGTCTTGCGGATGATGCGCAGCGCTTCCTGGCCGTCTGCGGCCTCGCCGACGACCGTGAGCCCTGCATCCTTGCTCAGGACCGCAGAGATGCCCCGGCGCACGATCTCGTGATCGTCGATGATGGCGATGCGGATCATCGGTCCTCGTCTCCGGCGTCGGGCAGCGGGATCTCAGCCCGGAGCAGCAGCCCTCCCTCTTCACCGTTGGCCAGGCTCAGACGTCCGCCAATCCGCTCCAGCATCCGGCTGAGGGTCAGCAGCCCGGCATGATAGCCGCGGCCGTGCATCACCCCGGCCAGGCGCGCTGGGGGTATGCCGCTGCCATTGTCCTGCAGGGTGACCGTCAGCAGGCGATCACTGCTCGCCAGGTTGACGAGGACCATCGTCGCCTGGGCATGCTTGCGCACATTCGATAGCCCTTCTTGCACCACTCGCGCTGCCGCATTGCGCGCCCGGCCCTCGGCCACCGCCAGCCCTGGCGGCAGCACCAGGCAAGCCTCGATGCCGGTAGCTTCTTGAAACTCCTCTACCAGCGTCTGTAGCACGTAGCGCAGGTCCTCCTGACGCAGATCGTTGGCCAGAGCGAAGATCGCGCTGCGCACTTCCATGCTTCCCAGGGCCGCCATGTGGCCAATGGCCTCCAACTGCCCCAGGGGTGGGCGCTCGGCGCTCAGCTCCTCCAGCCCTTGCGCTGCTTCCATGCCGATGCTGTAGAAGAGTTGAGCCACGGTGTCGTGCAGGTCGTGGGCCAGGCGTTCCCGTTCCTGCATGCGCGCCATCTGTTCGGCCTTGCGATACAGGTGGGCGTTCTCGATCGCCACCGACGCCAGGTCGGCCAGGCCAGTCAAGAGCTGCTCATCATCAGCAGTGAAAGAGGGTTGCCCCGGATGCTGGCCCACGAAGAGGCTGCCCAATACCTGCTTGCGGAAGCGCAGGGGAACCCCCAGGAAGGGGCCGATCGCCGGATGCCCCACGGGGACGCCAACGCTGGCCGGGTGCCCATCGACCCGGGTCAGGCGCAGGGGGCGCCCCTCCTTGTGTGGCAGGCTCAGAATGCCGCGCCCCTGCGGCTGAGGCAGATCGCTTGCGGCATGCCAGCCGTGGACGCGCAACAGCTCATAGCGCGTGGCGTCATCCCGGTCGAGGACCAGGATGCCCCCCAGTTCGGCGCCCACCAGGTCTGCCGCCGCGTCGACAATCTGTTGCAGCAACGGGTCCAGATCGAGCTGCGCGGCCACCGAGCTGGCGATCTGCATCAGGCGCAGGGCATATTCTTTGTGTTCTCTTGCCAGGGCTTCAGTCATAGGCACACCTGCCGGGCCTGAACGCACCCAACGCATGCGCCGGGCGTTCAGCCGGCCTCGCCTGCCCCCTCCAGCTCGGCGCGCTGCTGCAACTGCCTGCGCAGGGCCATGATATCGCGCGGCGCGGCAAAGGCGGCCAGCAGCAGGAAGATAAAGCAGACGAACCAGGTGCTCACGCAGATGTAGAGGATGGCCTGGCCGAGCGACGCGCGCACGGCGATCAGGCCCGCGAGCATGGGGGCCAGCGACGAGCCGATCAGCTCGCAAAAGTTCTCCACAGCGTGCGCGGTGCTGCGGACCTCGGGCGGGGTCACGTCAAAGACGGTCGAGGTCACATTGGGCGCGGCAAAGGGCATAAAGAGCGCCGTCAGGCACATCAGCAGGGCAAAGGGGACCTTGGCGTCGAAGGGCAGGCCGAGGGTCACCGCCAGCAGCACCGCCCCGAGGATGACGCCCACCGCGCTGACGAGGAGCCGGCCGCGCAGGCTGCGCTTGAAGAAATAGTCGCCCAGGGCGCCGCCTACGGGGTATCCTGCGGCCATCACCAGCACCGCCAGCACCATGGTGATGAGCACCTCGCCCGAGTTGTAACCGCGCTCCGTCTCGAGGTAGCGGAAGAACCAGAAGGTCACCACCTGCCAGGGGAACTGGCCGAAGAAGCCGTTGCCGATGACCAAGAGCAGGGTGCGATTGCGCAGCAGGCCCAGCGCCACCTTCCAACTGAAGCGATGCTCCGTCACTTGCGCCGCGGCCTGCAGCTCGGGCTCGGTGGAGCCGCGCTTGGGCTCCCTGACGCCAAAGAAGATGGCCGCCGCCACGACGATGCCCAGCGACCCGGTGATGTAGAAGACGCCGCGCCAGCCGACGGCGCCGCCCAGCAGCATGGCCAGCAGCATGCCGATGAGGTAGCCCAGCGGCATGGCGACCTGCAGCAGGCCGTTGACCTTGCTGCGGATCCCCCGCTCGAAATAGTCGGCGACGAGGTTGTAGAGGCCGGGGTAGCTCGAGTCGTCGATGCCGGTGGAGGCGCGGGTGATCATGAAAGCCGGAAAGCTGCGCGCCACCGCGCTGAGCCAGGTAGTGGAGCCCCAGATGAAGGCCGCCAGCGCCAGCAGCTTGGCGCGGGCAAAGCGGTCGTAGAGGTAGCCCCACACCGGGTAGAGGATGGCACCCACGGCCACCGCAGCGGAGGAGACCAACCCCATCTGCGCTTCGTCGATGCCGAACTCGTTCATGATGGGCGTGGTCAAGGGGCCGATCAGCAGCTTGTCGGCCTGATGCAGCAGCACAAAGACGAAGAAGACGGCGAACACGAACCAGCGATAGCGTGAAGGCTTCATCGAGTCCCTCCCAGGTCGCTTCACCGGCCGGCACGCGCCGGCACCCGACTGGACGACGCATTGCCTTCAGTATACGCACTTTACCACCCGCACCAAGTGGCCAATCCTGACAGGGTATGTCCCAGAACTGCCGATGATCCTGGTCGCAGCCGGCCATCACGCTCCGCACCGACCCGGCCCCAGCCCGGATGGGGTGTTGGCAGGCTGGCGGGGGGTGTCCGGCGCCCTGCGGGGCGCCGGACAACCCCCGCCAGCCTGCCAACACCCCCTATAGGGACCCGTACCGGGCGCGAAGCAAGCAGCCCGGTCGCCGGCAGATTTGGAGGAGCATGCCTCCTCGCACTTGACGCTGGATGGATTTGGGCCACAATGATGAGAGTGGCTATCGTGCGTCATTTCCGGTGCGCATCAGTTCGTGGCCCGTGGTGTATTCCGCCCGGGGAGGGCGCCACGCCTTCCCCGCACCTGTCTCCATGGGAGGGTTACCCGGTGGAAGAGCCCCGTTTCCAGGTCTACCGCTACCGTTGGGTCGTGTTCCTCGCCTACATGGCCGCCGTCGTCGTCAACCAACTCTTGTGGATCACCTTCGCCTCCATCACCGGCGACGCCGCCAGGTACTATGGCGTCTCGGACCTCAGCATCGGCCTGCTTTCGATGAGCTTTATGATCGTCTACATCGTCGTCTCCATCCCGGCCTCGTGGGTCATCGACACCTACGGCATCCGCATTGCCGTGGGCATCGGCGCCGCGCTCACCGGCATCTTTGGCCTGCTGCGCGGCCTCGCGGCGTCGAGTTACACCCTGGTGCTCGTCGCCCAGATTGGCATCGCCGTTGGCCAGCCGTTCATCCTCAACGCCGTGACCAAGGTGGCCGCGCGCTGGTTCCCCATCAGCGAGCGGGCGACCGCCTCGGGCCTGGGCTCGTTGGCCATCTACCTGGGCCTCATCGTGGGGCTGGCGCTCACGCCCTACCTGACGGTGCTCCAGGGCATCGCCGGCATGCTCATGATCTACGGGGTGGTGTCGCTGATCGCCGCGCTGGTCTTCGTGGCCCTCGCCAGGGAGCGCCCGCCCACGCCGCCCTGCCCTCCGGATCAGGAGGCGCGCTCGCTGGTCTTCGACGGCCTGAAGCAGACCCTGCGCACGCGCGACTTTGCCCTGCTCATGGCGATCTTTTTCGTGGGCCTCGGCGTGTTCAACAGCGTCACCACCTGGATCGAAGACATCGTGCGGCCGCGCGGCTTTTCCATCACCCAGGCCGGCATCATCGGCGGCCTGATGATCGGCGGCGGCATCGTCGGCGCGCTGGTGCTGCCCGCTGCCTCCGACCGTGCGCGGCGCCGTGTGCCCTTCCTGGTGCTGGCCCTCGCCGGCGCCACGCTGGGGCTGGCCGGCCTCACCTTCGCCACGAGCTACTGGCTCGCGCTGTGCTCGGCGTTCGTCATGGGCTTCTTCCTCCTCTGCGCTGGCCCCATCGGCTTCCAGTACGGCGCCGAGGTGGCCTACCCCGCGCCAGAGGGCACCACCAACGGCCTGCTGCTGCTCATGGGCCAGATATCGGGCATCGTTTTCATCTTTGGCATGGATGGGCTCAAGGCGCCCGACGGCTCGATGACGGTGCCGCTGGTGGTCCTCATCGCGCTCATGGTCGCGGGGCTGCTGCTCTGCACCCGGCTCAAGGAATCGGCCCTGATTGCCGGCACAGTCACTGACAGTCCAGCGGCTCAAGCCGCCACTACAAAGGGAGCGCCTCCTTCGTAGTGAGGGCTTTGGCCTCATGCCCTACGAATACCGCCGTCTCACACCCGAAGCGCGCGAGCACGTGCTCCAGCAGCGCGGGGGAAACGGCTATCCCTAGCATGCCCCGCCACATCCGTTCCGTGGGCAAGCCTGTTACCTGCTCACAGTCACCAACTATGACCACGTGCACATCATGCCGCAACCAGAGCGCTGCACCGACCTGGAAGCACGCCTGCTGGCAGCCATGGGCGCCATCAACGCCGAGGTCACGGCCTGGGTGGTCTTGCCCAACCACTATCACCTGCTATTGAGCGTCGAGTCGCTCGGTGCCGTATGCGCAGCGCTCCAGCGATTGCATGGCACGACCTCCAGAGCGTGGAACCTCGCGGATGGAATGACCGGGCAGCACCAGGTATGGTACCGGTATGTGGATCGCGCTATCCGCAACGCGGCTCACTTCTCTCGGGCGCTGAACCATGTCCACATCAAGCCAGTCAAGCATCGCTATGTCACAGATCCTTGCGAGTAACCCAGGGTTCGGCGAACCCTGGGTTACTCGCAAGGACAGACTGACCAGGTACTCGCCGGCCGCAATTTGACAGGTGTGGCGGTCCTGATGCATAGTGGGTTGAATCCGTGGTTCGCCCAATTGCCGTCACAGCCGGCGATCTGCGCCGCTTTCCTCGGCGTGCGCCGCCAGGCAGTGCCAGGGAGGATCATCATGGCAAAGGATCCAGGGGTTGGCTACCGGGTTGTGGCGACAGTGGTGCGCATTCAGGGCCACTGCGGCGCCGGCCTGCACGAGGGCGACACCTTCGCGATCAGTTGCCACGACCCCAACGGGCTCTGCGGCTTTTTCTACCACAGCATCTTTCCCGACCTGCAGACCTTCCAGTTCGGCGGCACCATGCCCTGGTGGCAGGGCGATGCCATCGAGGTGACCTGCCCTGACCCCGATAATCCCGTGACGCTACGGCTGGAAAGATCCCAGAGGGAGTAGTGCCGCAGGGCGAGGCTCAACAACCCGTGGCCCCCGCCATCCCCCGGCGGCTGCCGGCCTCGGCGGGCGACCAGGCCATGGTCCTCGGCGGCAGGCTGAGCGACCTGCAGATCCGCTGCGTGCTCACCTTCTCTGCGCGCGTCGACGCCGCGCGGCTGGCGCGGGCGGTGCGTCTGACGCTCGATGCCGAGCCGGTGCTCGGCTGTCGCTTTGTCGGCGACCCCTGGCTGCCCTACTGGGAGCGCCTCGACGGCCTCGATGCGCAGCCCCTCTGCCCCACGGTGCAGCCGCACGACGCCGAGCGCGCGCTGCACGGCTTCCTGGCCGAGCCGCTCGACCCCTGGGCGGGCCTGCCGCTGCGGGTGCGCCTGTTCCGCGCCGAGCACGACACGCTGTGTGTCAAAGTGCATCACGCGGTGGCCGACGGCCGCGGCGTGCTGGAGTACCTGACCCTGCTGGCCTCGACCTACCGAGAGCTCGCGCTGGACCCCACCTACCAGCCCCAGCCCAACCTGCACGGCAGCCGCCAGCCGAGCCAGGTGTGGCGGCAGGCGGGCGCGCGCGAGATGCTGCACGCCGTGCGCCACTTTTCGGGCCAGGGGCCGCTCGCCTGGAGCAGGCCGGACGCCGGCCACGCTGCTGGCCCGGCCTTTGCCGTGCGCCGTCTGGGGCCCGAGGCGAGCCGCGGCATCAGGGCCTACAGCCAGGAGATGGGCGTCACGGTCACCGCAGTGCTGCTCACCGCCACCTACCGCGCGCTGTTTGAGCTGCTCGACCCGCCGCAGGGCGTGCCGCTGCCCATGGTCGTCGCCATGGACCTGCGGCGCCACATCCCCTCGGGCCGCGCCGGGGCCATCTGTAACCTCTCGGGCGGCCTCTACCCGGCCATCACCCGCCGGCCCAGCGCCCCCTTCAGCGCCACGTTGCAGCAGGTGCATGCCGCCCTCGAAGCCGCCAAGGCCACCCATGTCGAGATGGCGCAGATGCTCTTCCTCCACCTCGCCTTTGTGCGCGGCTTTGGCGTGGCTCACCGCCTGGCCGGCCACTTTGTCGCCGTTAGGCCAACGGGCGCGGGGGGCAGCCGCTTCAGCCCGGGGCTCTCGAACCTGGGCGTGGTGGACCCCTGGCTGGCCGCGTTCGGCGAGGGCGCGCTGAGCGACTTGGTCGTCTTTGGCCCGGCCAACTATCCCCCTGATCTCGGCCTTACGGTCAGCACCTTTGGCGGGCGCATGGCTGTCACCATGGGCTACAGCGACACCCCCGGCGAAGCGCTGCTCGTGCGCCGCTTCCTGGAGCTGCTCATGGGCGAGCTTGGCGCGCTCTAGCGCACAATCAGGGAACCTGCCTGGATGCTGCAGGCGCCATGTCAACAGCCACCTGGCTGATGCATCGGGTTCGCGCTCGCTCGGGCCTGCCGTCGCGATAGGTATTGCCGTCGTGCTGGCCCTGGCCTATAATGGTCCCAAGTTGACTGCTGACCGCTGAAACGGAGGCCCGATGTCGCTGACGCATGTGGACGAGCGCGGCCAGGCGCGCATGGTCGACGTGGGGGAAAAGCCGGTGACGCGGCGCGAGGCGGTGGCGCGCGGCTGGGTGGTGATGCAGCCCGAGACGCTGGCGTTGATCGCGACAGGCGGCCTGCCCAAGGGCGACGTGCTGGCGGCCGCGCGCCTCGCCGGTATCATGGCCGCCAAGCGCACCGCAGAGCTGATCCCGCTCTGCCACCCCCTACCGCTGGATTCTGTCGCCGTCGAGTGCCGGCCCGACGAGGCGGCCAACGCGGTGGAGGTCACGGCGACGGTGCACGTCACCGCACGCACCGGCGCCGAGATGGAGGCGCTCACCGCCGTCTCCGTCGCCGCGCTGACGGTCTATGACATGTGCAAGGCTGTCGATCGCTCGATGCACATCGAGTCGCTACGCCTGCTCAAGAAATCTGGCGGCCAGAGCGGCACGTGGGAGCTGGAAGGGGCGGAGGCGGAGCGCAGGCCGTATTGATGCGTGACACGTAAAACGTAATGCGTGATGCGTGATGCGTGACCGTAGTTGCGTGTTCCGTCTATCCGCTGCCGACAACGGAACACGCAATACGCAACACTGGCGCGAACGCATCACGTTTTACGTTTTACGCGTCACTCCGTCTCCGGCCACTCCAGCATCTGCACCCACACCTTGGTGCCAGCAGGGACCTTGCCGGCGTGTTTGGGGATGATGGCGAGGCCGTTGGCGCGCACCATGGAGGAGAGGACGCCCGAGCCCTGGGGGCCGGTGAGCCGCGCCGTCCAGTGGCCGGCGACGTCGACGGTGACGATGGCGCGCAGAAAGCGCACGCGGTCGGCATAGGCCTTGGCATCGTCGAGGAGGGTGGCTTCGATCTCGGGCGTGCGCAGGCGGCGCCGGCCGAGCATCTTGAAGATGGCCGGCCGCGCGAACTGCTCGAAAACGACCATCGCCGAGACGGGGTTGCCGGGCAGGCCGATGAGTGGGACGCCGCGGATGCCGCCGAAGGCCATCGGTTTGCCGGGCTGCATGCGCACCCGCCAAAAGTCGATCTGCCCCAGGTCGTGCAGGACCCGCTTGACCAGGTCATAGTCGCCCACCGATACGCCGCCCGAGGTCAGGAAGAGGTCGGCCCCGCGGGCAATGCCCTCTTCAATGCGCGCGGTGACGGCGGTCATGGTATCGCGGGCGATGGGCAGGAGCAGCGGCGTGCCGCCGTACCGCAGCACCTGCGCCGCGTTGGCGTAGCCGTTCGAGTTGCGGATCTGGCCCGGCCCCAGCGGCGCATCGATATCGACCAGTTCATCGCCGGTGGCGATGACGGCCACCCGCGGCCGGCGCGTGGCTGCGACGCGCGGGCGGCCCAGCGAGGCCAGCAGGCCAATCTCGGCAGGGCGCAGCACCGTGCCTGGCCGGAGCACCACCTCGCCGCGGCGCACATCCTCACCCGCCTGACGCACGTTGGCGCCCGAGCGCACGGCACTGGCGATGCGCACGCGGCCGTGCTCCGCCCCGGCCGAGCCCTCGTCGGTGTCTTCAAAGGGCACGACGGCGTCGGCGCCGGGCGGCAGTGGCGCCCCGGTCATGATGCGGATGGCCGTCTGTGGCTGCACCGCGACGCCGGGCGCCTCGCCCGCAGCCAAAGTCGCGATGACCTGCAGCGCCACCGGCTGCTCGAGGGTCGCGTCGGCCACGTCGGCGGCGCGCACAGCATAGCCGTCCATCGCCGAGTTGTCGAACGGTGGAATGTCGGCACCGGCCGCGATCTCTTCGGCCAGCGTACGCCCCAGTGCCTCGAGCAGGGGCACCTGCTCCGGCTCCAGCGTGCGCATCTGCGCCAGGATTTCCTGGCGCGCCTGCTCGACTTCCATAAGGAGGATTTCTTCCGGCATCTCTGGCTCCATTTCTAGGTGTGACCCGGCCAGTATAGGCGAAAGGCGCCGGGGGCACAAGCGGGGGGGAGGCGTGATACGTAATGCGTAATGCGTAATGTCGTCAGGACCGGCAAATGCCACTATGAGACAGGTTACGCAGTACGTAGTACGCATGCAACTGCTCAGCCTGTCATTGCGAGCCGCAGCGAAGCAATCCCCAGCCATGCGCGTCGCGGCCACGTTGGAGATTGCTTCGCTGCGGCTCGCAATGACAGGCTGAGTAGTGACGTACGCATTACGCAGCACGCATTACGCATCACGTATCACAAAGGAGTACTACCATGTATCGCGTCGCTATCCTGACCATCAGTGACCGCGGGGCGCGCAGCGAGCGCGAGGATCGCAGTGGCCCGGCGCTCGCCGAGGCCATTGCCGGGCTGCCGGGCGCGGAGGTCGTGGCGCGCGCTGTGGTGCCCGACGAGCGCGCCGAGATCGAAGCGGCGCTGCGCCGCTGGGTGGCCGAGGGCCTGGACCTCATCCTGACCACCGGCGGCACCGGCTTTAGCCCGCGCGATGTGACGCCCGAGGCCACGCGCGCAGTGATCGACCGTGAGGCGCCCGGCCTGGCTGAGGCCATGCGCGCCGCCAGCCTGCGCGTCACGCCTCACGCCATGCTCTCGCGCGCGGTGGCTGGCATGGCCAGTTGCACCCTCATCGTCAACCTGCCCGGCAGCCCCAAGGCCGCCTGCGAGAACCTGCACACCATCCTGCCTGCGCTGCCCCACGGGCTCGACAAGCTGCGCGGCGACCCGGCCGAGTGCGCTACGCCCTGAACGCCGGCCTAATACTGCAACCGTACTTGTCGGAGGCGGCCTGCTATCCGGGCTTCACGCTGCGCAATCGGCCGGAACGGAACCCTATTGGGGGGCATTCTCGGCGGGTTGGCTGACCCGTGGCCGCCCGCGGGCGGCCACGGGTCAGCCAACCCGCCGAGAATGCCCCCTCTGGGCCACGGCCGGGCTATAGCGAAGCGGATCAGCCGGCAGCCACCCGGATCACCGCCAACCGCCCGCACCAAGTACGGTTGCCGTATTTAGCAGGGCATTTCAGTGTCGCAAGAGAATCTTCATCTTGAATTCTCGGGGAATTTGTGATAAAATACACAAGAAGTTCGTGACCAATCGCACGAAGTGGACGCAGGACGGCATAGGGGAGGTGCGCTGTGAAGTTGACGAGAGGGGCCGACTATGGCACGCTGGGCATCCTCTACCTGGCTCGCCAGCCACGCGGGCGGGTGGTGCTGATCAACGAGATCGCCGAGGCCCAGGGTGTCCCTGAGAGCTACCTGGCCAAGATCTTCCAGGATATGGCCAAGGCTGGCCTGGTCCGCTCGCACCGGGGCGCGCGCGGCGGCTTTAGCCTGGCCCGGCTGCCGGAAGAGATTACCCTGCGGCAGATCATCGAGGCCATCGAGGGCCCGGTCGCCCTCAACCGCTGCCTCGACCCGCGCGAGGGCTGCGGCCAGAGCGCCGGCTGCTCCGTCCATACCGCGCTTGCTGAGGTCCAGCGCACGCTGATTGACGCCCTCGATACCGTGACGCTCCAGAGCCTGGCTGCCCAGCAATTGCCCACGCAGGTGCCCTAGAACATCGGTCAAGTATTCCTGCGAAGGCCCCCAGACGGCCGAATCATCGCCCTCCGACGCCCCCGAAGCCGCCTGCGGCGGCTCCCAGGCGCGATTTCCAATCGCCAGCTCCGTCGAGACGGGCGAAGCGCCGTTATTTGACAGTACTTACGCGGTTGCTCGGAACAGCGCCAGCCACTGCGGGGTTCCCATCCCCCCACCCCCCTTCCCGCCGCGGCGGGAAGGGGGAGGTCTCGGTATGGGGGTTTGGGCGGGCGCGTAGCGCCCGCCCAAACCCCTTGCCCCGCCAGGGGCCCCATTCCTCCAGTCTCCCCGCCCCCGCGCCGGGGGCGGGGGTGGGGGGTCCTACCGCGCGCGAGACCGCCGACCGCGTAAGTACTGTTATTTGAACGGTATTGGACCTAGGGCCACAACCGCACTCATCCGTAGTGGGCCGCTGTCCGGCTTCACGCTCCGTGCCCTGCACGTAGCACACGACCGGAACGAACCCTTATGGGGGGGAATTCTCGGCTGGATGGCTGGCCCGTGGCCGCCCGCGGGCGGCCACGGGCCAGCCATCCAGCCGAGAATTCCCCCTTCCGGTCCATGGCCGGGCGCGAGCGTAGCGGATCAACCGGCAGCCACCCGGATAGCCTGCAATGGACCGCACCAAGCAGTTGTCGCACTAGCCGGCACGCAGCCGGCTCTTGAGCCGCCGGATGCGTTGGTACGACTCGCCGATGCGGGCCTCGCTGATGGCCCCCGAGCGCACCAACCCGACGATGGCGGCGACGGCCCGCGTGGCGATGGCCTCGTCGTAGGCCAGGTTGTTCGAAAAGGCGAGGATATCGACCCCCGCCGCAATGGCCCGGCGGATGGCCTCTTCAAAGCCGTACTGCTGGGCGATGGCGCCCATCTGCATGTCGTCGGAGATGACGACGCCGTCGTAGCCGAGCTCGCCGCGCAGCAGGCCCGTGATGGTGGCCGGCGAGAGGGTGGCCGGGCACTCGGGGTCGAGGTTGGCGTTGAAGACGTGCGCCGTCATGACCGCATCGGCCGCGCCGGCGGCGATGATGCGGGCGTACGGCTCGAGCTCGACGCGCGACCACGTATGGGTGACGTCGACCAGGCCCAGGTGCGAATCGCCCTGCGAGCTGCCGTGGCCGGGAAAGTGCTTGAGCGTGGTCAGCACGCCCTGCTCGTGGTGCGCGGCGATGAACGCGAGCGCCTGCGCCGCAACGACCTCCGGGTCAGCCGAGAAGGCGCGCTCGTAGCGGGCGATGATGGGGTTTTCGGGGTTCAGGCGCAGGTCCACCACCGGGGCCAGGTTGAGGTTGATGCCCATGCCCGCCAGCGTCGCGGCCATGGACCCCGCCTGGTCGTGCGTCACCTGGAGGTCGCCCAACCGGCCCAGATGCTCGGCCGGCATGGTGGCCGGAAAGCCATGCCGCTCGTTGAGGCGGCTGACGTGGCCGCCTTCCTGGTCGACGGCCACCAGTAGGGGCTCCTCTGCGGCCTCATGCAGCGTGGCCACCAACGCCTGCAATTGCTCGGGCGACTGGACGTTGCGCAGCGGCCGGCCGGAGGGCACGTCATAGTCAAAGAGGACCACGCCGCCCAGGTGCCGCTCGGCAATGTCGCGCACAATCGTGTCGCTGGGGGTCACCGCCGGGCCGCGGAAACCGACGAGGAGCATCTGGCCGATGCGTGCCTCCAGGCTCGCCGTGGGCGGCGCGGTGGGCGCGGGCGGCGGCGTGGGGCTCGCCGTGGGCGGCGGCGTCGAGCTCCTCGCAGGTGGCGCAGTGGGTATCTCCTCGTCGTTGGGGGCGCCACAGCCCGAGAGCGCCGCCAGCGCCGCAAGGCCCTGCGCAGCCGCCCTGAGGAAGGCACGGCGCGAGAGGCGGCGCCTTGCCGCTATCGCCATATCCTTGCGGGCCACCTGGCCCTCCCCTCTATCGTGAGCAACAACCTCAGGCTCCATGCAGGCCACTCAAGGGCAGTGGCCTCTCGCATCATACTCTCCACGGCCCGGCTGTCAAACTATGCTATGAGAGTCTGGAGAGCGCAGGTTCATGAGGGGCCTACCCGTGCCCCGGCTCAAAACGGGGAGGGGGTTTTGGATGGTGCCCGGCGCGGCCCGCCTGCGGGCGGGCCGCGCCGGGCACCATCCAAAACCCCCGAAAAGGGTCGGCACCGGGTGAACGCGGAGCATGTAGCCGGGGTTGGCGGCTCACCACCAGTGGGGCTACCCTGTCCAGCGGAAGCGGGGCGGCTCCTCGGCGTAGCCGGTGCGCGCCTGCACTTGGCGCTCGTGGCGGCGGTCGATGGCCTTCTTGATGCCGGCGAGGCCGAGGAAGCAGACGATGAACGCCAGATCCTCGGGCCGGCTGCCCTCCAGCAGGGTAAAGAGCGAGAAAGCGGCGCTGGCGATGCCAAAGGGGACGGAGAAGCCCGCGATCAGCCGGCCCGCCACCAGAAAGACCAGCGCCGCGCCGAACATCGACCAGGGCCACATCTGCAGGAGAAAGCCAATGGCGGCGGAGAGGCCCTTGCCGCCGCGCCCGCGCAGCCAGATGGGGAAGCCGTGGCCCAGGAACAGCGCCACGGCGGTCAGGTAGAGGACGATGCGGCCCGAGGCCCAGCAATAGGCCACCCAGTAGGCCGCCGCGCCTTTGCCCATGTCGAGCAGCAGGACGAGTAATCCTGCACGCGGCCCGACCGCGAAACGCACGTTGCGCGCGCCCACGTTCCCATCGCCCTCGAAGCGGATGTCTTTGCGCGCCAGCGCCTTGGCGACCAGGTAGGCGAAAGGAATGGAGCCCAAGAGATACCCCGCCAGGATGACGACCAGATCCCGCACCATCCTGCGTGCCTCCTTGAGCGGCCGCGCTCACTATCTGCCGGGTTTCTTGGGCTGAGGATGAACGCTACATACTTTTATTATACTGCGGATAGTGGGCACGTCAATGGCGTGGGGCGTTCGGCGGGGGTAGCGGAGAGTGCCATAGCTCCTCTACCCGTCGCACTGAAGGCCGGCCGCTGCTGGGGTGTATCCCAGAATCGTCGGCAACTGACGGGGGCC
Source organism: Chloroflexota bacterium (assembly GCA_029553955.1). Lineage (GTDB taxonomy): Bacteria > Chloroflexota > Anaerolineae > SpSt-313 > SpSt-313 > JAKPJZ01. The sequence goes on from JAKPJZ010000239.1 coordinate 36,057, forward strand.
GATCACCACGAAGGACACGAAGGGGGCAAGGGAGGCACCCATAGCCCTTTGTGGCCTTTGTGGCTCACGAGCCCCCGGCGGCTCTGGGATAGCAACTGCTCAGCCCGTCATTGCGAGCCGCAGCGAAGCAATCTCCACGTCGGGCATTGGAGATTGCTTCGCTGCGGCTCGCAATGACGGGCCAGGCGGCGCGCACAGCAGGCTGAGCAGTCACCTGGGATATACCCCTGCTGCTGCTTCTGGGACGTGCCCAGAAGGCCAAGAGCGATTGCCAGGAACGTCGACATCACGTACAATACAGGCTATCCTCGCACACGACACACCGCACCGCCAAGGAGACAGCCATGACCCTCCCCTGGGAAGATATCGTCAAGCTCTTGCTCGCCATCCTGATCGGCGGCCTGATCGGCGCGGAGCGCGAGTACCGCGACAAAGCAGCCGGCTTTCGCACGATCATCTTCATCTGCCTGAGCGCCACCCTCTTCACGCTCTTCTCGGTCAGGCTGGGCGGTGCCTCAGACCCGGCGCGCATCGCAGCCAACATCGTCAGCGGCGTCGGCTTTCTGGGGGCGGGGGCCATCCTGCGCCAGGGCGAGCGCGTGGCCGGCCTGACTACCGCCGCCACCATCTGGCTGGCGGCGGCCCTGGGCCTGGGCATCGGCGCGGGCTCCTACGTCCTGGCGGGCACGGCGACGGCGCTGGTGCTGCTCGTCCTCGTGGTCTTTCCCAAGTTCGAGACGTGGATCGACAACCTCCGCGAGACGCGCTCCTACGAGGTCACAAGCCCGGTCGCCGAGCTGGGGCTGCTGGAGGAACTGGAGCGCCTGATCGCCACCTGTGACCTGCAGGTCAGGGAGCGCAGGCAGGTCAAGTCGGGCCAAGAGCTGGTCTGCACCTGGCGCGTGAGCGGTGCGCCCGAGGGCCATGCGCAGCTCGCGGGCAAGCTGCTGGCCCATCCCCAGGTGAAACAATTCAAGGGGTAGACATCACCGCCGCCGCTACCAGTGCGGCATAGGCCTGGGCGCCCTCCGGCCGCAGGTGGATGCCGTCCTCCCAAAAGTAGTCGGGCCGTTCGAGGCTGGCGGCGCGCCAATCGACGAGCACGGCGTTGGGGTAGCGCGCGACGCCTTCAGCGATGATGGCGTTGTTGGGCCCCTCCCACTCGCGCGGCACCTTGAGGCTCAGAAAGACGACCCGCTGCACGCCTGCGAGCGCCTGCATCATCTCGTCGAACTCGCTACGGGTGATGCCGCCGTTATTGCCCATATGCACGACCACAACGGGGCTGCTCAGGCCGGCCGCGCGCCGCGCCCGTAGGATGTTGGTAGCGGCAAAGAACTGCCGGCTGATCGCCGCGTCGATCTCGATGTCGCCCAGCGCACGCTGCAGTGCGCCCACGGCGCCCAGCATCACCGAGTCGCCGATGGCATAGACACGTGCTGGCCCGGGCGGCGCGGCGTCAGGGGTGGGGCTAGGCGTGGGTGTGGCCGGCTGCGTTGGCCTGGGCGTGGGCTGGTGCGCGCAGCGGCATGGTTCGCAGCAGAACAGGTCCTTGTCGAGCACAGCCTCGGGCTGGGGCCCGGGCACTGCGCGGTATTCGCCGGCAGCGGCGGCCTGCAGCGGCGGCGCCGCTGTGTTGGGGACGACATGGATGCGCTCGACCGCCAGGTAGGAGGGCACGGGCGGCGGCTGGGCCGCGGCGACAGAGATGCCGACGGTGGCCGAGAAGGCGAGCACGGCAGCAGCGGCGGCCACCCAGCGCGCGCCCAACCGCCGCCGCTGCGGCCCGACTGCCGAGCGCCAACGCCGCCAGGCCCGCCCCAGGGCGCCGCCGCGGATGGGCAGCTCGACCAAGCGGTAGGAGAGCTCGGCCAGCACTGCGGTCACGAGCAGGCGCAGCGCCAGGAGCGCCGGCCCGTCGAGTGGCACGTCGAGCCGGGGCCGCGTCAGCATAACGACCGGCCAGTGCCAGAGGTAGATACTGTACGAACGCAGGCCCACCCAGCGGAGCGGCGCCCAGCCCAGCATGCGCCCGAGGTATCCCTGCGGCTGGGCCGCGGCGACGATGACGATGGCACTCGCCACGGCCACCAGGGCCAGGCCGCCCTGAAAGAGAAAGGGCTGCCGCTCATCGAGGCGCAGACAGGCGCAGCCCAGGCCCAACAGCGCCCCTGCGCCGGCGGCATCGCGCGCCAGGCCCCAGGCGCGCCCCTGCCGGGCGTTGGGCTGTTGCCACGCCAGCGTCATGGCCAGCGCCGCGCCCACGAGCAGCCCTGCCGCCCGCGTATCGGTGCCATAGTAGATGCGCGAAGGGTCGCCGTGGGGCTGGTAGAGCAGGGCCATGAGCGCCGCCGAGGCCGCCGCGCCCACCAGGGTGGCGCAGAGCATGCCGCGCCGGCGCAGCAGCCGCAGCCCGCCGGCCAGCAGCAGCGGCCAGAGGATGTAGAACTGCTCCTCCACCGCCAGCGACCAGAGATGCTGCAGCAGCGAAGGCCGGCCCATGGCCTGGAAGTAGGGCTTGTGGGCGAAGATGAGGTACCAGTTGGTCACATACCCTGCCGTCGCAGCTGCGTCGCCGCGCAGCCCCACCACTTCCGAGGGGATCAGCGCCACGCCCGCGGCCAGGGTCAGCCCGATGCAGACATAGAGCGCCGGCAGGAGGCGCCGCGCCCGCCGCAGCCAAAAGGCGGGGCAATCCAGGCGCCCGGTGGCGCGCCACTCGGCCAGCAGCAGCGCCGTGATCAGGTAGCCGCTGACGACGAAAAAGACCTCGACGCCCAGAAAGCCGCCCGGGATCCAGGGCAGGCCGCTGTGATAGAGGAGCACGGCAACGACCGCCAGGGCGCGCAGGCCATCGAGGCCCGGCAGGTACTCGAGCCGCCTGCCGCGCCCATCGCCAGGCCATCCGGCCCGCGCCCGCTCCATGGCTGCCATCGCCGCCAGCCTTTGCCGTCCTACGCCCCGCCCGCCATCCGCCAGGACATCGGTCAAGTATTCGTACAGACGACGTAGCCTAGCCCCTTGTGGGCGTCGGTGGGCGACGATTCGGCCGTCCGGGAGCCCTCGCAGAAATACTTGACCGATGTTCTAGACCTATCCCCAGCGTATCACAGAACCAGGGCGCCGTCATGAGGCGAGGCGCCTGCACCGGCATCGGCTGAACGGACCAGGTTGTGTTTGCAGACAAGCAGAGAGGCGGGTTTGAAAACACGGCCTCAGTACTACAACCGTACTTGCCGCTGCCACTGCTGGCCATCCGGGTAGCTGCCGGCTGACACGCTCCGCAGGCTCCCGGCCCTGGCCCGGAAGGGGTCTTTTTGGCGGGTTGGCCAGAGCCGTGGCCGCCCGCGGGCGCACAGGCACCTGTGCTTGCGGAGGTTGCGCTGCGCCCATGGGGCGGCCACGGCTCTGGCCAACCCGCCAAAAAGACCCCCAAAAGGTCCCATTCCGGCTATGCGCGAAGCGCTGTACCCGGATCGCGCGCCTTCCCAGACAAGTACGGTTGCAGTACTAGTCGGGGGCCAAGCCGGGCCAGAAACCCGTCCGAATTAGGGTGGGCGCGCCGCATGTGGCCCGGTAATCTGCCCGTGAAGCTACGCGCCGGTAAGGCAGAGCTCCAGCACCGTGGCCGAGTGCGCCGGGAAGGTGTAGCTGAAGCGGCCGGCGGCCTGGAAGCCAGGCAACGCTCGCAGCGTGACGACGTTGGGCCTGGCGGCCGAGTTGCCGCTGAGCGCGCTGGGGCCGTTGAGCTGATAGGCCTGCCCCTGCGCCGCGACGGCCGCGCCCTCGACCTCGATCTGCACCTCGGCCGGCTCATGTGAGTGGCGGTTGATGACTGCCAGGCAGAGGCGCGTCCCCGAATCATCCGCCGTGGCCTGCGCGTCGACGTAGCGCGCGTGGCGGCGCGCCGGCAGGAAAGCCGCGGCCGGCGCGGCAAAGGTGGGGCTTTCGACCTCGGTGGCGAGGCTCACCGGCCCGCTGTGCTCAGCGTACAGCCGGTTAGCCAGGTACACCGGGGTGACGAACAGCCCCTGCGGCGTGGTATAGATGGCGCCCAAGACGTTGACGAGCTGCGCCAGGTTGGCCATGGCCACGAGGCCGCACTGCCGCTGCATGACGTGGTACATGCCGGCGGCATAGAGGCCGTCGCGCAGCAGGTGCGGCTTGCCCTCGCCGCAGTCATAGTGGGCGTGCACCCAGGCGTTCCACTCGTCGAGGGCCAGGCGCACGCGCCCGGCCAGCCCGCGCTGCGCCAGCGCCGCCTGCGCCTCCTGCAGCAGCTCCTCCACACGCTCGGGCCCGGCCACCACCGCGGGGTAGAGCGCCTCGTGGTTGGGCTGGTGGTCGGGCGGCAGCTCGCCCGGGCCGTAGCCGGGGGTATAGTGGTGCAGGCTCAGGTAGTCGAGCTCGCGGCCCACCATCTCGAGCACGGCGTCGTTCCAGCCGGGCGCTTCGTAGGGCTGGGCGCCCACGCCCACGAGCGCGATCGTCGGGTCCACAGCGCGCATGGCCGCAGCAAAGGCGCGGTAGCGGCGCGCGTACGTCCGCGCGTCGACGTGGCCGTGCTGCCAGTTGCCATAGGTCTCGTTGCCCACACCCCAGTAATGCACGCCATACGGCTCGGGGTGGCCGTGCTCGGCGCGCAGGCGGCCGTAGACGCTCTCCTCGGGGCCGTTGCAATACTCGACCCAGGCCGCGGCCTCTTCTGGCGTGCCCGAGCCCAGGTTGACGCACAGGTAGGGCGCGGCGCCCAGCTCGCGGCAGAGCGCCATGAACTCGCCCGTGCCCACGTCGTTGGGCTCCAGCGCGCCCCAGGCCACATCGGCGCGGGAGGGCCGGCCGTCGCGCGGGCCGATGCCGTCCTGCCAGTGATAGGCCGAGGCGAAATTGCCCCCCGGCCAGCGGATGAGCGGCGGCTGCAGCGCGCGCACCGCCTCGACGACATCGCGCCGCCAGCCGGCCAGGTTGTCCTCGGGCATGAGCGACGCCGCGCCCAGCCACAGCGTGCCCGTGCCGCGGCAGGTGAGCGAGAGGCGGGCCGTCGCGTCGTCGACCGGCGCGGTGAGCGTGAGCTCGTGCCGTTGCCAACTGCCCTCGACGCAGCAGCGCTCCTCTACAACGTAGGGCCGGCCCGCTTTGTCCTCGAGGGCAAAGCGCACGGGGCCGCTGAGCTGCTCCTGGCGCAGTACAACGCGCAGGCGGTAGCTCTGCCCCCCGCGCAGCGCCAGCGGCCCTTGCGCCACGCCGTGCGGCCGGCCGTCGTCGTTGCGGACGGCAATCATCTGTGACTGATCGCCGCTGTAGAAGGTGGTGTTGTCATGGTCGTAGGTCACGCCCGGCCCCCCGCCCAGCGAGACCCACGGCGAGACGACGCCGAACTCGGCCAGGTCGGGGCCGTTGAACTTGCGGTTGGCCAGCATCTCGGCCCACAGGCCGCCGTAGACGCAGCGGCCCATATGCTCGACAAAGTGGCCATAGATGGTGCGGTCAATGCGCCCGATGGCCTGCTGCGCGCGCACGCGGATCTGTGCCTGAATCAAGAGAACCCCCGAGAAAAGCCGGCCCTGCCGGTGATGATGGGTGACATAAGAAGTAGACGAGATTATAGCAGGGTTCGGGGTCTGGCGCAAGGGAAGGAGGAGTCTGGGGGTTGTATACCACCATCCGCAACCGGGTTTGACGCTCTGCACCCACCCGGTGCGAGCCCCTTCTGGGGGTTTGGCGGGCTGACGGGCGCTACTGGCCCGCCCCGCGGGGCGGGCCAGTAGCGCCCGTCAGCCCGCCAAACCCCCTACCCAAAGGAATCTTGGCGGCCCCTTGGCGTCTTTGCGCCTTTGCGGTGAGCCCCGGCCTCGGTGTAGGGCCGCAGCCGGGCCTGGGCGGCGCGCAGCGCTTCAGCAGTCGGCTCATTGAGCACGCGGGCCAGGGTGCCATCGGGCTGGGGCACGAGGTCCCACAGGCCAAAAGGCACGCGCTTACACGTGTCCCAGTCGAGGCCGTTGATGACGGGGTAGAGGCAGATTCCTTCGAGCGGCAGGCCGCGCTCGAAGGCGAGCGCCGCCTGCTCGGCCACGTAGGCCAGCCACTCGGCGCGGCCGGCGCCCTCGCCGGTGGTCTCGGAGATGAAGAGCGGCCGGCCGTAGCGGGCATAGACATCGCCCAAGAGGTCGGCCAGGTGGCGCCAGCGCGGGTCGGCGCGGGTGAGGTTGGCGCCGTCGAGGTCGGCCTCGTTGTAAAAGTAAAAGTTGCCGCCCACCAGGTCGAGGTAGCGCACGTGCCCGCCCAGCTCCGGCTCCAGGCGGCCGGCCAACATGTCGAGCGGCGCGAACTGCTCCTCGTCCCTCTGCGCCGCCAGCGCCGTCAGGTCGGGCCGGGCGGCCGGCGCCACCAGGTGGATCAGCGCCTCGGTGTGCGCGATGCGCGCCTGCGGCTCCACCTCCCAGATGGCCTCGATGCCGGCGATGGCCGCGCGCGCCAGGTTGCGACGCGCCTCGTGGATGCGGCCGGTGGCGTAGGGCTGGAAGTTGCCGGCCTCGGCCGCCTGGTAGGCCAGGAACGACATCTCGTTGATGGGGACGTAGGTGGGTGCCGCTTCGCCACGGTCTTGCAGGTACGCCGCCAGGGCGCGCGCAAAGCGGGCAAAGCGCTCGGGGAAGTGTGGGCTCAGGATGTGCAGACCGTCGGGGCAGCCATAGTGGCACACATCCCAAATGACGCGCACGCCCACGGTGGCGGCAGCGCGGCGCTGCGGCTCGAGGCTCGAAAAGTCATAGCGGCCTGGCCGGCGCTCGATGAGGTGCCAGCGCGCGCCGTCGCGCACCGTCTGCAGGCCGAGCGGCAGGAGCATGCGATAGTCGGCCTCGCACAGGCGGTCGTGCTGCAGGCACTCGGTCACATCGAGCCGCCCGTAGGGGCGCTGCACCTGGCTGGCACAGTCGAAGCCGGCCAGCCAGAAGCTGGGCAAGACTCGACCCAAGCGCGCCGTTCCTCCAGATGGCTTGCAGCCTGTCGAAGAGCACACTCGCAGTTGTCAATGCCTGGGCCATGGCCGGGTATTCGGCTGCGCCACCGCCCGGCCCTAACCCAGGTGGGGTTTTGGAGGGTTATGTGGCGGGCTGGGCCGCCCCGTGGGGCGGCCCAGCCCGCCACATAACCCTCCAAAACCCCCTTAGGGGTCTGCACCGGGATAGTGCGCAGCGCGAGGCTCGGTCGGCGGCGCTGGGCACTCCTCTCCGACAGCCTGCTTGTCTTGGGCCAGCCCGGCAAGATGGGTGCCAACGGCTGCGGCGGCGTGGCAGCCGCCTCTGCTGCGCTTCGATTCCTACACGCCGTTGGCCGCCTGCGGCAACAGGCAGACGCTGTCGTGGCGAAAGGAGATGGCCACCTGGGCGCCTTCGGCAAAGACGTGCCCCGACCAGGGCTCGTAATCGACCACGGTCAGCATCTGGTCGCCTACCTCGACCTCGTACTCGACCTGCGAGCCCAGGTATGTGGCCTGGCGGACCTGGCCCTGCGGCAGCCCCTCGCGCGGCTCGCTGAGGCGCACAGCCTCGGGCCGCAGCACCGCATAGACCTCGTTGCCCGCGCGCACACCTTCAGGGCAGGGCAGATGCAGCATCTGGCCGAGCACGCGCACCATGGCGCACTCGGCCTGCACCGTCGCTGCACGCGACTCGACAAAGTTGGCGCGGCCGATAAAGTCGGCCACAAAGACCGAGGCAGGGCGCTGGTAGATTTCGGTCGGCGTGCCGACCTGCTCGACGCGCCCTTTGTTCATGACCACGATGCGGTCCGACAGGGTCATGGCTTCGGTCTGGTCGTGGGTGACGTAGACGCCCGTGATGCCCAGGCGCTGCTGCAGGTGTCGGATTTCGGTGCGCATCTGCACGCGCAGCTTGGCGTCGAGGTTCGAGAGGGGCTCGTCGAAGAGCAGCAGCTTGGGCTTGACCACCAAGGCGCGCGCCAACGCCACCCGCTGCTGCTGGCCGCCCGAGAGCTGGTGGGGCATACGCTGCTCCATGCCCACCAGGTTCATCAGGTGCAGCACCACGTCTACCGCATCCTTGATCTCGGCGGTTGAGCGCTTTTGCAGTTGCAGGCCATAGGCCACGTTCTCGAAGACCGAGAGGTGCGGGAAGAGGGCGTAGGATTGAAAGACCATGCCCGTCTCGCGCTTGTTGGGCGGCACCTGGCTGATGTCGCGCCCGTCGAGCAGGATGCGCCCGCTCGTCGGGAACTCGAAACCGGCGATGATGCGCAGGGTCGTGGTCTTGCCGCAGCCGGAAGGGCCGAGCAGGGTGATCAGCTCGCCGCGGGCAATCGACAGCGACACGCCATCGACAGCGCGCACCGGCGTGCGCGCCTTTTCGTCAAAGACCTTGGTCAGCGACTCCAACACCAGGCTGGCGTCGGGTATCCCCTCAGTCATCTTCACTCTCCATATCGAGCAATCAGGCCGCCGGCATTCGGACGGGGAACGATGCCAAGAATTTCACGAATTGGCAGCGTGCTCGGGCGGATCTCCGTTCGTGGGAATTCGCGCCATTCGTCGCCAATCCCCCGTTCTTAGCCGCGGGCTTCGAGGGCGCGCTCGGCGCCGGTGGTCGAGCCGACGACGGCGTACAGGATGCCGATGGCCCCCAGCACGATGGCGATCAGGATCACACAGTAGGCAAAGGCGTTGCCAAAGCGCCCGGCGTCGACTTCGTTCAGTATCTGGGCGGTCATGATGCGCGTGTTGGGTGTGGTCAAAAAGATGATCGCCGAGAGCGACGTCATCGAGCGGGCAAAGGAGTAGATCAGCCCCGAGAGCAGCGCCGGCCGGGTGAGCGGCAGGGTGACCCGCCGGAAGGTCGTGGCGCTATCGGCGCCCAGGTTGGTCGATGCCTCTTCGATGGCGGGGTCGATCTGCTGCAGCGCCGCCGTGCCCGAGCGCACCGCCGCGGGCACGCTGCGCACGACGTAGGCGATGATGATGGCCAGCGCGCCGCCCAAGAGCCCCGCGCCGCCGGTGAGCTTGGGCAACAGAGTCAGCCCGCCCACGGTGATGGGCCGGTTGAAGGCCAGCAGGTAGCCGATGCCCAGCACCGTGCCCGGCACGGCAATGCCCAGCATGGCGCCAAAGTCGAGCGCGCTCTTGCCGGTGAACTGCTTGCGCACCACCAAGAAGGCGATGAGCATGCCCAGGAGCCCGGAAATCGGCGTAGCCAGGGCCGAGAGCGCGGTCGTATCGGTCATGGCCTTGGAGCCATAGCCAAAGGTGACAAAGTTGAAATGCTCGAGGGTGAGCGTGTTGTTGATGCCCAGGAGCTGGGTAAACGCGCCCACGACCACCGTGCCGTAGATGAGCAGGATGAGCAGCGAGCAGGCCATCGTCACGGCAAAGAGCCCCCATCTGGCCACGGGGGCCGTGATCCGCTGCGGGCGGCCACTGGGCCGGCCGGTGACCGAGACTACCGAGCGCCGGCCCACCCAATAGCGCTGCACGACAAAGACGGCGAGCGACGGCACGAGCAGGATGACCGAGAGCACCGCGCCAGCCACCACGTCGTACTCGCCGGTAATGGCCATGTAGATGCGCGAGGCCAGCACCGTAAAGTCGCCGCCTAGCACCAGGGGGTTGGCCAGGTCGGCGATGGCCTCGACGAAGAGCAGCAGGAACGAGCCGGCGATGCCCGGCACGAGCATGGGCAGGGTGATGGTGCGGAAGACGTGCCACTTGCCGGCGCCCAGGTTGATGGCGGCCTCGTCAATGGCCGGGTCGAGGGCGCGCAGCATGCCGGCCAGGTTCAGGTAGGCGACGGTAAAGAACGAGAGCGAGAGCACGAACAGCAGGCCGTTCAGGCCATAGATGTTGTACTGCAGGCCCAGCAGGCGGTAGCTGATGATGCCACTGCGGCCAAAGAGGGTGATAGCGGCGGTGGCCACGGCAAAGGGTGGCGAGACGATGGGCACCAGCGCCATCAGATGCATGAAGCGCTTGCAGGGCACGTCGAGCCGCACCTGCACAAAGGCAAAGAGAAACCCCAGCGCCGTGCCCAGCGCGGCCACGCCGAGGCCCAGGATGACGGTGTTGAGCATGATGCGCTGATAGACCCGCTTGGTGACGAGCTTGGCGAAGAGCGGCGTCGCCTCGGCGGTCAGACTGGCGCCGACCATGCGCAGCACCGGCCACACGACCGCCACAGCGACGAACAGCACGGCCACCAGCAGCCCCAAGAGGAGCGTCGGGTCCTGCACGATGCGCCGGAACTCGTGGGCGCGGCGTCCCATCGACATGGTGATCTCCTGAACGAGGGTGCCTGGGTCCCGGCCGCGTGAGCACGGCCGGGACCCAGCGGCGGATCGGCTATTGCTTGGGTGCGGGGGCAATCTCGCTGTCAAAGCGCTCGGCCAGGCCGCTCTTCTGCTCGCCCGACTTGATAAAGTCATACTCCACGGTCTTGACCTCCGAGAGCTTGACCGACTTGGCCGAGACCGAGGCGTCGGGGTTGGTGGGCAGTTGGTAACTCTTGACGGTGGGCGGGATCTCTTGTGCCTTGGACGTCAGCGCCCAGTCGACGTACATCTTGGCGGCTTCCTGCTCGGGGCCGCCCTTGATGATGGCTACGCCGCCGATCTCATAGCCGGTGCCCTCGCTGGGGAAGGAGACGACCAGCGAGTTCATCCCTTCCTCGTTGAACTTGACGCAGTCGTGGGAGAAAATGACGGCCGTCGCCACTTCGCCGCGGCCGGCCATCTGCCCGGGCGCCGAGCCCGACTTGGTGTATTGCAGGATGTTGTTGTGCAGGTTCCTAAAATAGGCAAAGCCCTTGTCGACATCGCCGCCGTTCAGGGTGATCTGCGTCCAGAGGGCGGTGTAGGCCGTGCCCGACGAGGCAGGGTGAGCCATCGACACCTGGCCTTTGAGCTTGGGGTTCAGCAGGTCGGCCCACGACGTGGGCGTCGCGACGCCCAGACGGGCCAGGACGTCTTTGTTGGAGCAGAACCCCAGGGCGCCGACGTAGACGCCGTTCCAATGGCCGTTGGCGTCTTTGTAGCTGGCGGGGATCTTGGCCGCACTGGGCGAATCGTAGGCGACGAGCAGGCCTTCGTTGGTGGCGGCGATGTAGCCGTCGGCCGGGCCGCCGTGCCAGATGGAGAACTCGGGGCTATCCTTGGTGGCGCGGATGCGGGCCAGCGCCTCGCCCGATGACATGCGGACGAAGGAGGTCTTGACGCCGGTCTCGGCCTCGAAGGCCTTGGTCATGGCCTGGCACCAATCCTCCTGGGCGCCGCACAGAACGGTGAGCTTTTCGGGTTTGGGCGCGGGTTTGGTCGACTCGGCCGGCGCCTGAGGGGGCGGCACCGGCGTGGCGGCGGCCGGCTGGCAGGCGATCAGTGCGAACGCCAGGGCCAGCAGAGCCATCACGGTGAGTGTGCGACGGTTCATGTTGCTCCTCCTTTGGAAGCCATGCGAACGCGCCTCTCGGCAGAGCGAGGTGCCCACCTACACAGGGGTCCTCTGTACAATAGCACGAAAGGCGCGCGGAATGGTCACGCGGCGGTCACAGGGGTGTGGCCGTTTGGTCACCGCTTTCCTCGGGGCTGGGCATGGTGTAGCCAACGCTGCGCACGTTCAGGATCAGCCGGGGGTCGTTGGGGTCACGCTCGACCTTCTGGCGCAGGCGGTAGATAGCCGTCTTGACCATCTCTTTGCCGCCCTCCCAGTTCTCCAGCCCCCAGGCGTGCTTGAGCAGGGCCTGCCAGGAGACGGCGCGCCCGGCGTTGGCCGCCAGGCACGAGAGGAGACGGAACTCGGTAGCGGTCAGCTCGAGCGGGGCGCCGGCCAGGGTGGCCTGGTAGCGCAGGCCGTCGACGCGCAGCGCGCCCACCTCCACGATGGCCTGCGCCTTGCCCACACCGCTGCGGCGCAACACCGCCTGGATGCGCAGCACCAGTTCGCGCGGCCGGAAGGGCTTGGTGATATAGTCGTCGGCGCCCAGCTCGAGGCCGCGGATAATGTCCTCCTCCTCTCTCTTGGCGGTCAGGAGGATCACCGGGATCGTCGTCGACTCGCGCACCCGCCGGCAAATCTCCAGCCCGTCGACGCGCGGCAGCATCACGTCGAGCAAGAGCAGGTCGGGCAGCTCGGCAACCACCTTGTCGAGCGCTTGCTGGCCATCGTACGCAGTGAGCACGGCCCAGCCCTCGCTCTCCAGGGCAAACGCCAGGATGCCCATCATCTGTGGCTCGTCTTCTGCAATCAGGATGCGTGCCTTGTCCACAAGAGACCTCCTGGAACTGGGGGGACTGAAGGGAATGGTGCCCTCAGTCTCCCAGTTCCTTCAGTTCCCGCTCAGCGCCCTCTTCGGCCGTGAGCCGGGGCAGGGTAAAGAGGAAGGTCGTGCCCCGGCCCAGGTTGGTGTCGACCATGATGCGCCCGCCGTGCAGCTCGACGATCTGCTTGACGATCAGGAGCCCCAGGCCGGTGCCGTCGCCGAGTGGGCGGCTCGACGAAAAGCGCTGGAAGAGCCGGCGCCGCTCCTCGGCCGACATGCCCGCGCCGTCGTCGGTCACGGCGACGACCACCGTGTGGCCGTTGTCGGAGATATTGACATAGATGTGGCCGCCGGGCGAGGTATAGCGACTGGCGTTATGCAACAGGTTCGTCAGCGCCTGCTGGATAAGGCGCGGGTCGGCCTGGATGCGCGGCATCACCTGCGGGCAATCGAGCACCATGATCTGGCCCTGGCGCTCCAACAACGGGCGCAGGCCGCGGGCGAGCTGGCGCACCAGGCCACACAGGTCCACCGGCTGCAGGTTGACCTTGAACAGCCCGGCCTCGATGCGCGCCTGGGTCAACAGGTCCTCGGCCAGGCCGATCGTGCGCTCACAATTCTGGCTGATCGTCTCGAGAAAGGTGGCCTGTTGGGGCGTGAGGGGGCCGGGCTTGCCCTCCAGCAGGAGGTCGGCCGCGGCTTTGATCATGGCCAGGGGCGTGCGCACCTCGTGTGAGAGGACGGAGACGCGCTCGGCCCGCGCCTCGGCGATGGCCCGCAGGCGGGCAATCTCGGCGCGGCTGCCAGCCTCGCGCCGCGGCAGCCACGCCAGCAGGGCCGCGCTCCAGGCAAAGGCAAGCGCCTGCAACGGCAGCCCGGCGCGCCCCTGCCCCAACGCCGCCAGCGCCGCCCCCACCGCCCAAGCCGCGACGAGCGCCAGGGCCAGCCAACGCGTGCGTCGCTGCAGCTCGCTCCTGCAGAGCAGCCCGCCGAGCGCCAGGGCCAACACACCAACCGCCGCCACCAAGAGCCAGTCCACTGTAGACCCCCATTGCCCGCCCGGTGTGCAGCCAATGCGTAGCCTGCATCGTCTGCCTAGATTATAGGCGTGTCGGCGGTATGGTCAATGGCGCCTGGCGACGGAGGCACATCCCGCAGTTGTGGGGCACCCGGGTGCTGGCCGGGCTGTCTGCTCCGCTGCCACCCCTTGGGCGCGGACAAACCTGCACAGGCTCATGTTCTCGTGCGCCCGCCAAACCTCTACCCTAAAGGCCAGCACTGGGTTCGTCCGAAGCCCAAGAGCCGGTTGCCAACGATGATGGGATATGCC
>JAKPJZ010000117.1 GCA_029553955.1 Chloroflexota bacterium
CAGAAAGCCTTCATGGACTCCTTCGCCTACTGGGTGGAGAAGACCATGAAGTCGGGCAAGCGGCGCAAGGTGCAGGAGGCGGAGCGCATCAAGAACGCGCCCCTCTTCTGGCGCATCACGGCGACGCTGATGATCCGCCGCACCAACGAGGACGCCGACGTGGCCGAGGCCATCAAGCTGCCGGCCTTCGACGAGCGGCAGATCGCCGTCGACCCCAACCCGGCGCAGACGCACGTCATCCGCTGGGTGGAAAGCCGCTTCCTGGCCGCCTACCGCCAGGAGCTCGAGCGCGAGCGGCGCGGCGGCGTCTTCAACCTGGGCAGCTTCTCCGCCCTGATGTGGGCCGCCCGCCGCGCGGCCACCGTGCCGTCATGTTTCCCGGCGGACTATCCCGAGGAGAAGTGGCCGGACCTGCGCACCTGGCCCAAGCTGGAGGCGGCGGAACGGATCGCCGCCACCTGCCAGGCCGAGGGGCGCAAGCTGGTCGTCTTCACCGGGCTGAACCCGGCGGCCGAGGAGTTGGTGCGGAGGCTGGCGCCGTACGACGTAGCGCCGATCCCGCTGACACACACCACCCCGCCGGCCAAGCGCACGCGCATCCTGCGCGCTTTCCGGCTGGAGGATAGCCCGCGCATCGTGGTGATGGGCCTGCTCTGCGGCAACGTCGGGCTGACCCTGACCAGCCCGCGTTACCCGATCGACGTCCTGGTGGCGGACCTTGACTGGTCGCCCTCGCAGATCGCGCAGGCGGTGAAGCGGGTATACCGGCCCAGCCAGCACTTCCCGGTCCTGGCCTACACCGTGCTGACCAACCGCTCCATGGACATGGACATGCTGGACCTGGTCTACCGCAAGTCCAAAGGCATCGCCCAGGCGCTGGACCGGGCCAACCCGGACGACATCGAGCGCCCCAATCCGCTGTCGCAGCGGGAGATGCTCGACGAGCTGGCCAGGCGCATCGAGAGCCGTGAGGCCGGAGAGATCCTGGCCCGGGCCGAGGCGCTCGTGGCGCAGGGCAAGGCCGAGGAGGTCTTGGTCGCCCTGCAGGACACCTTCGTCTTCAAGTTCCTGCCGGCCGACCTCTGGGAGCAGCTCCTGGCCGTGGCCCAGCGTGCGATGCAGTCGCTGAGCCCGCTCCAGGCGCGCCGCTACCAGGCCGACCTGGAGGCGCTGGCCGAGTTGGCCCGCCAGGCCCAGGTCCAGCCGGACCTGGAGCAGGTCGAGCTACCCAAGGCGGCGTAACCGAACGTGTATCGTCCCCGGCGGGGGAGACCCTACCCCCGCGCGGGGGCGTAGTGTGTCTCTCCCGCTCAGCAATGCGAGAGGAGACACACCGTGAGCATGCGCTACGATGCCCAGTCGCACAACCTGGTCCTGACGGCAGCGGATGGGGAGGGCGCCGTGCTCCCCGTCCTGCTCATCAACCAATGCACCTGCGGGGCCATCCTGCGGGTATACGTCGAGCTGCCGAACCCTTCGGGGTTCAGCCTGGAGAAGTACCTGGACTGGCGCGAGGCCGCCCGCTACGAGGCGCGCAAGCAAGGGAAGTACCTGATCCTCTTCCCGCGCGCCTACCAGGACGAGCGCGCCCGCTGTTGTCGCCGGGAGAAGTACCTGGCCTTCGCCCTGGAGCCGGCGATCCAACGCTGGCTGCAGAGGCGGGAGATGGCCGCCGAGCCCGGGGTCGTCAGCCGGGTCAGGGGTGTGCTGAGGTCCCGCGAGGTGCCCGGCCTGGCCCTCCTGCATGAGGGCATCAGCGGCGAGCTGATGGGCCTCACCTGGCACGAGAAGGCCGTCTACGGCGGTGACCGCTACTGGTCGGGCTGGCTGTGCGCGGCCTGCTACGAGGCCGTGTACGGCAGCGACCCCGCCTGCCGGGCCTGTGGTTCCAAGGATCTGATCGCCGTACAGCCGGAGACGTGGGAGCAGTTCGACGCCCGGCGCAAGCAGGGGTGGGCCGAGCTGGCGAGCATCCTGGGCCTGCCCGAGTTGGCCAATCAGGCGCGATAGGGGGCGGCGATGGAGAAACCGAGAGTGCGCATCGCCGGCACCCACTACCTGGTGGAACTGGACGGGCAGGACCACTACGTCAGCTTCCGTCGCTGCTCCTGTGGCCGGGCCTGCCAGGCCGTGCGTCTGGTGGCCGAGTACCTGGCCAACGGTGGCCGGCCGGCGCCAGCGGGCATCCCGCTGCCGACGCTGACCGTGCCGAAGCAGTGCCCGCTCTGCGGAGCCGAGGTCAAGGCCGATCACTGGCTCGACGGCCGCAAGGGGTGTGGCTGGCGGTGCACGCAGGACCCCAGCCACTACTGGTACGTGCGGCTGGAGCCGATGCGGCGCTGGCTGCAGGCGAATCGCTGGAGCCGAAAGGCCGTAGAGCAGAAAGCAGCGTGATGCAGGGAGAGGGTGTTGGCCGACCGGCTGGCACCCTCTTTTCGTGTCTCCGAGCCCCATTCCCATGTTATGGCATCGCTTGTGGCCCGACAAGAGGCACCCTGTCTATCCGCCCATCACTCCAACTACATAACGCTTCGTGGGCGCCCGGCCCGCTGGCCCAGGACGTAGGGGGACTACCCAAGATTCCAGGAGTCAGGGGCCTTGACAGACTCTGTTTTTCATGCTACTATAGCCACAGTAGCTATAACCGCCATGGATATTATCTGGGCACAGAGGGACTATGAACCACGCAAGAGCCGAGTTCGGAGACATGTTGCCGCTCACGCCGGCGGTGTTCCAAATCCTGCTGGTGCTGGCCGGCGGCGAGCGACACGGCTACGCCATCATGAAGGAAGTGGAGGCCAACACCGGCGGCCAGATGCAACTGGGGCCGGGCACCCTCTACCGCTCAATCAAGCGCATGCTGGCCGACGGGCTGATCGAGGAGTCGGACGAGCGACCGGACCCCGCGCTCGACGACGAGCGGCGCCGCTACTACCGGCTCACTGCACTGGGGCGACGCGTCGGGACGGCTGAAGCGGAGCGCCTGGCCGGGCTCGTGCGGCTCGCGCAGGCGAAACGTCTGTTGCATGGGCCTGCGCCTATCCCATCCACAGGAGGTGTCTGATGCCCAGCTCTGAATTGCCGAGGATTGTCACCATCTCCACCCACATCTACAACTGTGTTCTGTGGATCTGCCCGCGCCGCTACCGCCGCGAGTATGGAGCGCTGATGGCGCAGGCGTTTCGGGATCTGTGCAGCAACGCCTATGGTCAGAACGGCGCCCGAGGGCTTGGCAGACTGTGGATACGGGCGTTGCTCGATGTGGGCGCGACTGCCGCTGGCGAGCATATGGCCTCCCTGAAGGCAGGGCGGGCACTGCAGATGGCCGGAGCCGCCCTGCTTGCCGTGCTGGTGGGAGGGACGGCGCTGCTGGTCAGCCGTCCGCCTGAGACGAACCCGTTCCCAGCCACGCCACAGGTCGAGGCTCGCGGCCAGCAAACCCCCTCACTCGCGCCATATGATGCCAGTTCCACTCATACGCTCACAACTGGGGAGCGAGTCCAGATCATTGGGAATCGCTGGATTGAAGTAGAGCAAAAGGGAGCCGCCAGGTTCGAGGTGCAGACGGATGGACGCTTCGTCTCGTTGAGGCTTGGTGGATGAGGCATGGCGCATAGGCCACTGCTATGAGGGAGAACGATGAGCTTACGAACCTCCATTATCCAGATTGAGAACCTGACCCGCGTGTACGGCAACGGGGCAGCGGTGCGCGCCCTCGACGGAGTGAGCCTGACCATCGGGCGCGGCGAGTTTGTGGCCATCACTGGCCCGTCAGGCTCGGGCAAGTCGACGCTGCTCAACCTGATCGGCACGCTGGACACGCCGACGAACGGGCGCATCACGGTGGATAGCGTCGATACGCGCACCCTGTGCGGCGACCGGTTGGCCGATTTCCGGCGGCAGCGCATTGGCTTTGTCTTCCAGCTCTTCAACCTGATCCCGGTGCTGACGGCGCTGGAGAACGTGATGTTGCCGCTGATCCCCTATCAGCGGGGGCTGGGGTTCAAGCTGCAGGAGAAGGCCGAGGCACTGCTCGAGACCGTGGGGCTGGCGGGGCGTGCGCAGCACCTGCCGGGTCAGTTGAGCGGTGGCGAGCAGCAGCGGGTGGCCATCGCGCGGGCGCTCGTCAACAACCCGGGGCTGATCCTGGCCGACGAGCCCACAGGGAACCTAGACAGCCGGGCCGGGGCGGAGATCGTCGACCTGCTGCGCCGCCTGAACCGCGAGCAAGGGGTAAGCGTGGTGCTGGTGACGCATAGTGAAGCCTTGGCGGGGGTTGCGGACCGCGTGCTGCGCTTGCGGGACGGCAGGCTGCTCGCCTAGCGCAATCACCACGAGCTGGCAAGGTCGAGGCCGTCAGAAGAGATCAAGGAGGACTCGATGGCACAGGTGAGAGATCTGAATGCAGACGGCCACGCGCTGGCGTACGGAGCAGGCTTCCGAGTGGAGACGCTGTTGCTGCTGCTGATGGGCATTACCATTTTGCTGATGCTGGCCATCGTGGGCCTGTTCGTCAGGATGAACCAGCTACAGACCCAAGTGCTGGCAGCGCTTCAGTCCGTCCAGGGAGCCAACAGCCCTGATGCCTGGCAGCGGGAAGCGCTCCAGCCTGGAGAGATGGCCCCTGCTTTCAGCCTGCCGGATATGACGGGCGCGGCAGTGTCGCTGCAGGAGTTTGCTGGCCGCAGAGTACTACTGGCTTTCACCTCTCCCAGCTGTCCGGGTTGCGTTCAAGCTCTCCCGGCGCTCAGAGCGTTCAGCGAGAAACACCAGGACGTCCAGGTCCTGGTGGTGATGCAAGGGACAGAAGAAGACACCCGGAAGCTCATTGAAGAGCAACAACTGGACCTGACCGTCGTAAGGGGCGATGCGAAGACAGCGGCGTCCTTCAAGGTGCGCGGCGTGCCCTTCTTCTATTTCGTTGGTGAGACTGGTCATATCATTGGGAGTGGATTTGCGAACACTGTGGAGCAGTTGGAGGGGATAGTATCGGCCGGGAAGCAGTAGGCGGAGCAGAAAGGGTTCAGCAGGCGCAGCAACGAGGTTGCGAGCTTCCTGTATCGGCTCACAGCACGCCAGGCGGTCGAAGGCGAGTTGGTTCAGGGAAAGGCGAAGAGGCACTGAATCCCCGCTGAAAACAGAACAGGAGGTACGACAATGCTCAGGAGGCGCCGATCTCAGAAAGCAGTCGCGGCGATACTGGCGGTGATGTTTGCCGCATCGCTGCTACTGACGGGGTTCGTCTTTGCGGCGCCGGTGAGTGCGGACGAGGGGGAGGTGCAGCCGCTTACGTACTGCTGGGACTATGTTGCCTACTCGCCTTGCGACTGCATTACCCATCAGTATTGGGAGTATTGGTGCCACAAGTGCTGCAACGAGCCAGACTACTGCCCGGATGGCTGCTGTGACATCTACTGCTGGTGGGTGGAGCGGCCAGACCTGGAACCATGCTACTGCCCCTAACAGCGGTAGGTGACGCAAACCGTTTGCTGCGCTTGTGAGACCGCCTGCTGTGTAGTGACCAAGACCACCGAACAGCGGCGTGCATGTTCGGCGGAGACAAGGGGGCGTGGCCTCTTCCGCCCCCTCCATGCTGTGAGCCACATCGGGAGGCAAGACTCGTGTTGCGCATCATCATCCGCTCTCTCTGGACACACAAGCTCTACGCCCTGCTGACCCTCCTGGCGCTCATCACCATCGGCTCGGGCTGGATCATTCTCGCGGCGACGCTGCAGACGGCGCAGTATGTGGTGGACGAGAATCTGGACCTCTACTGGCGCACCGCCTACGACCTGCTGGTGCGGCCTCAAGACAGCGTATCGGAGATCGAGGCGCAGCACCGCTTGGTGGAGCCGAACCAACTCGGCAACAGCTACGAGGGGGGCATCACGCGCGAGCAATACGAGCTGATCAAGGGCATCGCCGGCGTGGAGGTGGCCGCCCCCGTGGCGCCAGTAGGGTTCGTCTATGGTGGATGGCCCTCGTTCTTTGTCCAGCTGCCGGGAGCCGCGCAGGGGTGGACCCTCGCAAGTGGCGAGCCGCTGCCGGAAGAGGTGTATGGGGTCTATCTGCTGCGGGAACGTTCCGTAGTCGATAACGGGCTGCAACGCTTCACCGTCTGGAGCCTCGACCATTACATCGCCAACGTGCGCGGACTGGACCCTCGTGGGGAGGCCTACCGCCGGCTCAGCGCAGCCAGGGACATCTTTTACACGGAGTCGTTCCAGTTGCCCCTGGCCCTCAAGCTGGACCTCAGCATCCCACTGGTGGGGATCGACCCCGACCAGGAAGCGCGCTTGCTGGGCCTCGACGGCGCCGTCACCAGCGGGCGCTACCTGCGCCCCGACGACCGGCCCGAGGAGAGGACACTCAGGATCACATTTCCCACCACTGGAAGCAACAAGGAGCTCGTGATCCCCGTGCTGGTCAACGGTGCCCCCTACCTCAACGCCTGGGGCGAGGTGGAGCTCTACCGCTACACCCTGCCCGAGGGCGTGGACCCGCTGGCGCTGGCCCCGGAGCAGCTGCTGGAGGCGGTGCACCAGCTGACCCCGACGTTGGTGCTGAGCGATACGCTCTCGCCGCAGAGCGCACTGCAGGCCTTCCTCGGCGGCGGCAGCCCCGAGACCATGGGCCCCTTCCGCCACGATTCCGTCGCTGGCCATCTCGTCAGCCTTCCCCTTTCGCTGCCGTCGCCCGTCGCCTACCGCACGCTGGCCAGGCCGGAGCTGGCGCCGCTGGTGCTGGAGGCCGTGCCCCAGGGCGCCACCGACTATGGCGAAGTCACCTTCCGGCAGAACAGGCAGGTCCAGCCGGAGGCCCTGAAAGGCCAGGCGGTGCGTTGGGAGCAGGTGGGCATCTACGACCCGGCGGAACTGGGGATCGAGCCGGACGGCCTGGTCGACGTGCCACTCGAGCTGTACTATCCGCCGCTGGCGCTGCTCAAGTACGGCCCGGATGGCAGCCCGCAAGAGCCCCAGCTCATGCGGCCCACCCTGCGTGGCGGCGGCTCCTACCTGCTGCCGCCGCCCTACGGCCTGGTCACCCTCGACACAGCGGAGTGGCTCACCGGCCGCGAGGACTGCATCGCAGGCATCCGCGTGCGCGTGGCGCGAGTGGGAGAGCGCAACGCCATCAGCCAGGCGCGCGTCGAGGCCGTGGCCGATGAGATCGAGCGGCGCACCGGCCTGCACGTGGACATCACCCTGGGCTCTGCGCTCAACCGCACGCTGGTGTCCATTCCCGGCTGGGAGGACAGCCCGCCAACCGGCTACGTGGAGGAGGGCTGGGTGGTCAAGGGGGCCAACCTGGCCATTGGCCAGGAGACCCACTGGGCCAACCTGACTGTCTTTGTCGCGGCGCTGGTCACCTGCCTCAGCGCAGTCGCCATCCTGATGGCCAGCTCGGTGCTCTCGCGCAGCGCGCAGTGGGCGCTGCTGCACGCGCTCGGCTGGCGGCCGCGTGCGGTGCGCGGACTGGTGCTGCGCGAAGCCGCCCTGCTGGGCGCCGTGGGCGGCCTGTTGGGTTTGGGCGTGGGCTGGCTGGGCGGCCGTTTGGCGCAGATCCAGCTCGCGCAGGCGCAGCTCCTGGCGGCACCTGCCGCCACCTGTCTGCTCTGCGTGGGCGCGGCGCTCTACGCCGTGCGGCTGCAGCGCCAGAACGCGACCCGCCCCGACCGGGCGCTGCGCCAGGGCGCGGCCTCGCCGGGGCGGCGCTGGCCGCGGGTGGTGTCGCTCTGGTCGTTCAGCCTGCGCGGCGCGATCGGCCGCTGGGGGCTGGCGGGCCTGGCCTGGCTGGCACTGGCGGCGGCGGTGGCGCTCTGCCTGCTCCTTCTTGGGGTAGGCGATCGCCTGGATGCCACCTGGGGGGCCACCCGCCTTGGCGAACACATCGGAGGTATGGCGCGCGGCTACTATGGCCTGCTGCTCGTCGTGTGCCTGGCGGTGGCTGCTGCGGCCATCACCGACCTGATGGCCAGCGAGGCGCGGCGGCGGCGTGGGGAGATCGGTGCCTGCCTGGCGGTCGGCTGGCGGCCGGGGCACGTGGTGGGCGTATTCGTGCGCCAGGCCACGCTGCTCGGGCTGGCTGCGGGCCTCACCGGCAGCGTCGTGGCCCTGGCGCTGCTCGTGGCCCTGACTGGCGCGCTCCCGGCGGGGTGGCCCGCCTTCGCCGCCATGGGCGTGGCGCTGGCCCTGGCCTTGAGCGCGACGAGCGCCTTCTGGCCGGCTCGGCGCAGTACTCAGGTGCCGCCGGCAGAGACGATGCGCGGGGAGTAGGTACGGCAAGACCCTCGTGACCACGACCGGAACGGGCAACCTGCTCATCTGGGACCGGGATGGAGTGCGCTATCAGCTAACGGCATCTTCTAGCCTGAGCCTGGAAGAGGTGCTGAAGGTCGCCGAGTCGCTGCGCGGCGACGGCACAGGCGTTACCCCGGTGTCACTCAACCCCGAGCTTCAGGACCTCAGCACGCCGCGCCCCGTGTTGAGCCAGGTGCCGGGGCAGCGACTGCGGGGGAAAGCTCCTGATCACCTTCGAGGGAGATCGCTACGCGGGCTGGCGCGCCTACGCCTTTGATGAGGTTGGACCGGCGCTGGCCCAGGCGGATCTCTTCGAGCCGGCCATCGCGGCCCTGCGCGATGCGGCCATCCCGACGGGGCAGATCAGCGACAGGGGGGACACGCTGGGCCAGCGCTACGTCGTAGTCGAAGTATGGGAGCGGCAGGTGAACGTTGGCGCCAGCGGGCGCGATGCGGCGCTGCGCGAGATGGCGGCGCAGGGCTGGGCACAATACTTTGGGGATGCCCTGCAGCAGCGTGAGCCCTGATCCTTCAGAGGCACTGGAACCTCCGGCCGCCTCAGGTCTTCCCCCTACAATCAAGGGCCAGAGCAGACTTTCCTCTGGCCCTTGGCCTGTCGCGATGTGGTATGGTAGCGAACAAGAACTCCGCGACCTGTAGGAATCCACAGGCCCAAGCTACGGGCATCCACAGGTTACAGGCGCCACCCCGTGTGGTACAATGAGACTGTGAGCAGGACCGTGCCTGGTCGGGAAGGAGGCCGCTTCATGGATGGGGCTGTGCGCAGGGTGGAAGGGCTGACCTGGTGGGGTGCAGTGGCGAGCGTCGTGATTTATCCGCTCTTGCACCTCCTGCTCGTGGCGGCGCTCGTCACCTTTGGCCAGCGGGCGGGCGGCTATCCGCCGCAGGCGCTGGCCATCGCCGTCTATGGCGTGCTCACCGTGGTTGGATCTGGGCTGGCAATCCGCTTGGCCCTGCGCAGCCAGACGCCGGAGGGCCGCCTCCTGCCGCTCCTCGCTCTGGCCATCTTCCTGGTTGTCGCATTGGCCGGCGCCTTTTTCGCCACGCCGTTCCTGAACGGCCTGGGCCTGCGCACCGAGTATGCGCCCTACCTCGACGATGACGGCGCTTTCGCCCTACTGAATATCGGCCTCGCCATGGTGGTCGTGATCCTGGCTCTCGTCGCTCGCTGGCGGCGGCTGCTCGTGGCGGCGCTGGCGGCCCAAGGCCTGGCGCTGCTCGCCAATCCCGGCCTCATCGCGGTTGCCGTGCGCTATGGGCTGCCGCAGGATGCCCATGGGCTCCTGGCGCTGCCGCTGCTCTACCTGGGCGCGGCCCTCGCCCTCGGCTGGCGCCCACGCGCCGTGCACCTGGCGTGGTGTGCCGGGCTGCTCACCGCAGGCGCGCTGCTGAGCGCCGGTCTGCTGTTCGGCTTCTCGCCGAACCTGTGGGCGGCCTTGCGGTCTGGGCAGGCTTACATCGGCGCGTCGGTGCCGCGACAGATTGTGGTGACCGCTGCGTTCTGGCCTTTCGTCCTCGGTTTGCCCTATTGGGCCTGGCGGCTGCGCAGGTGGACGGCTGGCGCGCTGGCAGGCTTTGGCGAGCGCTGGGTGGTGGCCGGCGTGGGGCTGGCACTCGTGGCCGGCATGGCACTGCTATCGTGGCCGTACCTCGGGCCGGCTCACGGCCTGGGCGATAACTGGCTGCCGGAAGCTGGGCAGACGCTGGGTTGGATCAACAAGACGGTGCCCACAGGTGTCTATGGCCCGGCGGGCGAAGCGTTGGCCGCACTCAAGACCTTCTTCCCCTGGCTCGTGGGCGCCACGGCGCTGGCCTTGCTGGCCTTGGCCGCCGGCAAGGCAGCGCGCTTGGACCTGCGCGGCACGCTGCGGGCCATCGGCTTGCCCGGCGGGCTCGTGCTCCTCGGCCTGGCCATGCTCTGGCAGGGTCCGCTGCTGCCCTTCCCATTCCTCTACGTGCAGCCGCCGCTCATCCACGGTCTGGCCTGCGCCCTGCCGCAGGCCATCGGGCAGGACGGGCTCACCATGTGGGCATCCATGGCCTATGGCCTGCTGGGCCTGAGCCTGGTCGGCCTGTCGGCGCCGCTGCGCGACGATGAAAGCAAGCGCCGGGGCTGGCTGACCTTCGTCGCAACCCTGCTGGCCATCGCCGCGGCGCTGATCCTGACCGCTGGGCTCTGGGCCGGCACGGTGCAGAGCCTGCGGGCGCAGCGCCTGTTCACCCTGCCGGAGTACCGCCAGGCGGCGCAGTGGCGCCTGGCCCTCAGCCTGCCGGTCAACGCGGCCCTGGCCCTATTGGGCTGGGCCGTCGTCGCCGCCGGCCGGCGTGCGCTGACCACTGCCGGCGGCCCGGCAGCGCTCTCGCCCGCAGCCCTGCGCCGTGGCCTGGCGCTGGCTGGCGGCCTGGCCGTCGTCGGCGCTTTGGCGTTTTGGCAGTTGACGGCGATGCCGGTCGCCGAGACGAGCCCGCGGAATGGCGCCAGCGACGTCCCGACCAACGCGCCGATCGTCGTGCGCCTGCGGCCCGGCCTGCGCAACTGGGGCCCGGGCATCAACGCCACCTACGCCGATACCGGCGCCTACATCCGCGGCACCAGCGGCGGCTCGGTCGACGGCACGGCCTCCTTCATGCCCGAGGGCGGTTGGCGGCCGCTGGCGCGCGTGAACGTGCGCGTCTCCAGCCCTGCTGGCCTGCGCGACGTCCAGTTCTCCTTCACCACCGCGGCCGGCCCGGCGCCAGACATGACCCCGCCTGGGCCTCTGCCCATGCCGACGGCGCCAAGAGAGTAGAGTACGAGATGCTGCCAGTCGGGCCAGAGCATCACGCGCTCTGACCCCTGGTTTCCCTGGAAGATCGTCCTGCTCAACGAAGGGCTGGCAACCTATTTCAACCAGAAGCCTGTAGACCATCATCAGGTGGCCTGGGAGTACATGCAAGAGAGTACTCTGCCGCCGCTCACTGCCCTGGCCGACCGGAAAAGTCTCCGCCGCAGCAATCCCTACTATCAGGCTGCATCGTTTGTTGGCTATCTCATCGAAACCCGCGGCATGGACCAGTTCCTGCGACTCTGGCAAGAAACGACTCGCTATGCCGAGTCCTCGGCCATGCTGGAGGACTTCTGTGTGAGTAGCCACTTGGATCTGGAGGATTCAGGCGACCATCTGGTGGCCAGCGTGCAGCGGGTCTATGGGAGATCGCTGCCCGAGTTGGATGCAGAATGGCGCGCCTGGCTGCAAGGCCAATATGCCGCTCCGTGAGCCTGCTGATCTCGGGTGGAACTCCGGGCCGTTTTGCAGCGTCTGTAGGTGGTGGAGAGGCGCGTTTCGGCGTCTCTTGCCGTCCAGCGTCTTCGCGGCCGCCTGTTTCGGCATATCTTTCGGGAGCATATGGAGGGTCAAGGAGGAGTCTTTGAGACAGCGTTGGGTCATCTATCTCACGATCGGGGCTGTGTTCGGGGCCCTTGACTTTTTCTACCTTGGTTTCCTTTACGAACTCGCCGGGCCGCAGGTCCTCTTTGCTTCCTTTCCTGCAGGGCGGCTTCTTCTCTGGCTACTGCTGAACGTCGGTGTCTGGCTCGTGCCAGTTGTCCCTGTCGCCGTATATGAGGCACGTCTGTCGCGATCAAGACTACGATCCGCCGTGGCGAGCCTCTCCACGTGGTGCGCTGCTATTGTCGCCTATTACCTGGCCAATGCTGTTCAGCTTGCGTTCATTGGCCTGCCGGCCAGGCCAGAAATGCATATCTCCAATCACAATGCCCCATACTTCTGGCGGAACTGGGCCAGTGTACTCCTGGGCGATATCCTGGGAGGCATCGCGGAATGGATAATCGTGGCCGTCGTTGGTGGCGCCATTGTCGGACTCCTAACAGGCTCCATTCTCCTCCACTTCAAGCCCCCGCGAGCCGCATGACATGCGCTATGATTGGCTCGTGGGCGGAGCTTTGCTGGCCTGGTTGCCGCCGCTGTACTGGCTCGTGAAGTGGTGTGGACCTGTCCCGCACCCGCTACGACAGGCGCTGGCGCGAGGACTCCTCGTGGGCGCCCTCTTCTCATGCATCTTTGTGCTCGTGGGTACCAGCCGCCAGTATGACGACCTGATGGTTGATCACCGGGTGGCCCTCCTGAGTTGGGGTATCGTCCACCTTGCTGTGCTCACCGTGGCCGGCTGGCGGCGGCCCCTGGCCTACTGCGCCATACTCATGACGACCACGCTCTGGATCGAGTGCGCGTCGACGGTGCTCCTGCTGGCGGTGTGGTCCCTGGCCGGGTTTGGCTACATGCCATGAAGGCGCTCATCCGCTTCGATTGGCGTGACAAGCACTACTCGTAATGTGAGGGCGTGCCTTTCCAAGCTACGGTGAGGCACGCCCTGACGCGACTACGGCATGACCGCGACCTGCCCTGCCAGCACCTTGACCTCTTTAGTTCTGCTCCGCTGCTAGCATCGGAGCCGGCTAGCTGGGCATCGACTCGGCGATGCGCACCAGATCCGCAAGCGTGACCTCCTGCCCCGTGAGTTGATAGGTCAGGCCCTCATGCTGCCAGATCAGGCTGGTAGTCCTGTCGTCGACCCACTGCCCGGCGGCGTTCCAGGTGCCGCGATACCACAGGCCCTGCACCCCGCCGACCGTGGTCTCATGCAGCTCGCACGGGCCGACGAGAAACACCAACCTCTTCTGATCAGTGGCTGGCCGGACGACGACGCCCACCTGGATCTTGGCCTGGTAATAGGATGCGACAGGCGTCGGCGTGAGCGCGCTGTCGGAAGGTACAGCCGCTGCCGCAGCGCCGTTCGCCGGCTGCCTGTCCGGCGCGACGACGTGGTACGCCTGGAACAACACTTCTTCAGGGGCATCTCCCTCGAACTGTGCCAGCATGAGCAGATGGTCTGCACGGTCTCCCCCGATCAGGTAATTGCTGACATTCGCATCGTACGGGGGGTGCGGGTTATGACTATCGGCCGGGCTACCGCCGGTCGCGCTCCTGCTTCCCAACGAGAGGAGGGAACCCTGGTGCCCGAGGGAAGGTGCTACCGCTTTCTGCGTGTCGCTCTGCAGGCATGTCACCCCCTGCCAGCGATACCCCTCGGGTAGATACCCCGGTATGGGGAGGGCGCTGCCATCGGCGAGAGAGATGCGAGATCCTGGCTCCGGCACAGCGAGCCCCTGCGCCTCGGCCTGCGCGACCGCTTCCCAGCGCGCCTGGGGGAACTCGATGGTGTACATCTCAAACCACTTCTTGTCAGGCGGCATCTCCCACGGTGCGCGGCCCAGCACGCGAGCAATCCACGGTGGCAACGTCTCCTGCTGCTCGACGCCAAAGCCAAGCCACTTCGCCACCTGCGCCCTCACCGCAGGCATGGCAATCACCGCCCCTGTAGCGACGACGAGGGCGACAACGGCGATCAGGAACACAGGCACCCTTCTCATTAGCGAGCCCCCTCTCACGAGCGCAAGGCCTGGCGCGCGCCCCTGCCCACCTCGCAACTGCCCGTGAATCGCAGGCCACAGATCGACATCGTGACGCAGGCCCTGGTCGGTGGCCTCCTCGATCAGCCGCCTGATGCGGAGCTTCGTGCTCTCCATGTCTATCACCCCTCGCGTTGCTTGAGATAGCCCGCAGCCCCGGCCTGGCGATCCGCCTGCGAGGGCGCATCGTGGTGGCCGGGCGCCAGGGCGTGCAGCGCCTAGCGGAGGCGCCGCCGTGCAGCGCTCAGCCGCCACTTGATCGTCCCCTGGGCACAGGCCAATTGCTCGGCGATCTCGGCTTCTGACAGACCCACGTAATAGCGCAGGACCACGGCGGCCCGCAGCGGCGGCGAGATTTGGCCGAGCGCCTGCCATAGCTCTTCGCTCGTCTCCGCTTGCTCCACCCATTGCGCAGGCCCAGGATCGGCAGAGGCCAACATGGTGCCACCCTGCGCCACCTCTGCCTCCAGTGGCAACTGGCGCCGGCGGCGCGCCATCGTCCTGAGCGCGGCGTTGGCCACACTGCGCAGGAACCACGGCCCGAAGGGCCGGCCCAGCTCGAACTGGTCGATGCGCTCATAGGCGCGCAGGAATGCGCCTTGCGCAATGTCCTCGGCCAGCGCGGCATCGCGCGTGATTGCATAGGCGACGCGCAGGGCCGGGCGCTGATACGTGCGCACCAGCGTTTCCAGGCCGCTCAGATCGCCCGCCTGCAGTCGCCTGATAGCCTCCTGTTCGTCCATGCCACAGCCCTTTCACGGATGCTGTCCTGTCGAGAGCTCTCTGCCTCTATTATACATGAGCGACTGGAAAGGTTGGCCTTATGTGGGTGGAGTTACCTTTTCCCCTCCTGAATCGTCTATCTAGACAGTGCATGCACACCTGATTGCTGTGAGGCGCCCCCAAAGGAGGACGATGGCAACAGTGTCCTGGCTGAGACATCGCCGCAGGGAAGAAGCGTCGCCAGGCAGAGATGGCACGGGCAGCGAACGGGATGATGCCGCGCTCGTGGCCGCTGCGCAGGCGAACCCGGAGGCGTTCAGCGCGCTCTACCAGCGCTACGTCGGGCCGGTCTATCGCTTCTGCTACGTGCGTCTGGGCACCCCGCAAGAAAGCGAAGACGCCACCAGCAGGGTCTTTGCCAGGGCGCTGGCTGGCCTGCGCGACTACCGCGGCGGCGTGTTCGCCGTCTGGCTCTTTCGCATCGCCCAGAACACGGTGATCGACACACTGCGCTCCCGGCGGCCCTTGCAGGGGCTCGACGCCGTGGCGGAGCGCGGCGACTGCGCGCCAGGGCCGGAGGATGAAACGCTGGCGCGCGCCGAAGGCGAGGCGCTGCGCCAGGCCCTCGGCCAACTGACAGATGAGCAGCGCCTGGCCGTCGAGCTGCAGCTGGCTGGCTGGTCGGGGCCAGAGATCGCGGCGGTGCTGGGCAAGAGCCCGCAGGCGGTCAAGATGCTGCGTTTCAGGGCGTTGCAGCGCCTGCGCGTGTGCCTGAGCCAGGGCGCGGGGCAGGATGAGGAGGTGCATGATGGCCGTCCGTGAGCGCGAACAGATGGAACAGCTCGAAGCCTATTGGCTGGCCCTGGAGCGCGACCCGGCCGCTGTGCCGGCCGCCAGCCTCGACGCCGACCTGGCGCAGACGACGCAGAGGCTGGTGAGCCGCCTCCGCCCACCGGAGCCGGGGACGGCCTTTGTGGCACAACTGGGTCGGCAATTGAAGGCGCAGGCGGCCGAGATGTCCCGTCCGGCCAACCCTGCCCCAGTTCACAGCCCCTGTTGGCTGCAATGGCTTCGTCGGCTTGTGCGTTTGGCCAGCCCGATCCGGCTGGCTGCTGCCGTGGCAGTCGTTGCCGCAGTCATCGCCGCATCTCTTGCTATCACGCGGCCGCAGCCGGTGAATGCGCAGGTGATCATTCAGAAGGCGCAAGCGGCTGTCACCTCGCCAGCAGCCGGCGGTGTGCGGAGCTTTGTGCTGACCGAGGTCAGCCGCTACCGGCTGATCAATGAGCGCCTCGACACAGGAGGCGGCGACGCCGCAGGCGAGCAGATCATCAGCGAAACGCGGCGCTGGTATCGGGCGCCGGATCGTTACCGCAGTGAGACCGAGCAGAGAGCGCTGCAGGCCGACGGCACGGAGGTGCGCCGCTTCAGCCTGCTCCACGTCAATGACGGCCGGGACGTTTGGCTGTACTACCCCGACCAGCAGCGCGCGGTGGTGGACCGGCCCTCGCCGGGTGGAGGAGGCGTCTCGCCCGATGTCTCTCCCTTTGGCCAGGGCGTGGGCGACCTGGACGCCCTGCTGGAAGAGGCCAGCACCTGCTACGAGCCCAAGCTCACCGGCAGTGCGACCGTGGCCGGCCGCTCGACCTACGTCATCGATCTGGGCCCGACCCGCTGCCTCGCGGGCCCGGGGGGTACCGGAGGCCGCCGCGTGCTCTGGGTGGACCAAGAGACCTTTTTCGTGCTCAAGCAAGAGCTGTACAGCATTGAGGGCGAGCAGCTGATCTGGCAGAGCGAGGTGACGAGCGTGCAGTACAACGTGCCGGTGGACGAGGCGCTTTTCACCTTCACCCCGCCGCCGGGAACCGATGTGCTGGATGGGCGCAACCAGGCGCTGCCCACGCTGCCGGCGTCTACCCCCGCGCCCGTCCTGCCGCCGCCGACGCCCATGCCCACGCCAACGTTCAGGGTGCTGCGGCCAACCTGGCTGCCCGAGCCGATGACGGTGCACCAGGAGATGGAGGGGAATACCTTCACCTTGGGCTTCGAGCCGCAAACGGACGCCGACCTGCAGGGCTGGCTGACGTTGAGGCAAACGCCCCTGGAGCTCACCAGCGGTGACACCCGCCCGGCCATCGGCCGCGGCATCGTCACCAACCTGCAAGTTACGACGGACGAGATTGGCGGCCATACGGTGACGGTGACCTACGCCGGCGAGGGCTGTATCATCTACACCTGGGATGCCGCCGGCCTGCGCTTGAGCCTCAGCAACGTCTACGACTTGCAGGGCCAACCTCGCTACACGTGCGAGCAGATGCGCAGAATCGTGGAGTCGGTTCGCTAATCGAGATAGATGGCCGTACCTCTGTGGCCTTGATCAGCCTGCCAGGCCACAGAGGCATATTCGCTGCCTGCTTCGACGGCTGTCGTGGGTCGAGAGATGAGCGGAAGGCATCGGGTTGAGGAGGGAGTTGTGACGTCGGCAAAGAGGAACCGATGGGAAATGGGAAGAGGGATGCTACCGCCGAGATGGCCCTGTTGCTTACGGTCATAGACGGGACAATCGATAGATCAGGAAACTCTCCTCAACGCCCCTCGCGCCAGCCTGTCGACAAGCGCTTCCGAAGATGGCCTCCGGACCGGCTTGAGGTACAGTCGCTGCATCCCATCAGCCCTGACGCCAGGGTTTCCTGCCATCGGGGCAGATGGCTGGACTCCGGATGGATGTAACCCACTGGTAATATGGCGTTACAAAGCGTTACGCAGGAATCATACTGTGGTAATATGTCTGTGCTGTACTGGGGTGGCCTGCTGAGATGCTGCCGCGCGCGTGGTACATGGTCAGAGGAGGCCACAATGAGCAGCAGAATCCTGCTCGTCGACGACGAGCGATCGTTTCTGGACGTCCTGGCGCCCTTTCTGGAGCGGGCCGGCTTCCGGGTGGAGGCGGTCCAGGACGGAGAGTCGGCGCTGCGGCGCGTTGGCGAATCGGCGCCGGACGTGATCGTGCTGGACGTGATGATGCCACACGTCGACGGGCGCGAGGTATGCCGCCGCCTGCGCACGGCAGGCAACTGGACGCCGATCATCATGCTGACGCAAGTGGGCGGCCCGACGGAGCGCGCCATGAGCCTGGAGGAAGGCGCGGATGACTATATCAACAAGCCCTTCGACCCCGGCGAGCTTGTGGCCCGCATTCACGCCGTGCTCCGCCGCGCCCAGGCCGGGCAGCGCTCGCCGGCCAGCGCCAGCCGGCTGGCCTCGGGCGACCTGCTCATCGACCGCCAGACCCACCGAGCCTGGCTGGCCGGCCAGGAAGTGCCCCTGAAAGCGAAGGCATTTGCGGTGCTGGAGTACCTGATGCTCCACGCCGGCGAAGTGATCACCCGCGAGCGGCTGCTCGATGACGTGTGGGGTTGGGATGAAGCGCTCATGAGCCGCACCGTAGACGTGCGCATCGCCGA
>JAKPJZ010000044.1 GCA_029553955.1 Chloroflexota bacterium
TCACAATCAGCGACTTGGTTCTGTCGTCCGGCTGCATCTTGGCCGCGGGAGCTACTATGCCCAGAAGCGTCTTCATATCGGACGCCGCCGCATGCGTCAAACGGAATACCTTCATTACCTCCGGCGGCGGGGCCGGGGGAGTCGGCTCGGGCCTGGGCTTGGGCTCAGGCGCAGACGCAACCGGAATGTCGAGCCCTCGCACTAGCTCAGCCACCCTCTGCTGCACGCTCGGGACTGCACGCACCAGCAGAGTGTTGGTCCTGGAATCCACCTGAACATCGGAGGACGGCGCCAGCAGGCTCACAGCCGACCGTAGCGATTCCGCAGGAGCATTGGCCAACCGGTAACGCGCCACCTCCGCTTCAGGTTGCGGGATCGGCGCCGCCGCTTCGCTCGGCACCGGCTTGATCTCCACGTCGAGCCTCTCTATGACCTCAGCGGCCCGCGCCATGCGCAAGCGCGATGCGTTTATGATGAGCGAGTTGGTGCGCTCGTCCACGGTCATGTTGGCGACCGGCACCACAGGAGCCAGCGCCTCCCGTACCCGTGACGCCGGCGCATGCGCTAGCTGGAACACCTGCAGCACCTCGGGATCGGCAGGCGCTGTCGGCGCCGCGATCTCGTCGGCCGACGGCGGAACCTCCACATCCAGCTGGGCTATGATTCGCCTAGCCTGCTCGCGCTGGGCCGCAGTGCCAACTATGACGATGGAAGCGGTCCGCTCGTCCACGCTCATCTTGGACTCAGGCAGTGTAGGCGCAAGCGCCTGGCGCACTGCCGCAGGCGCCGCATACTCCAGCCGAACTACCTCTGCCGTTTCCGGCTCAGGCTTCGGAGCAGCTTCCGCCGGCGCCGCAGCGACAGCAGGCGGCTCAATTCCGATATCGAGCGCGGCGACGAGGTCGTCCACCTTTGCCTGCATCTCGCCGGGCGCCACAACAATCAGGGAGTTGGTGCGGCCATCCGCCGTCAGGCGTACGCCGGGAACTGCAGACGCAATAGCCTCCCGGACCTGGGCCGCCTCGGCATGCTTCAGCCTGATCACGCGCATCACATCGGCAGGCGGCTCCGGCTCGGGCTTCGGCTGTTGCACGGGCGCCGCCGCCCGCGCTTCCGCCTGGGCCGCCTCCGCATACTCCGCCGCCGTATCCAGCAATTCCACGATCTCGGAGGCCATGGCTATGTCGTCGGGCAACCCCAGCACTATCGCTGTCCGGGTACGCATATCCACATGCACCGCGTCCCGTGGCAACACCAAGGCCAGAGCCTCCCGCACGG
>JAKPJZ010000048.1 GCA_029553955.1 Chloroflexota bacterium
GGTTTTTGCGGGTTGCCTGGCCTCTCCGGCTGCCCCTGGCGCGCCCGCGGGCGCGCCAGGGGCAGCCGGAGAGGCCAGGCAACCCGCAAAAACCCACTCCTGGCACAGAGCCGGGTGCACGAGGGCATGTGCCTGCACGGGCTTGTCTGCGCCCAAGGGGTGTCGGCACTGCACATGGCCCGGCTATCACCAGGATGCTGAGGGTGACAAGCCTCCTCTCCGACAGGCTGCTAGCGAACCACCTGCCAGATGAGCGAGAGCAGGATGCGCTGCACGACCGAGAGCAGCAGCATGGCGATGATTGGCGAGATGTCGATCATGCCCAGCGGTGGAATGATGCGGCGCAGCGGCTCGAGGATCGGGTCGGTGATTTGATAGATGAACGAAACGATGGGGTTGTAGGGGCTGACGTTGAGCCACGACACGATCACGCGGGCCAGGATCGCCAGGTTGAGCGCATAGAACAAGAGATCGATAAACGTGAAGAGCCAGTTCATTCGTCCGTCAGTCCTCCCAGATAGCGCGACTTTTGATATGCCGCCCATACGGCCCGCGAGAGCACGGTGCGCAGGCCGCCCTTCTCCAGTTGATATAATGCCTCGGCCGAGGTGCCGCCCGGCGAGGTGACCATGTTGCGCAGCTCGGCGGGGTGCAGGCTCGACTGCTGCGCAAAGGCCACTGCGCCGCGTAGCGTCTGCAGCACCAGTTGCTGGGCCACGCGCCGCGAGAAGCCGAGGTGCACGCCGGCGTCGATGAGCGCTTCCATGAAGAGGAAAACGTAGGCGGGGCCGGTGCCGCTCAGGGCGGTGGCCATGTCGAGATAGTCCTCGTGATCTACGACGATTTCCTCGCCGAGCGCCCTCAGGATCTCGCGCGCCTGCGCCTGCTGCTCGTCACCGACCTCGGGCGTACGCATCCACACCGACATGCCCTCGCCGATCTGTGCGGGGGTGTTGGGCATGACGCGCACGATGCGGCTGTGCCCGAGGCCCTTGGCGATGGTCGCGATGCGCGCGCCTGCCACGATCGAGAGCACCAGGGCCTCGGGCTGCACCCGGCCATGCAGACCCGCCAGGACGTGCGCGAGCACCTGTGGCTTGACCGAGAGGACGACGACCTGGGCGCGGCAGACCGCCTCGGCGTTATCGGTCGTGTAGCGAACCCCATAGCGTTCGGCCAGCTCGCGCCCGCGCTCGGCGCGCGGGTCGCTGGCGATAATGGCGTGAGCCGATACCAGCTCCTGTCGCAGCAGCCCGTTGATCATGGCCTCGGCCATGACGCCGCTGCCGATGAAACCCAGACGCGAGTTGTCCAGGGCACTCATACCGTTGCGTAACCTTCCTGTGCGTTGAGCACCATCACCAGCGAGCAATCACGTCTGTCGTGGGTGCTTGAACGCCTTGAGCACACCAACCTGGCACCAATCCGCAAGGTCAAGGCGCTCAAGCGCCGACTACGAACCTGATCAACGCGGCCCAAAAACGGCCCGGCCCAGCCGGATCATGGTCGCTCCCTCTTCGATAGCGACCTGATAGTCGTCGCTCATGCCCATGGAGAGGTGCGTCCAGGGCTGCGCCGGGTAGCGGCGGGCCAGGTCATCGCGTAGCCGGCGCAGGCGCCTGAATACCGGCCGCACCGCTTCGGCGTTGGCCGCCAGCGGCGCCACCGTCATCAGGCCCTGCACGCTGAGATGCGGCTGCTCGAGCAAGGCTTCGATGGCGTCATAGAGGGCGGCCGATTGCTCCACCGCCTCGGGCCAGCCCCCGGCAGCAAGGCCGTATTTAGCCTCTTCGCCCGAGATGTTCACTTCGACGAGGACCGGCAGCACGCGCCCCTGCGCGGCCGCCAGGCGATCGAGCCGCACGGCCAGGCCAATGCTGTCGACGGTGTGGATCTGGTCGAAAAGCTGCACGGCACGCGCTGCCTTGCGGCTCTGCAGATGCCCGACCAGGCACCAGCGCAGCGTGCCAAAGGCCGTGTGGCCCAAGAGCGACGCCACAGCCGGCAGTTTCTCGGCGGCCTCTTCGACGCGATTCTCGCCAAAGCAGCGCACGCCCAGCCGGGCCAGCATGGCGATGCGCTCGGCGGGCACCGTCTTGCTGACGGCGACGAGCAGCACCTCCTCGGGCCGCCGGCCCGCCCGACGCGCCGCCGTGGCGATGCTCTCGAACACGTGATCTAGACGAGTCTCCAGGTCCTGTTCAGTGTCCATGGTCCCCTCTTGGCACTACAGCCGCGCTTTGTGGGTGGCCGCGGCCGGTCCGGGCGGCTGCCGGCTATACCGCTGCGCTTCCGCCCGGCCCCGGCCCGGAAGGGGTCTTGTTGGCGGGTTGGCCAGAGCCTTGGCCGCCCGCGGGCGGCCAAGGCTCTGGCCAACCCGCCAACAAGACCCCCCAAGAGGCCCCGTTCCGGCTATGCGCGAAGCGTGGCGCCCGGATTGCGCGCCCTCGCAGACAAACACGACCTAGGCCACCAGGCCAACGAGCGCGCCGAGCCGCCCGGTGCGCCCGGCCTCCTTGCGATGCGAAAAGAACTCGTCGACGTGGCAGGCGGTGCACAGGTCGGCCTGCTCGATGTGGCGTACGCCGGCCTCGCCCAGGGCGATGGTGTTGGCCGTGGGCAGGTCGAGGTGCGAGCTGCCGCTCGCGGGCCGGCTCACCACTCCGGCGCCGAAGCGCTTGGCGAACTCGGCCGCCAGCCCGGCGCTTACCTGGTAGCAGCAGGGGCCGATGGCCGGGCCGATGCCTGCCCAGAGCTGCGCGGGCTGCGAGCCAAAGTGGGCCTGCATGGCGGCGACGGCCAGGCTGGCGATGCCGTCGAGCGTGCCGCGCCAGCCGGCGTGCACCAGGGCGATGGCGTGATGCTCGCGGTCGTGGAGCATGACGGGCACACAATCGGCGAAGCGCAGGAAGAGGGCCACGCCGCGCTCGGCGGTCAGCAGTCCGTCGGTGGCCTCGATGACCTGCCCGCCCTGCGCCTGGCCCACCCGGGCGAGCACGGTGCTGTGCACCTGGTAGGGCGTGACGACCTGGCCGTCGGCAAAGCCCAGGGCGGCGCATGCACGGCGGCGGTTCTCGGCCACCGCCGCGGCATCATCGCCCACGCTGGCGCCCATGTTAAGCGACGCAAAAGGCGGCTGCGATACCCCGCCCAGACGCGTGAAAAAGCCATGCCGCAGGCCGGGCTCGGCGGCGAGCCCCTTGAATTGATAGTACACCAGACCCAGGTTATCGATACGGATCATTATTGTACCACATTCCAGGGCAATGTCTCATCTGGGCTGCGGGCTCCGAGGTAGGCCCGCTCGTCGACCCCTGCCTGGCGCACCATCGTGCGCCAACCCGCCAGTGTCGGCGCGGGGAGGTTGTTGAGCGCCTGGCCGAGCGCACGATCGCCGCGGGCGAGCACCCCTTGCACGCGCGCCCAGGCCGTACCCTCGGCGCGTACGGCGATGCCCGCCGGGCGCAGGCTCTTTGTCAGCAGCTTCATGCGCGCCTCGAGCACCCTGGCCTCGGCCATGGCCTCGCGCTCGAACGGCGTGTGCGGCTTGGGCACGAAGGGGGTGGCGTGCACGGTGATGCGCCGGCGGAAACGCTCCTTGATGGCTCGCGTCAGCTCGGCGATGGCCATGACGTCGTCGTCGGTCTCGGTGGGCAGGCCGATCATGTAATACAGTTTGAGCTGCGGAAAGCCGTGGCGGTTGGCGCGCTCGGCGGCTGCGAGTATCTGTTCCTCCGTGACTCCCTTGCTCACCAGGCGCCGCATGCGCTCGCAGCCGGCCTCTGGCGCCAGGGTGAGCGTCTGCGTGCCGCTCGCGGCCAGGGCCTCGAGGAGCGCTTCCGACAGTGGGTTCACGCGCAGTGACGACACGGCGATGCGGGCGCCCAGGTCGCGCAGGCCGGCCAGCAGGCTATCGATCTCTCGATAGTCGGAGACGGCGGCGCCGACCAGCCCGAGCGTGGGCCGGTGCTGTAGCCCCATGCGTGCCTGCTCGAGGATCAGCGGCACCGACCGCTGGCGCAGCGGCCGGTACAGGTAGCCGGCCATGCAGAAGCGGCAGCCCCGCGAACAGCCGCGCGAGATCTCGATCAGGTACATGTCGCCGAACTCGGTATTGTGCGAGAGGACGACCGAGTGCACCGGGTGGGCGTCGAGGTTGCGCACCTGGAGCCGGGCGACGGGTCCAGGGGTCTGGCCGGGCACGTAGAGGCCCGGAAGGTGAGCGAGAGCCGCGCGGCGCTCGCTGCGCGGCGCGGCGGCCGTCTCGACCAACACGTCACTCACGTGATCCAGATGCTCGTCGGCTTCGCCGATAAAGGCCGCATCGATGAGCGGGGCCAGGAGCTCGGGGTTGGCGGTGGGCACTGGGCCGCCGGCCAGGATGAGCGGCGCATCTTGGTCGCGCTCGGCGGCGAGCACCGGCAGGCCGGCGCGCCGCAGCATGCTGATCAGGTGCAGGATGTCGAGTTCGAAGGAGATGGTGACGGCGAGGACGGCAAAGCTCGCCAGCGGCTCCTGAGATTCGATCGAGTACGGATCCTCGCCCTCGGCCCAGAACACGCGCTCGGCCACGACGTCGGGCCGGCGGTTGAACATCTCGTAAAGGGTCTGCAGGCCGAGGCTCGACATGCCGACGTAGTAGCTATTGGCGTAGACCAGGGCGATGGGCAGCCTGCCACCCCAGTCTTTGACGACGGCCCCCTCTTCGGACGCCAGGACCTGCCGCGTCCGGTGTACCGCATCCCACTTCACGAGCACACCCCCTCAGGCGCTTCTGCAAATCAACGTCGGGCTTACCACCGGCGGCGCCCACAAGGGGCTAGGCTACGACGGCGCCCACAAGGGGCTACGCGTCTGCAGATGCACCAGGCGAGAGATGATAGCCCAACCGGGGGCTGCTGTCAACCACTCTTGACAATTATGTAGCCATATGCTAGACTCGATGGAGGCTTGAGAGGGCCAGGTGATCGCGGGCGCTCAGGCGCCTGAGGAAAGTCCGAACTCCACAGAGCACGATGCTGGATAACGTCCAGGCAGGGTGACCTGACGGCAAGTGCAACAGAGAGCAGGGCGCCGCTGAGGCCTCGGCTTTGGCGGTAAGCGTGAAAGGGTGGTGTAAGAGACCACCAGCGGCGCAGGTGACTGGGCCGGCTAGGCAAACCCCATCGGGAGCAAGACCAAGTAGGAAGGCGCGGCGCGGCTTGCCGTGCCACAGGGCTGCTCGCTCTGGCCTTTGGGTTGGTCGCTTGAGACGGCGGGCAACCGTCGCCCTAGAGAGATGATCACCGCTGCCGGGTCCGTCCCGGCAGTACAGAATTCGGCTTATCGGCCCTCTCGATGCCGTTCGACGAGACGCCCCCGCGCAACCTGGCGCGGGGGCGTCGCCATTTCGCCGCTGCGCCACCCACCTCGGGACCGCCGTAGGTGTCATTGCGAGTCTCCCATGCCGCCGCGCGGCATGTGCAAGCACAGAACCTTGGCCTGTCATTGCGAGGAGGCCGCAGCCGACGAAGCAATCTCCATGTCGGACATGGAGATTGCTTCGTCGGCTGCGGCCTCCTCGCAATGACAAACGGGAAGTCTCTCAACAGCGCAGCGAAGCAATGACAGCCCTCCCTCCCCCCCCCATTTGTAACCTTAAAAGTCGCGAATCCTGGCTTGTGGACCTGGCAAAGTGGCGGAAAGTGGTGTATAATGGGTGCAAGTGGGAGACAGGAAAGAACTCAGGCCGCGCCCTGAATCCGCATACCTATTCGGGTTTGGGGGGTGCGATGCTCCTCGGCCACTATGCACACACAATCGACGACAAGGGACGCCTGACACTGCCCGCCAAGTTCCGTCCGGCCTTTGCAGGGGGGATTGTGATCACCCTGGGCCTGGACGGTTGTCTCTTTGCGTTCCCTCGCGCCAAGTGGGAGGAATTGGCCGCCCGCATCGAGGCCCTGCCCATCACCAACCCCGACGCCCGCAACTTTGCCCGGCTCATGTTTTCCAATGCCGATGATACTGAACCCGACCGCCAGGGCCGAGTGCTCCTTCCGGCCTATCTGCGCGAACACGCCCAATTGGCCAATGATGTGATCGTCACCGGTCTCAACTCTCGCATCGAGCTCTGGAACCCGGCTCGTTGGCAGGAGGTACAGACGCTGACGGTGGAGCGCGGAGGTTTGATCGCCGAGCACCTGGCGGGGCTGGGCATATAGGGTTGGGCTGAACATGGCCGAGCTTGAAGGCGGAGGGGCCGAGCACGTCCCGGTCCTTCTGGCAGAGGTGCTGGGCGCGCTGCAGCCGGCTCCCAGCAGGCGGTACATCGACCTCACGGTCGGGGCCGCGGGGCATGCGCGGGGCATTCTGGAGCACTCTACTCCCACTGGTAGGCTGTTGGCGGTTGACGCCGATAGCGAGGCCGTTGCCTATGCCCGCTCCGCCCTGAGCGCCTGGGGCGAGCGGGCTGTTGTTCGCCAGGGGTTCTTCGACGAGCTGCAGCAACTCGCCTCGGAGAGCGGTTTTGTGCCTGCCGATGGCATCTTGGCCGACCTGGGGCTGTCGTCGCGGCAGCTCGGCACTGCAGAGCGCGGCTTCTCCTTTCAGGCGACGGGGCCGCTGGATATGCGGCTCGACCCGGCGACGCAGCAGACGACGGCGGCCGACTTGGTGAACGAGCTGCCCGAGGCCGAGCTGGCCGACATCCTCTATCGCTATGGGGAGGAGCGCCGCTCGCGGGCGGTGGCGCGGGCCATCGTCAGGCGGCGCCCGCTCTTGACGACGACAGCGCTGGCCGATGTGGTCGCGCAGGCCATGGGCCGGCCGCGGGGCCGCATCCATCCGGCCACGCGGACCTTTATGGCGCTGCGCATTGCGGTGAACGACGAGCTGGGCACCCTCGAACGGATGCTGCCACAGGCCGTTGAGGTGCTAGCGCCGGGTGGGCGGCTGGCAATCATCAGTTTTCACTCGCTGGAGGACCGGATCGTCAAAGAGTTTTTCCGTCGGGAGGCGAAGGGGTGTATCTGCCCGCCGGAGGCGCCGGTGTGCACGTGTGGGCGCACACCGCGGCTGCGCCTGGTGGCACGGCGGCCCATCCAGCCCTCGCCTGAAGAGTGTGCCCGCAACCCGCGCAGCAGGAGCGCCAAGCTGCGGGTGGCGGAGAGGCTATGAGGAGCAGCACTATGGCCAGTCGTCATCTGGTGGCCGCCCGTGCCTATCCCCGGCGCGAGGCAGGCCCACGAAGCGTGACGCGCATCGACCGCCACTCCCTCATCCTGGTCATCGGTCTGTTGGCGCTGGTGGCCTTTGCCGGAGTGCTGTACCTGTCGCAGGCGAGTGTCGCAGCTCAATTGCGCTATCGCCTGTACGAGTCCGAATGGCAGGCGCGCGACATCTGGGGGCGCAACTTTGCCCTGCGCCAGGAGATCGCAGACCTTGAGCGCCTGTCGGCAGTAGAAGAGCGCGCAGCCCGCCTGGGGATGATCGATGCGCCTGCAGGCCCCTACATCGCCTGCACGATGCCGGGCACGCAGTTCGCCCGGTCGGGCCAGCCGGCGGCCACGCAGGTGCAGGCCGGTGCGGAGGCTGCGCCCACCGCCGGCCTGTGGACTCTTGTGGCCGAGCGGTTGGGGTGGTCGCGCGGGGCCGGTGCGTTGGCCTCGGCGATGGTGCAGCGACCCTGACGGGGGCCGGTGATCCGTTGTTCGTGGTCAGGGCCCGCTGCCGCCCGAGGCCCGCACGGACAACGGACCCCACGCCTGGCCGCGACTGGAGTCAACGCCGTGTCGGCAGAGTTTCAAAAGACCAAACCGGGGCGTCTTGCCTTTGTGGCCATCCTCTTTTCGGTGATGGCTGTTCTCTTGTTGGTGCGTCTCTTCTACTGGCAGGTGCTGCGCCATAGCAGCATCGGAGAGACGAGCGTCGCCGATGAGCTGGACATGGCGTCGATCGGCTGGCGCGGCACAGTCTATGACCGCAACCTGCACTACCTGGCTGTGCCCTCGCTGGTCTATGACGTGGGGGCCACGCCCGCGATGATCACCGACTCGCTCGGGGTGTCGGGACTGTTGGCGCCACTCCTGAACGTGCCCGAAGAGGGTATTGCAGCCAAGCTGGCCAAGAAGGACAGGTCGTACGTGGTCCTGGCACAGGGCGTTGCGACGCTCAACGGCCAGGCGATCAAGGACCTCAAGCTGCTGGGCATCAAGCTGGATGCCCGACCGGGCCGCTACTATCCTGAGGGTCCGATGGCTGCACAGCTCCTGGGCTTTTACAACAGCGAGCAGCGCGGCCTGTATGGCGTGGAGCAACAGTACGATTCGCGCTTGCGCGGCAGCAACGGTACACAGCGGGCCAACGTGCCCCAGGTGCTCTTTGACTTGCCTTTCACCCAGGAGCCGCGCAACGGGGCCGATGTGGTCCTGACCATCGACCGGGTCGTACAGCGCTCGGCCGAGCGCTGCCTCGAACAGGCGCTGCGCGAGTATGAGGCCGAGGGCGGCTGTATCATCGTCATGGACCCGCGTACGGGGGCGGTGCTGGCGATGGCCATCCTGCCGGGGTTTGACCCCAACTCGTATGCGCAGGTCGAGTCGCCGGCGGCCTATCTCAACCGGGCCATCAGCGAGCAGTTCGAGCCAGGCTCGACCTTCAAGATCGTCACGATGGCGGCGGCACTCGACGCGGGGGCGGTCCGGCCCACTGATACCTACATGGACACCGGACAGGCGGTGGTGGGCGGGCGGGTCTTTCAGAACTGGGACCGCAGGGCGTACGGCCTGATGACCATGACCGATATCCTGGCCCGTTCGCTCAACGTCGGTGCCGTCCACGTCTCGCAAGAGCTGGGTGCGACGCGCTTCTACGAGGCGGTGCGCCGCTTTGGCTTTGGGCAGACTACGGATATCGACCTGCCAGGGGAGATTGCGGGCACGGTGCGCGAGCCGGGCTCGCCCAATTGGTGGCCGGCCGACTTGGCGACCAACTCGTTCGGCCAGGGCCTGGCCGTGACGCCGATCCAGATGGTCACGGCTGTGGCGGCGGTGGCCAACGGCGGCGTGCTCATGCGGCCTTATGTGGTGGATCGCATCCTGGAGGATGGCCAGGTGGTGTGGCAGGCCCGGCCCCAGCCGGTGCGGCGCGCCATTTCGGCCGGGGCTGCGGCCGAGCTCACACAGATGCTGATCGATGCCTTGCCGAAGGAGACGCCACTCGGCGTGGTGCCGCTCTACACAGCGGCCGGCAAGACGGGCACGGCGCAGATTTGGATCGGCGACAAGTATGATGATCAGTTGGTTATCGCGTCGTTCGCCGGTTATGTGCCCGCTCAGGACCCGCGTCTGGTGATACTGGTCAAGCTCGACAAGCCCAAGCGCGAGGCCTGGGGCTCGCGGGCTGCGGCCCCGGTGTGGCGCAGCGTGGCGAGCGAGGTGTGCGCCTATATGGGCATTCCGCCCGACCTGGCGCAGGTGACGGGGCAGTAGGGGGGGAGTCCCGAACTTGTTCGGGGCCGCCCCAACAAGTTGGCGAGTCGGGGCCGAGCGGTCGGAGTCCCGAACTTGTTCGGGGCCGCCCCCAACAAGTTGGGGAGTCCGGGCCGAGCGGTCGGAGTCCCGAACTTGTTCGGGGCCGCCCCCAACAAGTTGGGGAGTCGGGGCCGAGCGGTCGGAGTCCCGAACCTGTTCGGGGCCGCCCCAACAAGTTGGGGAGTCCGGTCCGAGCGGTCGGAGTCCCGAACTTGTTCGGAGCCGCCCCAACAAGTCGGGGAGTCGGGGCAGAGCGGTCGGAGTCCCGAACCTGTTCGGGGCCGTCCCCAACAAGTTGGGGAGTCGGGGCCGAGCGGTCGGAGTCCCGAACTTGTTCTGGGCCGCCCCAACAAGTTGGGGAGTCCGGTCCGAAGGTGGTATAATCGGCATCTTGGCAGTGAGCCCTGTGAGGAGGATGCCGAGTGCTTTCGCTGGGAGCGTTGTGGAGCGCGTTGAGCGGCGGGGCAGCGGGGCAGGGCGCCCTGGCCGTGCGCGAGTTGACCGATTTTGTGATCGACTCTCGGCAGGCGACGCCGGGGAGCATCTTCGTGGCCCTGCACGGTGAGCGGCAGGATGGCCACGATTATGTCGCTGATGCTTTTCGGCGCGGCGCGGTGGCGGCGCTGGTGAGCCGGCCGGTGTCGGGCTGCGCACTCACCTGGCCGGTGCGCGGCGACTGGCCCGAGACGACAGCGCAGGGGCCGCTGTGCCTGCAGGTGCCCGATGTGCTGCGGGCGCTGCAGGATGTGGCGGCGGCCTGGCGGCGGGGCCACGCGGGCTGCCGGGTGATTGCGGTGACCGGCTCGGTGGGCAAGACCAGTACCAAGGAAGCGATTGCCGCGGTGCTGTCGCGGCGCCATCGCGTGCTGAAGAGTGAGGGGAACCTGAACAACGAGATCGGGCTGCCCCTGACCCTGCTGCGGCTGGCTGCGGAGCACGAACGCGCCATCTTGGAGATGGGCATGTACGGGCTGGGCGAGATCGCGCGCCTGGTGGAGATTGCTGCCCCCGAGGTGGGCGTGGTGACCAATGTGGGCCCGGTGCACCTGGAGCGACTGGGCTCGATGGAGGCGATTGCGCTGGCCAAGGCCGAGCTGCCGCAGGGCCTGCCCCGCGATGGAGTCGCCATCCTCAATGGCGACGATGGGCGGGTGCTGGCCATGGCGGGGCTGACCGCCGCGACGACGACGATTACCTACGGCCTGGGGGCGGGCTGTGACCTGCGCGCGAGCGATGTGGCCAGCCACGGCTTGCAGGGCCTGGAGGCGGTGCTGCATCACCAGGGCGAGGCCCACCCGGTGCGCCTGCCCTGGCTGGGGCGGCACAACGTCTACACTGCCCTGGCCGCTGCTGCGGTTGGGTTGGCCGAGGGGCTCTCGTGGCCCGAGATCACGGCTGGCCTCGCCGAGGGCAGCGCGCTGGGGCGGCTGGCGGTGCTGCCGGGGCGTACCGGCGCCACCATCCTGAACGATGCTTACAACGCCAGCCCCGCCTCGATGCTGGCCGACCTGGACCTCCTGGCCGAGCTTTGCGGGCGGCGTTTGGCCCTTTTGGGCGATATGCTGGAGCTGGGGGGCTATGAGGAGGAGGGGCACCGCGAGGTGGGGCGCCGCGCCGCCGAGGTGCTCGACGTGCTGGCTACGGTGGGGCCGCGGGCGCGCTGGATCGCCGAGGAGGCGCAGCGCGCCAACCCGGCGCTGGTAGTGATGACCTGGCAGGAGCGGCACGAGGCCGCGGGATGGCTGCGGTCGCACCTGCGTGCGGGTGACTATGTGCTGGTCAAGGGCTCGCGCAGCATGGCGCTCGATGAGGTCGTTGCGCTTCTCTGTGAGGAGGGCGCATGATCACTGCCCTGTGCCTGGCTGTTGCGACTTTTCTGGCCACGGTGCCCTGGGGCCAGGGCCTTGTCGGCTGGCTGCAATCGCACAAGATCGGCAAGCAGATCCGGGTCGACGGACCGCCGGGTCACCAGGTGAAGCGCGGCACGCCGACCATGGGCGGGGCGCTGTTCCTGGCGCCGGTGCTGATCTTTGGCAGCCTGCTTGCCTGGCGCACGCCGCGGCTGTGGGCGCCACTGGCGGTGACCCTGGCTTTCGGGATGCTAGGGGCGGTGGATGACCTGCGCGGCCTGCGTGATGTGCAGGGCGTCGGCTGGCTGGCGCGTTGGAAGTTCCCCTGGCAGGTGCTGCTGGGGCTGGCCGGGGGGGCGCTGCTCTACCTGGCCGGCGCGCCGAGCACCGTGCTCGTGCCCTTTGCCGGCTGGCGGGTGAACCTGGGCTTGGGCTACATCCCGGCCGCGGCTTTTGTCATTGTCTCCATGGCCAACGCCGTCAACTTGAACGATGGCCTGGATGGGCTGGCCGGCGGGACGAGTGCGGCCGCCTTTGCGGCCTTTGGCGCCATGGTGCTGACCGGCGCTCGGAGCGACGTGCCGCTGGGGCTCTTGTGCGCG
The DNA here is from genome assembly GCA_029553955.1 of Chloroflexota bacterium. Lineage (GTDB taxonomy): Bacteria > Chloroflexota > Anaerolineae > SpSt-313 > SpSt-313 > JAKPJZ01. The sequence continues at coordinate 11,965 of JAKPJZ010000048.1, forward strand.
GTCTTTGTGGGCGGCATCCTGGCCTTTCTGTGGTACAACGTGCATCCGGCGCGGATGATCATGGGCGACCTGGGGGCGCTGGCGCTGGGGGCGGGGCTGGCCGCAGTGGCCCTGATGACTGAGCAGTGGCTGCTGCTGCCGCTCGTGGGCGCGCTGTTCGTGCTGGAAGTGGTCTCGGTCATTCTGCAGGTGGGCTATTTCAAGTTGACGCACGGCCGGCGCATCCTTCGCATGGCGCCACTGCACTGCCATTTCGAGCTCTGCGGCTGGCCCGAGACGCAGATCGTGCTGCGCTCGTGGATCGTGGCCATCCTGCTCGGAGTGCTCGGCGTGGCGCTGGCCATCATGCGATAGTGCAACATCGTGTGCGAACGATGGGGGCGATGGACAAGACATCGATGAGTGTGACATCCACCATCGCGCGAGAAAACCAGGGTCACCGCAGAGGCGCAGAGAACGCGGAGGGGATTGGCCAAAGAGACCTCTGCGTCCTCCGCGTCTCTGCGGTGCAATCCGTCGTGAGATCAGGGCACTGACGATGATAGAGCGAACAGCCGAGCAGATGGCCGGGCTGGACGGTCTGAGGGCGACGATCATCGGGCTGGGGCGCGAGGGGATGGCGCTGGCGCGCTTCCTGGCCGCGCATGGCGCCAGGGTCACGGTGAGCGATGCCAAGGGGCCGGACGCGCTAAACGAAGCCATCGCCCAGCTTGGCGACCTCGACGTCCACTACGCCCTGGGTGGCCACCCAGAGTGGATCCTGGCGGCCGACGTGCTGTTCCTGAGCCCGGGCGTGCCGGCCGAGGCGCCGATCGTGGTGCAGGCGCGGCAGCGCGGCGTGGCGCTGAGCAGCGAGACGCGGCTTTTCACCCGGCTGTGCCCGGCGGCCATCGTCGGCATCACCGGGTCGAGCGGCAAGACGACGACGACCACGCTGGTGGGCAGGATGCTCGAGGCTTCGGGCCGGCACACCTTTGTGGGTGGGAACATCGGCCAGCCGCTCATCGGCCGGCTGCACGAGATCGACGCCGGTGATGCCGTGGTCATGGAGCTCTCTAGCTTTCAGCTCGAGGGCTTTGGCCCGGCGGCGCCGCCGGAGCGCGCCTTCCCGGCAGGCGGCTGGAGTCCGCCGGGGGCGGCGATCCTGAACATCACGCCCAACCACCTGGACCGGCACCCGACGATGGAGGCCTACATTGCGGCGAAGGCCAACATCCTGCGCTACCAGCGGCCCGACGATTGGGTGGTGCTGAACGCCGACGACGAGGTCACACGCACCTGCGGCGAGTGCTACGCCGGGCGCACGATCGAGTTCAGCATGCTGGGGCCGGTGGCGGTGGGCGCCTACCTGGATGGTGAGACGATCACGTGGGCGCCGCAGCCGGGGCAGGCTGTGCCCATCTGCGCGACGGCCGAGCTCAAGCTGCGCGGACGACATAACATTGCCAACGCCCTGGCGGCGGTCGCCATCAGCGGCGCGGCTGGGGCGACGGCGGCGGCGATGCGCCAGGTCGCCACGACCTTTGCCGGGGTCGAGCACCGTTTGGAGCTGGTGCGTGCCCTCGATGGGGTGGCCTACTACAACGACTCTATAGCGACATCGCCGGAGCGGGCTATCGCGGCGGTGCAGTCGTTCAGCGAGCCGCTGGTGCTTCTGGCGGGCGGGCGCGACAAGCATCTGCCCTGGGCAGCGTGGGCCAGGTTGGTGCACGAGCGCGTGCGCGAGGTCATCTGCTTTGGCGAGATGGCGCCGCTCCTGGAACGGGCGCTGGCACAGGTTGACGGGGCGGGCGCAGGCGGCCCGCGGGTGCATGCCTGCGGCAGCCTGAGCGAGGCGGTGGCGCTGGCCGCTCGGGTGGCCCGGCCGGGTGACGTGGTGCTGCTCTCGCCAGGGGGCACGAGCTTTGACGCCTACCAGGACTTTGTGGCCCGGGGCGAGGCGTTTCGGGTCGCGGTGAGGGGGCTGGGGCGTAAGGCGTGAGGCGTGAGGCGTGATGTGTACTACGTACTGCGTAATGCGTAAGTGGTGCGTCGCGGCAGTGCCCTTGCACGCCGGCGCATCACGTATCACGCGTCACGCGTCACGCATTACGTTATACGCAGTACGCATTACGCAGTACGTCTTCGCAAGGGGAACGGCATGTTGGCTCGACTTCGGGCGCTGAGCCTGAGAGGCATCGACTATCCCTTGCTGTTGACTGTGGCCGTGCTGCTCGTGTTGGGGCTGGTCATGGTCTACAGTGCGTCGTTTGGGCTGAACATGGCCGAGGAGGGCCGGCCGACGACGACGTTTCTGGTGCGCCAGGCCGAGTGGGCGGCCATTGGTGCGCTGGCGCTGCTGGTGATGGCGCTCATCGATTATCAGACCTGGCGGCGTTGGTCGATTCCGATCATGGCGGCGGCGCTCGTGATCTTGATCGTACTGCTCTTTGTGCGTGGCGGTGGCGATGCGCAGGGTGAGCAACCGACGGCGCAGCGCTGGCTCCTGGGCAACTCGGTGCAGCCGAGCGAGATCGTCAAGCTGGCGGTGATCATCTATGTCGCCGACTGGTTGGCATCCAAGGGTGAGAAGATTCGCCAGTTGACCTACGGCATGGTGCCGTTCGCCATTCTGCTTGGCGTGATCACCGGGCTGATCGTGCTGCAGCCCAACTTTTCGACGGCGCTGATCATCGTCTGCACGGCGGTGGCGATGTTCTTCGTCGCGGGCGCCGATATCCGGCAGCTCTTGATCGGCGGGCTCGTGGGTGGCGCCTCGCTGGGCGGGCTTGTGCGCATGTCGGGCTACGCCTGGAACCGTGTGACGACGTTCATCAACGACCCGCTGCGCGACCCGCTGGGCCACGGCTATCAGACGGCCCAGTCGGTCTATGCGCTGCAGGCCGGCGGGTTCTTTGGCGTGGGCTTGGGGAACAGCGCGCAGAAGATGGGCGCGCTGTATGCGGCGCATACCGATGCCATCTTTGCCATCATCGGCGAGGAGCTGGGCCTGATCGGCACCATGTTTATCATTGCGCTGTACGCCATCGTCGCCTACCGTGGCCTGCGCATCGCCATGCGCTGCAGCGATCCCTTTGGCGCGCTCCTGGCTACCGGCGTCACGAGCTGGCTGATGTTCCAGGCGCTGCTGCACATGGGTGTGGTGACAGCTACGGTGCCGTTCACCGGCATTACGCTGCCCTTCTTGAGCTTTGGCGGCTCGTCGCTGGTCGCGTCGCTCGCCGGCGTGGGGCTGCTGCTCAGCGTGTCGCGCGGCGTGCAGGCGGGGCGTGTACGATGAGACGGCTGATGTTGGCCGGTGGCGGCACGGGCGGGCACGTCTACCCGTTGCTGGCCGTGCTGGAGGCGTTGCCACAGGGGAGCGACGTGCTCTACCTGGGGCGCCGTGGCAGCGTGGAAGAGCGCCTGGCGGCGAAACACAACGTGCCCTTTGGCCCGATGCCTGCGGCGGCAGTGCGCGGCATGGCGCCATGGCGGGTGGTGGCCAACCTGGGCAGAGTGACGGCGGGCGTGGGGCAGGCTCTGGCGGCCATGCGCCGCTTTGCGCCCGACGCGGTGCTGGTGACCGGAGGCTACGTCTCGGTGCCGGCGGCGCTGGCGGCCTGGCTGTTGCGGCGGCCGCTCGTGGTGTGCCTGCCCGACATGGAGCCGGGCATGGCGGTGCGCTTTCTGGCGCGGCTGGCCGATCGCGTGACCGTCTCATGCCCAGAAGTGCAGGGGGCGCTGCCACAGGGGAAGACGGTGGTCACCGGCTATCCGGTGCGGCGGGCCTTCTGTGAGGGCGACCGGACGACGGCGCGGCAGCGGCTGGGCATTGCGCCCGAGGAGCGGTTGCTCGTGATCATGGGCGGCTCGAGCGGCGCGCGCAACATCAACAATGCTGTGCTTGGCTGCCTGCCCGAACTGCTGCAGATGGCCAGCGTGTGGCACATCACTGGCAACCTCGATTGTGAGCGGGTGCGCCAGGCGGCGGAGGCTGCCCTGCCCGAATCGCCCCTGCACGGCACTTGTGCGGATGGGCGATACAGGATATACTCGTATGTTGAAGGGGAAATGGCAGACCTTCTGCGGGCTGCAGATCTTGTGGTGGCGCGGGCCGGCGCGGCCACGCTGGGCGAGTTCCCCGCGGTAGGCGTGCCCAGCGTCGTGGTGCCCGGCAGCTTTGCCGGAGGACACCAGACGCCGAACGCGACCTATCTTCGGGATCATGGCGCCTCGGTGATGGTTGCCGACGACGACCTGGCCGAGCAGCTCTTGCCTACGGTGCGTGAGCTGCTGCAAGACCCGCAGCGCCTGGCGAGCATGGCGGCAGCCGCCCGGCGATTGGCCAACCCGCAGGCGAGCCGCGCGATTGTGGCCGAGCTGCAGCGCGCAGCGCAGGGGAGGGGCCGCAGCGGCCGGAGGTAGCGCGGGTGTCGCAGGTGATCCGTCTCGACCAGCTCACCCTGGCCGTCGTCGTGGTGGCCATCTTTGCCCTGCTGGGCTACCGACGGGGCATTCTGCGAGAGTTGGTGGCCACCCCGGGCATACTGCTGGCGCCAGTGCTCGCCCCGTGGCTGGGGCAGGTGCTCACGCCGTGGGCCAACCGTTTCTACCGGCTGTTCCTGTTCGCCCGCTTCGGTGGCTTGGCCACCGACGACTTTGGGGCGGTCATGGAGAAGGTCCGCCAGGTCCAGCCGCTGATCTGCACGCCGGACGACATGATGCGCTTTGGCATCATCCTGTTCCTGGTCATCATCGCGCTGGGGTACGCCCTGGGGCAGTGGAAGGTGCCCGGCGCGGGCGACCGCATCACGCGGCTGCTGGGTGCGGTGATGGCGACGGTCAACGGGTATCTGCTGGTGCGCATCCTGGTCGACCGGGTCTGGCCCACGCAGTTTGTCACCGTGCAGGTGCCTATGGGCAGCGTGGCGCAGCTCTTCCAGGCGCAGACGGCGGCGGTGCTCGTCGTGGCCTTTATGGCCATTGTGGTCCTGGCCCTGCAACGGGCGCAGAAAAAGTAAGCGCCCAGGGGTAGAGCGTGATCCCGATCGAACTCGTCTGGCTGATCATCGTGATTCTCTTTGGTTTGATCGGAGTCGTACGCGGCTTCCTGAAAGAGCTGGGTGTCACGACGATCATGGTCGTGATGCTCTTTGCGGTGACTTTTTTCGAGAGCAAGATCACACCGCTCTTGACCAAGGTGGCCGTGCAGGTGGCGCCCAACGATGCGGCCGCGCTGCAGGCGGGGTTCTGGGTGGTGGCCATCACCTTCACGGCCTTTGTGTCGTATCATGGGCAGACCCTGGCGTTCGAGGGGACGCCGGTCAAGGGCTTTCTGGGGTTCTTTTTCAACCTGATCTCGGGGCTGGCCAACGGCTATCTGATCGCCGGGAGCATCTGGTATTACCTGGACCGGCTGGGCTATCCCTTGCTGGGCATCAGCCAGGCCACGCTTTCGCCACTGGCCAAGGCACTCGTGCCGATGATGGCGCCGCAACTGCTGGCGCCGTACCTGCTCTACGTGGGCGTGGCCCTGGTGATCTTGCGCGTGGTGCGCTAGTACTACAACCGTACTTGTCTGGGAAGGCTCGCGATCCGGGCACAACGCTTCGCGCAGAGCCGGAACGGAGCCCTTTGGGGGGTCTTTTTGGCGGGTTGGCCAGAGCCGTGGCCGCCCGCGGGCGGCCACGGCTCTGGCCAACCCGCCAAAAGACCCCTTCCGGGCCAGGGCCGGGCGCACGAGGGCATGTGCCTGCGTAGGTTTGCCCGCGCCCAAGGGGAGGCTGCGGAGCGTGTCAGCCGGCAACTATCCGGATGGCCAGCGGTGGCAGCGCCAAGTACGGTCGTAGTACTAGGGCGTGTTCGCAAACCGCCGTGGCCTAGGGCCTTGTGCCCGTCCTGCTACGGGTTTGCGAATACGACCTAGCCGACACGATTGGAATGCAAAGCGAGATGAACGTGCGCAGCGATGATTATGCAGAAATGCCGCAGCTCGCGGCCGGGGCCCACATTCACGTTGTGGGTATCGGCGGCAGCGGCATGTCGGCCATCGCGCGCGTCCTGCTCGAGCGCGGCGGGTATCGCGTGTCGGGTTCGGATCGCAGCTTGTCGCCTGCGGGCCAGGCGCTGGCCGAGCTGGGCGCCACAGTCTACGACGGGCACCGGGCGGCGCAGATCGGTGGCGCCGATGTGGTCGTTGTGTCGTCGGCGGTCCCGGCTGACAACGTCGAGGTGCGCGCGGCGCGGGCGGCGGGCATCCCGGTCGTCAGGCGGCCGGAGCTGCTCGGATGGCTCACCCAGGGGCACGAGACTATCGCCGTGGCCGGCACCGCCGGCAAGACGACGACGACGGCCATCATTGCCCAGTTGCTGCAGGCGGCCGGGCTCGACCCTTCCTTCGTCATCGGAGGCATGCTGCCCGGCAACGGCAGCAACGCCCACGCCGGGCGGGGCGCGCATTTTGTGATTGAGGCCGATGAGTACGACCGCACCTTCCTGGCCCTGAAGCCACGGATCGCCGTCGTGACCAATGTGGAGTGGGACCATCCCGACTGCTACCCGACCTATGCCGACGTGCAGGCCGCGTTTGCGGCATTTGTGGCCGGGCTGCGGCCAGGCGGCTCGCTGGTCGCCTGTGGCGATGACCCCGGCGCGTGCGCCCTGGCGGTAGGCCGCCCGGCCGGCAGCCGCTGGCTGAGCTATGGGGTGGGCGAGCGCTGTGATGTGCGCGCAGCCGGCGTGGTGCGCAGGGGCATGGGGCACGACCTGGACTTGGTCGTGGCTGGCGAGTGCCTGGGGCGGCTGACGCTGCGCGTGCCGGGCCTGCACAATGTGCGCAACGCTCTGGCTGCCTGTGCTGTGGCGCATGCGCTCGGCATACCCATCGGGGCGACGCGCCGGGCGCTGGCCGATTACCGCGGGGTGGCGCGGCGCTTCGAGCTCATCGGCGAGGTGGCCGGGGTCACGGTCATCGACGACTATGCGCACCACCCAACCAAGATCCGGGCAACCCTGGCGGCCGCCCGAGAGTGTTTCCCCGGGCATACGATCTGGGCAGTTTTCCAGCCGCACACCTTTAGCCGCACCGAGGCTTTGCTTGCAGACTATCGGCGCAGTTTCGCCGATGCCGACCACGTGTTGATTACGCCGATCTATGCCGCTCGCGAGCGCGACAACGACCGCGTTTCGAGCGCTGACCTGGTGCGCGATGCGGACCATGAAGATATGCGCTGTGTGAGCGACCTGAGGTCCGCGACGGAGGTGCTCGTTCGCAATCTCAAGGCCGGCGACGTTCTCGTGACAATGGGGGCCGGCGACTCGTACCGTGTGGGCGAAGGTGTGCTCTCACTTTTGCGGGAGAGGGTGAAATGAAGCCGGCGGTTGAATGCTTGGCTGAACAGCTGCGGGCAGCCGGATGGCTAGGCCGGCTGAGTGCGCAGGCGCCCCTGGCCCCCTATACCACTTTTCGCATCGGCGGCGCGGCGGACCTCGTGGTGGAGGCGACGAATAGCGCCGAGTTGCAGCAAGCCTGGCAACTGGCGCATGAGTGCGAGGTCGCCTGCCTCGTGCTGGGGCGCGGCTCCAACGTGCTGGTATCCGATCGTGGTGTGCGCGGCCTGGTCGTGCTCAACCGCTGCATCGGCTGGGAGATCAGCCCATCGGGCACACTGACGGTCGCGAGCGGCATGCCGTTGACCGAGGTGGCCGAGCGTACCGGCGCCGCCGGCTGGGCCGGCCTGGAATGGGCTGTGGGCATCCCCGGCTCGGTCGGCGGGGCGATTGTCGGCAATGCGGGCGCACACGGCGGGTATGTGGGCGATGTGCTGACGGGGATCACCGTGTTGGATCACGGCCAGGTGCGAGGGCTGACACGCGACGAGCTCGGCCTGGGCTACCGCACTAGCATGCTGAAGACGATGCCCAACTGCAACGGCCGCCCGATCATCCTCGAGGCGGCTTTCGGCTTGCGGCCCGAAGATGCCCGCGCACTGCGGCAGCGGATGAGCGACCTGCTGCAGTGGCGGGCCGATCGCCAGCCCCAGCAGCCGAGTGCCGGCTCGGTGTTCAAGCGGACGACGCAGTACCCGGCGGGTTTTTTGATCGAGCAGGCGGGGCTCAAGGGTAAGCGGCTGGGCGGCGCGCAGGTATCGCCGCAGCATGCCAACTTTGTGGTCAACACCGGCGATGCGACCGCCAGCGACGTCAAGGCGCTGGTCGAGGAGATTCGGGAGACGGTCGCGGCGCGCTTTGGGCTGGGCCTGGAGCTCGAGATCGAGCTAGTAGGAGACTGGTAATGGGCGGCGAGGGCCATGGGAAGGGCAAGCTGCGCGTAGCCGTCGTTTTTGGCGGGCGCTCGGGCGAGCACGAGGTATCGCTCGTGTCGGCGGCGTCGGTCATGCGGGCGCTGGATAAGGGCCGCTATGAGGTCTACCCGGTAGGCATTACGCGCGGCGGCCGCTGGCTGACTGCGGGCGACCCTATGCTGACGTTGCAGTCGGGGCAGGGCGAGGCGGCCTCCTTGCCTGCGCAAGCGGGGACGCCTGCGCCACCTGCGCAGGCGGGGATGCCTGAGCTACCTGCGCAGGCGGGGGTACCTGGGCCACTGGCGGGGCGCGAGCTGGTACCGGGGACGAGGGAGGCGGGCTTTCCCGAAGTGGATGTGGTCTTCCCGGTGCTGCACGGCACCTACGGCGAAGACGGGACGATCCAGGGCCTGTTGGAGATGGCCGACATGGCCTATGTGGGCGCCGGGGTGCTGGGGTCGGCGCTGGGCATGGACAAGATCGCCATGAAGGATGTGTTCGTCGCCCGCGGGCTGCCGGTGGTCGATTATGTGGCCCTGAGCGCCCGCGAGTGGCGTGCCGACCCGGCGCGCTGGGCGGCGGCGATCGAGGGGAGGCTCGGCTACCCGTGCTTTGTCAAGCCGGCGAACCTGGGCTCGAGCGTCGGCATCAGCAAGGCCCACAACCGGGAGGAGCTGGTGCGTGGGCTCGACGAGGCGGCTGTCTACGACCGGCGCCTGGTGGTGGAGCAGGGGATCGACGCCCGCGAGATCGAAGTCAGCGTCTTGGGCAACGACGAGCCGGAAGCCTCGCTGCCCGGCGAGGTCGTGCCCTGCAACGAATTCTACGACTATGCGGCCAAGTACCTGGACGGCGAGTCGCAGTTGCTCATCCCGGCGCCGCTTTCGGAGGAGCAGACGCGCGCGGTTCGCGAGCTGGCCGTGCGCGCTTTTCAGGCGCTCGATTGCGCCGGCATGGCGCGGGCCGACTTTTTGCTGTGCCGCCGCACAGGGCGGCTCTACATCAGCGAGTTGAACACGATCCCGGGCTTTACCTCGATCAGCATGTATCCCAAGCTGTGGGAGGCGAGCGGCCTGCCATACCCCAGGCTGATCGACCGGCTGATTGAGCTGGCCATTGAGCGGCACGAGGAGCGCAGGCGTCTGCGGAGCGAGTATCCAGGCGCAAGGAGCGGGTGATGCCCCGGCGGGCGATGGCGGTGAAGCGGCGCCCCGTGCAGGCGAGGCGCGTGCGGCGCTTTGAGATGGAACGCCCCAGCGTTGTGGCGGTGCTGAACGAGGGGGCCGCGTGGACGGCGACGAACGCGCAGCGTGTGCCAGGGCTGGCACTGGCGCTCACGGCGCTGGCGATGCTCGTGTACCTGTTCGCCAGCCCGCAGTTCTATGTCTACAAGGCTGACGTGACAGGGACGCAGCGCCTGTCGGCCGACCAAGTGTATCAGACCTCAGCGGTCGACATGAGCAGCGTCTTCTTCCTCGCGCCGCGGGCCATCGAGGTGCGCCTGCTCGAGGCGCTGCCGGGGCTCGAGGATGTACGGGTGGCGCTGGGCTTGCCGGCGCGCCTGCATATCGCAGTGGTCGAGAAGCAGGCGAGCATCGTGTGGGAGGCGGGCGAGCAGAGCCTGCTGGCCGATGAGCAGGGTGTGATCATCGGCGCCGGGTCTGCGGGGCCCGAGGCCTTGCACATTCGCGCGATCGAAGGAGCGCCGCCGGCGACTGGGCAGGCCCTCGACAGGGCCGTGCTGGAGACGGCGCTCGGCCTGAGCGATCTCCTCGGCGGGGCGCGCTCGTTTGAGTATTCGCCGCGCCAGGGCATCGGATGGCGCACGGAACAGGGCTGGCCGGTCTACTTTGGCGTGGGCGGCGACCCAAACCAGTTGGTGGCCGCGATGCGCGCTGTGATGGCCGACATCAAGCGCCAGGGCCTCAGGCCACAGTTCCTCGACGTCAGCGTGCCCGGGCGGCCTTTTTATCGATGAAGGAGCACAACGTGCGGCGCGATTTGCGGAGCGGGATGGTCTGGCTGCCGGCCCTTGGGCTGCTCGCGGGCCTGCTTGTCGGGTCGATGCTTTCCCTCTCGGTGCCGATCGAATACTCCCGCTATGCTGCCGTCGGCATTCTGGCGGCGATGGACTCGGTGCTTGGGGCGGTGCGTGCGGAGCTGGAAGGGACGTATCGCAGCAGGGTCTTCCTGAGCGGCTTTATCACCAACGCACTCTTGGCGGCCCTGCTGACCTACCTGGGCGACCGCCTGGGGGTGGAGTTGCACCTTGCGGCCATCGTCGCCTTTGGCGTCCGCCTGTTCAACAACCTCGCGATCATTCGTCGTCGCTTCCTTTAGTGGGGAGGAACGCAATTGGGCGGCACCGTCGTTGGCATCGATGTGGGCACCACCAAGATGTGCACCCTCGTGGGCGAGGTGGACAACGCCGACCAGTTGCGCATCGTCGGTGTGGGGGTGGTACCCTCGCGGGGCCTGCGCAAAGGGGTCATTGTTAGCGTCGACGAGGCAGCCGCGGCGATTGCCGCGTCGATCCAAAAGGCCGAGCGCATCTCGGGCTACAAGATCGAGAATGCCTACGTCGGCGTGGCGGGCAGCCACATCGCCTCGCTCAACACCCGCGGGGTGGTGGCCATCGGCCGCGGCGACCGGCCGATCATGCAGGAGGATGTGGACCGGGCGATGGAGGCGGCGCAGGCGGTGGCCGTGCCCCACAACCGGCAGATCATCCATGCGATTCCGCGCGGCTTTTCTCTCGACGACCAGGAAGGGGTGCGCAACCCTATCGGCCTGATGGGCTACCGCCTCGAGGTCGAAGCACACATCGTCACCGGCGCCATCACGTCGCTGCGCAACCTGGCGAGCTGCGTTCAGAATGCGGGGGTAGGCATCACCGCGATGGTGCTGCAGCCCCTGGCCTCGGCCGAGGCCGTCCTCCGTCCCGACGAGCGAGAGATGGGCGTGGTATTGGTCGACGCGGGCGGCGGCACGATCGATGTGGCCATTTTCATCGAGGGGAGCATCTGGCACAGCCTGGTGTTGCCGGTGGGCGGCAACCACATCACCAACGACATCGCCATTGGGCTGCGCATCCCCTTCGACCTGGCCGAAGAGCTCAAGCTCCAGCACGGGCATGCCCTGCCCGAGGCGGTGGACCCCGACGAGGTGGTCGATATCCGCAGCTATGGCCACGGGCCGGGGCGGGTGGTCGCCAAGCGCGAGCTGGCAACCATCATCGAGGCCCGGGCCGAAGAGATGTTTGAGATGATCCTGCGCGAGATCAAGCGCTCGGGCTACGATGGGCTGCTGCCGGCCGGCGTGGTGCTCACCGGGGGCACGGCGCGGCTGGCAGGGCTGGTGGATCTGGGCCAGCGCGTGCTGAACCTGCCGGTGCGGGTGGGCGCGCCCACCGATATCGACGGGCTGGTGGAGTCGATTGAAGGGCCGGCCTATTCGACCAGTGTGGGCATGTTGCTGTGGGGCATTCACCACGACAGCGAGCCCGATCGGGGCCGGCGACCGGGCCGCGGCGGCTCTGGGGGCCGGCACGACAGGTTCCTGGGTTGGCTGAGGGAGTTCCTCCCTCGTTAGCGCTGCCTGCGAGACACGGAACGGCGCTTCGGACCTTGACTAGGTTGTGTTTGCAGACCCGCGTAGCCTAGGGCCTTGTGCCCGTTTCGCGTCGCCACGGCGCCAGATTGGCCGCCAACAACGCCCACGAAGCCGCCTACGGCGGCCAAGGGGGGCCAGACTACGGGTTTGCAAACACAGCCTGGAGGGAGTGGCGGGAGTGGTGTAGCGGTCGTGGCAGGCCTGGAGGAGGGTGCGGCCATGTTGGATGGTGTTCAGGCGGGCGAGAGCTTTGCGCACATCAAGGTGGTTGGCGTGGGGGGCGGCGGCTCCAATGCGGTGAACCGCATGATCGATGCCGGGCTGCGGGGGGTCGAGTTCATTTCGGTGAACACCGACGCCCAGGCGCTCATGCTGTCGCGCGCGCCGGTGCGCGTGCGCATCGGCGACAAGCTCACCAAGGGGCTTGGGGCCGGCGGCGACCCCTCGGTGGGCGGCAAGGCGGCGGAGGAGTCGAGCGATGAGCTCGTGCAGGCGCTGGGCGGGGCCGATATGATCTTTATCACCGGCGGCATGGGTGGCGGCACCGGCAGCGGGGCGGCGCCGGTCATTGCGCGCATCGCCAAAGAGACTGGGGCGCTGACTGTGGGCGTGGTAACCAAGCCCTTCAGCTTCGAGGGCTCACGGCGCGCCCAGTCGGCCGACCAGGGGCTGGCAGCATTGCGGCAGGAAGTGGATACGCTGATCGTTATCCCCAACGACCGCCTGCTGCAGATTGTGGATCGCAAGGCTTCGGTCCGCGACGCTTTCCGCCTGGCCGATGATGTGCTGCGTCAGGGCATTCAGGGCATTTCGGAGCTCATCACCGTGCCTGGGCTGATCAACCTCGACTTTGCCGATGTGCGCGCCATCATGTCGCAGGGCGGCTCGGCGCTGATGTCGATCGGCCGGGCCGAGGGCGAGAGCCGTGCCACCGAGGCGGCCGAGCGAGCCATCTCTAACGCGCTGCTCGATGTGACCATCGACGGCGCGCGCGGCGTGCTCTTTAACGTGCGCGGCGGCGCCAACCTCACGCTCTATGAGGTGACCGAGGCGGCCGAGATCATCAAGCGCACGACGCATCCCGAGGCCAACATCATCTTTGGCGCCGTCATCGACGAAGAGATGGGCAACGAGATTCAGATCACGGTCATCGCTACCGGTTTCAACCAGGGTCGGGTGGCCGCCAAGCCGGTGCAGGAAGGCACCTCGCGGCCCACGCCAGCACGGGCGGTGATCGACTTTCCGGTACGCACCTTCGACTCTGACGACCTCGACATCCCGGCTTTTCTGAGGCGGCAGGGATAGAGCTGCTCGTGTGCTTGCGGCGGAGAGCCGACTGCAGGAAACCTGACAGGTCTCCGAAGACCTGTCAGGTTTCCTGAGCTCCAAATGCAACCCTCAGCCGATTTTAACCTCACTTTTAAGGTGTGCAGCCTCTATAGCTCTTGCACCTCCGGCCCAAATGTGCTAGTATAGGGCCTGTCCGCGCCACAACATCTAGTACGAATCACAGGGGTCTCTACTACATGTTGTGGCAGTCCTGTCTGGAGGATACGATGCCCTGTCCCTTCTGTGGGGCCGAGGATTCGCGGGTTGTCGATACGCGGCAGGTGGGCGATGCCATCCGCCGCCGGCGCGAGTGCGGGCGCTGCCACCAGCGTTTCACCACCTACGAACGGGTGGCGAAGGCGAGCATCATGGTCGTCAAGCGCGATGGCCGCCGGGAGGCGTTCGACCGCGAAAAGCTGTACGAAGGGGTCCGTCGGGCCTGCGCCAAGCGGCCCATCTCTACCGAAGCGCTCGACCAGTTTGTGGATCAGATCGAGAATCGGCTCTGTAGCCTGGGCCAGAGCGAAGTGCCCAGCCGGACCATCGGCGAGATGGTGATGGAAGCGCTCAGAGCGTTGGATAGCGTGGCCTACGTCCGCTTTGCCTCAGTGTACCGCTCGTTTGCCGACGTCGAGGACTATCGGCGCGAAGTCGATGGCCTGCTTGGGAGAGACTCGTGACGCGCCCCCTTGAGCCCCATGGAGGTATGCGCGCCGTGCCTCTTGGCCGAGCCCGGTGGCCCAGCCGGCCGTCCACGGGCTGGGCCAGACTCCTGTCAAGCACTACACGGCAGCAGTTTCCCCTTTCAGGTTAGTCTCTCTGCCTGTCTCGGGGCGACGGATCTCGTCTGCCCCGGCACGGGCTACAGCGCGCCCGGGTGGCTGCAACAAACAGAACAGGTGTGCTTGGTCGCTGCCTGCGCTCCGGCAGGTCAGTCGCCATTTCGTATCCTCCTTACCCGCTTCAGCAGTCGATTGTAGGAGATCGCTATGGGCGTCGAAACCTTGATTCTCGCCGACAATGCCATCACGGTTCTGGAACGCCGCTACCTGGCCAAGGACGGCGAGGGCCGGGTCAAGGAGACCCCCGAGGCACTTTTGCATCGCGTGGCGCAGGCCCTGGCAGCCGCCGATGCGCAGTATGATGCCGGCAGCGACACTGCCGCCACTGCTGCCGAGTTCTATGCGGTCATGGCCAGGCTCGACTTTTTGCCCAATTCGCCGACGCTGATGAACGCGGGCACGTCGGTCGGGCAGCTCTCTGCCTGTTTCGTGCTGCCGGTGGAGGATTCGATGGACCGCATCTTTGATGCGGTCAAGGCCACGGCGCTGATCCATCAGTCGGGTGGCGGCACCGGCTTTTCTTTCTCGCGCCTGCGGCCGGCGGGCGATATCGTCGGCTCCACGGGCGGCATCGCGTCGGGGCCGGTGTCGTTCATGCGTGTGTTCGACACGGCGACCGATGTGATCAAGCAGGGAGGCCGGCGGCGCGGCGCGAACATGGGCATGCTGCGTGTGGACCATCCCGATATCCTCAGCTTTATTGCCTGCAAGGAGCAGGAAGGCGCCTTTGCCAATTTCAACATCTCGGTAGCGGTCAGCGACGACTTTATGGAGGCGTTGGCCAGGGGTGAGGACTATGACCTGGTCAACCCGCGCACAGGCAGAATGGAGCGGCGTTTGCCGGCGCAGGAGGTCTTTGAGCGCATCGTGGAGGGGGCCTGGCGCAACGGCGAACCGGGCGTGGTATTCATTGACCGCATGAACGCCGGCAACCCCACGCCGCACCTGGGGGCGTACGAGGCGACGAACCCGTGTGTGACCGGCGACACCTGGATCCTGACGAGCGATGGGGCGCGGCAGGCGCGCGACCTGGTGGGCACACCTTTCACTGCGTTGGTGAACGGCGCCGCATGGGCGAGCCCGGGCTTTTTCTGCACCGGCCGCAAACTGGTGTACAGGCTGACGACGAGCGAGGGCTACTCGCTGAGGCTGACGGCCGAGCATCGTTTGGCCAAGGTGATGCAGTGTAGCCGCGGCTGCCTGCAGATGGAATGGACAGAGCTTGCAGCCCTGCAGCCCGGCGATCGTATACTCATCCACAACCACCGCGAGGCCAAGGGGTGGGCGGGCGCCTACAGCGAGGCAGACGGCTACCTCATCGGCCTGCTGCTGGGCGACGGCACACTCAGCAATGGGAAGGCAACCCTCTCCTCCTGGGGCGAGGCTGAAGGCGCGCTGGCGGTGCGCCAGCTGGCCCAAGAACATGCGATGGCCATGCCGCATCGCAGCGATGTTGGCGGTTGGAGCGCGGTGCGCGGCCGCGACGAGTATCGGCTCACGAGCACAGCGCTGAGCGGCCTGGCCGGCGAGCTTGGGATTGCCGGGGCCAAGGCCATAACGCCCGAGATGGAGCGGGCATCGTCGGGCTTTGGCCGGGGTCTCTTGCGGGGGCTGTTCGACAGCGATGCATCGGTGCAGGGCTCGCAGGAAAAGGGCGTGAGCGTGCGCCTGGCGCAGAGCAGCCTCGAGTTGCTGCGGGCGGTGCAGCGCATGCTGCTGCGGCTGGGCATCGCGTCGACGATCTATGACTACCGGCGCATGGACGCGACGGGCAGGTTCCCCGACGGGCGAGGCGGCAGCCGCGACTACCATGTGCTGGCGCAACACGAGCTCGTGATCGCCAACGACAACCTGGCTGCCTTTGCCGAGCGCATCGGGTTCAGCGATGGTGACAAGGCGGCCGCACTGGCGGCTGCGCTGGGCGGCTATCGGCGGCAGTTGAACCGCGAGCGCTTTGTGGTCAGCATCGCCGAGATTGTGGCCGAGGGCAGCGAAGAAGTGTTCGATGCGCAGGTCCCCGGCGTGAACGCCTTCGACGCCAATGGGCTGATGGCGCACAACTGCGGCGAGCAGGTACTCCTGCCCTGGGAGAGCTGCAATCTGGGCTCGATCAACCTGGCGCGTATGGTGACGCCCGAGCGCACGGTCGATTGGGAGCGGCTGCGGCGCACGGTGCGCATCGCGGTGCATATGATGGACAATGTCATCACCATCAACCGCTGGCCGCTGCCGCAGATCGAAGAGGCTACGCTGAGGACGCGCAAGATCGGCCTGGGCGTGATGGGTTTTGCGGACCTGTTGGTGGCGCTGGGTGTGCCCTACGACTCGGTGCAGGCCGAGACCATCGCGGCCAAGGTGATGGAGGCCATCAGCTATTGGAGCAAGGAGGCCTCGTGCGAGCTGGCTGCGGGCCGGGGTGCCTTCCCGGCTTTTGCGGGCTCGTGCTGGGCTGCCGGCACGTTGCCAGGGCCGGCGCTGCAGGCCGCGGAGGGGGGCGACGGCAGCACGCCATGCCTGGCCGACCGACCGCCGCTCGACTGGCGGTGGCTCTTGCAGCGTATCGGCACAGTGGGCATACGCAACGCGACCACCACGACCATCGCGCCCACGGGCACCATCAGCATCATCGCCGGCTGCTCCAGCGGTGTCGAGCCGCTCTTTGCGCTGGCCTACACCCGCAAGCATGTGCTCGATGCCGAAGAGCTGCCCGAGGTCAACCCTCTCTTCGCCGAGGTGGCCCAGGCCCAAGGGTTCTTCACCCCGCAGTTGCTGGCCGAGGTGGCGCGGCAGGGCGGTTGCCGGCATATCGACGAAATCCCGCCCGATGTGCGCGCGGTGTTTGTGACCGCCCACGACGTGGCGCCGGCCTGGCACGTGCGCATGCAGGCGGCCTTCCAGCGCTACACCGACAATGCCGTCTCGAAGACGATCAACTTTGCGCACGATGCCACGCGCGAGGATGTGCGTCAGGCGTTCCTCGAGGCCTACCGCCTCGGCTGCAAGGGCCTGACTATCTACCGCGACGGCAGCCGCGAGGCGCAGGTGCTCAACGTGGGCGTGCGCGAGCGGCCGGCAGAGGTCACCGCCAGCGTCCGCGCGCCGCGCCCGCGGCCTATCGTCACGCACGGCTCGACAGAGAAGATCATCCTGGGCTGTGGGCGAACGCTGTACGTCACCATCAACACCGATGACCAGGGGCTGTGCGAGGCCTTTCTGCAGATGGGCAAGGCGGGCGGCTGTACGGCGGCGCACAGCGATGCGCTCGGGCGGCTCGTGTCGTTGGCGCTGCGCTCGGGCATCGAGACCTCAGCGATCATCAAGCAGTTGCGCGGCATCCGCTGCCCCTCGCCGTCGTGGCACAACGGGGGGACGACGCTCTCCTGCCCCGACGCTGTGGCCAAGGCGCTGGAGCACTTTATGGCGGGCGATGACGCCCCGGCCACCGTAGGCCAGCCGGAGAGCAGCGATGGGGCAGCCAAGGCGCCCAGGCATCACAGCACGAGCGGCAGAGGGCTGCCCGACATGTGCCCCGAATGCCCGGAATGCGGCGCGATGGTCGAGTTTGCCGAGGGCTGCGCCGTCTGCCGCTCGTGTGGCTATTCGCAGTGCAGTTGAAAGCTCTTGCCCGTGCAACGGCGTACCATGATGGTGTTTGGGCGCACCTCGTGATCGTCGCGGCGACATGCTGGTAGTGCCGGAGAGCGGTGTCGGCGAGACACCTGACAGGTCTCCGGAGACCTCAGAACCTTGGCCTGTCATTGCGAGGAGGCCGCAGCCAACGAAGCAGTCTCCAATGCCCGACGTGGAGATTGCTTCGCTGCGCTCGCAATGACAGGTCGTTGCCGTTTGACAGAATTGACTCTTGAGTGTATACTGGCAGTTTGCGAAAGGTGCGCACGACGGGGGCCTGCAACGGACTTGACTCTCTGGTTTGTCATATTCAGGGAAATCATGGGATTTGTCTCTGGTGCCTCGCCCATCGGTTGGGCGAGGTTCATTTACGCCAGAAGCGGCTGGGGCGAGGCGGACGTTGTGTGCGGAGGAGGGATTGAGTGGCAATTGCGAATATCGTGACGCCGGTCTCGGTCAGTGGTTTGGACAGTCATCGTCGCAAGTCATATGCCCGCATCCGTGACATCCATCCTATTCCGAATCTGATTGAGATTCAGATCGATTCTTACCGGTGGTTCCTCGAGGAGGGGCTCAAGGAGCTCTTCGATGAGGTGTCACCCATTAGCAGCTTCAATGGCAACCTGGAGCTGCATTTCCCTGGGACGAACGAGGAGTTCAACCAGACCTGGGGCCTGAGCTACCACTTTGAGGAGCCCAAGTACGATGAGGCCACGTGCCGCGAGCGCGACATGAGCTACGCGTCGTCGCTGTACGTCAAAGTGATGCTCCACAACAAGGAGACGGACCAGCGTCTGGTGCAGGACGTCTACATGGGCGACTTTCCGCTGATGACCGAGAATGGCACCTTTATCATCAACGGGGCCGAGCGCGTGGTCGTCAGCCAGCTTATTCGTTCGCCGGGCGCCTATTTCACCGTGGAGGAGGACCGGCCCACCGGGCGCCTGCTGTGCCAGGCCAAGCTGATCCCCAACCGGGGGGCCTGGCTGGAATTCGAGACATCGAAGCGAGACGTGCTCTCCGTCAAGGTGGACCGCAAGCGCAAGATCCCGGTGACGGTGCTGCTGCGTGCGCTGGGCGTGATCCCGCAGATCCCCGGCGACCTCACCGTGGCCGAGGGGACGGCTGAGGAGATTCTGGCGCTCTTTGCGGGTGTGGAAGAGGGAAGCGATCACACCTATATCGAGCGGACGCTCGAGCGCGACCCGAGCCACGATGCCGCCTCGGCGCTGGAAGAGTTCTACAAGAGGATGCGTCCGGGCGATCCGGCGACTTTTGACAATGCCAAGGGCTATCTCGACTCGCTGTTGTTCAACCCGCGGCGCTACGACCTGGGGCGCGTCGGCCGCTACAAGGTGAACCGGCGGCTGGGTCTGGATGTGGCCCCGAGCCATCGCACGTTGACGAAGCGAGACCTGGTGGCCATCGTGGCGCGCCAGATCCAGATCAACAACGGCGTGGAAGAGGCCGACGACATCGACCACCTGGGCAACCGCCGCGTAAAGACGGTGGGCGAGCTGATCCAGAACCAGTTGCGTGTGGGCCTGCTGCGCATGGAGCGCGTGGTGCGTGAGCGCATGAGCATCCGCGACCCGGAGCAACTGACGCCGATTGCGCTGATCAATATCCGCCCTGTGGTGGCCGTCATCCGCGAGTTCTACGGCGGCAGCCAGCTCTCGCAGTTCATGGAGCAGACCAACCCGCTGGCTGAGCTGACCCACAAGCGCACGCTCTCGGCCCTGGGCCCGGGCGGCCTGCGCCGCGAGCGCGCCGGGTTTGACGTGCGCGACGTGCACTTTAGCCACTATGGCCGCATCTGTCCGGTGGAGACGCCTGAGGGCCCGAACATCGGTCTGATCGGCCGCCTGGCGACCTATGGTCGCATCAACGAGTATGGCTTTATCGAGACGCCGTACCGCCGGGTGGTGCGTACGGTCAAGAACACGCCCGGGGCGACGCTGGGCCACACGCTGCGCGAGCGCGTGGTGAACCCCGATTCGGGCGAGATCGTGGCCGAGGCCGGCGCTGTGGTCGACCAGGCCCTGGCAAACCGGCTGGCGAGCGTGCCCGTGGAGGAGATCAAGGTCGTGCCCATGGTCACGAACGAGGTCTCGTATCTCGCCGCCGACGAGGAAGACCGCTATACCATTGCCCAGGCGAATGCGCCCCTGATGCAAGATGGCCACTTTGCAGATGGCCGCGTGTCGGCGCGCTTCTTCGACAGGTTTCTGATGGAGAACACGGAGCGCGTCTCGTACATGGACGTGTCGCCCAAGCAGATTGTGGGCATCTCGGCGGCGCTGATCCCGTTCCTGGAGCACGACGACGCCAACCGCGCCCTGATGGGGTCGAACATGCAGCGCCAGGCGGTGCCGCTGGTTTCGCCCGAGGCGCCTGTGGTCGGCACGGGTATGGAGTATCAGGCCGCGGTCGACTCGGGCCAGGTGATCGTTGCCAAGGTCGATGGCGATGTGATGAGCGTCACCGGCAGGCGCATCATTGTGCAGGATGACGAGGGCCGGCAGCATGTGTACGTGCTGCGCCGCTTCAACCGCTCGAACCAGAGCACGTGCATCGACCAGCGGCCGGTCGTCGACAAGGGCGACCGGGTGACCGCGGGGCAGGTGCTGGCCGACAGCTCGTCGACGGAAATGGGCGAGCTGGCGCTGGGCCAGAATGTGTTGGTGGCGTTTATGAGCTGGGAGGGCGGCAACTATGAGGACGCCATCCTCATCAGCGAGAACATGTTGCGCCGGGACAAGTTCACCTCGATCCACATCGAGAAGCACGAGATCGAGGCGCGCGACACCAAGCTGGGGCCGGAAGAGATCACGCGCGACATCCCCAACGTCGGCGAGGACGCGCTGCGCAACCTCGACGAGAGCGGCGTGATCTACATCGGCGCCGAAGTCGGCCCGGGCGACATCCTGGTGGGCAAGATTACGCCCAAGGGCGAGACCGAGCTGACGCCGGAAGAGAAGCTGCTGCGGGCCATCTTTGGCGAGAAGGCGCGCGAGGTCAAGGACTCATCGCTGCGCCTGCCCCACGGCGAGAAGGGCAAGGTGGTGGAGGTCCGCGAGTTCTCGCGCGACGACCACCGCGACATGCCGGCGGGCGTGGACCGGCTGGTGCGCGTGTCGGTGGCACAGCGGCGCAAGATCACCGAGGGCGACAAGATGGCCGGGCGCCACGGCAACAAGGGTGTCATCTCCTCGGTAGTGCCCATCGAGGATATGCCCTACCTGGCTGACGGCACTGCGGTGGACATCATCCTGAACCCGCTGGGCG
>JAKPJZ010000049.1 GCA_029553955.1 Chloroflexota bacterium
GCACGGATGGCTGGACCCGGCATGCGCTGGAACAGGAAAGGTGCCGAGCGCGTGATCCCAGTCCGGGCAGCTATCCTCAGCAATCGCTTCGACGGTGTCTGGGAGACTGTCTACAACTTGCCCCAAAACTGAACTACACCCGTCGGAGGGCTGTTGCGTAAGGTGCGCCCAGGTGCTACAATGCAGGCAGCAGCGTGTGAGTGCAGGGAGGAAGGCTATGTCATTCGAGGAGCGTCGCAGGCAAGAGGAGAAGCAGGAGGAGAAAGAGGAAGAGAAGCACGACGAGAAGCAAGAGGAGAAGGGCCGCGAGAAATGGCAGCGCGACCCGGTGAGCGCGGCGGTCTGGGCGGGGATCCTGGTGTGGGCCGGGGTGGTGCTCTTGGCCGAGTCGCTGGGGTTCCTGGGCGCGCTGGGGCCGCTCTGGGGGTTGCAGGCGTGGCCGATCATCCTCGCCGGCGCGGGGCTGATCGTGATCCTGGGCGCCGCCTTCCGGCTGCTCGTGCCCTCCCACCGGCAGCCGGTGGTGGGGGCCTTCATCCTGGGCGCGGTGCTCATCGGCGTCGGGCTGGGCAGCGTGACGGGCTATAACGTTGTGGGGCCGCTGATCCTGGTGGGCCTCGGCTTGGTACTGCTGCTGCGCAGCTTTGCACGGCGCCGCTAGCCGCTGGCCAACGAACTTGGCCTCAAACCGACGAGGACATTCACCGCAGAGGCGCAGAGGCGGTAGGGGCGAGGCCTGCGCCCTCCATGCTCGCACGGAACATCGGCCCGCTGGGGTGATCTCGCCTCTACCGCCTCTGCGCCCTCTGCGCCTCTGCGGTGAGATCTTGCCTCAATCGTTGAGAATCTGATCTATGAAAGTGCCCACGCTAGAGCCGCCCCAGGTTCAGGCTCGCGAGCTCGCCCCAGGCGTAGCTCAGCGGCGTCCACCAACGGTCGCGGCCGATGCAGCGATGGTAGGGTGGCTGCAGGGCGAGGATGAGGTCGCCAATCTTGTAGCGCGGCAGGATGAGCGTGGAGACGACGAGACTGCCAAGCTCGCCGGGGCGCATCTCGTGCAACATCTTGATGCCGGCGCGGGTCTCGACCTCAAAGAAGTAGAGGTCATAGTTGGGCACCCAGGCGCGGCGCTCGTCCATCTGCTGGCCGAACATGCCCTCGGTGGCGCCATAGATCTCGCGGATGGCGGCAGGGCCGTAGAGGGCCGTGAGCGCCGGTTGGTAGCGGGTGTTGATGCCCGCCACGCTGCCGAGGGTCATCACCTGCGTGCGCCAGAGGCTCTTGGGATAGACGTCGTGTGCGCGGCGCAGGTAGCGGGCAAAGCGCAGCGCAGTGGGCGCAACGCCGCCCACGAGGGTGACGTTCTGGCCGCGGCAGCGCTCGTAGGCGAGCTCGAAGCGCGCCTCCCAGTCGCGTGCGGTCTTGCCGCCGCCGAGGGCATCGATCTCATCCTGCGTGGGCAGCGAGCGCACCGGCGTGGCAGCCGAGACGCGGCGTGTGTAAATGCCCGAGCTGTAGCCATACTCCAGCTCGCGCCCGCCTGCATGCACCGTGCCGACGACGGAAGGAAAGTTCAGGTTCAGGTTGACCCCGGCAAAGACGTCGTAACGGCGCGTGCTGCGCACATAGTTCATCACGGCGCGGCCGGCCGAGACGCGCATGGCGAGGTCGGTGCGGGTCATGGGGATGAACTTGGAATCGGGGCCGGTGCTGCCGCGAGTGATCGCCCAGCCCACCGGCTCCTCGGTGAGCAGCAGGTCCTCGTCGCCGGCCATCACCTGCCTGATACTCGGCTCATAATCCTCGTAGGTGGCCACGGGGAAGGCACGGCGATAGTCGGCCAGGGTGTCGATCTGCGCCGCGCCGTGCCGCGCGCCGTAGCCGGTCTGCGCATACCCTTGCAGCAAGCGATGCAGCAACGCCTCCTGCGCCTGCGCCGGGCTGCGCAGGGCATCATCGAACGGCTGTAGGGCCGCCTGCAGCATCCGGGCCGCCTGTTGCGGATCCGCGACCATCTCCCCCTCCATAGATCATGGATAGGTGGCCAGTCTACAGCAAGGGCGCGCTCGGCGCAAATGATGCCGGAAAGCGAGCCGGGGCGACACCTGACAGGTGTCGCCTCGGCTTTGGGTTTGAGCCGGGTGCGTTGGCGGTGGTGGGCGGGCGATGGTTTGGGTCCGTTCTGGGCGGGGGTGGGCAGGGGGGAAGGGGCGAACAGGGCTGGACAGGATACACAGGATGGTGATGCCTCTGAACAGCAGACTGGTGGGCTACCCGTGGCTCTGCGCGGCGGGTGCGGGCTGCTTCTTGCGTCTGCGCTGCGGCTCTTCACCTGGCTTGCCGTAGTAGTAGTGGTAGTAGTGACTGCCGCCGTGCCCAGGCACTTTGTTGAGGGCCACGCCCAACACCCTGGCCTGCACCCGCTGCAGGGTGGTCACCGCCTGCCGAAAAGTCTCGCTGCGCACACGGCCCATCTCGGCCACCATCAGCACGCCGTCGACCTTCTGCGCCAGGATGCTGGCATCGGCCACGCTGAGCACCGGCGGGGTATCGAGCAGCACATAGTCGACCAGTTTCCTGAGCCAGTCGAGCGTCGCCCCCATCTGCGGTAGGTCCAGCAGCTCGGCAGGGTTGGCCGGCGTCGGCCCAGAGGTGAGCACGCCGAGGCCCGGCACACTCGTGCCCTGGATCACGTACTCGGGTCTAGCCCCGCCATCGAGGAGCAGAGAGGTCAGGCCAACCTTGTTCTGCAGCCCAAACTGCTTGTGCAGCGCTGGGCGGCGCAGGTCGGTGTCGACGAGCAGCACCCGCTTGCCGGCCTGGGCCAGGCTCACGCCGAGGTTGGCCAATGTCGTCGTCTTGCCTTCGCCCGGCTGCGAGCCGGTCACCAGCAGCACCACCGCCGAGTGCCCCAGGCCGAGGGTCGAGAACTGCAGGTTGGTGCGCAGAATGCGATAGCCTTCGACGACCGCTATCTGCGGTTCTTTGGCGACGAGCGGCGCCATGCCATCGGGCGTCGCCTCGAAGCGAGCGACGCTGGCAAAGACCGGCAGACGCGTGGTGCGCTCCACATCCTCGGGTCGCTTGATCGTATCGTCGAGGTACTCGATCAGAAAGGCGGCGCCCGCCGCCAGCAGCGCGCCGACGGCCCCAGCCAGCAGCGTATTCGTCATCGTGCGTGGCAGGACGGGTGCGCTGGGCAGCGCCGCCTCTTCGATCACCTCGAGCGAGTCGGCACCCTGCATCTCGGCCAGGCGGATGCCCTGCAGACTGTCGAGGAGGCCGCTGAGGGTCGAGCGGTGCTGCGCCACGAGCGCCTCCAGCCGCGCGACCTCGGCGGCGTCGGGCTGCGCCTTGGCGCGCTCGGCGGCGAGGCTCGTCTGAGCCGCGTTGATCTCGCCTTGCAGCGCCGCCATCTGGCCGTTCAGGTCTCGCGAGGCGTTCGCCACCCGCGCCTCGCGCGCCCTGGCCGTCTGTTCGATGAACACCTGCGGCACCGTGTCGGCGATGGCAGCGGCCACAGCAGGCTCGGCATGGCGCGCCTTGAGGCAGACCAATTGCGTGTCGCGCACCGGCTCGACGGTGATGTCGTCGGCGCGCAGCGCGAGCCCCAGGCGCTGCCCCGCCTCGGCCAGCACCGGTCTGCTCTTGAGCATCAGCGCATAGGTCTTGGCGAGGCGCTCGCTCATCAGCAGACCATTGTAGTCGAGGCCGGTCGCCTTCTGGCCCTCGCTGACGCGGATGATGGTGACCCCTTCATAGACCGGCGTGATGTACCGGCTGACGATGAGGGCGGCAGCGGCGGCCAGGGCTGTGCCCAGGACGATGAGCCACAGCCAGCGCCAGACCAAGGCCACGTATTGCTTGATATCGACGGATTCGGGTTGCATGTCGTCCATCACGATCCCTCTTTGCGTTATGTCGTGTCCTCTTGACGTATCTGAGAAGCCGTGTGGCCTCGCGATCTGTCGAGAGGACGGCGACCGGGTTCGGCGCTGCGCACGAGCCCGGTTTGGAGCCCTGAGGGGGTTTGGGCGAGTTGGTTGGCGCTGCCCGCTGCCCCTGGCGCGCCTGCGGGCGCGCCAGGGGCAGCGGGCAGCGCCAACCAACTCGCCCAAACCCCCTCCTGGTGGGGGCCGGATGGCAGCGGAGCAGAGCGCCGGCTGTCAGGGGCAGCGGGAAGCGCCAACCAACTCGCCCTGACTCCCTCCTGGTGGGGGTCGGATGGCAGCGGAGCAGAGCGCCGGCTGTCAGGGGCAGCGGGCAGCGCCAACCAACTCGCCCTGACTCCCTCCTGGTTGGGGCCGGATGGCAGCGTAGCAGAATGCCGGCTGTCAGGGGGAGATCAGCTCGGCCCAGGCCTGTGCGATGCGGGCGCGGTCGGGCAGGAGGACCATGGCCCCCTGCGGGGTGGTCCAGCCCCGCACCAGAGACTCATCGAGCGTGCGCGTGCGGTACCGCTCGGGCTTGAGCCGCAGCGCCAGGCCGGCCAGTGACACAGTCTGCCCGGGCGACAGATCGGTCTCGGCCACGTCGGGCAGTGCCGCGAGCAGCCCAGGCAACCGCGCGAGCGTGGCAGGGCGCAGGGCTGCCTGGCGCATGGCCAGCAGGAGCTGCTGCTGGCGCCGGCCGCGGTCCAAGTCGCTGGTGTAGGTACGGTCGCGGGCGTAGGCCAGGGCCAGCTCCCCATCCATGTGCTGCGGCCCGGCAGGCACACCGATGTCGGGGTAGGCGCGATCGGCGGTGACGTCGACGCCGCCCAGGGCGTCGATCACGCGCACCAGGCCGTCGAAACGGATGCGCACGTGGACGTCGACGCCTATGCCCAGGTTCTCCTGCAGCGTTGCCGCCACAAGCGCGGGGCCACGGCCCGCACCGTTGACGATCTCGCCATGATAGTCGGCAGCGTTGATGCGCTCCTCGCCCCAGCCGGGTATGGCCACCCAAAGGTCACGGGGGATGCTGAGCATGGCCACAAAGCCCGCCTGCGGCCGCACAGCGACGACGATGATGGCGTCGGTGCGCCACGACGGGAGGGCGCGGTCGCAGCCCAGCAGCAGCACGTTCAGGTCGCCCGCCGCCGGCCGCACGGCCATCGGCGTCACTCTCGTGATAGAGGTTTCCGCGGCAGGGGGCGTCGCAGCGGGCGCCAACGTGGCCGCCGGGGTGAGCCCGGCTGCCGGCGGCGCCCGCCGCGAGAACGCCCCCAGGGCAAGCGCGGCGCCGGCGATCAGTGCCAGCGCCGCCAGGGCGAACAGCGTTCGCTCGCTCCAGCGGGCAGGCCGGCGCTGCCGAGCCGCGCACGGCTCGAGCGCCTGCGTCTGGCCCCTGCCCGGCAGGTCACTGCGCTGCAACGGGCTGCGCCCCCCGCACCGGCATGTCCCGCACCGCCTCCAGCCCACCTGCATACAGGGGGGTCATCTCGGTGTAGTGGATCAAGTGGTCGTTCGCCTCCGAGAGCGTCATGTAGTTGCTGTATATAGCCAGGCGATAGTCGGCGATGCGGCCCTCCTCAACGGCTGCCCTGATCTCCTGAATGCCGTCGGCCACCGTCAGGCGGGGCCGAAAACCGAGCTCGCGGCGGATCCTGGCGAATGACACGTGATAGTTGCGGCGGTCGGCATCGTGGCCGCTACGCACAACCACAGTCCCCGGGATCAGCTTCTCTACCAGGTCGCCAATCTCCGTGATGCGATAGTTCTGCTCGTCGGAGCCCACATTGAAGGTCTGGCCCTTGACCGTCGCCGGCGGCGCCTCGAGGCAGCGCAGCAGGCAGGCAGCGACGTCATCCACATGGACGAAGGGGCGCCACTGCTCGCCACCCTGGATGGTGATGCTCTTGTCGCAGGTGGCCCGGGCGGCCAGGA
The DNA here is from genome assembly GCA_029553955.1 of Chloroflexota bacterium. Classification (GTDB taxonomy): domain Bacteria; phylum Chloroflexota; class Anaerolineae; order SpSt-313; family SpSt-313; genus JAKPJZ01. Next base: position 5,868 of record JAKPJZ010000049.1, read on the forward strand.
GGTTGACCACCAGGTCGAAGCGCAGGCGGGGCGACAGGCCATAGATGGTAGCGAAGCGCAGGACCGTCGGTGCAAAACCCTCGCCGTTCATGGCCAGAAGCAAGCGCTCGGCCTCGATCTTGGTGCGCGCGTAGAGCGAGACCGGGTTCAGGGCCGAGCGCTCGTCGAGGAGCTCGTCGCTTGCGCCGTAGACGCTGCACGTCGAGGCAAAGATAAAGCGCTCGATGCCAAAGCCGCGCGCCGCCTCGGCGATCATCCGCGTGGCGGCCAGGTTGATCTCGAGGGTCAGCTTCTCGTCGAGGGCACAGGCCGGGTCGCCGACCAGGGCGCCGAGGTGCACCACGGCATCGGCATACTGCATGGCCCGCGTCACCGCCTCGATGTTGCGCAGGTCGCCGTGGATAAGCTCGAACCCCTCCTGGCCGTAGAGCTCACGCACGCTCTCGTCGCCGTAGAGCAGGGCGTCGAGCACGGTGACGTGGTAACCGCGGGCGAGCAGCTTGCGCACCAGGATCGAGCCGATGTAGCCGGCGCCGCCGATCACCAGCACACTGTGCACGGCTCGCCGCTGCGGCCGGCCCCAGATCCTGGCCTCGGCCCAGACGGTGGAGCGCCACAGCGCCGCCCAGAGGCGCAGCCCCCCCACCAGCAAGAGCGACAGCAGCCAGGCGCCCAGCCAGGCGCTGCGCGGAGGCCACATGCCGCCACGGATGAGATAGGCCACGGTCGCCAGCAGGAGATAGACCAGGGTGACCGCCTGGAAGATGAGCAGCGCCTTGTAGCGGCTACGGTAGGCGCGGCTGTGGGTGTAGAAACCGCTCAGGTAAAAGATGGGCAGGGCAACCGCCGTCAGCAGCGGGGCCGTGTTGCGGTAGGTCTGCAGCGCCTCGACGAGGCTCTGTTGGTAAAAGGCTGCTGTGGCGCCTGCCTCCCCGGCCCCGATCGCCAGGAGCCACAGCAAGCGTGCCATGAGCGCCACCAGCAGGGCCACGTTGATGGCCACAGCATCGGCAAACATGCGCTCGCCGGTCTCCAGGAGATAGCGGCGGGCAAATGCCCGCGGGGCTCGCGGCCCCCGGACCGGGGTTGGTCTCTGCCGCGAACGAAGGCCCATGGCCACCTCCACGTATTCAGTTGCATTGGGTCATGTCGTTACGTCATGCCAGGACCTCACTCCTGGTAGGAGCGCAGAGCCCTGCCTGCTCGTCGCTCCGGCGGTACGTGTGCGCCACGTCCGCGACCGCGGCGATGACGTCGCGCACGTCCTGCTCGACCATCTTGGGGAACAGGGGCAGGGAGATGATCCGTTCGTAGATGCGCTCGGCCACGGGCAGGTCGCCGCGCTTGTAGCCGAACGTATCGCGGTAGAAGGGGTGCAGGTGCACGGGGATAAAGTGGACGCTCGAGCCGATGTTCAACGCCCTGAGCTCCTCGATGAAGCGCGCCCGGTCGATCGCCAGCCGCTCGGGAACCAGGCGGATGGGGTAGAGGTGGTAGATGTGGCTGCGATCGCCATGGACGATGGGCGTCTCCACCTGCGGCAGTGCTGCCAGGGCCTCGTCGTAGAGGCGAGCGTAGCGTTGGCGGACGGCGACAAAGCCATCCAGCCGGCGCAGTTGGTGGATGCCCAGCGCTGCCTGGATGTCGGTCATGTTGTACTTGAAGCCGGCCGCCACGACCTCATAGTACCAGGAGCCGGCGCTCGTGTAGCGCTTCCAGGCGTCGCGGCTCATGCCGTGCAGCGTCAGCAGGCGCATGCGCTCGGCCAGGGCGTCGTCACTGGTGGTGACCATGCCGCCCTCGCCGGTGGTCATGTTCTTGGTTGGGTAGAAGGAGAACGCCGTGATCCTCGTCACCGCCTGGCCCGCTGTGAGCGCGTCGCAGCCGATCTTCAGGCCATGGTAGCCGGCGCCGACGGCGTGGGCGGCATCTTCGACCACCGGCAGGCCATGCTGCGCCGCGAGCGCATAGATGACCTCGAGGTCGCAGGGCTGGCCGCCATAGTGCACGGGCACGATGGCCTTGGTACGCGGCGTGATCGCCGCGGCTATGGCCTCGGGCGCCACGTTCAGGTCCTCGCCGGCATCGACGAGCACCGGCCGCGCGCCCAGGTGCACCACGACGTTGGCCGTGGAGCAGAAGGTCAGCGTGGGCACAATGACCTCGTCGCCGGGAGCGACGCCGAGCGCCGCCAGGGCGATGTGCAGGCCCGCCGTGCACGAGTTGACGGCGATGGCATGGCGGGCACCGATGTAGCGGGCAAAGTCTTCTTCAAAGCGCCGGACCTTGGGGCCGGTAGTGATCCAGCCCGAACGGAGCGAGTCGACAACCTCGGCGATTTCCTCCTCACCGATGAGGGGCAGGGAGAACGGCAGGAACTGCTCCCGTGTCTGTATCATCGTGCAATCTCCATCAGCGTCGCCAGGATGATTCTGAGGTCGAGCCAGAGAGAGCGCCGGCGGACGTACTCCAGGTCGAAGGCGAGCTTTTCTTGCATGACCTGACGATAGGTTGCCTCCAGGTCGCCTGCCGCGGCCAGGAGTTGCTCCTCGTGGCGGTACTTGACCGTGGCCAGGCCGGTGATGCCAGGGCGCACGCAGAGCACCTCGCGCTGGGCGGGGGTGTAGAGGGCCACGTACTTGAGGTCTTCGGGCCGCGGGCCCACCAGGCTCATATCGCCGCGGAGCACGTTGAGGAGCTGGGGCAGCTCGTCGAGCTTACTGCGCCGCAGCCAGCGGCCGATACGGGTGACGCGGCGGTCGCCGCCGGCGGTGACGGCCGGGCCCTGGCGGTCGGCGCCGGCCACCATCGTGCGGAACTTGTACATGGCAAAGGGGCGGCCGTCCTTGCCGATGCGCCTGGCCCTGTACAAGGCCGGGCCGGGCGAATCGAGCCTGACGGCGATGGCGATCAGCGCCAACAGCGGCGACAGGAGCACCAGCCCAAGCAGGGCGGCAACCGCATCGATGGCGCGCTTGACGGCCATGGCCTCACCCCGCCAGCCCGGCGCCGCGTCGCGCGCGCCGGTGCGCCCCTTCGCTGCCTGGCACCGCCGCCGGCCCAGCGAACTGGTCGCGCAGCGGCTCGGGCAGGTCCTGCTCCTGCACCGGGCGGCGGCCTTCCAGGTAGAAGCGCAGCATCCCTTCGGCCTTGGCCAATGTGTGCTGGCCCGGCCTCGAGGCCAGCAGACGGCGCAGCAGCGCATGGCCGGCGCGCGTGCACAGGGGCGCCAGCCAGGGGTGGAAGACGACCCGCTGCCGCACCGCCTTGGCCGTGAGGCCCATGCGCAGCTTGAACTGGTCCATGCTGGGCGGCGCATCGAGCGATTGCAGGCAGAAAAAGACCGAGGCCATGCCGGGGCGCTCGAGGGCCGCCTGGGTCACGGCGAAAAAGATGGCATTGTTCGCCCGGTGCTGCAGGCCGGCCGAGGCGCTCTGTTCGTAGGGCAGGGTGTAGCAGCCGGCGCACGAGAAGGCCAGGAACGACGCCAGGAGCTGCCCGTCGTGCAGCGCGCCCCAGGCCTCAAAGCCCGGCAGGCCCTGTGCGCTCTCGCAGAGCCGGCGCCACCAGGCCGCATCCTCGGCGCCGGCCCGGCCCTGGCGCTCCAAGCTGTCGGCCCGCAGCGCCCAGCCCTCCTCGGCCAGGCGGCTGAGGGGGATAGGCTCGACGCGGGCATAGTCGAGCCCGCGGCACACGTTCTGGCGCGCCTGCCGCGAGAGCGAAGAGAGGTCGTACGCCGGGTCTTCGCAGACGATGTGGTAGCTCACCTTGCCCAGCGGCGCGCGCAGCGGCGCCGAGTAGCGCAGCGCCATGGCCCCATGGGCAAGCAGCAGGCTTCTGAGCTCCGCCTTCGCGGGCTCGATGGTCCAGTGGTAGGGAATGGCCTGGTACACGCGCGGGCCGGCCTCGTACCAGTAGCTCGACGCGGTGCGCAGCACACGGTAGCCCTGTCGCCGGAACCACTCGGCGAACACCGCTGCAGCCGAGGTGCCATCGTCGTGCATCGTGGCCATCAGTCGATCTTTTCCAGCCACTCCTCGCGCCAGAAGAGGTGGCAGGCGCGGTCGCAGCGGCCAAAGTCGGCGGTGCCCTGGCAGATGACTCCCTCGAGGAGCACGATGCCCCGCGAGCGCTTGACGCGCAGGTCGCGCTCGTCGACAAAGCGCTCCATCGTCTTGAGGATGCGCTGCGTGCTGCCGCAGTACTGGGCCATCTCGGGCATAAAGGCGCAGCCCCTGAGCTGGCGCCAGTGGTTGAGCGTGGCCTCGATCTCTTCCTTGGGCCGCACGCGCACCAGGTCGCCGGCCTGCAGGTGCGTGACGGCAACCGCCGCCAGCGCCGCCGGCCTGACGCCGCGGCCAGTGACGCCGGCCAGCCGGTTCAAGAGGTCGTTGGTGCGCGCCTTGAGCGTCCGTTCCTGGCTGGGGCTGAGGTGCCGGCGCAGCATCAGCTTCAGGCGCCTGGCGAGCGACGCCGGCGGCGCCGCGGCCGCGCCTGTGGCCACCCGCCGCAAACAGGGGATCTGACAAGCCATCAGTACGCCAAGTTTCATCGGTCTCCTCCATCTTCGTCTGGGCACCTTCATGGACCAGATGCTCCACCATTGAGGCAAGGTCTCACCGCAGAGGCGCAGAGGGCGCAGAGGCTCTGCTGCTCCCCTCTGCGTCCTCTGCGCCTCTGCGGTGAGTATCCTCATCGGCATGAGGCGAAGCTTGGCCAGGGATCGCGCTGGCAAAGAGCTGCTCGAACTGCTCGGCGGCCGACTGGGGCGAGTGGTGGCGCAGGGCGTAGTCGCGCCCGTTGCGCCCCAGGCGCGCACACAGGTCAGGGTCCGACCGCAAGGCGAGGATGGCGCCGGCGAGCTCCTCCGGCGACTCGGGCGGCACGCACAGTCCCGCTTGGGCGCGCTGCACCAACTGCCAGGCGTCGCTGCCCTCGTCGAGGCTGGCCAGCAGCGGCCGGCCGCTGGCCAGGATGGAAAAGATCTTGGAGGGCAGCGAGCGCAGCGCCACGCCCTTCTGCAGCGGCACGAGCGAGACGTCGGCCGTCGCCAAGACCTCGGGCAGGCGGGCGCGGGGCTGGAAGGGCAGGAAACGCACGTTGGCCAGCCGGCGCGACTGCGCCTCGGCCTGCAGGCTCGCCCGGCCCGTGCCGTCGCCTACGAACACAAAGCGCATGTCTTCGTGGCCGGCGAGCTGCGCCGCCGCGCTCAGCACGTGCTCCAGGCCCTGCGAGAGGCCGATGTTGCCCGCATAGAGGGCCACAAAGCAGCCGTCCAGCCCGTTCTCGCGGGCATAGTCGTTATCGCGTGGCAGCGGCCGGATCAGGTCGGTGTCGACCCAGTCGTACACCAGCGCCATCTTGGAAGCGGGCACACCCTGCGCGGCGACGCCCGGCCTGAAGGACTCGGAGAGCACCCGCACCCACGCCGCGCGCCGCAGACAAAAGCGCTCCAGCGCCCCGACCGCCGTGATCACCGCCCGATGGCGGAAGACCCCCAGGGCCACGCCCACATCGGGGTACACGTCGTGCACCGAGTAGATGGCCGGCTTGCGCCGGAGCGTGGCGAGCAAGGCAAAGGGAAGGCCGACGGCCAACGCCGGGTTGCCCAGGAGCACGGCGTCATAGCGCTCGCTTAGGCCGGCCCAGGCCGCGCCCAGTTGATAGCAGGCGAACTGCAAGAGCCGCTGCGGCAACCTGGCGCGCTGCACCGAGGGCACGGGCACGCGGATCACCTGCACGCCGCGCTCCAGCGAGCGCTGCAGTGTGTGCCGGCGGTACTCCGGCCGCACCCGGCCTGTGGGATAGTGCGGCACGGAGGTGAGCACGGTCACCTGGTGCCCACGGCGCGCCAGCTCCTCACAGAGCATGGCGTAAAGCGGCGCGGCCGGCCCGCCGTCGGGGCTGTAGTACAGGGTGACGACCAGGATGCGCATGGCACGGCCTCCGGTCTCTTTCTTGTCGGGGAATTCTCGGCGGGTTGGCTGGTCCGTGGCCGCCCGCGGGCGGCCACGGACCAGCCAACCCGCCGAGAATTCCCCCCAAAAGGGTTCGGCTCCGGTCATGGGCGAAGCGTGAGACCCGGATAGCGGACCACTACGGACAAGTTCGAAGGATGGGGAATTGCACCGGCATCGGCTGCGCCCCCAGCTCCAACCGGCCGCGCACCTGGGCCTCGATCCAGGCGTAGGTGCGCGCCAGGCCCTCCTCCAGTGTAATCTGTGGCTCCCAGCCCAGCACCTGGCGCAGCCGCGAGTTGTCGGAATTGCGGCCGCGCACCCCCTGCGGTCCGGGCACGTGCCGCTTCTCGATGCGCACCCCGGCAATGCTCGCGACCATGTCGGCCAGCTCGTTGATCGTCACCAGGCGGTCCTGCCCCAGGTTGAGCGGCTCAGCATAGTCGGAGCGCATCAGCTTGTAGATGCCGGTCACGCAGTCGTCGATGTAGCAGAACGAGCGGGTCTGCTCGCCGTCGCCCCAGACCTCGATCTCGGGGTTGCCGGTGAACTTGGCCATGGCCACTTTGCGGCACATGGCCGCCGGGGCCTTTTCGCGGCCGCCCTCCCAGGTGCCTTGGGGGCCAAAGATGTTGTGAAAGCGCACGATGCGCGTCTCCAGGCCATAATCCTCGCGGTAGTGCAGGCAGAGCCGCTCGATGACCAGCTTCTCCCAGCCATAGGCATCCTGGGGCTGGGCCGGGTAGGCATCCTCTTCTTTGAGCGGGATGACGTTGGCCTCGGTCTGCCGGTACTCGGGGTAGACGCAGGCCGACGAGGTGTAAAAGTAGCGCCCCACGCCGTTGGCGCGCGCCGCCTCGAGGGTGTGGATGTTGATCAGCGCATTGTTGCGCAAGATCTCGGCGTGGTGCGCCGAGATAAAGCCCATGCCGCCCATATCCGCGGCGAGGGCATACACCTCGTCGACGGCACGGGTGGCCTGCAGGCAGTTGTCCCAGCGACGCAGGTCGAGCAGCTCGAACTCGTCGGCGTCGCTGTCACTGAATTCGGGGCGCTTGATATCGATGCCCCGCACCCAGTAGCCCTGCTGCTTGAGGTAGCTGACCAGGTGGTGGCCGATGAAGCCACCGGCACCGGTGACGAGCACTCGTGGCTGTGTCAACTCACGTACCTCCTCTACAGAGTTCGCACCACGCGGGCGGGGTTTCCGGCGGCGACGACGTGGGGCGGCACGTCGCGAGTGACCACACTGCCGGCCCCGATCACGCTGCCGCGGCCAATGGTGACCCCCTTCAGGATCAGGCACTGCATGCCGATAAAGACATCGTCGGCAATCTCGACGGGGGCGGCCCGTCCATCCGCAGGCTTGAGCTTGCGATATTCGGGGTCCAGGGGATGGAAATCGGTGTCGGTGATGATTGTATTGACGCCCACCGCCACGTTGTTGCCGATGGCAATCCTCGTCGCCGCGCAGAGCGCGCCGCCGGTCATGCAAAAGTTGGCGCCGGCCTCGAGGATCGCGCTGGGCTGCCAGGTGGCGATGATGACAGCGTGGTTGACCCCCAAGGGGTTGGCGCCCGGCGACGAGCGCAGGCACAGGCCCGGGCCAAAGGAGATGCGGCTGTGCCGGTGCTTCTGGATGATGGGGACTCCAAAGAGGCGCCAGCCCGGCTGCCAGCGAATGCCGTTGAGCGCGAACAGCAGGCGGGCGGGCGAGTACACAAGCGCGCAGTGCAATGCGTTCCGCGCCTTCCACGGAGTGTCGAGCACCGTGCGGATATCGCGCATCTCATCATCTCGAGGCGGCGCTCGTCGCCTCGCCTCCACCGCCTTTGGCTTGTGCTGTGCGCCGACCCTGCCCGCGATCGAGCGTAGCCTGGTAGATGCCGACGAGCTGTGCTACGCACTGCTCAATGTCGTACTGCTCCGCAGCCATCCGGCGGCCGGCGCGTCCCATCGAGTCGCATAGCTGTTGGTCGATGGCGAGCGTACGGAGGGCATGGGCGAGTTGCTCCGGGCAAGCAGGCTCTACCAACACACCATTGACCCCGTCAGCTACCAGGTCGGGCAGCCCGCCCACCCTGGTGGCCACAACCGGCAGCGCGCAGGCCATGGCCTCGATGACGGCCATCGGCATGCCTTCATGGTAGGAGGGGTAGACAAAGGCATCGGCCCTGGCAAAGAAGGCCTCCTTCTCGGCGCCAGAAGCAGCGGGGCACAGCCTCACGCACCCGGTGAGGCCGGCGCTCTTGATCTCGGCGTCCAGCCGCCGGCGGTCGCCCTGGGCCAGCTCGTCTCCCACCAGCTCAAACGCCACGTCGAGCCCCCCTGAGCAGACGAGCCGCGCCGCAGCGAGCAGATCGAAGGTGCCCTTGGCCCTCCCCAAGTACCCCAGATAGAGCACCCTGAAGGGCCCAGTCTTTCCCCGTTCCAGGCGCTGCCGGGCAATGGCCTGGTACGGCGCCAGGTTCATGGCGTTGGGCAGGTAGTACACCGGGCAGCCCGGCACCACAAGGCCTATCTGTGCCCATTCGCTGGAGAGGGCGACAATGCCGTCGCTGAGGCCGGCTATGCGGCGAAAGAACCACCGCCACCATCTCGGGCGGTCGCTGTAGAGCGCCGCCACGCTGCAGTGTGGATGCAGCAATACCCGGCTCCCCACCAGCCGGGCGGCGAGCACACAGACGCTGTGCTTGACGAACGACAGGCCAAAGGCCGTGGCGATATGGGCGACCTGCGGCCGAAAACGCGCGGCAGCCGCGGCGAAGCGTCCGCAATCGGCAGCAGCGGATATCAGGTTGCCCGCGCAGAGCCTGCCGCTGCGGAGCAAGGCCCGCCCCGCCGGGCTGGTGCGCACAAAGCGCATCTCCACCCGCTCCGGCAGCGATGATTCCAGGAGGGCCTGGCAGAATGCCGCGATGCCTCCCACAGGCGGGGGCACAGGGCCGGAAAGGAGCACGCGGGGCCTGGTGCCTGCCTCAGTGGTCTTGCCTGGCATATTCCCTCGCGCAGTCTCTCGTGAGCAGATGCCGTGGGAGCTGACCGGGGCTTTCCAGGAGGACGTGCAGGTATTGGTCCACTACCGTCTCCAGCTCGAAGCGGCGCCAACTGCCCTCCGCGGGGGGTGGCACGTCGCCGTCGAGCGCCGCTGCCATCGCCAGGGTCAGCTCCTCCTCATCGCCCACCGGCACCAGCCGGCCATGGCGGCCGCCCTCCAGGATCTCGCGCGGGCCGCTCGGGCAGTCGGTGGCCACCAGGGGCACGCCGCAGCACAGGGCTTCGATGAGGACGCCGGGCAGGCCCTCCCACCGGGAGGAAAGCACAAAGGTTGCGGCGCGCGCCATGTAGGGGTAGGGGTTGGCGACAAAACCGGGCATGGCGACGTCGTGCGCCACGCCGAGCTGCCGCACCAGGGCTTCGAGGCCCGGCCGCTCCTCCCCCTCGCCGAGGATGAGCAGCCGCACCGCCCGGCCCCAACGCAAGCGGGCGAAGCAGCGGATGAGCAGCGGCCAGTCCTTCTGGGCGGTCAGGCGCCCAACCGCCACGATCACAGGCGGCTCGCCCATATCGAACCAAGGATGCTCGAGAGGCTCGTGCAGCTTGGCCACGAACTGGGGGGTGACGATGGGGTTATAGATGACCCGGATGCACTCGCGCGGGAGCCGGGCGGCCTGTGCCAGGTCGTCGGCCACGCCCTGTGAGACGGCGACGATCGCGTCGGCCCAGGGGTAGCAGCGCCTGGCCAGTCGCGGCATCAGGCGCAGGCGCAAGTCCGACGCATAGTGGCCGGCCTCGCGAGAGAGCGTGTTGCGCTCGCTCACGGCGATGCGCGTGGGCACCCCGGCCAGGCGTCGCGCCCACAGGGCGACCATGTTGGCGTGCAAGACCGAGAGAAGCGCCGCCGGCCGCTCGCGGCGCAGGTAGGAAACCAGGCCCGGCAGGCTGGCGAGCACGCGGCGCGCCCCAAGGTCCACAAGGTGAACCGTGGCCGGCACTTCCCCCAGCAGGGGCCCGGTCGCGTGGGCCAACACCAGGTCCACGGCGAACCCACGGTCCGCGATGCCGCCGGCCAGCTTGAGCATCGATCGCTCGGCGCCGCCGACGGCCAGGTAGGGGACGAGGATCGAGAGGCGCTTCGCCCCGCCGGCCAGGCCCGCGCGCGCCGCATCGCGAGCGCGGTCTGCCGGAGGGCACTGCCAACGAGGCTCCCCTATCGTAGCGTTGGGCAGCACATCATCGCCGGCCATTGCCTATGCCCCCTGCGCCTGGCGCCCCCTCCGGTAGGGGCTCGGCGCCCGCGCCCCCGGCGCCCGGCTGCCGCTCAGCCGACGGCGGCAGCGATGGGACCACCAGGAGCGCCAGCATCAAGAAGTACGAATAGTCGCTCTCCATGCCGCCGCCCTTGATCCAAGAGCACAGATAGCCGGCAGACACCGCCGCGACGACCGCCATGTACGGCCCGAGCGGGCCCGCGTTCGCCTGCAGCAGGCCGCGAGCGCGCCGCACAAAGCACGTGACCGCCGCGCCCAGCGCGCCGAGGTAGAGGGCAATGCCCGGAAGGCCGGTCTCGGCCCAAATCGTGAGGGGCGGGTTGTGAATCACCACCAGATCATAGTCCCAGACGGCGCGCAGGGTCATCACATAGGGCCGGATCACGTCGGGGACGTTGCCGAGCCCCACGCCAAGCATCGGATGGTCGCGGATGAGCCACCACGCCGCCTTCCAGAGCGCCTCCCGCCCGCCCAGCAGCGTATCGCCCCGCAGCGCGGTAAAGCGCTCCAGAGTCGTCGAGAACAACAAGGGTGCGCTGATCGCTGCCACCGCAAGCATCAGCAACCCAAAGGCGCCCCACGGACGGGTCTGCCGCCACAGGCACAAGGCCAACAGCGCGACGACCATCGAGATCGCGCTGCCCCTCGAGCCGCTCATCGCCGTCAGGGCCAGGGCCAGCACCAGGTATGCCGCTGCCAGCACGTTGCTGCGCGCCCCGGGGCGATTGCCGGGCCCGAGCACCTGCCAGAGCACGCCCACCAGGGCCACCAGGGCCATGATGCCGGTGCCGTTCTCGTTCTGGCTGAGCACCTGGAAGCGCGTACCGGCCGTGTAGCCCTGCCGCAGGGCCCCGTAGGCGCCCACCAGCACGAGGGCCCAGCCGTTGAGAGCCAGCGTGTTCATCAGCCCATCCAGGTGTTCCTGTGTCTGGATCTCGTTTGGCAGCAGCAACAGAAAGAGCAGCAGCCGCAGCGCGAATACTTGCAGCGTGTTGGCCCCTCTGCTGAGGTTCTCTGCCCACAGCAGGCTGAGGCCGCTCCAGGCCAAAAAGCCCAACATCAGCCAGGAGGTGCTGTAGAGGACCACCCGGCGCCGCCGGGCGATCACATCCAGCAGCCAGACCAGCGCCGCGGTCACCGTCACAATGCGGTTGAGGAGCGACTGTATCTGTGTGGGGATCAGGCCGATAGGCAGGAAGACGACAAAGATGGCGGCATACAGCGCCCAGACTGGTTTGCGAATCCAGATTATGAGTGCTGTCAGCGCGACAAGTGCGCCGCCGGCCAGCAGCGGCGCGTACGGCAGAGCGTAGGCGAGGCTCGACGCCCCCACGGCAACGGCGCCGCAGAGGGTCAGCACGATGAGCGCGACGCGCCGCGCACCCGGCGCCTGAAGGACGGTTTGCGGCATCCCCTCGCGCGGGAGGACCTTTCGCCTGGCAGTCATGAGTGCCATCTCTAGAATAGCCGCGACCTCCTCATGCATGCGTCGATCATGGTGAGCCGGCCATCTCGCGCATAGGTGTGCGTCGCCAGCGCCCGGCTGTGCGACCGGGGCCTGACCGAGGCCAGCGGCCGCTCGGCATACTCGGTCTCCGACAGCGCCACGATCTCGTTCAGGTCAAAGCCGTAGCCATACCTGCGCGAGCAATCCTGCGAGGGCCGGATGATCCTGCCCCCTTGGCTGAACACGCTCCCGGCCGGCCGCGCCCTCTTTACGTCGGACACAATAGGGTTCATGGGATGCGGCTGCCAGCGGTTCGTGAAGAGCTCGTTCGAGAAGAACAGGAACAGCTCGACCTGAGGGAACGCGCCTTCGTGCTCGGCTATGCCGGTAAAGAGCCACCATGTGCCCTGGTGGCTAAAGATGGTGCTGTCGACGGCCCTGACGTTCTCCATCAGGTGCATCCTGAATTGCCATTTCCAAGGGAATTCGATGCCCTCGTAGAGGTCGATCGTCCGCCTATGGGCCGATTCGGGCACCATGTAGTAGCGGCCCTCCCACGAAAAGACAGAGGGGTACGACAGATGGTGCTCCTCCTCCAGCACCGGGGTCGGGCCGGTGACGGTGCCCCGGTCGTCGATCTGCATCACCGAGATGCGCCCCTTCCCGGCGTTGTACAGGTACTCTTCGAGGAAGACGTGGTAGGTGTCGCCCGTGCGGATGACGTGCGGGTCGGCCCAGAAGCGGTCTTTGGGTGGGACCAGCGGCGTCGGCCGGCCCTCGGCCAGATGGAAGAGCAGGTACCACTGATCCAGATAGACGGCCCTTCTGCCGAGCTCGACAAGGTTCCGGGCGCAGAGCCGGGCGGCCAGCCGTAGGGTCGCCCCATCCGAGGGCGCCCCGCGCAGCCAGTGGCTGTCGAGCTCAGGGGTCTGGCCCAGGCCCGTCGTCTTGAGGAAGAACTCGTCTGCACCCAGGCGATGAAGGCGCTCAATCTGCCTGGGCAGAAACGATGATGCGGCCCAGAGGCAGTTTTGTCTGTTGCGTGCCGGCGAATAGGGGAAGGTAGAGCACGATACCCTGCAGAGCTCCCTGCGGTCATGGCGTTGGCCGCCCAGCATGCACAAGGCAGCAGTCGTCTCGGGCCGGCCGCGCACCACTTCCCACAGCCCTGGGGGGCCGGTCTCACGAGAGCCCCAGTCGTACAGCCAGATACCGTACGTCGCCGCCTGCAGCACGTCGCCGCGGGGGACCTCTGCGCCCAACGCAAGCAGGATATCCAGGCGCTGCTCCCCGATCCAGGCGACATCCGCCGCGGCGAGCTGGCCCTCGTGCCTCCAACGCAGCGCCGCCAGCCGGTGCACGGGCACACCCGGGAACAGCTTCCTCACGTCCATCGGCCTGAGGGCATCCGGCTCGCGGCAGAACAAGCGGCGATCCAGGGCATCGAAGGCGTGGTAGAGCAGGCGACTGCGGCCCTGCCAGAGCGCACGCAGCGCGGAGGTGCGCTTGTCCTGGCTGTCACTGGCGGCGACGGCCACCACGTTGCCGCAGCCCGAGAGCACAACACGCTCGAGCGCGTGATATGCCCAGGCGGGCACTTGGCAGCTATCCAGCAGTAATGCCAGCCTCAGCGGTCGCTTGTCCATGTGTCGTCCTCTTCAGGCAGCCGCGCCGCTGCCGCCTGAGGAGCCTGGGCAGCCGGCTCGCCGCAATGCTGGGCAGGTAGTTGTCGAGGAGGAACTGGCGCAAGGCCAACTCGTGTACCCAATATCGGCCCCGCTCAAAGCGCAAGGTCCCATCGTCACCGAGCACGTATGCGCCCGGGATGCCATCCACGTGCAGTTGCTCCGGAGTCTCCATCTGACAGAAAGGGGAAAGCTCGACGACGCGGTAGCAGCCATCGAGGCCGTGCAGCAGGTCAACCACCAGCATGGGGCTCTTGATGGCCTCGTTGGTCTTGAGCGCGATCCTCATCGCCTCTTCGGGCAGCCCCCTCTTCTCCACCAGGTTCATTCCCGAGGCCCGAAAATCGCCCGGCAGCACCCTGCGGTAGTAGCCGAACAGTCGCTTGCCTACCACCACAACGCGGAGGTCATAGCCATCATTGGGCACATACTCCTGGAAATAGACATAGCCCTTCTGCCGCGCATAGACGAGATGCGACTTGCGGCCGTGCCGCGAGAAGGCTTCTTGCACGATGCTGCGTGCCTGCCTCGATGTGTGCACCAGCTCTACCCCCATGGAGGCGGATGCAGGGACGACCTTGCTGACCACCGGGTATGCCAGATCGGCGACGAGCCGCAGGGCATCCGCTCGATCGTGCGAGACCCACGTCGCGGCAAAGGGAATGCCCGCGGCCTGCGACAGGTATGCCTCCAGGCCCTTGTCTTCGTACAGCATGGCGTGCCAGGCGCTCGGGTAGCACGTCTTGCCCAGGACAGTCTCGAGGAAGGCGTACTTGGCGCGCAGCTCGGAGAGATGGTAAGGCTCGCTGGAGGCCATGCCGACGATGGCGTCGCAGCGCATGGCATGCTCGAGCCAATCGTGCGCGTGGATATTGCACAGCTCGTAGGCAAACCCGTTGTTGTGCAGGAAGCGGCAATACTTGGTCCACCTGGGGAAAGGCTCATAGTCTCGCACGATGCCGATGCGTGGCTTGGGCACGTGCGCCGGCCAGTCGATGGTCACAGTCTCGGCCTCAGCCATCGCCCCGCGATCATCGACGTACTGCGCCTCAGCCATGGGCAGGTACTGCCTGAGGCGGCCGTACCACCGTGATTTGCGCAGCCTCTTGACTGCGCTCGCATCCTTGATACGCTCTCGCATGCGGCCCCTCGCTCCTACCATCTCGCCGCCTCGGCGTTGGCGAGTTGCTCGATCCGCTCCTCCGCGAGCCGGTTGCCCAAGAAGCGGAACGTGGCGAGCTCGAGGCTGGAGGGGTAGGCCGCCAGTGCCTCGATGCAGCTCAGGCCCCGGAGCACGCCATGGAACATCTGCAGGAAGACGCCGTGTGAGACGACGAGGACGCTGGACCCCTTATGCGCGCGGAAGATGAGGCGACGCAGCCGCTGCGCCCGCTGCCACACCAGCTCGAACGGCTCGCCTCCGCGGGGGTTGACCGAGTGCAGGTCGCCGCCGACGTTGATAAAGAGCACCGGGGGCTGGAGCTGCTGCGCCTCATCCCAGGTGAGGCCCTCCAAGGCCCCGAAATTGCGCTCATTGCAGAGCGCGCTCTGCAATGAGCGCACTCCATCGCCAACGAGAAGGCGGGCCGTCTCGATAGAGCGCCTCAAGGTCGAGGTGATCACCATGTCGAACCTGAGCCCGGCCAGCCTGGGGGCCGCCTGGCGCGTATCTTGGATCCCCTTCTCGCTCAGCGGCACGTCGAGCGTGCCGGCATAGCGTTTCTCGCCGTTGTAGACGGTGTGTGCATGCCTCACGGTGTGGATCGTGGTTTCTACCGGCATAGCGCACCGTCCGTGAGGCGGATGATCTCGTTGAGCCGCACGACCGAGGAGTAGTCGGTCATGAGCGGGCCAATCTTGATGTACTCGACGCCATACATGCAGGTGAGCCAGGAGAGGAAGGTCGATTCGGTGCTGATGGAGCGGTGCGAGGTGATGGCGATCTGGCCGGTGCGTTGGGCGGCCTCCAGCGCTCGCCGCACCGCCGTGACGGTGCCGGCCTGATTCGGCTTGATGATAACGCCATGCGAGCAGCGCCTCGCAGCGCCCTCCTCGATCCTGCCGGCATCCGACGAGTACAGATTGTCGCCGATGATGTGGCAGGTCTGCTGCGCTGCTGCCAGGCATTGCCAGCGCTCGAGGTCCCGCTCGTGGAACGGGTCTTCCAGGAAGCGCAGGTCATACTGCCGGATAATATCCAGCCAATAGTCGTGGAGGGCCTCGCCCGTCAGAGGCCGTCCGCCCGTGATGGCGAAGCGGTATCCGTCGGCGGCCCGGAGGTCACCGGCTGAGGCATCGATCATGAGGTCGAACGCCGCGGCCAACCCCAGGCTGTCGCGCGCGCTCAAGAGGAACTCGATGCACTCGCGGTTGTCGGCCGCCTCAAAGCAGCTCACCGGGTTGCCGGATACCACAGTCTTGGGCCGGGCAATGAGCCTCTCCTTCACCACGCGCTGTAGCTCGTTGTGCTGCCCGATCACCTCGGCAATGTCGTTGCTTTTGGCGACGAGCATGTACTCCGAAAAATCGCTGAGCACCGGGTTGGTGTAGGCGTGCCAGCCGCCGTTCAGGATGTTGAGGCAGATGCGCGGCGGCGCCGGCCTGGCGGGCGGCGTGCCAAGGAGACCGCCTGGGGGGTAGGATGCACCGGCCGCGGCAAAGAAGGCGAGGGAGAGGCCATAGGCGTTGTTGCGGCCAAAACTGGCGATATGCTGCTGCAGATAGCTATCCAGGTCCACCTGCTGCAGCGACCTGCCGACATAGCCGTCGTCTCTGATCTTGCCAACGATCATCGCCGGGTCGACCGAGACGGTCCTATCCTCAAAGATGCTGACCGTCTCACCCTGGGGCGATGCGCCGATGCCGACCGAGCCATCGTCGAGCTGAACAATGAATTCGTTGGTAAACTGGGCGTGAGAGTTGAGCACCTTGCGGCAGGCGATCACGGTGATCGTGGACATTGCGCTCACTCCTTACGGTTCTGCTGTGCCTCTCTGCCCTCTCCCTGCCCAGCGGGAACGGGACAGGCATGAGGCACGCTGTACCAGGCCACGCCAACCGAGCTTACGCACTCCAAAGTGCCATCGGCCACCCCAGCGGTCGAAACGGCTGCGCTGCGCGCCATACCACTCGGCGTATCGCGAGCCCTGGAACCTCTGCAACGGACGGCTCGCCCATGCCATCCGCCTGGCGGCACGACCACGGGGGTCGGGCGCCACCTGGCTGCCCTGTTGCCAAAAGGACAGGGCCTGATAGGTGGGGTTCTTTCCCCGGGCGAAGGTGATCTCGATCCCGAGCCCCTCACGATTCCTGGGCGCCCGGCGCACGATCCAGTTGCCCCGGTCGTCGCGGATTTCCGAGAAGTAGAGATCGCCGAGGCTATAAAAGACCGGGCAGCGCCCAATGACCTCCATGCCGCGCACCACGTGGGGATGGTGGCCCACGATCAGGTCTGCGCCCATCTCCGCCAGCTCGCGGGCGATGGCGCGGTCCTCAGGGCGCGGGTAGGGAAAGAGCTCGTCACTCCAGTGCACGACCACCAGCACCCAGTCGGCCACGTCCCTCAGGCGCCGGATGATGCGGCTCGCCTCGTCGCGCCCCGGCCAGCAATTGGGGCCAGGCACAGCCATCCAGTCCGGATGCGTCTCGGGAAAGACCCAGTTGGCAATGGCCAGTCGGCCCGTAGCCGTCTCCCACAGGGCAGGGCGCGCGATCTCCTCGCGGGTGCGCCCGGCGCCGACGGTCACGAACCCTTCTTGTTGGAGCGCCTCCATCGTGCGAGCGAGGCCCTCTTCCTTCGCATCGAGTATGTGGTTGGTGGCGAGCGTGGCCAGGCCAGGGCACCAGCCGCTGACCACAAGAGGCGAGGCGGCATGGGCCAGCAAGCGCGGGCCACTCGACCGCGGCGCGGGGTTGACCACATCGCCGATGGGCAATTCCCAGTTCAGGAGGACTCGCGTCTCCTCTGCGGAGGCAATCCCGGGCAAGGGCGACCACACCTGCGACGCCACCCACTCGCCCGCCAACGCCACATCGCCAACGCAGAGCAATCGCATGGGCTTCACCGGCCCAGCTTGCGCTCTGCCATCGCCATGAGGCATCTGCTCCGAAAACGCTGTGTCCATCAGCCTAGCCTGGTCCCTTGTGGGCGTCTTCTTTGTTCATCAGCCTAGCAGCCTGTCGGAGAGGGAAGTCGTCACCCTCATAGTCCTGGCAACAGCCGGGCATTGGCTCCGCTGCTACCCGGCTCTGCCCCAGGAAGGGGTTTTTGGGGGTTGATTGGCCCTGCTGGCCGCCCCTGGCGCGCCAGGGGCGGCCAGCAGGGCCAATCAACCCCCAAAAACCCCCCTTGAGGGGCCCGAACCAGGCGGGTGCTACGTGCAGGGCACAGAGCATGAAACCCGGTTGGCTGGCTGAGGCATTCCTCTCCGACAGACTGCCAGCCTAGCCCCTTGTGGGCGTTTTCGCGCAGTGGTGAGCGCCGCGATCAAGAACACCCTGCAGATAGCCCGAGAGTCGCTCCGGGAGGGGCGCCGATTTCGCCAGCTCGAGGCCCAGCCGCAGCGCCGCGCTGCCCAGCACCTGCGGCCACAGCCACACCACAGCGAACAGTGCGCAGGCCATCGTCGCCGCTGTCACGCCCAGCCGCAGCACCTCGGGCGACGCGCTCAGACGCATGAGCGTGATGCTGGGCCACGCGCCCACCAGTGCCACAATGCTCAGCAGGCACCCCGGCAGCCAGGCGCGCCAATAGTCGCGAGCCGGTATCTGCAGGATCTGCAGGGCGAGGCGCACCATGATGAGCCAATTAGCAACGGTGACCAGGGTGACGGCGGTCGCGACGCCCTCAAGCCCCCATCGCGCGCCTGCCACAGCGCCAACGCCAACCATGAGGGCGTAGAGCATCTTGGTGGCGGCAAGGCGATACACTCTGCCTACCGCCCCACCCAGAGAATCCGACAGGCGGACGGACGCGCGCAGCGGCACCTGCGTGAGCAGGATTTGCGCCGGCAGCACCGCGCCGCTCCAACGCTCACCGAGCAGCCCGCGTACCGCCTCGGGGGCGACGACAACGGCCAGCACGGTCACCGGCAGCAAGACCACAGTGGTCACTTCGAGCGACTGCAGATAGCCCGTCCGCAGCCGTGCCATGTCATCCTGAACGCGCGTCATGGCCGCATACATCACCTGGTCGACCACGATGCCGAGGAAACGCCTGGGCAGGTCCATGATGGTGAACGCCATCTGGTAGAGTCCCAAGGCCTCGGGTCCGATGAGCCGGCCCACAGCCGCATTGTCGGCCTGAGAGGCGCCGTAGCCGAACAGCTGCGCCGCGCTCAGCCCGGCGCCAAAGCGCACCAAATCACGCAGGTCGCGCCAAGACCATTTGGGCCTCACGATCGGCCGGCTGGTGGTCGCGAGCAGCAGCGCTCTCATGAGGCTCTGAGACACTGTGGCTGCCACAATCGCCCAGACGCCCGCCCCCCGCAACGCGAGCCCGATGCCGACGAGGCCAAACCCGGCCGTGTACGAGGCTACGTCAATGAGCGCCAGCTTGCGGTAGTGCAGCTCGCGCTCGAACAGCGCCATCGCGACGGCCGCATAGCCGCTGATGAGCAGCGTCACGCTGGTCGCTCGCAGCAGGCCAGTCACCTGCGGCTGGCCAAAGAACGCCGCGACCCAAGGCGCGGCGATCCAGGTCAGCGCCATGGCCAGCCCGCCCAGGCCAAGCGAGAGCATGAAGGCCATGCCCACGTAGCGGCCGCAGACGTCCTTGTGCTGCACCACCGCGGGGCGCACCCCGATCTCCGAGAACATCGCCACCATGCCAAGCGCCATGCTCACGATAGCATACAGGCCAAAATCCTCGGGCGGGATGTGGCGGGCGAGAACGGCCATGACCGTGAGCTGCAGGCACGCCTGCGTGAGCACCGAGCCCAAGCTCCAGGCAGCGGCGGCCATCGAGCGGTGGGTCAGGCTCATGGCATGGCTCCCTACCCCCAGTCAAAGGCTGCCAGCCAATCGCTCAACGGCTGCCAACCCAACCCGTGCCGGGCGTAATAATAGGCCATCTTCCCATACTCCTCGAACACATACGTGCGCGACGCCGGGTCGGTCCACCAGCGGCGCTGGAGGGAGGTGAGCGCAAAGGGGATGGGCGCCATCTGCACGCGCACGCCGGCGCCCAACACGTGCCGGAAGGCCCACTGCGCCCGGCGCATGTGGAAGGGGTCGCTGACGACGATCACCGAGCGTACCGGCTCGGCGCTCTGGGCGATGAACGCCCGCAGCCGCAGCGCCTCGTCGTAGGTGCTGGTGACCGCGGCGCTGTCGGTGGCGATAGCCCTGGCCGGCACGCCCTGCTGCACGGCCAGCGCCCGGCCCCGTTCGCCGTGGTCGCCCTGGATCTCGGGGCACCAGCCGCCAGTGAAGAAGATCTGCCTGCCGTAGCCCTCCTGGTACAGCCGGATGGCGTGGTCGGTGCGGTCGTCGTGGCCGGCGATGACGTGGATCACGTCGGCCGGCTCGAGCGCATCGTGCACCACCAGGTAATCGCCGATGGCCAGCAGGATTGGCTCGTAGACGAGGAGCAACACGGCGCCCAACAGGGCCATACCGATGATGGAGAGGTAGCGAGCCCTCAACGGTCCTCCTCCGCATCTTCCCAGACGACCCTACGGCACGAGATACCCGGGCAGGCTCCGCCGCTCGCAGGCCACTGGGCGCGCGAGTGCTCAGCGGTACTGGGCCGTGCTCCGCCCTCGCGACCGCTCTCTCGAGCGTGCGACAGCCGAGCCCCTATCACAGGCTGCCCGATCGCCTCCCAGCTCCCCTCCGGCGAGCCGGCGGCATGGGAGCCGCCCCTGCTGGTTTGGCAGGCGTTCTTACCCCACCCGCTCCAGCCACTGCATGGCGATCTCGCAGGATGTGAGGCGCCCCATAATCTCGACGAGCACGCGCGCCCGCTCCTCGCCGGAGAGACGGCGTTCAAAGAGCGCCTCCATGCCCCGCAGCGGCCCGGCGACGACGCGCAGCCGATCGTTGGGCCGCAGGGGCAGCCTTTTGTAGAACTCGCGACTGTTGGTGTGCGCCAGCCGGTCCTGCAGCCACTGGATAACGCCGTCGGGCACGGTGGCCGGCTGGCCGCCAAAGCTCACCACGCGGGTCACGCCAGGGGCCCAGTCGAGCGACGACAGGGCCACCTGCGCCAGGTCCAGGCGGACGAAGAGGTAGCGCGCGAAGAAGGGTTCGGCCCGCCGCCCCTCGTGCTGCAGCAGGGGCAAGTAGGCCGTGATGCCGCGCTGTGCCATCAGGTCGCGCACCAGGTATTCTTTGTGGGGCTTGGTGTGCAGCGTGTACCAGCGTTCCACCCCAATGCCTCCCGTTCGCCTGGTCTGAGGAAAACAAGAGGCCGGCCCGGCGTGTCAGACACGCTGGGCCGGCCTCCGGGAATTTTCCACCTCTGTCGAGGCTGCACTATGCGGTTGGTGTGCGTACGCGTGTGCCTGCTATGGCAGAGAAGACCGTTACTCGCCGGGGCCGATGTCCTCGCTCCGCACGGTTTGGATGAAGCGGAGCTTGTCGCGGCTCTTGATCAGCCTGACTTCACCGAACGGCCCGACCTCGGCCAGCGCCTGGTCGATGGCGTACATCTGCTTCAACGTCAGGCATTGCAGTGGGCGTTCGGTGGGCAGTGAGATGATCCTGGTCGCCAGAGCCGTGCTCTCACTGCGCTCTCTCTGCATGCGCTCTCCCTCCGCGTCGAGTGTGTTGTGGATGGTATCGCGGGGTCAGCAGGAATAGTAGTACAACTCACAGGCATTGTCAACGCGATCAAGAAAATAGCATGTCCTTCTTCTCCTGTCAAGGCGAGTGGCGCCTGGGGTGCATCCGCGATGCGTGGGAGAGTGTACATCCGGCGCAACTGCTCAGCCTGTCATTGCGAGCCGCAGCGAAGCAATCCCCAGCCATGCGCGTCACGGCCACGTTGGAGATTGCTTCGCTGCGGCTCGCAATGACAGGCTGAACAGTGACCATCCGGCAGGCTGCTGCTGTCGCTGCCACATCCGGCGGCGTGGGAGCCGCCTCTGCTTGCGGCAGTAGGAAAACGCTCTAGCGGCTCGGGGCAGCGGCGCCTGCCAGCTCGCGGTAGAGTTGCTCATAGCGCGCGATCGTGCGCTCGACGGCGTGGCCGCTGGCGATGGCCAGGCTCTGGGCGCCCATCGCCGGCCAGCGGGCGCGTTCGTCGCAGAGCCGGGCGATGCCGCGCGCCGCATCGGCCGCATCGCCCGGGCGAAAGAGGTAGCCATTGGCGCCGTCGTGCACCAGCTCGGGCAGGGCGCGCGCCGCGGCGGCAAGCACCGGCCGGCCGGTGGCCATCGCTTCGAGGGTAGCGATGCTCTGCAGCTCGACCTCGCTGGGCATGGCAAAGACGTCGGCGCTGTTGAGCAGCGGCACCAGGTCGGCCTCCGGCACATAGCCAGCAAAGACTGCGCGCCCGCCCAGCCCGAGCCGCGCAGCCAACGCCGTGAGCGCCGGCAACGCACGGCCACGGCCGGCGATGGCCAGTTGCACGTCGCCGCGCCCGGCCAGCGCCAGCGCCCGCAGCAGCACGTCGAGGCGCTTGTCGCCGTCGACCCGGCCGACGTAGAGGAAGAGCGGCCGTTCGGGGTCGAGCCCGTAGCGCCGCCGCACGCCGGCCCGATCGATGGCGCTGTCGGGGGCAAAGCGCTGCAGGTCGACCCCGGCCGAGATGGCCAGCGCCGGCACGCGCAGCCCCTGCCGTCGCAGAACCGCCGCCGAGGTCTCGCTGACCGCGGTGACCACAGCAGCCCGATTCATGACCTCGAGCACCATCGCCCAGAGCAGCCGCTCCACCAGGGTCCGGCTCGCCGGGAAGGGCAGTTGCGGGATCATGTTGTCGGGCAAAAAGTTGTTCGTGCCAACCAACGGCAGGCCGCGGGCGCGGGCCGCCTGCGCGACGGCCCGGCTCAGGGGATAGTGGTCCTGGATGTGCACCACCTGGGGCTGCAGCGCATCGAGCAAGCGGCCCACCGCGGCCTGCGGCCGCAGCGTGACGTGGATCTCGGCGTAAAAGGGCGCCAACGACAGCGCCGCCAGGGCATAGATGCGCACGCCCCCGTGCTCGGCTTCGTAGGCGCGCCCGCGGTCCGAAGGCACGAGCACGGCCACCTCGTGCCCGGCCGCGGCCAACCCCTCCGCCAGCCCGATGCCGAACACGGCCGCGCCGTTGCGCGGCGGGCGATAGGTCTGCCCGGCGAAGAGAATGCGCATCCTCGCCTCCTGCATCGTTTGAGCGCCTTGGTTCGTAGTTGGCGCCAGGCCATAGGGTCAAGGCACTCAAGCGCCAACTACGAACCGGGCTCCCCGTTGCCCTGTGGTGGTCCCGTTTGCGCCGGCGGCCGTCGCTCGCAGGCCTCGGCTTCGGGCTGAGGCCCGCCGCCAAAGGCACGCACGCGCTGCAGGAAAAAGAACCCGATGAGCAGCGGCAGCCAGACGTTGAGGCCGCGGAATACAAGCGTGATCACGAGCGCGCGGTCGAGCGGCACCCCGAGGGAAGCGAAGACGAGCGTCATCACGCCTTCGACGATGCCGATGCCGTGCGGGATGAAGGTAATGACGGAAAAGACCACATCCATCGAAAAGCCGGCGACGAGCGCACCAATGCTCAGCGGCTGGCGGTAGGCCAGCGACACGGTATACAGGCAGGCCACGTTGATCAGATGGGCCACCAGCGCCGCGAGAAGGGTGGCGCCCAGCCGCAACGGGTGGCCCGAGATGTCGCACGCGGCGCTCGAGAACTCGCACGTCGTGCGCTCGGCCCAATCGGGGGCGACGACGGCTGAGCGCTTGAGGCGGGCCGCCAACCCGTTGAGGCCCTCCTGTACCGCCCGCAGCAGCCTGCCCAGCCGTACCGGCTGCCAGCGCCCGAGGAAAAGCAGCGCGCTCAGGCCGGCCACAAAGACCACAAAGAAGAGGCTGGCCAGCCATTCGTAGGCCTGCAACACGCCACGGAACGCCAGGTAGCCGAGGCCATAGGCGATGAACACGATCATGGTCACCAGGTCAGCGACCAGCACCAGCAGCGAACCCTCCGCAGCCCGCGCCGCCGACTGGCCGCGGCGACAGGCATCGTCGATGAACACCGCCAGCGCACTCACGCCGCCCGAAGGCACGATCGCCTTGAGAAAGATGGAGGCAAAAAGCACGGGTATCAGCTCGGTCACCTGGCTGATGACTTCGACCGTGTAGAACGCATATTTGTACAACACAGCATAGGTTACATAGTACACGACCTGCAACAGGACCGCTGCGGCCAGCCACTGCGGCTGCCCGCGCACGAACGTCGCCAGGAGTGTGCGGAGTGCGTTGAACTGGATGATCACCAGCGCAAGGAATGCGCCAATAACGACGAGCAGCAGCCACCGGCGCCTCAGCCACTCCGCCCAGCGCGACATCGAGCCAGCCTTTCGCTTGAGATGGCGGCGATCAGCATCGGCTATCACCCCACATCATGCAGCACGTTCCTCCACCGTAGCAAGATATGGGCCGTAGCAGGCCGTGTTCGTGCTCTGTCATTGCGAGCGCAGCGAAGCAATCCCCGGCCATGCTCGCTGCCATCGCGGTGGGGATTGCTTCGCTGCGCTCGCAATGACAGTGTGGGCACGGCTGCTAGGCCAGGCCGGCGTGCTCGCCCCAGGGTCCGCGCTGGCGCCACGAGCGTCGCACACGGCGCAGGGCCTCGTCGGGCGGCACGGCCTGGGTGCGCAGGTAGGCATACTGGAAGACGTCGCGCAGCACCGCCGTGATGGGCACCACGAGCAGCAATCCGAGGAGCCCCCAGAGATAGCCCGCAATGATGAGCAACACGATGATGACCGCCGGGCGAATGCGCACACTGGCGCCGACGACCCGTGGCCCGATGAACAGGTTCTCGAATTCGTGGACGCCGATGGTGATCAGGATCGCCCAGAGCGCCAGGATCGGCCGCTCAAACGCCGCGATGATGACCGCTGGGATGGCAGCGAGGACCGGCCCAAAGGTGGGGATGAGGTCACCGATGGCCGCAAGGACCCCCAGCACGACGGCGAATTCGATGCCCACGAGGTAGAAGGCGCCGCCGATGAGGATGCCGACGGTCACGGCAACGAAGACCTGGCCGCGCAAATAGTCGCCCGCCACTTCGTTGAGGATGCGGCCAATATTGGCCACATCGGGCAGCGAGCCCTCGGGGAAGAGGCTCAAGCCCGCGCGGCGGAAACGCTCGACATCGTAGATGAGGTAGATAAGCCAGAAGGGAACGGTGACGTAGGCCAGGATGACGATGAGCGGGATGCTGACCGCGCTCGTCAGGCCGCCGAGCACGTCGCGCCGGATCAGGTCCAGCCAACCCTGGGGTGTGCTCGGCAGTTGGGTGGCGAGCAGCGCGCGCAGCGAAACGGGCACGAGGCGCTCATAGGCGCTCACGAGGCTCGACAGGCCGCCCAGCAACTCCGGGCCACGCGAGAGCAACGCCGCTGCCTGGGCGATCACGCGCGGCACAAAGACGGCAAAGAAGGCGACGACGAGCGCCAGCACGACCGCATACACGGCAAAGATGGCGATCAGGCGCGAAATGCCGTGCCGTTCCCACGAGCGCGGCAGGTGGCGCTCGATCCACATGACCGCCGGCAGGACGATCCAGGCCAGAATGGCGCCGATGATAAAGGGCACGAGGACCGTCCATGCCGCCACGATGACGTAGAGGACCGCGGCCACCACCCCCGCGATCAGCGCAGCGCGCAGCCAGAGCCGCGCGGGCCAGCGGCGCAGGTCGCCCATCGCTCCTCCTCCCCCCTCGCGCTCGTTCGGGGGAGGACAAGGCGACAGCCTCCCCCTCTCCCTCGGAGGGAGAGGGCAGCGGTGAGGGTGAAACGCTGCGCCGGCGGGCCGCATCCAGCCCATCCGGGCGCTTGCCTCGCTGTCGAATCCCCCCTAACCCTCTCCCCTGCGGGGAAGAGGGCACAGGCCTGCCCGTCGGCCCCCGAACCTCGCGCTGGCGGGGCGGCGAACCTTGCGAAGGTTCGCCGCCAACAGAAGCGGCCAAAGCCGCCACTACAAAGGGGCTGCAATAAGCGCCTGCGGGGCTACCTCCACAATGCGCGTGTGCAGCCAGGCCACCTGCCGGTCCGTCTCGGCGCCCAGGGTGCCACAGGCGCGTTCCAGTTCGCCGTCGCGCAGGGCACGCGCCGTCTGGCCCAACACCGTCCAGCGCAGATGCACGTCCTGCGCCAAGAGCCAGGCGCTCTGCAGGTCGAGGAGCAGGCCATAGCGGCCGTTGCGCGGCCTCAGGGAGATCAGTGGCATGGCCGGCGCCGGCTGCGGCAACTCGTCGCCGCTGCAGCGCCGGCCCAGCTCGGCCAGGGCCGCGACGTGCTGTCGCGACCACTGCGCCGCCAGCCGGCCGATCGCGCTCACATCGGGCTCCCCTGCATGCACGTCGGCCAGTGCCTCCAGGGCGTCAGCGAGTTGCCTCTCCCGTTCCTCGAGCAGCGCCAGGTAGGCCCGCACGTGCACCTGCTCCTCCTCTGACCCGGGCCGCAAACCCGCGCACCGCCAGCAGCGCACGGCCCGCCGCATCTCGTATCCGCGTGGCGAGCCTCGCCAACGTACGCACCATCACCGTGGCCGGCCGCGGCACCGCGTGCAGGCGCACCGCAGCGTACTTGAGATGCGGCTGCTTGCTGACAGGGTCCCACTCGCTCAGCGTCAGCTCGTTGGCTGCACGGCGGCCCGGCCGATCCCAGGAGCCATAGTGAAAGGGCATGAACACCGTCCCGGGCTGGATGCCGCCGAGCGTGGCCCGCACCTGCGCCCGGCCACGGCGCGAGTGCAGATCCACCAACTGGCCGTCGGCAATGTGGTAGCGCGCCGCATCCTCCTCTGCCATCTGCACTGTGGGCTCGGGCGCGGCCGCGTTCAGCTCCTTCGAGCGCGCCGTCTTGGTGCGCGTCAGCCACTGGTACACCACACGGCCCGTCGTCAGCCACAGCGGATAGTCCGCATCGGGCACCTCCAGCGGTGGCTGATAGTCGGCCGGCTTGAGCAGCGCCCGGCCGCCGGGGTCGTGGGCACAGTAGTCGGCGGGCGACACCCCAGCGCCGGTGACGAGGTCATGGCCAAAGCTCTCGCAGCGTCCCGCGGCCGTATCGAACACGCCATCGGCATACAGCCGGGGCGCACCTTGGGGGTGGCGGGCGTTGCACGGCCACTGTATGCCCGTCGCCCCGCTCAGCCGGGCATAGCTCAGGCCCGAATAGTCGCAGGGCCGGCCGCGCGAGCAGGCCCGCCACGCCTCAAAGGCCCCTGCGGCGTCACGCCACTTGACGAGTGGCGCGCCGTCGCGGTCGCGCAAGTCCATGCGCCGGGCATAGTCGAGCAGGATCGCCAGGTCAGGCCGCGCCTCACCCGGCGGGCTCACCGCAGTGTGCGAGATGTGCACCGTGCGATCGCTGCTGGTAAAGGTGCCGGTCTTTTCGGCCCACAGCGCGGCGGGCAGCACCAGGTCCGCATGCTCGGCCGTCTCGTTCAGAAAGCCGTCTTCGACGACCAGGAAGAGGCCCTCCTGACCCAGCAGTCGCCGTATGCGCAGCAGGTCGGGCAGCGAGACGGCAGGGTTGGTGCCGATGACCCACAGCATGCGTATCGAGCCCTCTTCGATGTAGCGCAGCATCTGCATGATCGGCGTCGACGGGCCCCACGCCGGGATGGCGGCCGCCTCCACGTTCCAGAGCTGCGCCAGCTCGGCGACGTGCGCGGGGTTGGCCCAGTTGCGAAAGCCCGGCAATGCCCCGGCACAGCCGGTCTCGTGCGCATTGGCGCCGGCGGGCTGCCCGCCCATCTGCAGCACGCCGCACCCCGGCCGGCCGAAAAGCCCGCGCACCAGGTGCAGGTTGTTGACCTGCACCGCCGCCGCCGTAGCCTGGCCCGACTGGTACACCCCCAGCGAAACCGTCGAGAGCAGCGTCGGCGTCGCCCCCAGGATCTCGGCCGCCGCCCGTAGCCCGCTGGCAGGCACGCCCGATACCTCCTCCACGCGCTCCGGCGGCCAGCGGTCCACCATGTCCTCCAGGGCGGCAAAGCCCATGGTGTGAGCCTCGACAAAGGCGCGGTCGATGCGGCCGGCCTCGATGATCAGGCGCAGCAGCCCGTTGAGCACCGGCACGTTGCTGCCCGGCCACGGCGCCAAGTGCACGTCGGCCGCCGCCGCTGTGGGAGTGCGCCGGGGGTCGATCACCACCAGCTTGGGCGGGCGCGGGCCCCGGCGGCGGTCGAGGATGCGCATCCACAGCACCGTGTGCTGTTCGGCCACATTGTGCCCCACGTGCAGGATGGCGTCGGCGGTATCGACATCGTCGAACGAGCCCGGCTGCGCCTCACTGCCCAAGCTCTCTGTCAGTGCAGCCGAGGCAGCGGCTGTGGAGAGGCGCACATTCGAGTCGAGATGTGGCGTGCCCAGGCCAGCCAGGGCGATCACCGCCAGGGTATAGTACTCCTCGAGGAAGAGCTGCCCACCCACGTAAAAGGCCATCGCCAGGGGCGAGTGTACGTCGCGGACCCCCCTCGAGCGCTCCACCAGGAGCGACATGGCCTCCTCCCAGCTCGCCGGCCGCAGCGTGCCCGCCGTGCGCGCCAGGGGCCGGGTCAGACGGTCGGGGCTGTTGTTGGCCGCCCAGCCGTGCAGGCCCTTGGGACCCAGGCGCCCCAAGTTGGCGCGGTCGGTCGCGCGCCCGCGCACGCCCACAATGCGCCCATCACGCACGCCAATATCCATGCCGCACCCGTTCGAGCAGAACGGGCAGGTCGACGGCACCCAGTAGCCGGCGTCCTCGAGCGAGCGCTCGTCGATGCGCACCGGCCACCGCCTCTCGCCCGCATACGGCGTGCGGCTACCCCAGACATGGGCGATGCTGTCGCGGCTCTCATAGAATTCGGTGACTTGTCTGCCGAACATTGTGTACATGCAAGCAAACTGCGTGCCAGAGTAGTTGTGAAGGCCTGCCCCGTCATTGCGAGCGCAGCGAAGCAATCCCTTGGTTTCGAGCGGAGCGATGCAACTCCACGTCAGGCATTGGGGATTGCTTCGCTGCGGCTCGCAATGACTGGGCGGGTGCCGCACTGGCATACCTCTTGCTGGCCAAAAGGTGGAAGACAAGTTGAGGAGAGTGACCAGTGCCCACCGGCCTGGCGAACCTGGGCGTGCCGCTCTGGCAGTTGATCGTGCGCCCCATCGTGGTCTACCTGGCGCTGCTCTTGGGGCTGCGTGCCTTGGGCAAGCGCCAGATCGGCCAGTTCACCCTCTTTGACCTGATCCTGATCCTGCTGGTCGCCAACGCCATGCAGCCCGCCATGACCGGCCCCGACACCTCCCTGGTCGGCGGCCTGATCATTGTCGGCGTCCTTCTGGGCTTCAACTGGCTCATCGACTGGCTGGAGACCCACGTCGGCCTCTTTCAGTACGTGTTCCTGGGGCAACCTACGGTCATCGCGCAGGATGGCCAGTGGCTGCCCGACGCCATGCGCCGCGAAGGGGTGGACCGCGCGGAGGCCGAGGCCGCGCTGCGCGAACATGGCATCGAGACGGTCGAAGAAGCGCGGCTGGTGGTGCTCGAGGTCGACGGCACCATCAGCGTCGTGCCGCGCGAGGCCGAAGTCCTGCGGACGCGGCGGCGCGTCCGCTTCACGAGGCGGCCGTAGCCACACGGCTCCCTGGCATACACCTTGCTATCCTAAACCGGAACCCGCAGGGCAAGCGCTCACATTGTCATTGCTTCGCTGCGCTGCTCTTGACGTAGGCCGCCGGACTGTAGGCGCGGCATGTTGCCGCGGGACTCCGGCGCGGCACGATGCCGCGGCTACGATGCGACGTCATCCGGCTGGCGCAGGGTTGCGGCAACCCTGGGGTACTCGCAATGACAATGTGCAGAAGGAAAAAAGGGGGCAATTCGGCAGGTGGACTGCCATGCATGCCGCACAACCCGAGGGAGGCCATGAGTGCCCTGCGCCTGATTTTCAACGGCGACGACTATGGCCGGGCGGCCAGCAGCAACCTGGCCGTCGGGCATGCGCACGAGCAGGGCGTCCTCACTAGCGCCAGCCTGATGGTGACCGGCGAAGCCGTGGCACGTGCGGTGGACTATGCCCGCGCGCACCCGGCGCTGGCTGTGGGGCTACACCTGGCGATGACCGCCACCTGCGGCGCGCTGCCCGCCTCGCAGGCACCGCACTTGCTGGATGCCCTGGGCCGGTTGCCCCGCGACCCCGCGCGCGCCGGCATCGCCTGCTTCTTTGCCCCGGCCGTGCGCCGCGAGTTGCGCCGTGAGCTCGTGGCCCAGTTCGAGCGCTTTCGCGACACGGGGCTCGTGCTCTCCCACGTCGACAGCCACCACCTGATGCACCTGCACCCGACGGTATTCCCCATCGTCGTCGCGCTGGCCGAGCAGTACGGCGCGCACGGCCTCCGCCTGCCGCGCGACGACCTGAGGCGGACCCTGCAGCTCGACCGGTCGCAGGCGGCCGGCAAGGCATCGTGGGCCGCCATCTATGCGCTCCTGTGTCGCCTGGCGCACGGGCGGCTCGCCTCGAGCCCTGTGACCGTGGCCGATCGTGTCTACGGACTGCTGCAGTCGGGCAGCATGCACGAGGCTTTTGTCGCCGGGCTCGTGCGGCGCATCCCGCGGACCGTGAGTTCGGCCGAGGTGTACCTGCACCCGAGCACGCAAACCTATGATGGGCCGTACGGGCCAAACCCGGGGGACCTGGCCACACTGCTCAGCCCCCGCGTCCGTCAGGCCATCGACGAGAGGGGGGCGCAGTTGGCAACGTATCCGGCCCTGAGATCCAGCAGCCAGAGGAGGGTGGTGTGCCCTGGTCACTGATCTTCTTGAGCCTGACGGCGGCGAGCTGGGTCTATTGGCTCGTGGCCGGCTGGTGCATCGAGCAGTTCTTTGCCGAGCCACAGCCACCGGCCGATCCCAAGCTACCCCCGGTTTCGGTCCTCAAGCCGATTCGCGGCCTCGACGCCGAAGCCTACAAGAACTTGAGCAGCTTTATGCTCCAGGACTATCCCGAGTACGAAGTGCTCTTCGGGGTTACCGACCCGCACGACCCCGCCCTGGAGCTGATTGCACGCCTGCAGCGCGAGTTCCCCAGGCGCAAAATCCGCGCTTTTGTGGCCTCGCCGCGCGGCGCCAATGACAAAGTCAGCGTGCTGTGCCACCTGGCGCAGATGGCCTATTACGACACGCTCGTCATCTGCGACAGCGACATGCGCGTCACGCCCGACTATTTACGCCGCATCTGCGCTCCGTTGCAAGACCCAGCGGTCGGCCTGGTGACCAGCCTCTATCGCGGCACTCAGGCCGAGACGCTGACGGCCAAGCTGGAGGCCCAATACATCAGCACCACCTTCCTGCCGGGGGTGCTCGTGGGGCGCAACTATCTGCACATGGGCTTTGCCCTCGGCGCCTCCAACGCCTTGCGCCGCGAACAACTGCGCCAGATCGGCGGCTTTGAGGCCTTGGTCAACTACCTGGCCGATGACTATCAGCTCGGCGCCAAGATTGCGGCCACCGGCCACCGTGTGCACCTGTCGGACTATATGGCCCAGAGCGTGCTCGGGGCCACCACCTTCAGGGAGCAGTGGAACCGCGAGCTGCGCTGGGCCAAGTGCCTGCGCGTCAGCCGCCCACTAGAATACCCCGTGCTGCTGTTCACACTGCCCACCCCAATGTCGTTGGTGACGGCGGCGGCCATGGGCTTCTCGCCGGCGGGCCTGGGCGTCATTGGCGCCTCGCTGGCCCTGCGTTGGCTGGTGAGCTGGCAACTGGCCCGCCATACGCGCGACCAAGTCTACCTGCGTTCGTGGTACCTCCTGCCCCTGCGCGACCTGCTCACCTACGTCATTTGGTGCGGCGCCTCGGTCGGCCGCGAGGTCACCTGGCGCGGCCGCCGCTTCGCCCTACGCAAAGGCGGCTTCTTGCAGCAGCTCTTCCCCCCACAGGAGGCGCACGAGGTAGCCCGCTAGAGGGCACGCGTCATTGCGAGCGCAGCGAAGCAATCTCCAGCGCGAAAGGCTTGCCCTGACTTGGCTGGAGATTGCTTCGCTGCGCTCGCAATGACACGTGAGGCGTCCAACAGTTACGTCAAACGAGCCTCGAAAAACTTGCCAGCAACCTCGCACCTGACTATAATTACCCAGATAACTACAAAGTGCGGATTCTCCGACACGCACTGCGACATTGCGTGTCGGCGCCATCTGCAGCCAGGTCGAGGTATCTCATGACCTATGACCCGAGCAACCCAATCATCGTCCAGGGCGACAAGAGCGTGCTCCTCGAGGTCGACAACCCGCTCTACCAGGAGGCGCGCGACGTCCTGGCGCGCTTTGCCGAGCTCGACAAGAGCCCAGAGTACATCCATACCTACCGCATCACGCCGCTCTCGCTCTGGAATGCCGCCTCAGCAGGCCTGAGCGCCGAGGCCATCATCGCGGGCCTCGAGCGCTACAGCAAATACCCCCTGCCCGACAACGTGCGGGTCGACATCACCGACTATGTCTCGCGCTACGGCCGGCTCAAGCTGGCGCGCCGCGACGGCGCGCTCTACCTCGTCTCCGACGACGCCGCCCTGGTGGCCGAGGTGGTGCGCCACAGGCAGCTCAGCCCCTTCGTCGTCGGCCAGATCGACGCGCACACGCTGCAGGTTGACCCGGCGCGGCGCGGCCTCATCAAGCAGGCGCTGGTCGTTGTCGGCTACCCGGCCGAGGACCTTGCCGGTTATGTCGAGGGCGAGCGACTCCCCTTCCACTGCCGGACGCTGACCGTCGATGGCCGGCCCTTTGCCCTGCGTGACTATCAGCGCGAGGCCGCCGAAATCTATTACGCCGGCGGCGCAGCCCACGGCGGGTCGGGCGTCATCGTGCTGCCCTGTGGCGCCGGCAAGACCATCGTCGGCATGGCCGCCATGGAGCAGTTGCAGACGAGCACGCTGATCCTCACGCCCAACACCATCGCCGTGCGCCAGTGGATCGACGAATTGCTCGACAAGACCACCCTGGCTGCCGACCAGGTGGGCGAGTATACCGGGCTGCGCAAAGAGATCCGGCCGGTGACTATCGCCACCTACCAGACCATGACCTACCGCAAGCGCGGCACGCGAGGCCAAGACTTGCCCCTCGTCCAAGAGTTCCCTCACCTCGCCCTCTTTAGCGAGCGCGACTGGGGCCTCATCATCTACGACGAGGTGCACCTGCTGCCGGCGCCGGTCTTCCGCATGACCGCCGAGATCCAGGCGCGCCGCCGCCTGGGGCTCACCGCCACGCTGGTGCGCGAGGACCACCGCGAGAGCGACGTCTTTTCGCTCATCGGCCCCAAGAAGTACGACGTGCCCTGGAAGGACCTGGAGAAGCAGGGCTGGATCGCCGAGGCCGACGTGGTCGAAGTGCGCATCCCGCTCGACCCCGAGCGGCGCATGGCGTATGCCGTGGCGCTGCCGCAAGACAAGTACCGCGTCGCCGCCGAGAGCCCGGCCAAGTACGACGTGCTCGACCAACTCCTTGCCAAGCACGAAGATGACCAGATCCTCATCATCGGCATGTACCTGGAGCAGTTGCAGCGCGTGCAGGAGCGCTACGGCTACCCCATCATCACCGGCAAGACGGCCGTGCACGAGCGGCGCAAGCTCTACGCACAGTTCCGGACGGGCGAGATCAGACGGCTGATCGTCTCCAAAGTGGGCAACTTTGCCATCGACCTGCCCGACGCCAATGTCATGATCCAGATCAGCGGCACCTTTGGCAGCCGCCAGGAGGAGGCGCAGCGGCTCGGCCGCATCCTGCGCCCCAAGCGCAACGGCCTGCTGGCCCACTTTTACACCCTGGTCAGCCGCGATACCAACGATCAGGACTATGGCGCCAACCGTCAGCTCTTCCTGACCGAGCAGGGCTACCACTATACCATCCTCTACGATCACGAGGTCGCCGCCTACCAGCCGGCGGTCGTCGCGGCGCAGTGCCGCGAGGCGCTGCCACGGGCGCTGCTGGGGAACCTTGCGGGGGTTCCGAACCCCCGCAAGGTTCCCCAGCAACTCGGCCCCGGGCGAGGAACTGAGCCATGATGACCCTGGAGAGCCTCAGCGAAGACATGCTGGTCACCGGCATCAGCAAGCGCGAGCAGGCACTGGCCGAGAGCTACCTCGAGCGCATCGTCAACCCGGTGCGCTCGGGCCAGACGCTCTCGGCCCAGGTGCTGGATGATGAGGACGAATATGACGAGCTGCACGACGTCTCCCTGACGGTGCACCCCGAGTCCATCCTCGCGAGCTGCACCTGCGAGGGCAGTGGGCGCTGCCGTCACGCCTTTGCGCTGCTGCTCAAGTGGCTGCGCCATCCCGCGGCCTTTGCCGGGCCTGGCGAAGCGCCGGCAGCCACGCCGCCGCGCCGGCTCGCCGTAACCCCGGTGCCGCCCCCAGCGACGCAGCGGCCCGAGCAATGGCCGGCCTGGGCGGCGACGACGTTCGCAGAGCGGCAGGAGGGTTACGTCGAGCAGCTCGCCGAGACGCTCGGGGCGCTGCGGCTGCAAGACCTGCGCGACGTAGCGCGGCGCCGCGGCTGGCGTCTGAAAGGGACCGACAAGGCGGGCATCACGCTCCAGATGGCCCGCGCCATGGCCGCGCACCGCGGCACGCAGGAGGCCGCGCTTGCCCTCGACGAGGAGCACCGGCGCGTGTTAGCCGCGATGGCCCTCTCGGGCGCGAGCGCCAAGATGGAAGACATCGCCCGCGTCGTAGGGGCCCTGGGCGGGCTCACGCAGCAGAAGCAGCTCGATAGCTGTGTGCAGCGCCTGTTCGCCATGGGCCTCGCCCTGGCCACCGGCCATGGAGCCTACACCGCCTGCTGCCCGCACCAGCTCGTGCGCGGGCTGCTGCCGCTTGTACAGCGCACCATCCTGGCAGAGGCCGAGCCGGCGCGGCCCGCCGCGGCCGAGGAGCGCCTGGCCGACCCCTTCCCATTCGTGCGCACCGTGAGCGAGATTGCACTGCTCCTCGAGCGCGCGCCCATCGCCCTGCGACCGCCCATGCCGCGCCCCACCGCCGAGAGGCAGTTCCCTGGCCTGCGTGGTTGGGATTATGATGCCGCCGAGGTCGCGCAGGCGCAAGAGGGGCGCCGGCTGCGCCCGCACGCCGATCTCATTCTCACCGTCCCGCCGCCGCAGCCCTCGCTGCTCGACGAGGCCATCGCCGAGCTCGCCCCCACCGCGGGCGGCGCGGGGCGACTCGAGTTCATCTATGAGCTGCTCGTAGCCACGGGCATCGTGCAGCCGGGCAGCCCGGTGACGGCGTGGCCCGAGGTAAGGCGGCAGTACCTCTGCCGCAACGAACTGGAGCAGCGCGCCGCCCTGGCCCGCAGCTACTTTGGCATGGCCAACTGGAGCGAGTTGTGGACGCTGTGGCACCTGCCCGGCGGCAGCCCGGTGCAGATCAAGCGCCACGCGGGCTATGCCTACTACACGGAGGACCGGCTGCGCAGTGACCTGGCGGCGGCCCGGCTGCTCGCGCTGCGCGTGCTCGCGTGCCTGCCCGATGACCGCTGGGTGTCGCTCGGCGAGCTCTTCCGGCTGCTGCGCCCGGTGTGGCCGCGCTTCGACGAAGTGCTGCGCCAGCCCGGCTACTATGCGCCGAGCGCGGGCTGGTTCCTGGCACGGCGCGGCAGCGACGCCCGCTTTGCGCCCATGAGCGATGCCGAATGGGACCTCGTCCAGGGCAACGTGCTGCGCGTGATGCTCAGCGGGCCGCTGCACTGGCTGGGCTTGGCCGACCTGCGGCTCGAGGGCGGCGCCCTCACCGCCTTCCGGCTGCACGGCCTCGCCGATCTCTTTTGGGACCAGGTCGATGCGCCGCCAGCGCCGCCTTCGGCGGCCCCAGCCGCGCCGTCGAGCGTAGCTGCGGTGACGGTGCAGGGCACGCGCATCAGCGTACGCCCCTCGGCCATCAGCGCGCAGGCGCACGGGCTGCTCGAACGCATTGCCCGGCTGGCCGAGGCGACCGCCGGCCGCTTCGACTATGAGCTCGACGCCGAGGCGACCTACCACGCCTTCGAGGCCGGCGCGGCCCTGGCCGACATTGCCGCTGAGTGGCAGCGCCTGCTGCCCATGCCCATGCCCGAGGCCATCCGGGCGCAGCTCGAGCGCTGGTGGCGGGCCTACGGCCGCGTGCGCGTCTACCAGGCGCTGACCGTCATCGAGTTCGCCGACGACTATGCCCTCGCCGAGATGAAGGCGGTCACCTCCCTGGCGCGGCATATCGTCGCCGAGATTTCGCCGCGGCTCGTGATGATCGATCACGCCGCGGCCGACACACTGGTGGCCGAGCTGGAGAAAGCAGGCTACACACCCAAGCGGACGGATCAGGTCTGATGAACGACCAGATGATGGACGAGATCACAACCCTGCTCGACGGCTATCACGTCGACACACTCGTGATCATGGCTCGCGAGGCCGGCATCGTGGCGACTGGCAAGGGCAGGCCGAGAAAGGCCGAGCTGCAGGCAGTCATGCGCGCCCAGTTCTTTACCCGCGAGCGCGTGCTCGCCTCGCTCGAGCGCCTCGGGCGGCGCGAGCGGCGCCTGCTCGACCGGCTGCTGCTGTACGGCGGCACGGCCCCCACCAAGAGCCTGCGGCGCGAGGTGGTCAAGGCTGGGTTGGTGACCGATGGCAACGCCAGCGAGGAGGCGCCCAGCTACCACTACAGCAACGTGGCCTATGCCACAGGAGTCTATGTAGGAAACCCGCACCGCGAGGCGTCGCACGCCTTTGAAGATGTCGTGGCCCGGCTGACGCTGCGTGGACTGGTCTTTAGCCGCATCGGCGGCTGGGCCAACAGCACCCCTATGCCCAAGGTCCAGTTCCACCCGGCCGACACGCTCTACATCCCTGCGGCCGTGCGCGCGCACCTGCCCGAGCCCGAGCCCGTGCTCGCGCCGGCCACGCCCGAGCCGCAGAGGGTCGTGCAGGGCGAGCCCGCATTCCTGCTGCGCGACCTCTACCTCTACTGGGACTATGCCCGCCGCAACGCCGTGCCGCTGACCAAGTCGGGGCTCGTCGCCAAGCGTGCCCTGCGCGCCATCAACGAGCACCTGCTCGTGCCCGACCCGCGGCTCGGCGGCGCGCGCAGTGAGGTCGAAACCGGCCGGCTGGCGCTGCTGCGGCAACTGCTGCAGGCGCTGGGGCTGCTGCGCGGCGGGCCCACGCACCTCAGCACTGCCGGGGAACCTTGCGAGGGTTCGGAGTCCTCGCAAGGTTCGCCAGGCGCGTTCTGGAGCCGGCCCGAGGTCGAGCAGATCGCCGTCTGCCTGCGGGCCTGGCCCGGGCTCATGCTGCAAGAACTGGGCAGCGATGCGGAGGCCTACGAGCCGCAGCCGGCGCAGGCGCGCCAAGCCGTCCTCCAGGCGCTGCTGGCGCAGCCGGCGGGCGCCTGGGCCGAGCCCGAAGCGCTGCTCGACGGCATCCAGGCCGGCGACGAGGACTTTATGTTCCCCGAGCACAGCCGCATCGCCAGCGCCCGCGGCTCGTGGTACTATGGCTACGGCAATGGCCGGTACTATGGCTCGCCCAAGGCCCTGCTGCAGATGCTCGAGCGCCTCGAGGCCAAGTTCGTCGGAGCCTGCCTCACCGGCCTGCCGCACCTGTTGGGCCTGGTGGAGCTGGGTTACGTGGAAGAGCGGCTCGCGACGGCACGCCTCACCGCACTGGGCCGCGCTCTCGTGGCCGGGGAGCCTGCCGGCGAGCTTGGTCCCCAGGCCACGGGCCAGGTCATCATCCAGCCCAGCTTTGAGCTGTTGGCGCTGGGGCCGGTCAGCCTGGGCGTATTGGCACAGCTCGACCTCTTTGCCGATCGCCAGCGGGCCGATGTCGGCGCCTTTGCCTACCAGCTCTCGCGCGAGTCGGTGTATCGGGCGCAGCAGGGCGGCCTCGAGGTAGCGAGCA
The DNA here is from genome assembly GCA_029553955.1 of Chloroflexota bacterium. Taxonomy (GTDB): domain Bacteria; phylum Chloroflexota; class Anaerolineae; order SpSt-313; family SpSt-313; genus JAKPJZ01. Next base: position 43,269 of record JAKPJZ010000049.1, read on the forward strand.
TCGTGCGCTTTCTCGAGCAGACGAGCGCGGTGGCGCTGCCGCAGAACGTGCGCCGCTCGTTGGAGGAGTGGGGGGCGCACCACGAGCGCATCGTCTTGCGCAGCGGGGTGAGCCTGCTGCAGGCGGCGACGCCCGAGCTGCTGGCCACGCTCCTGGCGCAGCCCGAGACGGCGCCGCTGCTGGCGCGCGCCGTCTCGCCGGACGTGGCCCTCGTCGCTGCGGGCAGCCAGGGCAGGTTGACGGCCGCACTGGTGGCGCAGGGGCTCTTCCCGGCCGTCTCGGGCGCCGAACCGCAGTCGGCCGACCGCAGCGTCATCGCCGAAGGCGGCACCGCGCTGCGGCCCATCCACGCCGTGCCCAGCCTGCACCTGCGCACACGCCTGGCCCGCCTGGCCGAAGAGGATGGCGACGGCCGTTGGCACCTCACAGCCAACTCGGTCCGCCGCGCCGGAGGCAACCGCACCAGAGTGCAGCGCCTGCTCGAGGAGCTGGGCCGGCTACACCGTGGCGCACTGCCCGAGGAATTGGTGGAGCAGGTGAAGGCCTGGGGCAGCTACTATGGCGACGCCGCGGTCCAGTCGCTCACGCTCATCGAGTTCGGCGACCCGGCGTCGCTCGACGAGCTGCGCGCCGACCCCGCGCTGCAGGGCCAGCTCACGCCCTTCCCCGCCGGCGAGCGCGCACTGGCCATCGTCGCCGAGGGCAGGCTGGCCGACGTGCGCCGCCTCCTCGCCGAGCGCGGCGTCCAGGTCAAAGAAGGGCTATAGGAGCCGGGGCAGGCGGCCGTAGAGATAGGTCAGCTCGCGCAGGCGAGCCGCGATGCCGTCGTGCAGCGCGCCGGGCTCGAGCCGCCAGCACCAGTTGGGCACGCCGCAGGTGCCGGGGGTGTTCATGCGCGCCTCGTGGCCCAGGCTCAGCAGGTCCTGCGCCGTGGTCAGCGCCGTGTGCGCCACCGACGCCCAGGCCAGGCGGATGAGGTCCCAGGCGATATCCGACCCATCGCAGCCCAGGTAGCGGCGGGCATAGTCGCGCGCGGCCTCGCTGGCGGTGGTCTGGTACCAGCCCACGGCGGTGTCGTTGTCGTGGGTGCCGGTATAGGCGACGGTGTCGCGACGATAGTTGTGGGGCAGGAAAGGGTTGGCCGGGTCGCCGTCGAAGCCGAACTGCAGCACCTTCATGCCGGGGTAGCCGAACTCGGCCTGCAGCGCATCGACCCCCGCGCGCGAGGCCTCGTCGAAATCGCCCAGATCCTCGGCGATGATCGCCACCTCGCCCAGCGCCCGCGTCGTCGTCCGGAAGAGATCGGCGCCAGAGGCGTAGAGCCAGCGCCCGCGCACCGCCGTCTCCTCGCTGGCGGGCACCTCCCAGTAATTGTAAAAGCCGCGAAAGTGGTCGATGCGCAGCACGTCGGCCTGGGTCATGGCCATACGAAAGCGCGCGATCCACCAGGCGTAGCCATCGTGCGCCATCACCTCCCAACGGTAGAGCGGATGGCCCCAGAGCTGGCCGGTAGCGCTGAAATAGTCGGGCGGCACGCCCGAGACGACCGTCGGCCGCAGGTCCGCGCCAAAGTGGAAAAGGTGCTGGTTGGCCCAGACGTCGCTCGAGTCGCCCGAAACAAAGATGGGGATATCGCCGATGATGCGGATGCCGCGGCCGTTGGCGTAGCGCTTGAGCGCCAGCCATTGCTCAAAGAAGCACCACTGGCGCCACATCTGGCCTACGACCTTGGGGGCGAGCACCTCACGCCAGTGGGCCAGCGCCGCCGGTTCGCGCGCCGCGATGTCGCGCTCCCACTCGCACCAGGGGCGCAGCTCGTGCGCCTCCTTGAGCGCCATAAAGAGGGCGAAATCGTCGAGCCAGGCCCCCTGTTCGCTGCAAAAGCGGGCGAACACCTGCCGGCGCGCGGCAGGCGCCTGCGCCTGGAAGCGCACATAGGCGCGCTCGAGCAGCCGCAGCTTGTGGTCCATGGCGCGGCCGAAATCCACCCGGCCGGTCGGGAAGGCCGGCAGCTCGGCCAGGTCTTCGGGCATCAGGTCGCCCGCCTGCACGAGCACCTCGGGGCTGATGAGCAGCGGGTTGCCGGCAAAGGCCGAGAGGGCTTGATAGGGCGAGTCGCCATAGCCGGTGGGGCTGAGCGGAAGCACCTGCCAGTACGACTGGCCGGCGGCGGCGAGGAAATCGACGAACCGGTATGCCTCCTCACCAAGGTCGCCGATACCGAACCGGCCGGGCAGCGATGTGGGGTGGAGCAGGACGCCACTACGACGTGGGAATCTCATCTGGTCACCGCTTTCGCAGAACAAGGAGCCGCCGCTCGTAGTATAGCACAGGCGCGGGCTGCGGCTCAAATCGAGAGGCCGGGCTGACGGACCCGTTCGCAGTGACGGGGAGACACCTGACAGGTCTCCGGAGACCTGTCAGGTATCTCCCCGTCACCCGCTCTCCAGCACTACAAGCATATGGGGTTGCCGGCGCCAGCCGGGTTCAGGGGATATAGATCCACTCTCCGCGGAGCCAGGCGCTGATCAACGGCCACCACGGACCCAGCCTCTCAAAGAACTCGCGCATCTCTTTTTCTCCTTCTCCAATGCTGCTGCGGCGGTTGCACGTGACCTGCCGCCAGCAGCAGGCACCACTACATCGAGCAAGACTCGTACCACACCTCATTCGTAGGCTAGCGCCTCGCGCACGCTGATGTCGCTGGCGTGCAGCGCTGGCCACAGGCTGGCCATGATCGAGAGCACCAGTACAATACCGAGCCAGAGCAGCGCGCCTCGGCTGGAATAGCTGAAATCGAGGGGCATCATCACCTCGCTGATCAGCCCGCTGAAGAGGCGCGCCCCAGGCTGGCTGAGCGGCACCGCCAAGAGCCAGCTCAGCGCCCCCACCAACACCCCTTCCGTCACAAAGATGGCGACGATCATCGCCGACGAGGCGCCGAGCGCCCGCAGCACGCCGATCTCGCGCCTGCGCTCCACGACGTTGATCGACATGGCCCCCATCAGCCCGATGCTGCTCACGATGGCGGCCAGGACGGCCATGGTCAGCATCAGGTATGTCACCACATCGAACACGGCCCGGTTGTGCGACCGTGTGTCGCTGGTGCTCTCGAGAAAACTGAGCTCGATCTTGCGCTCCTCGTAGGCGACCCGCAACTCGCGCGCCAGGGCTTGCTGGCCGGCGGCATCGTGGTGCTGGCCCTCGACCATCACCATCGTGGCCCGCCCGGCCGTGCCCAACTCTTGCGCCAGGGCCCCCAACGGCACAAAGCTGTCGCGCTGGTTGTTGCCCAGGCTGAGGACCAGGCCGACCACCTCCCATGTCGACTCGCGCCCGCCGATGGTCAGCGTGACCCGGTCGCCAACCTTGAGATGCTCATCGGCAGCCGTCTTGCGGTTGAGCAGGATGGCGTGGTCGTCGCCCGCTTGCAGGCCGCGGCCGGCGACGATGCGTGGAGTGAATATCTGCGAATCGAGCGGCAGCGCCCACAGCGAGATGTCGGCCTGCTCGCCGCCGCTGACCGACAGCCGGGCCTGGCTATAGTCCCACGCCTCGGCCCGCGTCACCCCCGCGGCTCCCCGGCTGGCCCAGACCAAGTCAGCAGTGAGCTGGGGCCGGTCGAAGGCGACGACGATGTCGTTATGGAAATCCTGCAGGACAACCTCCAGCGTGTGGTCGAGCGACGAGTTGACGCTCATCACCATGATAAAGATGACCCCGCCCAGGGTCAGCGTGAACAATGTCAGGCTGACGCGCACCCGGTGCCGGAAGACGCTGCGCAGGCTCAGCGCCAGCGGCCGCGGCAGGCTGCGGATACGCTCGAGCGCCTGCTCGAGCCAGCCGCGCCGAAAGCCCGCCCCCAGGCCATAGCTGGAGATGGCGCGATAGGCACTGATGCGCGCGCCGCCGACCACCGAGGGCAGCGTGGCCAGGAGCGGCACCGCCAGCCCCACGCCGAGCTGGATGAGCAGCGCTTCCGCCACGACGTGAAAGGCGTCGATGTCGATGTTCATCAGGCCGAGCAGCCAGGTCGCCAGCTCGTGGGCCAGGGCCGCGCCCGCGGGTATGGCGATCAGGAGTGCGAGGACGCTATAGGTCAACACGGCCGCCAGGTAGATGCGTACCACTCGCCCAAAGGTGGCGCCGATGACCTTCATGATGCCGATCTGCCACACCTGCTGCGCCATGATGGCGTTCAGCGTGTTCACGATGAGGAACGCGCTGAGGCCCAGCGACAGCGCCCCCAAAATGCCGAGGATGAGGAACAGGGTGTTCACTGTGTCCTGCATCCAGTGGACGTTGGGGTCGCTGATGCCATAGCCTAGCGCCGGCCGGCCCCGTTCCTCCAGCACGCCCTCGATGCACGCGGCGACGCTATCGGCCTCGGCTTTGCTGAACGAGCGCAGGCAGAGCTTGATCTGGGTAAAGCCCTCGACGCCGGCCAGCCATTGCACCGTCGCCGGGGTGGCAAAAAAGGTTGCCTCGCCGCCAAACTGGGGCGGAAAGGCCGTGGACATGCGCACGAGCCCAGCGACCGTCAGGCGCTCCTCGCGCTGCTCGACCTGCACGATGACCTGGGCGCCACGGCCGAAGCCAAAGAAGCGCGACGACTGGCGCTCGAGGCCCAGCGTTTTGTCGCCCGGCCATTGTCCCTCGATCAGGTTGACCAGGCCGATGCGTTGCGCCGCATAGTCGGGGCGGGCGATCACCGTGCCGTTGCGCCACTCGGTCTCGCCCTCCCGCTTCCAGCGGATGCCGACAGATGTCTCTCCCTCAACTTTGGCGACGCCGGCATCGCGCCCCGCTGCATCCACATCATCCTGGGTAAAGGCTGCGCCCCACAGGGTCACATGCGGCGGCACTGTGGCCCGGTGATCGGCTGTCATGCGGGCGCGCATCAGACCCGAGAGGCCAAAGACGAGCCCCAACGACGCGACGCCTACGGCCGTCGACAGCACGACCAGGAACGTGCGCGCCCTGTTGTGCATCACGTCGCGCCAGACTTTGCGCCAGATCACGCCCATGGCTGCTCCATGTCCGACCGGCTCTCGGGCCGCCGCACCTCGCTATCCTGGCAGATGCGCCCATCGCAGAGCTGGATGACGCGCCGCGCCTTGGCGCTCAGGTTCGTGTCGTGCGTCACCACGAACAGCGTCTTGCCCTGCTCGACCAGCCCCTCAAACAGGTCAAAGACCCCCGTCGCCGTGGCCGAGTCGAGGTTGCCGGTCGGCTCATCGGCCACGATGAGGGGCGGGTCGTTGGCCAGCGCTCGGGCAATGGCTGCCCGCTGCTGCTCGCCGCCACTCAGCGTGCTGGGCAGCTTGTGCGCCTGATCGACGATGCCCATCTTCTCGAGGAGGTCCATCGCCCGGGCGCGGCGCGCATGGCCGCGAAAGGTGCTGGTAAAGTCCATGGGCAACATCACATTCTCGACGATTGTCAGCGTCGGCAAGAGCTGGAAGAACTGAAAGATGACGCCAACGCTGCGCCCGCGCCAGCGCGCCAACTGGTTCTCGCTGAGCTTGTGGACGGCCTGGTTGGCGACGAACACCCTGCCGCTCGTCGGGCGGTCGATGCCGGTGATCATATTCAGCAGCGTCGACTTGCCCGACCCCGATGGCCCGACCACACTGACAAACTCGCCCGCATCCACTCGCAACCAGATGTGCTTCAGCACGACGAGCGGATTCGCGCCGACCTGGAAGGTCTTGACGACATCGTGCAACTCGATCAGGGCGGGCGCGCCTTCCCCCGTCGAACCCTTGCTCTGCGCGCCTTCAATCATGCTTCTTGCCGTCGGGCATGGTGGCGCCGCTCAGATCGGTCGCGATCAGCCTGGCGTCGGTGAGATCCGCCCCGCTCAGGTCGGCCTCGCCGAGCTTGGCGTCGATCAGGTTGGCGCCGCTGAGGTTCGCGCCGCTCAGGTTGGCATGGAGCAGCCTGGCGCCGGTCAGGTTCGCGCCACTGAGATCGGCCCCGCTCAGGTTGGCACCGGTGAGGTCGGCCCAAGTCAGGTTGGCCCCGCTGAGGCTGGTCTCAGGCCCCGCGAGGTCGGCCTCGTTCAGCTTGGCCCCGGTCAGGCTGGCCTGGCTCAACTGGGCGCGGTTCAGGCGAGCGCCCCGGAGGTCCGCCCCGGTCAGGTTGGCCTCGGTGAGGTCGGCCTCACTGAGATCCGCGCCGCTCAGCCGCGATGCGAACAGGCTCACACCGCTCAGGCCGGCGCCGCTCAGCGTCGCGCCGTCGAGGTTCGAGTAGGCCAGCTTGGCCCCCTCAAAGTCGCGCTCCCCCGCCTGGTAACGTTCGACGAGTTGCCTGTCATCCATAGTCACTCCTCCTTTACATTATTCGGACTCCCGAACTTGTTCGGGCCGCACCGCCCGAACTCCCGAACTTGTTCGGGCCGTCTGCCCGAGCCACGCCCCAACAAGCTGGGGACTCCGCCCGGACTCCCGAACTTGTTCGGGCCGTCTGCCGGGCTAGGCCCAATACCTTTCAAATGGCGGACACACCGTAGTAACGACTCTAGTCGTCCCGTCTCAAGCGGCCAATCGTGCATGCCTGCCACACCGGCTGTTGTCATCCGACGCGTCGGACCCGTCGGATAGCGCTGCAATGCCGGCTTGGTCGCCATTCTGGCGACGACTGGAGTCGTTACTACGGCTGCTGCCTTGGTCGCAAGGTATTGGGGCTAGGCCCCAACAAGTTGGGGACTCCCTATCCACTGCCGGCATACTGGCCGCCAACCGTGGCCAAAGGCGGCGACCGCGCCCACATACCCCGGCCCCGGGTCCAGGTCGACGAGAGCCCAACGCGCAGCATCGCCGGCCTCGCAGCCGCTCAGCAACTGCGCCGGCCGGTCGGACGCCACCGAGACGGTGAAGCCATCGAGGGGCCGCGCATGGCCCTCGCCCCTGGCCTTCAGGTACGCCTCCTTGCGCGTCCAGCAGGCGAAGAAGGCGCGGACGCGCTCCTCGCCCGGCAGCGCCGCCAGCGTGGCCGACTCAGCGGGCGAGAAAAAGCGCGTGGCGATCTCGGCCGTGGCCAGCTCCGGGCGCAACTGCTCCAGGTCAACCCCCACCTCGCGGCCGCGGCTGAGGGCCACAAGCGCCAGCTCGCCAGCATGCGACAGGTTGAAGCTGCAGGCCAAACCTCTCAACTCGGCTGTCGCCATCAGGATGGGCTTGCCGTAGCACGTGTAGCCGATCGGCACCTGTTGCGGCCCTGCGCCCAGGTAGGCGCTCAGGATCGACCTCAGGGCGCCCCGCGCGACAATGAAGCGCCGGCGCACGTCGCCCGAGCGGTGGCGGGCGACGCGCGCCAACTCATCGGCCACGAGCACGCCATAGAGCGCCGCGACGAACGGCGGCGCCAGGTCGAGCCTGATGCGCCAGATGTGGACCTCATCCTCCTGCAGCGCCGGCGGCGTGGCGGCCGGTTGCCAGCCATCGGGCATCACGCTCATGCCACCGCCAGGTGTGGCGCCAGTTGCCGAGCGACGAGCTCGAGCACCAGCGGCCGGGCCGAGTGCAGGAAGAAATGCCCCCCGGGCAGCATGTGCAGCGAGAACGTCGCGCTCGTCTGCATCTGCCACCCCTGCAGGCGTTCGCGCGAGACGTGCTCGTCGGCCAGGCCGCCCAGCGCCGTGATGGGGCAGGCCAGCGGCGGAGCGTCGGCATAGCGGTAGCCCTCGGAGAGCGCGAAATCGGCGCGCAGGATGGGCAGCATGAGCGCCCTGAGCTCGGCGTGCGCCAGTACCTCGTCGGGCGTGCCACCCATCCGGCGCACCTCGGCCACGAACTCATCGTCGGGCAGGCGATGGACGGGCGCGCAGCCGGCCGCGATGTGCGGCGCGCTGTGGCCCAGCACAAAAAGGTGCACGGGCGGGGGCGCCTGCTGCCGCCTGAGCTCGCGGGCCAGCTCAAAGGCCACCAGCGCGCCCAGGCTGTGACCCAGGAGCGCAAACGGCCGGTCGAGGTGCGGCCGCAGCGCTGGCGCCAGGGCCTGCACGAGGGCGGGCATCTCGCTGCACGGCGGCTCGGCCAGGCGCGTCTCGCGGCCGGGCAACTGCACCGGGCAGACCTCCACCCCGGGCAACAACTGCTCCATCCAAGCATAGTAGGTCGAAGCGCCGGCGCCCGAGTGCGGAAAGCAAAAGAGGCGCAGTCGTGCCCGCGGGTCGGGCCGTGGGCATGCCAGCCACGGGTTCTCGCTGATAGATGCTCTACCCGTCACGGCTCTTGCCATATTCGCCAACCCCGTGTCAAGTGGGCGGCGGCACAGGCTCGGCCTGCACCACCTCAGCCGGTTCCTCATAGGCCAGGAAGCTCCGCAGACGCGGGCGCAGCCAGGCAACGGCCGAGATCGCGGCCATCGCCCCTCCGCTCATGACATAGATGAGCGGGATGTTGTGCCCCGTCAGGTCGGCCACGACCCCGGCCAGGCCCGTGGCGATGGGCGTTGTGCTCCCCGCAATCGTCGCCAGCAGGCCAAAGACGCGCCCACGTATCTCACCGGGCGTGCTGGCCTGCACGATGGTCGTGACATAGACGTCGATGATGCCGTTCGCCACGCCTCCCAGCCCCGCCAGGGCCACCGCCGGCGGCGCCTGGCGCAGCAGGCCCAGCAGCGCATAACCCGCCGGCTCGAGCACCATGAGGGTCAGCATCAGCCTGGCGCGCGCCCTGCCCTTCAGCCCCAACGTGCCCGCCAGGAGGTAGCCTGCCATCGAGCCCGCACCATACGAGGCCAGGAAGAACCCGTACCAATCCACCGTGACCCGCAGATGGTCCTCCACGTAGAAGGGCAGCAGGACGATGACCGGCACGGCCAGGAAGTTGAGCAGGGCCGAGAGCAGCACCAGGTCCCTCAAGCCCGACCTGCCCACGATGTAGCGCAGGCCCTCCGCGATATCTTGCCGGAACTCGCGCAGGCGTTCGCGCCAATGGCTGCTTCGATCGGGAAGCCGCTGGGGGATGGTGACCAGGGTGTTGCTCGCCGCCGCAAAGAGAAAGCTCAGGCCATTGGCCAGGAACAGCAGCGGCGCCCCCAGTAGCCTGAAGAGCGTGCCACCCAGCCCCTGGCCCACAAAGAGCGTGAACTGTGCCGAGAGCTGCAGCAACGAGTTGGCGCCACTCAGCCGCTCGCGCGGCACCAGGTCGGGGAGGGCCGCCAGCGCTGCCGGTGAGAAGAACGCCTGCACCACGGCCAGGGAGATGCAGGTGAGGAACAGCCCGGCCACGATGAGCGACGTCCGCTGTGGGGCGGCGAACACCAAGCCGGCCAGGGCCAACACCGCGGCCGCGCCGAACAGGTCGGCGAGGATGAGGATGGTACGCCGCGGATAGCGGTCGGCCAACGCGCCCCCGATAGGCCCCAGAAGCACGGCCGGCAGGCTCGCCGCCGTCAGCATGAGCCCCATGAGCGTTGCCGAGCCGGTGGAATGCTTGGCCCAGAAGAGCATCGCTACGTCGAAGGCCTGGTTGCCCAGCGAGTTGATCGACTGCCCCTGCCAGAGCAGGTAAAAGTTGCGGTTGAGCAGCTTGGCGGGTTCGCGCGGCGGGCCTTCTGGCATCATATGCTACGCTCCTCAGCCGCGAGGCGGCGGTCGACGAGCAGGCGCAGTTCGTCCATCAGGCGCGCCGCCAGCGCCTCGACCGTGGCGGCCGTGTGCCGGTTCTCACCGTACAGCCAGCGAAGCTGCAGCTCTTCACCGGTGACGATGGCAACGATGTCAAAGAGGTTGGTGCGCAGGGCGCTTGGGCTCTGCTCGGGCCCCGAGGATTCGTCGGCGATGCGGAAGGGGAACCAACCCTCAGCCGGCACCTGATCGAAGCGCCCCAGGTAGTTCAGGCTGACTTGTGGCGACGGGAGCGCGGCCAGGCAACTCCTGACAGCGTCTTCGTCGCACAGGTAGCGCAGCAAGCCGTAGCCGATGCCGGCCCTGGGCAGCGCCCGGTGCTGCGCTTGCACGGCGCGCAGCGCCTGCAGCGGCTCGCTGCAGCCCTCGAGGTCGAGCAGCAGCGGGTAACTGGTCGTGAACCAGCCGATCGTCCGTGTGAGGTCTACATCGTCAAAGAGGTCCTCGCGGCCGTGGCCCTCCATCTCGACAAGCAACGCCGGCCGCCCCGTCCAGTGGGCAAAGGTCCTGGCCAGCGCCGCCAGCAGCGCATCGTCAGCGTGGACGCCCGCGGCGGGCAGCCGCTGCAGCAGGGCCTGCGTGCCCTCCGCGTCGAGCGCCGTCGTGACGGCACGCACCGAGCCATAGGTATCGGCGCCGTCGTGGCGGTCGACCGGCAGCGGCGCGATGCCGCGGGCGCCAATCTGCCGCCAGTAGTCCAGCTCGGCGCGCAGCCCAGCCCGCTGGGCATAGCCGTGCAGCCGCTGCGTCCACTCCTGGTACGACGTGGTCTTGGGCGGCAGCCGCAGCGGCTCGCCGGCCGCCAGTTGCCGGTAAGCCGTCTGCAGGTCGTCGACAAAGATGCGCCACGAGACGCCGTCGGTCACCAGGTGGTGGAACAGCAGGAACAGGCGCGGCGGCTGTTCGGGGCCGAGGTCGAAATAGGCCGCCCGCAGCAAGGGGCCCTGCGTGAGGTCAAAGCGCGCCTGCAGGGCCGCTGCCACCGCCTCGACGGCCTCGCCCTGGCGTTCTTCCGGCACTCCTGTGAGGTCCACGCATTCAAGCGGCGCGGCCTCGCCGGCGCCCAGGCAGGCCGCACGCCAGCCTGTGGAGGCCCGTTCGAAGCGCAAGCGCAGCGCATCGTGGTGGGCCATGAGCGCCTGTAGCGCCCGCCGGAGCACGTCAGGGTCCAGCCGTTGCCACACCTCCATGAGCATGGAGGTATTCCAGTGGTGCGGCTCGTGCGCGTGCTGCTCAAAGAACCAGCGCTGGATCGGCGCCAGCAGCACCGGGCCGGTCACAAGCCCTTGCTCGGCCTGCGCCGGCCGTGCTGCGGCGGCCTGCGCCAACCCGGCGACGGTGGGGTGCTGGAAGAGCTGCCTGGGCGTGATCGGCAGCCCGGCCTGGTTGGCGCGGGCCACTACCTGGATGCTCAGGATCGACTCGCCGCCCAGCGCGAAAAAGTCGTCGTGGATGCCCACGCGCGGCACGCCCAGCACCTGCGCCCAGATGCCGGCCAGTGCCTGTTCGGCTGGCGTGCGCGGGGCCTCGTAGGCCACAGCCACGCCGGCTTCCGCCGGGCCTGGCCGGGGCAGGGCGTGCCGGTCGAGCTTGCCGCTGGGCAGGGTGGGCAGCGCGGCGAGCGTCACGAACGCCGAGGGCACCATGTAGCCGGGCAGCGTGTTCTGCAGGAAGGCGCGCAGCTCGCCGGCCTGCGGCGCCGTCTCGCCCTTAGGGACGACGTAGGCCGCCAGGCGCCGGTCGCCGGGCGTATCTTCCCTGGCCACGACGGCCACCTCGCGCAGCGCCGGGTGCTGCCGCAGCGCCCCCTCGACCTCCTCCAGCTCGATACGATAGCCGCGCACCTTCACCTGCCGGTCGCACCTGCCCAGGAACTCGAGGTTGCCGTCGGGGCGGTAGCGCGCCAGGTCGCCGGTGCGGTAAAGGCGACCCCTCCCCCCCGCGGGGCTACCCCCCACCGTCCCCCCCACGGGGGGGGATAGGTGGTCGTCTTCGGCACCTTCCGGCCTGTAGGGGCGGTTCGGGAACCGCCCCCCGCCCGCACCGGGGCGCCCCCCCACGGGGCTACCCCCCCCCACCGTCCCCCCCACGGGGGGGGATGGGAGGACGGCCGGCGCTGACAGCCCATCCCCCCCCGTGGGGGGTAGCCCCGGCGCCTCGACGAAGCGCTCATCTGTCAGCTCCGGCCGGTTGAGGTAGCCGCGCGCCACTCCTGCGCCGCCGATGTAGAGCTCGCCCGGCAGCCCGACCGGCACCGGCTGCTGGTGCCGGTCGAGCACGTAGGCCTGCACGTTGGCGATCGGCCGGCCGATCGGGACCTCCCCGGCCTCGTCGCCGCAGGCTTTGTAGACTGTGGCGACGATGGTCGCCTCGGTCGGCCCGTAGCTGTTCAGCCACGAAACGCGGTCGCCCGCCACCTCGCGCCAGCGCGCGTAGCGCTCGGCCAACGCCTCCTCGCCGCCCACGCACACGAGTCGCAGCGAGGCGGGCAGGGGCGGGCGGTCGGGCGGCCACCCGGCCACCCACTGGTGCCAGTAGGCCGTGGGCAGGTCGAGGATGGTCAGCCCCTCGCGGTCGATGAGCGCTTCCAGCTCCCTGCCGCTGGCGAGCAGGCCTTCGGGCCGCAACACCACCCGCGCGCCGCTCAGCAGCGCAGGGAACAACTCCTCGATGGCGGCATCAAAGCTGATGGTAGAGAATTGCAGGATGCGGTCCGCCGGGCTGAGCCCGAGCTGCCTGGCGAGCGCCAGGTTGTGGTTCACCACGGCCCCGTGGGGTACGGCCACGCCCTTGGGCCTGCCGGTGGACCCGGAGGTGTAGATCACGTAGGCCAGGTTCTCGGGTCGCACGCCGCTCGCCGGCGCCTCCGCCGGCCCGCGCGCCATCGCCTCCCAGGCCTCGTCGATGCATATCGCCTCGGCCCGCCCGGAGGGCAGGCGTGGTTGCAATGACCGCTGCGTCAGCACGAGCGGCAACTGCGCATCCTCGAGCACATAGGCCAGCCGCTCATCCGAGTAGGCCGCATCGAGCGGCACATAGGCGCCGCCCGCCTTGAGGATGCCGAGCAGGGCCACCACCATCTCGGGTGAGCGCTCGCAAAAGAGCCCCACCAGGCCCTCGGGCGCCACGCCCCTGGCCTGCAGCAGGTGGGCCAGTTGGTTGGCGCGCCGCTCCAGCTCGGCGTAGGTGGAGGTCTGGCGCGCAGCGGCCGGCTCATCCGTAGCCGGCAGCACCAGGGCCACCGCATCGGGCGTGCGCGCCGCCTGCGCCGCATAGAGCTCGTGCAGGCAGGCATGGCGCGGATACTCGGCCGCGGTGTCATTCCACTGCACAAGCACCTGGCGGCGCTCGGCCTCCGTCGTCAGCGGTACGCGCGAGATGGGCTGCCCCGGGTCGGCCACCAGCCCCTGCAACAGAGCCTCCAAGTGGCGGCCCATCCTCAGGATCGTCGTGCGGTCAAAGAGGTCGGTGCTGTACTCCAGGGCGGCATTCAACCCGTCGGGGCCTTCGGCCATCGTCAGGCTCAGGTCAAACATCGCTATCCCGACCTCGCGCTCGAGCGGCTCCAGCATCAGCCCGGGCAGCCGCAACGCCTGCAGGGGCACGTTCTGCAGGGCAAACATCACCTGGAAGAGCGGCGTGTGGCCCAGATCGCGCTCGGGCTGCAACGCCTCGACCTGCTGCTCGAAGGGCAGGTCCTGGTGCGCGTAGGCGCCCAGCGCCGCCTCGCGCACGCGCCGCAGCACATCGGCAAAGCTGGGCTCGCCCGAGAAATCGGCGCGCAGCACCAGCGTGTTCACAAAGAAGCCAATCAGCCCCTCGAGCTCGGGGCGCGGGCGGTTGGCGATGGGGGTGCCGACGCAGACATCCTCCTGGCCGGTGTAGCGGTAGAGCAGCGCCTGGAAGGCGGCCAGCAGGGTCATAAAGAGGGTCGCCCCCTCGCGACGGCTCAGCGCCTTCACCTGCGCCAGCAGTTCCGGCGCCAGGGTGATGGTCTCGGTGGCGCCACGCCAGCCGCTCGAGGCGGCGCGTGGCCGGTCGGTGGGCAGCTTCAGGAGGGGCGGCAGGCCCGCCAGTTGTCGCTTCCAGTAGGTGAGCTGTCGTTCGAGCGCCTCGCCCTGCAGCCATGCGCGCTGCCAATGGGCAAAATCGGCGTATTGGATGGCCGGCTCGGCAAGCGGCGAAGGCTCGCCGGCGCAGAACGCCGGGTACAGCGCCCCGAGCTCGCGCAGCAGCACGCCCATCGACCAGCCGTCGGAAACCATGTGGTGCATCGTCAGCAGAAACGCGTGGTCCTCCGGGCCGAGCCGCAGCAGCGTGGCGCGCGTCAGCGGCCCCCGAGCCAGATCAAAGGGGCGCTGCGCCTCCTCGGCCGACAGGCGCTCCAGCTCGGCCTCGCGCCGGCCCTGTGGCAGGCGCGTGAGGTCGGCCACAGCAAGCGGGATGCTCGCCAGCGGCTCGATGTGCAGGCGCGGCCTGCCGTCGACGGTGGGAAACGAGGTGCGCAACACCTCATGGCGCCGCGCGATCTCGTCGAGGCAGCGCTGCAGCACGCCCTCGTCGAGGGCGCCGCGCATGCGCACGCCCTGCGGGATGTTGTAGACCGGTAGGCCGGGCTCGAGCTGATCGAGGAACCACAGCCGCTGCTGGGCGAACGACAGTGCGAGCTCGCCGTCGCGGGCCACCGGCTCGATAGTCAGAGGCGAGGTGCCCAGCCCGGCATGCCGGGTGCCATCGATGTGCTCGGCCAGGCCGGCCACCGTCGGGTGCTCAAAGAGGGCGCGCAGCGGCACGTCGAGGTGCAGCGCATCGCGCGCGCGCGCCGCGAGCTGCATGGCCAAAAGAGAATGCCCGCCCAGGGCGAAAAAGTCGTCGTCGACACCCACGCGCTCGACGCCGAGCACCTGCGCCCAGAGCGCGGCCAACACCTCTTCGGTCGGCGTGCGCGGGCCGGCTGCGGCCGCTGCGGCAGGCGCCTGGCCCTCGGGTGCCGGCAGCGCCCGGCGGTCGACTTTGCCGTTGGGCGTCAGCGGCAGCGCCTTGAGGGCGACGAAAGCGGCAGGCACCATGTAGGCCGGCAGACGTTGGCGTAGAAAGCTCTGCAGCTCGGCAGCGGGTGGCGCCGCGCCTGCGCGGGGCACGACGTAGGCCACCAACTGTCTGTCGCCATCCTGGCCTGCACGGGCGAGCACAGCCGCCGCACTCAACCCCTCGTGCTGCCGCAACACCGCCTCGATCTCGCCCAGCTCGATGCGAAAGCCGCGCACTTTGACCTGCTCGTCGAGCCGGCCCAGGTACTCGATCGTGCCGTCGGGCAGGTAGCGCGCCAAGTCGCCGGTGCGGTAGAGGCGACCCCTACCCCCCAGGGGGCGACCCCCCACCGTCCCCCCCCGTGGGGGGGATAGGTTGTCCGCGCCGGCCGTCCTCCTATCTCCCCCCGTGGGGGGTCGCCCCGTGGGGGGTCGCCCTGGCACTTCGACGAAGCGTTCCGCCGTCAGCTCCGGGCGGTTCAGGTAGCCGCGCGCCACGCCAGCGCCGCCGATGTACAGCTCGCCGGGCACGCCCACGGGCACCGGCTGCCGGTGGCGGTCGAGCAGGTAGACCTGCACGTTGCGGATGGGGCGGCCGATGGGCACCGTGGCCGTGCCCGGCACCGGCGCCGCCGCGTGGTACAGGTTGGAGCCGATCGTGGCCTCGGTGGGCCCATAGCCGTTGATGAAACGCCTGCCGGGCGCCCAGCGCGCCATGACCTCCCAGGGGCAGGCCTCGCCGGCCGAGACGACGGTCTGCAGGTCGGGGAGCCCCTCGGCGGGCAGAATCCTCAGCAGCGATGGCGGCAAGATCGCCGTGCTAATCGCCTGCTCGCGCAAGAGGCACAGCAGGTCGGGCAGCGACAGCAGCGTCTCGCGCGGGGCCAGGCACAGCGTGGCCCCCGAGAGGAGCGCCGTCACCACTTCAGCCGTGGCAGCGTCAAAGCTGAAGGAGGCGAACTGCAGCACACGGCTGCCCGGGCCAACGGCGAAATGCTCGCTGGCCGCCTGGGCAAAGTTGGCCAGCCCGCGATGGGGCAGCAGCGTGCCCTTGGGCGCGCCGGTAGAGCCCGAAGTAAAGATGCAGTAGGCCAGGTTCTCGGCGGTCACGCCCGAGGCGACATTCTCCTCCTCGGCAGCCAGGCCCTCCCAATCGCTGTCGAGGCAGATCAACCGCGACTGGTGGGGCGGCAATTGCGGCACGAGCCGCGCCTGGCTCAGCAGCACCCGCGGCTGGGCGTCACGGAGCATGGCAGCCAGGCGCTCCTGCGGGTAGGTGGGGTCGAGTGGCAGATAGGCGCCGCCTGCCTTCAGCACGCCGAGCAGCCCCACCACCATCTCGGGCGAGGGCTCGACGCAAATGCCTACCACGACGTCGGGCCCGATGCCCAGGCGGCGCAGGTGATGGGCCAGCCGGTTCGCCCGCCGGTTGAGCTCGTCGTAGCTCAGGGTCTGGCCCTCAAAGGTCGCAACCGGCGCATCGGGCGTGGCAGCCACCTGTGCCTCAAACAACTCGTGCACGCAGCGCCGTTCGACCTCGCCACCCGACGTCTCGTTCCAGGCCAGCAGCGCCTGCCGCTCCTCGCTGGTAAGCAGTTGGACCGTGGCCAGGGGCTCGTCGGGGTCGGCGGCAATGCTCTCGAGGAGGGTGTGCAGATGGCCGAGCATGCGGCCGGCGGCGCCGGCCTCGAGGCGCTCGCGGTCGTAGACGATGCGCAGCACCATCTCCTCGTCGGCGCCGGCCACCAGGGTCAGCGGGTAGTTCGTCTGCTCAGCGGAGTGGACCTCGCCGATCCGCAGGCTGCCCTCGTGCGCCTGCAGCATGGCCTGCACCGGATAGTTTTCATAGACCAGGATGCTTTCGAAGAGGGGCAGGCCGCGGGGCACCTCGCTCCACCCCTGGATCTCGACGAGCGGCGTATGCTCGAACTGCCGCATCTCTGCCTGCTGGGCCTGCAGCGCCTGCAGCCAGGGCAGGATGTGCATCGTGGGGTCCACCTGCACGCGCACCGGCAGGGTGTTGATAAAGAGGCCCAACATGGTCTCGGCCCCGGGCAGGTCGGCGGGGCGGCCCGAGACCGTCGCGCCAAAGACGACATCCTCCTCGCCCGAGTAGCGGCTCAAGAGCAGCGCCCAGGCGCCCTGCACGAGGGTATTCAGCGTGAGCCGGTGCTGCCTCGCCAGGGCCTGCAGGTCCTGCGTACACGCGCGGGGCAAGCGGGCCTCCAGGTGACCAAAGCCGGCGCGTTGCGGCTCACCGGGCGCCGTGCTGCGGTCGACGACCAGCGGTGTGGGCGCAGCGAACCCTTCGAGCGCACGGCGCCAGTAGCCCTCGGCATCAGCCAGGCTGTGACGCCTGAGCCAGGCGATATAGTCGCGGTAGGGCAGCACCGGCGGCAACTGCGGTTCCCGCCCGGCGCGCAGGGCCTCATAGCAGGCCAGGAGCTCCGCCAGGAGCAGGGGCACCGACCAGCCATCGAGCAAGGCATGGTGATAGGTCCACACAAAGTGATGCGCGTCGGCTCCAACCTGGAGGAGCGACAGGCGCAGCAGGGGCGGGCTGGAGAGCCGAAAACCACGCCGCCGGTCATCGCGCAGATGGACCTCGAGCGCGGGCTCTTGCTCGGCCGGCGAGAGCCCGCGCCAATCGTGCTGCTCGAGCGGCAAGGTCACGCTCCGGTGCACCACCTGCACCGGCTCGCGCTGTCCCTCGCCAACAAAGGCCGTACGCAGGATGGTGTGCCGCTCGATCACGCGCTCCCAGGCGCGAGCAAAGGCCTGCACGTCAAGGGCGCCGCGCAAGGTGCAGTGCATCTGCTCGACATAGACGCCCGACTCGGGGGCGTACAGGCTGTGAAAGAGCATCCCCTGCTGCATCGGCGAGAGGGGATACATGTCTATGACGTTCCTCATGGCTGCCCCTGCTCGAGATTCGCAGTGTGATCGGAGGCTAGGTCGGGCGTGGTCGCGGCGCTGTCGTCGGCGAGGCCGCCTTCGATCTCGGCGGCGAGGCCGTCGATGTCGCCCTGGCTCCAGCCGAACTCGGCCAGGCCCGCGGGCGCAAGCCGGCCCGCCTCCGCTGACCCCGCGTGTTTGACAAGCAAGAGTAGTGCCTCGACGAACGCGTCGGCCAGCGCCTGGATCGTCTCGCGACGGTGCAGGCGCTCGCTGTAGGTCCACTCCAACTGCAGCCGCCCCCCAGCAATGCCGCCGTTGATCTCCAGGAGGTGGCTGCGCCGGCCCTCCGGCGCGCGCTCGGGGCCGCGCGACTCGGGCGCAATGCCAAAGGGCAGCGGCCCGCCGAGGCCCCGGTCGAGCTGCCCCAGGTAGTTCAGGGCCACCTCGGGCTGTGGCAGCCCCGCGAGTTGCTGGCGCACTTCTGGCGCCTGGCAGAGGTAGCGCAGCAGCCCGTAGCTGATGCCACGCTGCGAGGTAGCGCTCACCTGCGTCCGGACCGCCTGCAGCGCATCGCCCGGGCCGCCGCCCGCATTCAGGTCGAGGCGCACCGGGTAGATGGCGGTGAACCAACCGGCCGTGCGCGAGACGTCCACGCCCTCCAGGTCGTGTGTGCGGCCATGGGCTTCGAGGTCCACGAACAGCGAGTGGGCGCCGGTCCAGTGTGCGAGCGCCTGGGCGAGCGCCGCCAACAAGACGTGGTCGATCTCGGCATGATAGAGCACCGGCACCTCCTGGACGAGGGCGCGGGTGTCTTCAGCGCTGAGCGCAACACTGACGGTGCGGGCGGAGGCTTCGGTGTTGCGTGATGCGTAACGCGTGCGGCGTAACGCGTAATGCGTGATGCGTGATGGGCTCGCTGCGCCATCCCCGTCACCGTAGCCTAACCCCCCTTGGCCGCCGCAGGCGGCTTCGTGGGCGTCGTCTCCCTCCTCGATCTCACAATCCAACGGCAGCGGCGCGATGCCGGGACCGAG
>JAKPJZ010000050.1 GCA_029553955.1 Chloroflexota bacterium
GCACGGATGGCTGGACCCGGCATGCGCTGGAACAGGAAAGGTGCCGAGCGCGTGATCCCAGTCCGGGCAGCTATCCTCAGCAATCGCTTCGACGGTGTCTGGGAGACTGTCTACAACTTGCCCCAAAACTGAACTACACCCAGGGAGCGAGTCGTACTTGACAACGTAACACGCCGGGCAGTATAATAGCGTGAACTGCGTAGAAGAGGACGAGTACCCCACGGGCACAGCGCCAGGGAGGCGGGGCCGGCGATTGAGAGCCCCGCTCGCCAGGGCCGGGGGGAAAACCACCTCGGAGCAGGCGCGCGGAAAGCGCGTGATACGTGACGAGTGATGCGTGAATGAGGCCGTCCTTACGCATCACGCATTACGCATCACGCTTTAGTATGCGCGCCCGGCTGGCGGCCGTTAGCGCGCCACAGTGAGGGCCGGCTGCATGGCCGGCCAAAGATGGGTGGAACCGCGTGAGGAACCTCTCGCCCCATTGCCGGGCGGGAGGTTTTTTGTTTTCGGCGGACGGAAGTGGAGGGGAACTGAGGGAACTGAGGCGCGAAACGCGCGAAAGGAGCACGAAAGGTCGCGAAAAGAGGCGCTCCCTTTCGTGACCTTTCGCGACCTTTCGTGGATTTCGCGCCCCACGCCCCCTTCAGTTCCCTGTTGAAGGAGGAGGTTCGACATGTCGGAACATGATCATGGGGAACTCGACGTCATCCGCCACTCGGCGGCGCACGTGATGGCCGAGGCGGTGCTGCAGATGTTCCCCGAGGCCAAGTTCGCCATCGGCCCGGCGATTGAGGATGGCTTCTACTACGACTTTGACCTGCCGCGGCCGCTGTCGCTCGACGACCTGAAGGATATCGAGCGGCGCATGCGCGAGATCATCAAGGGCAAGCACCCCTTCGTCTGCGAGGTGGTGAGCCGCGAGCAGGCGCTGGCCCTCTTTGCCGGCCAACCGTACAAAGAGGAGCTGATCCACGAGCTGCCGGAGGGGGAGCCGATTTCGATCTACCGCCAGAACGGCTTCACCGACCTTTGCCGTGGGCCGCACGTGGCCTCGACGGCCGAGCTCAACCCCGACGCCATCAAGCTGCTCTCCATCGCCGGGGCCTACTGGCGCGGCGACGAGAAGCGGCCAATGCTGCAGCGCATCTACGGCACGGCCTGGCGCAGCAGGGAAGAGCTCGCAGCCTACCTCAAGCGGCAGGAGGAGATCGAGGCCCGCGACCACCGCCGCCTGGGCCGCCAGCTCGACCTCTTTAGCGTCCACGAGGAGGCGGGGGCCGGGCTGATCTACTGGCACCCCAACGGCGGGCGCATCCGCACGCTGGTGGAGGATTTCTGGCGCCAGGAGCACTATGCCAACGGCTACGACATCCTCTACACGCCACACATCGGCAAGTCGTGGCTGTGGGAGACGTCGGGGCACCTGGGCTTTTACGCCGAGAACATGTATGCGCCGATGGCCATCGACAACATCGACTACTATATCAAGCCAATGAACTGCCCGTTCCATATCCTGATCTACAAGACGCAGACGCGCTCGTACCGCGACCTGCCACTGCGCTGGGCCGAGCTGGGCACGGTCTACCGCTACGAGCGCAGCGGCGTCTTGCACGGCCTGTTGCGCGTGCGCGGCTTTACGCAAGACGATGCCCACATCTTTTGCACGCCCGAGCAGATCGAGACCGAGATCCTGCGCACGCTGCGCTTCTCGCTGCACCTGTGGCACGCCTTCGGCTTTGACGACATCAAGGCCTACCTGGCCACGCGGCCGCTCGAGAAATCCGTCGGCGAGCAGGCACGCTGGGACCAGGCGACGGCATCGCTGCGCAAGGCGCTGGAAGAGGAGCGCGTGCCCTACGAGATCGATGAGGGCGGCGGTGCCTTCTACGGGCCCAAGATCGACCTCAAGATCCGCGACGCCCTGGGCCGCGAGTGGCAGATGACGACGATCCAGTTCGACTTTAACGAGCCCGAGCTCTTCGACATGACCTACGCCGCCGAAGACGGCACGCCAAGGCGCCCCTACATGGTGCACCGCGCGCTCTTGGGTTCGCTCGAGCGCTTCTTCGGCGTGCTCATCGAGCACTATGGCGGCGCCTTCCCGGTGTGGCTGCAGCCGCTGCAGGCGAAGGTCATACCCATCGCCGACCGGCACCTGCCCTATGCCGAGCAAGTGGAGCTGGAGCTGCGCCAGGCAGGGCTGCGCGCGGCGGTCGACCGCTCGTCGGACCGGCTGAACGCCAAGATCAGGAACGCCCAGTTGCTCAAGATCCCCTATATGTTGGTGGTGGGCGACCGCGAGGCCGAGCAGCACCAGGTGGCCGTGCGCCTGCGCACCGAGGAGAACCTGGGCGCCATGGCCCTCGACGAGTTCATCGCACGGGCGAAGCAGGTAGTGGCGGATAAGCGGGGGCTGTAGGACGCGCAATGCGTGATGCGTAATGCGTGATGCGTACTGCGTCAGGGGCGCCTACGACGATACGCACACGGATGGACATCCCGCAGTACGTATTACGCATCACGCATTACGCATCACCTACCGCCAACCCTCTAGTCATGGACAGAGAGGACCCAGGTGCCAACCGAGTGTGTTCGCTTTGACGCCGAAGGCGCGCGGCTGATGCTGGCGCTGCTCGAGCGCCTGGCTGCCGGCGAGGAGGTGCCGGAGGCGGTGGTGCAGGCGCTGCTTGAGACGCCGGCCTACCGCCTCTTCTTTGCCCACCACAATCGCTTCGTCAACCGCGGCCTGGCGCCGGCCGAGTTCGCGGCCATGCTGCGCGCGGTCCCGCGCGGCGAGTTCGCGAGCGAGAACCCGCAACTGCAGACGATGTGGTCGCGCTTCCGCGAGGCCCCGGCGCGCCTGGCCGAGCTGCAGGCCCTCTACGATGAGGTCGCCACTGGCGAGGCGATGCCCCAGGCTGCCCAGCTGGCGCGGCGCTGGCTGCCCGAGGGCGCGGCGCTCGACACGACCGTCTTTGTGCTGCTCGATGGTATGAGCGGCGGCTTTGTCTACCAGGGGCAGGTGGCCTTCGACCTGTTGCAGATGACCGGCGCCGGGCGCTTCATGCAGGTGTTGGCCCACGAGCTGCACCACATCGGCGTAGAGGGGCTGTGGCAGGGCCAGTTCGAGGCACCGCACCTCGCGCCGGGGCAGCACCTGGCGCTCGAGTTCGTGGGCCTGCTCCTCGGCGAGGGCAGCGCCACCCGCCTCATCAGCGGTGCGCCCGAGGAGCCGGAGGGCGTGGCCCAGTGGCAGGGGCATATGGCCCACCTCGACGCGCTCTTTGCCAGGGCCGAGGACCTGCTGCGGCGCACCTGGGCCGGCGAAATCGATGAAGCCACGTTCCAGGCCGAGGTCCCCTCGTTCCTGCAGGGCTACATGGGCGAGGCCTATGCCGTGGGCTATGTCATGGTCGAGCGCATCCTGGCCGCGCTCGGCAGTGCGGCCGTGCTGGCCTGCCTGCGCGAGCCGCGCCGCACGCTGGCCGTGTACAACGAAGCGGCGGCGCGCACACCGGGCGCCTATCGCTTCGATGAGGGGCTGGCCGGAGCGGTGGCCGGCCTCTAGCAGCCTGTCGGCCTGAGATGGCCCAGGGTGGCAACCGGCTTTTCCGCTACGCGCTGCCCCGGTGCGGAACCCATAAAGCTCCTGGCTCAGAACGCACTCTGGTCGATGTCGTCGAGCGGGTCGCGCTGGGGCACCACGTGCGACTCGCCGGCGCCCCAGCCCACCCCTTCGAGCGCGGCACAGAGCGCCGCCGCGACGAGCAGGTCGTCGTGGCCGCGCGCCGGCGGCACGCCCCAGCGCAGTCCTTGGCCTGGTCCCGGCAGCACCTCGTAGTCGGCCGCGGCGGTCTGGCGCCAGAACTCGGCCTGCGCCGCGCAGCCGGTCAGGACGTGGTCCTTGAAGCGGCCGGTATCGCAGATGGCGAGGTAGCTCCAGCCCAGGCGCGACTTGGTCGGGCCGGAGAAGGTGAATGGCTGCACGCGTTCGCCCAAGCGCTGCGCCAGGAACGAGGCCACGCCGGCGCCGATGCCAGTGGCGTCGACCACCAGGTGACGCGGCGCCCAGGTCTCGGCCAGTTGCAGGAGGCGCTCGTAGAGCTCGGTTTGCGCCAGCCCGCGCCACCACCAGCGCCGCACGACCAGGTAGCGCGGCTTGCCCGCCAGGGGCTCCTCGGGCGCGGCCGGCGCGACGGCGAAGAGGGTGCAGGCGCTGCAGTCGCGGGCGCCCGGGCCAACGGCCGCCGTCTCGCCCTCGGGAGATTCGCCGGCCACGTCGACCGTGAGCGCATAGCTCGCGCCGGGCACGGGCGCCGCGTGTGGCGGGTGTTCGCCCTGCATCAGCGCGCGGCGCGCCGGCGGGAACATGGCCGCCGCCGCATCGATCTCCTCCAGCGCATACTGGGTGCGGATCAGCGGGTGCGCTGCGCCCAGGCGGGCAATCTCGCCCTGCACGTAGGCGCGGTAGGCGGGCACCTCGGCGGCCACCCGTGGCCACGGGACGGCAAAGACACGTTGCACGCCGTCGGCTTCCTCCAGCCGGCGCAGGGCGCGCACGGTGTGTGCCAGCAGGGTATCGGGCGTCCAGGCCGTGCCCCAGAGCACCGTGGTCACGTTCGTCGAGGCGCCCATGGGGCGAAACTCTTTGTCCCACTTTTCCTCAGAGATGTCCTGCGCCTCGTCGGCCTCCAGCAGGATCGACGCCGTCGCCCCCATCACATTCGCTTCCGGCTGCGCCGAGAGAAAGATAGCGTGGGCTTCGCCCAGGCGCAGCATGTAGCCGCGCTCGCGGTGCCAGCGGCCGCGGGTCAGGGGGTTCTGCAGTCGTGCCTGCAGGCGCTGGATAGAGTTGATGGTCTGGGGCTGGAAGGTGGGCGAGGCCTTGACCAGAAAGCCCCCGCTGTGCTGGAAGGCCAGCAGCAGGAGCGCCTCGATCTGTGCGGCCGTCTCGTTCTTGCCCGCCTGGCGGCTCATCATCACCGCGAAGGTGAGGCCGCGCTCGTTGAGGACCGAGTCCAGCACCGCCTGGGCGACTTGAAGCTGGTAGCTGCGGAGCGGCACGCCGATGACCAGGCTCGAGAAGAGGGCCGGGTTGAGCAGCAGGCCGGCCGTTTGGTCCAGGTAGCGGTGGAGGTGCCCCATCGCTAGTCGTTCCCGGGTTGCAGCTCGCGCATGCGTTGGGCGACGGCCGCGAAGAAGCGCTCGAGCTCGCCGGCGCCGCTGCCGGCTGCACGCTGGGCGAGCATGCCGGCCAGACTTCTGCCGACTTGGGCGAGTACGGCCAGGTAGCGCAGGGCGTCGGCGGTCTCAAAGTCTTCGTTGGTGCTCATTTGTCTGCGGATGTGCTCGTCGACCAGGTCGCGGCGGGCGGCGAGGAGCGCGATCTCTTCTTCGAGGGTGGGTGTGCGCAGGGCCTGTTCTGTTGGCAGTGGCTCGGCGGAGAGCTGGGCTGGCGGCGCGGCCGGCCCGCGGGCGCGCCAGGCGTGGACGGCGCAGAGTGTGCCGCCGCGGATCGCCCATGACCGGCAGCCGGGGTAGGCGCAGTGTGCCTTGTTTTGGTTGCGTGGCATGGGCGGTCTCCTTGACTATGGTAGTCCTGCCAGGACCACACACTCGTTGGGGTTACCCAGGGGTGAGAGCAGGACCAACACGTGACTGCCTGCTGTCAGCAGCGCGGCAGGCAGGTTAGTGGCCACGGGCACGCTGGTCAGGAGCGCGGTAGGCGCCCCGGTGAGCTCCAGGTCGGCCCGGTAGGTGGCTGGGTCAAAGTTGCGGATGGTAGCGCGGTGGATGCTGGTCATTGTTGCGTGCTCCATGTTATGCGAGTGTCGAGCGATGGCGCTTGGGAGGGGGCGAGGGCTTTGAGGCGGCGGCGGAACTCGGCCAGTCGTTGCTCGCCCCACTGGCGCCAGAGGCGGGGCGCCTCGCTGGTGACGTTGACCTGGCCGATGGCCTCCTGGGCGCGCTGCAGCGCCGCATAGCCGGCCGCGCCGATGCACACGAGTTCTTCCTGCTCGGAGGTCAGGGTGGTGGCGGTTGCGTCGTCGAGGCCGTCGATGGTGTGTGGGTGGGCGTAGAAGATGCGGATGCCTTCGCCCTGGGACACCGTGTCGACGTCAAGGTAGAGCGTATCATCGTCGAGCAGGCGCCAGGGCACGGCGCGTGGCGGGTACTCGGGGTCGCCGGCCGTGTAGGGGTGCCAGACCTCGACAACATAGAGGGCGTGCATGATGCCTGTCGTGCTCAAGGCATACTCGCGCACGTCCTCGCTGGCGGTGAGCACCGCTGAGGCGTGCCTGGGCAGGGTGCGCGAGAGTTCGAGCAGCGTCCAGCGCACCGCCCGCGCCAGCTCCTCTGGCGACCAGGTGACGTTGCCCGCATCCTTG
This sequence comes from Chloroflexota bacterium, assembly GCA_029553955.1. Classification (GTDB taxonomy): domain Bacteria; phylum Chloroflexota; class Anaerolineae; order SpSt-313; family SpSt-313; genus JAKPJZ01. Next base: position 6,393 of record JAKPJZ010000050.1, read on the forward strand.
AGGTCGGCGGCGATGTTGGTGGTGAGTTCGGCAAGTGTTGACATGGGAGTCTCCTGGCAGGTGTCAGCTCTCAGCCGTCAGGCGGCATGTCGATCTTCACAGCGCCGTTGACTACTGAAAGCTGAGAGCTGACCGTTGACGCCTAGACCCAGACGACAGTGAACTCGCAGTTGTTGGTGACGGCGACGTACAGGCCGCGGTGCAAGGCGATGGGCACGGTTGGGCAGAAGGCAGTGGATGAGCTGTTGACGGCCAGCGTGTTGACCAATTCACCGGTGGCGTCGACGCCGTCGTAGACGAGCACCGTGCCTGCGCCTGTGGCCAGGGTCGCGTGTACGGCCACGAGTTGGCAGGGGCCGTTGTAGGCCAGCGCCGCCGCCGTGCCATGGAGGTAGGCAGCGCTCATGGCTGTGGCCTCCGTCGCTGGGGGGTCGGCGCTGCGCACGCTGCTGGTGGGGGTGCGGCCTCCGTTGGGGTCTCATGGGGTGTCAGCAGTGCGGCCAGGGCATGCATCGCCACCAGCAGTGAGCGGAGCGCCTCGCGCGCGTGCGCCAGTTCGCTCGAGCCGCCTGTGCTCATGGCCAGGGCACGGTCGGCTGCGCGCAGGTGGGCGTGGATTTCATCGCCGAGAGGTTGTGACATGGCTGGCGCTCCTTATTGTTCCTGTGCTCTGGTGCCGAGACCGGCGGCGCCGCTGAGGTTCTGGAGGGTTTCATAGCCAAAGGTGGCGATGGAGGCGCCGAGGAAGCCGGCGCAGGCGGCGCCCCACCAGTTGTTGGTGCCAGCGACGGCCACGGCGGCCAGCTCGATAGCGACGGCGAGGGTGAGCACCAGCAGGTTGGTATAGCGCCACTCGGGCAGGTAGCCTTTCAGCCACTGCGCCAGCAGGCCGGCCAGCGCCGCGGCGACCCCGGGGTTGAGCAGCCCGGCGGGGTCGAGGGGGAAGGTGGTCATTGTGATTGCTCCTTTCAATGGGTTGTGCCTACTACGTAATGCGTACTGCGTAATGCGTAATGTCGTCGGGAGCGACAGGCGCTGCGATGAGACAGGTTACGCATTACGCATTACGTAGTACGCGGTACGTAGTAGCTGTTACGTGACGTTGTGCTTGTAGAGCGCCTTGGGCTCCGCCACGCCGATGGTGTAGAGGAAGCGGACCTTGAGGCGCATTTCGTCGTTGGTGAACATGGAGCCGGTGACGGGATCGTCGGCGACAAAGAGTTCGGGCGCGCGGCCGAAGCGGTAGCCGAGGCAGATGCCCGGCAGGTCGGCCGGATCGGCAGCGGCGGCCCAGTCGTTGGTGTCGGTGAACTCGGGGACGGTGATGACGCCAAAGGTGCCCGCGCGGACGTTGGCGTCGTTGTTGCCGGTGCCGGGCTCGCCAGCCGACGTGAGGATGGTGAGCGCGGTCTTTTCCAGCTCGATGGGCACGAGCAGCCATTTGGGGCGCACGCCCAGCCGCTTGCCGGAACCGGCCTCGGTCTGGGTGTACATGGCCTGCACCGTCGCATCCCAACTCGCGGCCGAGAGCGCTGTGCTGCCCAGGTTGCCGTAGGCCGGGCAGAAGAGGCGGTTGACGATCTGCGAGCTGGGCCAGTAGGGGCCGACGCCCGAGTTGGCGGTAAAGAGGTCGGCGATGCCGGCGGAGAGGGTGCGCCAGGCTGAGAGGCCGAGCTTGCGCGGGATCTGGCGCACGGCGGCGACGTTGTCGCGGTCGATCATCTCGAGGGTGAGGCCGATGTAGCCGCCCTTCTTTTTCCAGGCGGAAACCTCTTCGGTGTCGGTGAGGTTGGCCAGCTCGGTATAGTCGCCGCCCTCGGCCACGTCGCTGAGGTCGGGAAAGCCGCCGAGGGTGATCCAGGTGACGCTGTTGAGGGTGGGGAAATCTTCCTCGACGACGATGGGTTGCCACCACTGTGGTCGGGCCTCGAAGGATGCGACCAGCACCTTGTTGAGGGCGTTCTTGACCACGCTGGAGAGGGATGAAGTTGTGAGGTTGGCCAGGCTCACCCGCTCGGGCACGAAGACGCCGCGCATCTCATAGTCGCCGGTGAGCAGCAGGTAGAGCTCGCGGATGCCTGAGAGGCGGGGCGCGTCGCCTGCAGCCGCAGCGGCGCCGGGGACGCCCAGCAGGCGGTTGCAGGCGAGCTGCAGCCGGTCGAGCTCGCTCGTCATGCCGCTCACCGCGGCGCCCGCGCCCAGGTGCTGCACGGTGTGCTCCTCCTGCAGCGCCGCCCACACCGTGCGCTCGGCCTCCACTTCGTGCAGCACGTCGGCCACGGTGCTGTCGGGTCGCTCTGTCAGGCGGGCCTGCACCGCCTGCTGCATGGGCAGGGGCAGGCCGGAGGTGGCCAGTGCGGTGCGTGCATAGGCGGCCACCATCTCGCGGCGGGCGGCGCGGATTTCGTCGAGGTCGGTGGTGCTGTTCTGCGCCGGGGTTGGGGTTTGGTGTTCGTTGGGTTCGGGTGGCATGTTTGCTTCTCCTTCGGGTGTTTGTATGGGCGCCGGTTCGTTTGGGGCCGGGTCGGAAATCTGGCCTGCGGGTACTGATGTGGTCTGGGGTGGTGTGGCTTGGAGCACACGCTCCAAGCGGCCGCCGGCGGCGGGGTTGAAGACGACGTCGACTGAGAGGACACGGTCGATCTGGACCACGACGTTCTGGCTGTGGGTGATGAGCAGGTCGGCGGAGAGTCCGACGTTGGGTACGGGCAGGCCCGCGTCTCGGTCGTGCACCAGGCCGCTGAGGAGTGGGGACAGTTCCTCGCCGGCGCGGCCGGTGAGTCTGAGGGTGGCCGTGATGCCGCGGGTCTCGTCCCAGGTTGGCTGGGCGATCACGCCGCAGACATCGCGGACGCTGCGGCCGCCGGCGCGGGTGCGGTCGAGGGCGTCGGCGTGGTCGGCGAACGAGGTCACGCCGTCCCAGAGGGGTGTGGAGGCTGCCAGCACCGCCGGTGGGTACTGCAGGCCGTTGGCCGGGCCAGGGCGGATGCAGACCACCTCGAACTCTGTGCCGCTGCCGGCGGTGACGGCTAGTTCGACTTGAACGAGGGGCATGGGTGGGGCCTCCTTCTACTGCTCTTGCGTTGCTGTTGGTGTTTGTGGCAGTGTTTCTGCTGGGTTGAGTGACGGGCTCAGTGCCTCCCAGTAGAGGGCCAGGTCATTGGCCACTGCGGCTGTAGTGGGCGGGTGTGAGCGGCGCAGGGCCCAGCCGCAGAGGTCCACGAGCATGGCGCAGAACTCGATCCGGCGGTGGTCATAGTGGCGGTAGGTGGGTGTGCCCATCTCGGCGGCGGTAGCGCGGTTGGTGGCCTCGGCGTCGGCGAGGAAGTGTAGGGGGATGCCCGCGCCTGCGGCGATCATCATGCGCATAGCGCGGCCGTCGGGCGAGGCATCGGCGGCCTCGATGGCCGGCTGTACGGCGCGCCACTCCTCAAACTCGTCGGTGACGAGCACCGAGCCCGGCGCCGGGGCACGCAGGTACTGGGCGCGCTTGCGCTCGAGCACCCCTGGCCCGGCGTTGCGCACCGTCACCTGCCAGAGGAAGGCGCCCTTGTAGCGGTTGATGCGCACGCGGTCTTCGAGCCACTCTTTGTAGCGCTTGAGCCAGGGCAGGATGGGCGCCAGGTCGCTGTGGCCGCGCAGCGCACCGACCGGGCGGTTGATGGCATAGTGCAGCATCAGCTGGGGCGCCTCGAGCGCCTCAGCCGCGCCCGGCCCCGGCCACCAGCGGCCGTCGAGCGTGCCGGTCAGCTCGTGGTAGCGCAGCTCGCGCTCCAGGTCGCCCGCGGCGGCCTCGATGCGGTCGATGCGCGCCGCCGGCACCTCGCGCACGTACGACATGCCATCGGCCTGGTTGGTCGAGAGCACCAGGAACAGCTCGCCACTGCGGCTGAGCTCGTCGCACCAGCGGTGCAGGCGCAGCGGCAGGCGGTTCTGGCGATGCTCCCAGAACTGCTCGAGGAATGCCTGCGCCCAGGGCACGCGCGAGCGCACGGCGAGCCCCTCGCCGACGACGAAATCGGTCGTCAGGCTGACGATGCGGAAGGCCAGCGGGTTGGCGCGCCAGGCTTCGAGGGCGTCGGTAAGGTCGCCCTGCACCTCATGCCAGGCGCGGTCCTGCGTGGTCGCAGCGCCGCCGAGCTGGGCCCACCAGCGATCGTCGACCACCTTGACCGCCTGCTCTACGTGAGAGCGGATCACATCGCCGAAAAAGCGCTCGGCGAGGCGCGTGCGTAGGCTCATCGGGACCTCCTCGTTGCGGGGCGTGATACGTGATGCGTGAGGCATGAGGCTCGCTCGTATTGCGTGTTGCGTTTTCCGTTGGCATCGACGCAGAGCAAACGCAACCCGCGAGCGCAGTTGCGCATTACGCATTACGCATCACGCTTCCTATCCGCAGGCCGGGCGGAGGTCGGAAAGCTATCTCCTCCGCCCGGCCCACCCGACCCGGCGCCTGTTTCGGGCAGCACGCCGGCGCGCCCATCGGGCCTCACGGCCCGCCGCGTCCACGCCGCCGGGCAGCGGCCCGAGCCCCTCTCCGCAGGGACCGCCGCCCGGCTCGGGCGTGCCAGCAGACCTGTGGACGACGCCCACAAGGGGCTAGGCTACGACTTGGGCACGCCCTCGGCCAACGAAAAAGGCCGGCGCCGGCTTTCCGCCGGTGCCGGCCACTTGGCCGCACCGCTCAGTGGGCAAGGCCACGCCTGCATGCGCGTGGCGGCCCACCGCTGAAGGCACCCGCCTGCAGCCCGAACTGCATGCGGGGCCCCCTTTTCAGTTGGAGGGGCGAGCGCGTGCCCGCCCCTGGCCCACCCCGCCGCGCCGGCCGCCCGCTGCGCCGCCGTACTGCCGGGCTATGCCCTGCGCGACCGCGGCTGAACGGGGGCCTCATCCTGGTCCGGCCGGAGTGGGTCATCTGCGTCCATAATAGCACAAAAGTTCTAGGCTGTCAAGAGGGTAATGCCGGATGAGCAAAGATTTAAGGATCGACGCTGCTGGCGCTCAACGGCTGCCGGTAAGGGTGTCGCATAGCCCGCACATTTGACCCAGTACACAATCCATGATACACTGCAGACACCTCACAGCGCGTTCACCAGGGAGGGTACGATGAGCCTCGCCAACATGGTGCCAGCCTCCGCCTGAGCAGAGGGCACTCCCAGCCTGTACGCAGCGCTTCTCGTCCGCACCACAGGCCGCGGCACCCTTTGCGCGCACCCATGGCCTGTGGCTCTCCCTGCACATCCCCACCTCGCTTTGTGGCGTGCCTCCGGCCGTGGGTACCAGCCGCCACGGCTCATTCCATGATAAGGAGACACGCGTGCACATCCCTCTCCGGGCCTACTGGGCCCTGCTATCTCGTTATCTCAGGCCGCAATGGTGCCTGGCGCTGCTGCTGACGCTGCTGGTGCCGGCGCAGATCGGCCTGCAACTCGCCAACCCCCAACTCATGCGCCGCTTCATCGACGGCGCCCAGGCGGGCGCGCCCAACGAAGCGCTGCTGCGGCTGGCCCTGTTCTTCCTGGCCGTGGCCCTGGCGCAGCAGGTCGTCTCGGTGGCCGCCACCTATGTGGGCGAGCGCCTCGGCTGGACGGCCACCAACGGCCTGCGCGCCGACCTCGCCGGGCACTGCCTGCGCCTCGATATGGGCTTTCACAGCGCCCACACGCCTGGCGAGATGATCGAGCGCATCGACGGCGACGTGACCGCCCTGGCGAGCTTTTTCTCGCAGCTCGTGATCCAGGTGGCCGGCAATGCCCTGCTGCTGGTGGGCGCGCTGGCCCTGCTGCTTCGCGAGGACTGGCGGCTTGGCCTCGGCTTTGGCGCCTTTGCCCTGGCCACGCTCGCCACGCTGCTGCGCTTGCGCAACATCGCCGTGGGCCATTGGGCCGCCGAGCGCCAGGCCAGCGCCGAGTTGTACGGCTACATGGAGGAGCGACTGACCGGCAGCGAAGACATCCGCGCCAACGGTGCCCGGGCCTACGTCATGCGCGGCTTTTACCGGCACATGCGGCGGCAGATGGCGAGCTCGCTGCGGGCCGGGTTGATGGCGAACGTAATGCTCACCAGTCACATCCTGCTCACCGCCCTGGGCATGGCGCTCTCCTTCGCCCTCGGCGCCCACCTCTTCGGCGCCGGCGCAGTGAGCATCGGCACCGTCTACCTCGCCTTTAGCTACACCATCATGCTGCAGCGGCCGCTGGAGCGCATCGCGCGCCAACTGCAAGAGCTGCAGCGCGCGGGCGCGGCGGTAGGGCGCATCCGCGCGCTGTTGGCCGTGCCGAACCGCATCGTAGACCCTGCGGTCGCCGGCGGCGCCCTGCCTGCCGGGCCGCTGGCCGTGGCCTTCCGCGATGTCTCCTTCGCCTACCACGATGGCAGGGCGGGCAGCGACACTGAAGAAGGCCAAGGCGAAGAGGCGGTACTGCAGGGCATCACCTTCGCGCTGCCGCCGGGCGCGGTGCTGGGGCTGCTGGGACGCACCGGCAGCGGCAAGACAACGCTCACCCGCCTGCTCTTCCGGCTCTACGACCCCGATGATGGTGCCGTGACCCTGGGCGGGGTTGACCTGCGCCGCCTGCCCGTAGCCAAGCTGCGACAGCGCATCGGCATGGTGACGCAGAGCATCCAGCTCTTCCACGGCACGGTGCGCGACAACCTGACCTTCTACAACGGCACCATCTCCGACGCGCGCATCCTGACCGCCCTGCGCGAGCTGGGGCTTGACCATTGGCTGAGCACTCTGCCCGCCGGACTCGACAGCGAGCTCGAAACGGGCGGCGGGGGTCTGTCGGCGGGCGAGGCCCAACTCTTGGCCTTTGCCCGCGTGTTCCTGCAGGACCCGGGGCTGGTGGTGCTCGACGAGGCCTCCTCGCGGCTGGACCCGGCGACAGAGCGCCTGGTGGACCGCGCCGTGGCTCACCTGCTGCGCGGGCGCACGGCCATCATCATCGCCCACCGGCTGAGCACTGTCAGCCGGGCCGGCGAGATCATGATCCTGGAGAACGGCCGTATCTGCGAGCACGGCGCCCGTGAGGCGCTGGCCGGCGACGCCGGCTCGCGTTTCGCGCGCTTGCTGCAGACCGGCTTGGAGGAGGTGTTGGCATGAACGATACCAAAACGGGGGCCGCAGTGCTGCCATCGTGGCGCTACATCTGGCGGCTGGCCTGCTACCGGCCGGGGCTGTACCTGCTGCTGGGCCTGCTGGAAATCCTCTTTTTTGGCGTGACGCCGCAGATCGTGGGGCTGCTCACACAGGCGTTCTTCGACACCCTGACCGGCGCGGCCCCGGCGGCCATCGGCGTGGCCGGCATCGTGGCCCTCTTTGTCGCCAACGCCCTCGCCCGCGTGGCCGTGACCTTTGGCGACGTCGCCTCGTGGTTCGCCTTGCACTACGCTGTAGCTGCCCTGCTGCGCCGCAACCTCTTTGCGCACATTCTCGCTTCGCCCGGGGCGCGCGCCGTGCCCAGCTCGTCGGGCGAGGCCATCAGCCGTCTGCGCGACGACGTGGATGAGGTGGCCCACTTTATGGCCGAGTCGCTGATCCTGCTCGGCTTTGGATCCTTTGCCTTGGTGGCCATTGTGGTCATGCTGCGCATCAGCGCCCGTATCTCGCTGGCGGTGTGCCTGCCGCTGGCGATCGTAGTCGTCGCCGCGAGCATCGCCCAGGCGCGCCTCTACCGCTATCGCGAGGCCAGCCGCAAGGCGGCGGGGCAGGTGAGCGATTGGATCGGCGAAGCCTTCGGGGCTGCCCAGGCCATCCAGGTGGCCACGGCCGAGGAGCGCATGGTGGCGCGCCTGCGCGAGCTCAACGAGGCCCGCGGCCGCGCCGCGCTCAAAGACAAGCTCTACAGCGGGCTGCTGCAGTCTGTGTTCGACAATGCGGCTCAACTGGGCTCGGGGCTGATCCTACTCCTGGCGGGGCAAGCGATGCGCGTGGGCTCGTTCACCGTGGGCGATTTCGCGCTCTTTGTCTTCTACCTCGGCTTTGTGAACGACTTTGTGGGGCTGCTGGGCACCAAGTGGGCCTGGTACCGGCAGGTGGGCGTCTCTTTCTCGCGGCTGGCAGCGCTGCTGCCGGGGGCGCCGCCACAGGCGCTGGTGGCCCACGCGCCGGTGTACCTAAAGGGGCCGCTGCCCGAGGTGCCCTACCTGGCCAAGACCCCCGAGCAGCGCATCGAGGAGGTCAGCGTCAGCGGCCTGACCTGCCTCTACCCCGAAACGGGCCGTGGCATCCGCGACGTGAGTCTGCTCCTGCGGCGCGGCTCCTTCACCGTTATCACCGGGCGCATCGGCTCGGGCAAGACGACCCTGTTGCGCGCGCTGCTGGGCCTCTTGCCCTGCGACGCGGGCGAGATCCGCTGCAACGGCGCCCTCGTAACCGACCCGGCCGGGTTCTTTGTGCCGCCGCGCAGCGCCTACACGCCGCAGGTGCCGCTGCTCTTCAGCGAGTCGCTGCGCGATAACATCCTGCTGGGCCTGCCTGAGGAGAAGGTGGGCCTGGCGGCGGCCGTGCACCAGGCGGTGCTGGAGGAGGATATGGTGGCGCTGCCGGCCGGCCTCGATACCCTGATCGGCGCCAAGGGGGTGCGCCTCTCGGGCGGCCAGCGGCAGCGCGCGGCGGCGGCGCGCATGTTCGTACGCGAGCCCGAGCTGCTCGTCTTCGACGACCTCTCGAGCGCGCTCGATGTAGAGACGGAGCGGCTGCTGTGGGAGCGCCTGTCGCCCTCTGGGCCGGATGCCCCTACCTGCCTCGTCGTCTCACACCGGCGGGCCGCACTGCGCCGCGCCGATCACATCATCGTGCTCAAAGAGGGCCGGGTGGAGGCAGAGGGCACGCTCGAGCATCTGCTCGCCGGCAGCGCCGAGATGCGGTATCTGTGGGAGGGGGAGGCGGGCGGCCCATGGCCGTTGCCTTCCTGACCTGAAAACGCGCGCCAACCCGTAGCCTAGCCCCTTGTGGGCGCTGTAGGCGGCTTCGTGGGCGTTTTCGTGCTACGTTGTGCCCAATCGGGCATGAGGGACTGATCCAGAAAATGGGGCCAATTAACCAGAGGACGCAGAGATCCTTGTCCTCTGCGTCCTCTGCGCCTCTGCGGTGAACCGGAGCCCCATTTTCTGATCAGGGGCTATGCCAGGCGGCGCCAGCTTGCGGCGAGCGCGGCGGCGGCGCGCTCCACATCCTCTTCAAGGGTGAACTTGCCCAGGCTCAGCCGCAGGGCGCCGAGGGCGCGCTCGCGGCCCAGGCCCATGGCGGTGAGCACCGCCGAGGGCTCGTTGCAGCCGCTGTGACAGGCAGAGCCGGTGGAGGCGGCGACGGCGGGCGTGGCCGCCAGCAGCGCCTCTCCGTCGACCCCCGGGAAGCTCACGTTGAGCGTGTTGGGCAGCCGCTCGACGGCGGGGCCATTCAGCGCCAGGCCGGGCACCGCCGCCTCGAGGCGCGCCTGCAGCCGGTCGCGCAGCTCTTGGAGGCGCGGGGCATAGACGGCCATCGTCTCTGCGGCCACGCGGCAGGCGGTGCCCAGGGCCACGATGTAGGGCACATTCTCGGTGCCGGCGCGGCGGCCGCCCTCCTGGCCGGCGCCGTGCACCAGCGGCTCCAGCGCCACGCCCTGGCGCACGTAGAGGGCGCCGACGCCCTTGGGCGCGTAGAGCTTGTGGCCGGCCACGGTCAACAGGTCAACGCCGAGGGCCGTCACCTGCGTATCCACCTTGCCTACCGACTGCGCCGTGTCGCTGTGCATCAGCGCGCCGCGGCGGTGCGCCAGGGCGGCGATCTCGGCGATGGGCTGCAGGGCGCCGGTCTCGTTGTTGGCATGCATGATCGAGACGAGGGCCGTCTCGTCGCATAAGGCGCGCTCGACCGCGGCCGGGTCAACGCGGCCGTCGCCGCCGACCGGCAGGTAGGTCACGCGCCAGCCGCGGCGCTCGAGGGAGCGGCAGGTGTTGAGCACCGCCGGGTGCTCCACGACGCTGGTGATAATGTGCCCGACGGCGTGGGTTGCGGCCACCCCTTTGATGGCCAGGTTGTCGGCCTCCGAGCCGCTGGCGGTAAAGACGACCTCCGGCGGCGCGCAGCCCAAGAGTTGTGCCACCTGACTGCGCGCCTCGGCCAGCGCCTCGTGGGCAGCGTGGCCGCGCTCGTGGGCGCTCGAGGGGTTGCCGAAGCGGCCGGCGAGGCCGGGCGCCAGGTAGGGCCGCAGCGCCTCTGACACGGCCGGGTCGAGCGGGGTCGTGGCGTTATAGTCCAGGTAGATGGCGTCCATGACGCGAGTATAACACAGATGACGCGTGCTGTCCATGCCGCCCTTGCTTGAAGGGCGCCTTAGGCTCTGGCCGGGCTGACCGCTCCGCCGACCCCGGCTCTATCCTAAGAGGGAAATGGTGGTCTGGGTTGCGCCGCAGGCCGCCCGCGGGCGGCCTGCGGCGCAACCCAGACCACCATTTCCCTCTTAGGTTCCTTACCGGGCCGGCGCGAAGCATGGGAGCCGGTCGGCTACAATCGGGCGATGCTTCAACCTCAGGGAGGCTGTAGGCTTGACACCCACGCACCCCTGGGGTAGCCTGACGGCAGGTTCCCTTGCCAAAGCGGACCGATGGGAGAGAGTGACAGATGCTGGAGATCCAGATCCTCGGTGAAGGCTGCCCGCGCTGCCCGCAACTGGAGGCGAACGTGCGCGAGGCGCTCTGCGAGCTGAACGTCGAGGCCAAGGTCGAGCGGGTCAGCTCCTGGTGGGCGACCTTCTCGTACGGCGTGCTGGCCGTGCCTGGCCTGGCCATCAACAAGCACGTCAGGGCGCAGGGCTGTGTCCCGTCGAAAGACGCCATCATGGCCTGGATCGACGCCGCCCTGCGTGGCGAGCCGGAGGCTGAAGTCGTGTGTGAGACGTGCTCGATACGGAGGTGAGGATATGGCCTCCTTCGCCGGCCGCATCCAAGGCGAACTGGCGCTCGGCACGCCGGCGCAGGCCGAGCGGGCCATGCAGGGCGTCTTTGCCGTGCTCAAGGAGGCGGTCAGCCCCGGCCAACTGCAGGATGTGGCGCGCGAGCTCAGGCCCGACCTGCGCGAGGCAGCATGCTCTTCGAGCGCATAGAGTCGCCCAACCTGGCCCACTACTCCTACCTGGTCGGCGACGGTCACGAGGCCGCCGTCATCGATCCGCGCCGCGATGGCCAGGTCTACCTGGAGCGGACGGCGGCGCCCCTACTCCTCGGCGTTCTTCAGCAATTCTGCCCAGTTGCTCGGCAGGCGGATGGCCTTGCTGACCGGCTTGGTGTTGTTGAACCAATTCGGCATCAACATGTTCTTCTCGCCTGGGCCGCCCGATACGAGGACCAACAGCTTGTCCTTGAAGGCAGGGTCGCCCACACGCTCGGCAACCGCCCCCTTGATAATGTCTTTGGTGTAGCCGGCCTTGGCCATCTCGATTGCCACGTCCGGTGGGATGATCAGCAACTGCAGGTTCTTGAATCTCTTGTCGCCTGCGGTGATCAGATCGGCCACCTTCTGCAGGAACTCATCATTGGTCATACCGATGGAGATGATGTTCTGCATCCCCGTCACGCCCAGCACCGTGACGACGCTGGCATCTTTGGGGTGGCCGAGGTCCATATGCAGGGGCGTCCACGGGCTCCGCTCGCCGTTCTCCGCCAGGCACATGGCAAAGTCGCCCGGATGGCCCAGGGCCGTCATGTCGCTGACCCCCGGCCAGGCGCCGCCGACGTTGTTGATCAGCATGTGGAACGCCCGGCCAATCGGCGCATTCACGCGCGACCCTCTGCCCAGGGCGCTGGTGCCTGCATTGAGGCCCACCTGCTCGACGATGGGCCCGCTGACGATCAGCATGTGGGTATCGGGATTCGTCGTTGTCGCTATCCCAAGTTGGTCAAAGCCCGCATCCTGGATCGCCTCGACGGCCGCGATCAGGATCGGCATATGCTCAGGGCGGCACCCGGCCATCACCGCGTTGACGGCGATCTTGGCCACCGTCGCCTGCCCGCCCATCGGCTGCAGCTCACCCACCACCCAGTCGGGCGCCAGGTCGGTCCCGGCCAGCATTGCCATGACCCGTTCCTCGGTGGGCGGCACGATCGGCAGGCCGTCGCCCCAGCCCCGCTTGAAGAACAGATCGTTGATCTCGGCAGAGGCGTCGGCCTTGATCGTGATGCGCTCGGTCGCCGACCTGGGAAACTCGGCGGCCAGGGCCGGCCCCGTCACCTTTTGCTCGACCATCGACTTTTTCAGCAGCTCATCGACATAGACCCCATCGGCCCTCATGCCGGCCGGGTTGTGTATGGTGAGGACCTGGGGCTCGGGCGTCGCCGAGGGCACGGGCGAAGCGGCAGCCACGCCCGCGCTGGTTGCCGTGGCAGCCGCGGGCGCTGGGGCCGCTACCGGGCTGCATGACGCCACCATGAGCGCGAACACCATCAACACGGCGAAACGTGCGTCCATTGTCTTCCGCATACAGCAGGCTCCACCTCTTGTCCTTCCATCCAGCTCCGCCCCAAAAGGGGCGCCTTTTCGGCGGGTTGGCTGCCCCGTGGCCGTCGCGGGCGCACAGACGGCTGCGCTTGTGGAGGCTGCGCTGCGCCCATGGGGCGCCAGGGTCAGCCGACCCGCCGAAAAGGCCCCTATCTACGCCTCTACTTGGTCACGAGCTTGCTGACGATCGAATCGGCCTGGAACCCGGTAAAGATGTGCGAGTGCTTGCCGGCTCCGCCGCCCACGAAAAAGTGGAGCGTCTCCGGTTTGTCGGTGATGGGGATCAGCGTGTCGGGGCCGACCGCCCCAAAGAGCGGCTCGACCTGCGACTTGGGCACACAGGCGTCGATCTCCGAGTACGGTATCTTGGACGCTTCCCAGAAGGCCTGGCGGAAGCCGTCACGGTCCAGCCCCTTCTCTACGGCGAACTTGGCGAGCTCGGGCCCAAAGACGATGGCCTGCGTGATCGTGGCTCCGTTCGAGCGGAAGCAGCCGCCGCCGCCGCGCACGGTCTTCCAGCCGGCCAGGTAGCCATCCATCGTCGTCGCACCATGGTCGACGTGATCGACGCCAGGGTACACGCCCATCACGGTGACGACGCTGTCGGTCGCCTTGAAGCCCTTGCCCACGTGGTACGGGGTCCAGCCCTTGGGCAGTTGGTCCTCATTCTCGGCAAACACCCAGGCCACAAACTCGTGCGGGGCGCCGAAGGTCGTCATGTCGCCCGTGCCGGGCCGCGAGCCGCCGACAACATCCGAGATCAGGTTGATGGCATAGCCGATGGTCGCGTTGGCATACTGCTCGGCGCCCACGGCGCCCTGGCCGGCGGTGATGCCGACCTCCTTGGCGATCGGCCCATTGACGATCACGAGAAAGCCCAGCGAGCCGGTCGATGTGTTGAGCCCGTTCCAGTTGGCCTTGGGTTCCAGCAGGCCCTCGATGGCCGCGATCAGCACCGGCATGTACTCGGGCTTGCAGCCGGCCATCACCGCGTTCACGGCCACCAGTTCCACCGTCAGATTGCTATCGCGCGGCCCCACCTTGCCCAGGATCTCGTCGGGCTTGCGGCTCGTCCCCTTGAGCATCGCTTCGACGGCCTCGGGTGTGGGCGGGTTGATCGGCAGGCCCAGCGACCAGCCCTTCTCAAAGTAGAGCTGGCTGACAGATTCGGCCGTGCCCTTGAACTTGAAGGTCTCGGCAGGATAGGGCGGCTTCTGAGGGGGCAGCTCGGTCTTGGCGGGCTTCCAGTTCGTCGCCTTTTCTAGTATCTCGGGCCAGGCGGCGTCGGCCTTGGCCTTGACTTCGGCTTCGCTGATACCGCCGATGGGGTGGGGCACCGAGACGGTGCACCAATCGGTGGCGCCCTCGCCCGCTGCCGTGTTATTGGCGAGGCCAATGAAATCGCTGGTGTAGACGGTAATCGTGGGGATACCCTGTCGCTCGATGTGGAGCTGGTCAACGGCCAGCCATGAAGTGCAGGACCCTCAATCACCCTGGGCGCCGATCACGAGGTCGGGCTCGAGCTCGGCGATAGCCTTGGCCAGGGTCACGCTCTTGCCTTTGGCCGCACTCCAGCCCTTTAGCGCGGGGTTGACTTCCCACGACTTGATGACCTTGACGTCCTTCACGTCCTTGACCAACAGCTCGGCGATCCGGTCGAGAAAAATGTCGCCGTTGGGCTTGCCCGACCACTTGAGCACGACGGTCTTGCCCTCGAGGGTCTCGGGGTGGGCATTGGTCACCAGGGGCTCGACGATGACCACTCCCTCGGGGTTCAGCAGGGTCCATTCCTGCTGCGTCGCCGCGGCGGGTGCCTCGGCCGCCTTCTCGACAGCAGGGGTCACCTGGACCTCGACCGTCTCTTTGACAATGACCTTCTCGGGCGTTGGCGCCGGACCGCACCCGGCCGCGATGCCGGCCAGGAGCAGCCCCACGAACAGCACGTTCAGAAGCTTGCTCACAGTCTCCTCCTCCTCTGAGTATTGATAATCCCCCTCGATGCTCGGGCAACGATTGCCTTCCGTTCCCCTCCTCCCTTCGCACACGAGGCCTGTCCTACGCTCTATTGTACCGGCAGTGTCAGCAACTGGATAGCTCTCACTGGGCCGTCTCTCAGGGGCGAAAAAGAGCCACCCCCTGGTGGCTCCAGGGGGTGGCATCTGTCTGGCCCCAAAGAACTAGGTCGGGATCTGCTTTGCGGCGGCGCGCCTATACGCTGGGTGGCAACGTGCGTATCAGGCCCTCACGGTGGGCATAGGCCACAACCTGGGCGCGATTCTCCAGGTGCAGCTTGGCCAGAATGTTGCGCAGGTGGTTCTTGACCGTGTTCTGGCTGATCACCAGTTGGCAGGCGATCTGCTTGTTGCTCGCGCCCTGGCCCACCAACTGCAGGACCTCAGTCTCCCGCGGGGTGAGCCTCTCGCTGGGGCCGCGGGCGCCGCGCTGGGCCAGGCTCGCGAACTCGGCCAGGATCTTGCCGGCGATCGGCCGCGAGATAGGAGCCTCGCCCCGCGAGATGCCTTTGAGCATCTCGATCAGTTCGTCGGGGTCGATATTCTTCAACAGATAGCCCTGGGCGCCGCTCTTGATGGCCTCAAAGAGGTCGGCCTCGGCCTCTGAGATGGTGAGCATGATGATCTTGATCTCGGGCATCTCGGCGGCGATCAGCCGGGTCGCCCGCAGGCCGTCGCAGCGGGGCATGTGGATATCCATGAGGATCAGATCGGGCGCCAGCTCCCTGGCCTTCTGCAGCCCCTCCAGCCCATCGGCGGCCTCGCCCACGACAGTGATGAGGCCCGAGGGTTGGATCACTTTGGCCAGCCCCTTGCGGAATATGGCATGGTCATCGACCACGAGCAGGCGAATGCGTTTGCTCAACTCGACCTCCCACAGCGACGGGCAAAGGGCAGCCGGATGAGCACGCGCGTTCCCTCGCCCGGCCGGCTGGAGAGCTGCAGTGTGCCCGCGGCGCTCTCTGCTCGCTCTCGCATCGTCTCCAACCCAAAGTGCTGGGCGCCGTTCCGGCGAACCTGCGCCGGGTCGAACCCCCGCCCATCGTCTTCGACCACCACCACGGCCTGCTCGTCTTCGGCCCCGACACGCACCCAGGCCCGGCTGGCCCCCGAGTGCTTTCTCACGTTGGTCAGCGCCTCTTGGATGATGCGCAAGAGCTGGATCTCGGCCGAGGGCGCCAGCTCGAGCCGGGTGCCGTCGGCCATCACCAGCCTGGCATTGATGCCGCTTTGCTGGCCAAAGGTGTGGATATATTCCAGCAGGGTTGGCACGAGGCCTGTGGCGGGGGAGAGCGTGGTGCGCAGACCGAGGATAGACTCGCGTATCCCCGTATAGGCCTCCTGAGCGACCTCCTGCATCTCACGCACTTCGGCGATCGCCTGCGACACCTTACCTTCGGAGAGCAGCTTCTCCAGAGTCTTGTTCTGCAACTGCCAGTAGCCGATGACCTGCGCCAGCCCGTCATGCAGCTCCCGGCCCAGCCGGTCCCGCTCCTCCAGGGCCGCGATGCTCTGCACCTGCTCGTAGAGCCGGGCGTTCTCTATCGCCACGCCGATCTGCTGGCCGACGGCGGCGAGCAGGCTACCCTCATGCAGTGTCAGCCGGCGGGGTTGCATCGCCGCCAGGCTCATGGTGCCCAGCACTGTCTCCCGAGACTTGACCGGAACGACGGCGAGCGCGCGGATCCCGTGCTCCCGAGTCGGGGTACCCGTTGCCTGGGCATCGCTGCCCACATCCTCGAGAATCACCGGCTCGCCCGACGCCACGACCCGCAGCCCGATCTCCTCCATGCCAGGGAATCTGCGCATGCCCTCGGCCAACTCGTCCGTCAGCCCTACGTAGGCCACCAGCGCCAACTCCCGCTGTCGCTTGTCGGCCAGTTGGATCCAGCCCACATCCAACCCGGTGAGTTTCAGCACTTTGCGCAGCGCCGCCTGCGCGATGCTGGCCCCGTCGGAGGGCTGGCCCAGCGTGCCCGCCATGGTATTGACGACATCCTCCAACTGCGCGCTCCACTGCTGGAGCTCCTCGCAGGCCCGGTTCTGGGCTTCGAAAGCCTCTCGTTGGGCCTGGATGTGTTGCTGGGTCACCAGGTCGAGCTGCTTGGTCTGCTCAACCGCCAGGGCGTCCATAATCCGCAGCACAAAGAAGGCAATGCCCAGGGCCGTCGCCACCCGCAGCAGCTCGACGGAGGGATTGAGCACGGCAACGGCAAAGCTGTTGTGCAGGATCGGTCCCATGAAGGCAGGACCTGGCTCCAGCAGCAGGCCGTTGATCAGGATCCTGACCCCGAAAGGGACCGCCGCCGCAACGCAATCTCGGGCGATATGGGGCAGCTTCGCCTCGCGGAACACGCGGGAGTGGAGCAGGAAACCGAGGGTAGAGAGCGCCAGTCCGGGCAAGTACAACAGGTAACGCGTCCAGAGATCGACGGCCGACAGCCAGGCCAGGTGATCGCCCGCAAGGGCATACGCCTCTGCAACCAGCACGGCCACCAGTGCGCAGATCTGCGCCGGCGCCACCCAGCGCAGCCACCGATGCCGACGGGTGGCGGCGATGATCGATGTCACGCCAAACAGGAGCAGGCAGAGGCCTGAAAGCGGGAGGCAGACCGCCTTTACCACTGCGATGGCCACCGGATCACCCGGCGGCACCACTTGCGTCTGGTAGCGCAGGAGCATGACCACCCACCAGGCCACACTGCGCAGCAGCGCAAAGCCCGTGAGGAACCAGAGGCCGCCGGCCAGGCTGAGCTTGCTTCGGCCCCGCGCCGCCAATGCTGTCACCAGCGCCACGACAAAGTTTGCCAGGGCATGGATGAAGAGCATCAGGTTCGTGTTGGCAGCCACCCATTCTGCGACCGGACCCACGAGTATACCTCCTACCAGGCTGCGGTTACAGCGCCGATCCGCAGGGTCAAGGCGCTCAAGCGCCCACTACGAACCGGGCTGCCAGCGCCATGAGTCGCAGCAGCAACGAGATGCTGGCCAGGCTGGTCTTGCCGGCCAGCAGGTCAGGCGAGATGCCCAACTCGCCGATGCTCGCAGGCACGATTATACGATGCTATGGTGGAAAGGCAAGAACTCGTTCTCTGTGGGTTGTAGGTCAATTGGGGGCAAAGCAGTGGCGCGGTGAAGGCGAGGGGAGGGTTGGCCCATGTGTGCTGGGCAGGGCCGTTTCAAAGTCGGGGGGAGGGGGGCCGGATTCCGAGCAAGAAGTGGCATGCGACGGGTTGCGAGTCTTAGAGGATTCTTGGAAGGGTGTGAGAAATCCCAAGAGAGGGTGATCCATCGGGTACTATTCACTCTACCGGTAAGCGGAGTGAAAGGAGCACC